>JBGSNR010000024.1:0-58962 GCA_041739545.1 Pirellulaceae bacterium | reverse complement strand
CGGTGCTCCGGTGCAAGTGGTGAGCATCCCGCCGCTGGAAGTTCTGCCCGATCTGTTCGTGATGCCGGAGGAGCATTTGCGTGGCTACGTGGCCGAGCAGCGGTTCAAGCAGCAGTGGCTGCGCGAGAACGCGGAGTTTGTTACAGCGCGGCAAGCGTCCAGACAGCGGCGGCAGTTTTGATGCAAGAAAGTTCACCACAGAGACACAGAGAGCACAGAGAGGAATTGATTAGAAGGCTCGAATCGAGTCGAACGTCGTTCTGGCAGGATATGCACTCGGTACAGAAGAATTCGATGATTACCAATCGCTCAGGAGCGTCACATGAACGGTTACAACGGCTGTAGCGATCGTCGGAGAGGCATTCGCGAGTCTCTTTCCGGCGATTACAGGCTCCCTTTGACTCGCGTACCTAACCCATTTAGCATGAAGAAGTTGGGCCGCAACCAAGGCGAAAAATCCTTTCGCGTGGCGAACTTCAACTCAATCAGGAATCAACGTTGGCCAGTCCCTCCCGTTCGGGCGTTTTTGCCGCGGCCGCCGATAGCCGCCTGGAACGCTTCACTGAAAGTGTCAGTTTTGATCATCGCCTGTATGCCCACGACATACGGGGCTCGATCGCGCACGCGCAAATGCTCGCGTCGGTCGGCATGCTCACGAATGACGAGGCCGAGCAAATCGCCGCGACTCTGACCGAGATCGGCCAAGAGATCGCCGCGGGGACGCTGCCAATCCGGATCGAACTCGAAGATATTCACATGCACATCGAGCAGGCGCTGATCGACCGCCTGGGAGATGTGGGGCGCAAGCTGCACACGGGGCGGAGTCGAAACGATCAGATCGCCACCGACATTCGCTTGTGGGTGCGTGATGCACTGGATCGGGTGGATGGCTTACTGCTGAACTTGCAAAAGGCGTTTGTCAGTCGCTGCGAGCGTGATGCGGATGTCATCCTGCCGGCCTACACCCATTTGCAACGTGCCCAGCCGGTCCTGGCGCCGCATTACTGGTTGGCTTACTGCGAAAAACTGGAACGAGATCGAGGACGCGTGCGTGACTGCCGCGCACGGACGAACATTTCGCCGCTCGGTTCGGCAGCGCTCGCGGGAAGTTCCTTGCCGATCGACCGGATGGATGTGGCGCGACGTTTGGACTTTGCTTCGGTCGGCGCGAACAGCCTGGATGCGTCGAGCGATCGGGATTTTGTGCTGGAAGCCGCGTTTACGCTCGCAGTGATTGCCGCCCATCTTTCGACGTGGGCGGAAGAGTGGATTTTGTGGTCGACGATTGAATTCAACTTCATCAAGTTGCCGCAGCAGTTCTGCACCGGCTCGTCGATCATGCCGCAGAAGATCAACCCCGACGTGCTGGAACTAACGCGCGGCAAGACGGGCCGCGTGATCGGCAACTTGCAGACGCTGTTGGTGATCGTGAAAGGATTGCCCCTCGCTTACAACCGCGACTTGCAAGAAGACAAGCCGGCTCTGTTTGATTCGTTCGATACCGTGGAAATTTGCTTGGAACTGGCCGCGCCGATTGTGGCTGGGGCGGAGTTGAAGCGCGAAGCGATTGCGGAACGGCTGGATCGGGGGCATCTGGATGCGACGACGTTCATGGAACATTTGATCAAGATGGGACTGCCGCAGCGAACGGCGCATCATTTGGTGGGAGACCTGGTGCGTCACGCGCTCGACCGGAACTGTCGATTGGCGGATCTGCCTTTGGAAGTTTTCCAAACAGCTCATCCGTCGCTCGATGCGAAAGTGTACGACGTATTGGGAGTGGATAAAGCGATTGCCGCGTTCCGCAGTTACGGTTCGACCGCACCAGCGGAAGTGGCGAAGCAGGTGGGGATTTGGCGGGAGAAATTGGGAGCATCGTAGTAGGCACACTCCGTGTGCCATTCGCAGACGACACGCTTCCCGAGCACCTGCGTGGTGATGGTAGATGGAAAACTGGTAAGCAGTGAACAACACACGGAGGGAGCAAATACGGCAGGAATGGCCGAGAAACCAAAACCGAGGCAAAGAACGTGCAACTTGTACAACGAACATTCCGCCGATTCCTGCTACTCGCACTGATCGGTGTGACGGGCAGCACCTGTTTCGTTAACGGCGTGCGGGCTCAAGATCCGTTTGCTGGTCCGATGGCGGCTCCCGCGGCAAACGCCCCGCCAGCCGATGATCCCCTCGTCATCTTGCAGGGGGCTGGAATTACGTTGCGGGCGATTCGCGAATCGAAGCCCACCACCGCACTCGAACTGTTGCAAGCGGCCGAATCGTGTCTGAATCTTGACGCTTATGCCGAGAGCAAACGCTACCTGGGCTTGTTGTTACAAGCGAAGCCGGCTGCCGCGGATCTGGCCAAGGCTCAGGCGAAGATTGGGACCGGTACGCTCCTTCGTTTTGAACGTCAGCCGGAACTTCAGCCCGAAGCCCGCCAGGTGATGGAAATGGTTCTCAAGGCGGCTCATGCTGCGGCGGCGAATCCCCAGCAAATTGATGCGCTCGTCCAGCAACTGAATGCCCCCGAACCTGAAAAGCGACAGCAAGCTCTTTACGACCTGCAGAACATTGGGATTGATGCGGCCGAGCCGATGCTGAAAGTGATCTCGCAAGATTCACTCGCCAAGAATCACAGCAATGTGCAGTTCGCCTTGGTGCAAATGTTCGAGGCGCTCCGCGGACCGATCCTGGCCGCGATGGAATCGAAGAAGGAAACGTTGCGGAAGAACGTGATGACGGTCTTGGTCGAAGCACGATCGCGAGAGGGAATGTACCGCATGCTCGGTACTTCACTCCAAGAAAATGCCGAGGGAGAAATTGCTCGGGACGCAGTATTGCGAATCGGCGGAGCCTATCCTACGCAGCGCGATGTGGAAGTGTTGCTCGATCGCCGCATCAAAGAGTTGTTGGCCGGAAGTTGGCCAGAGCCGCGCGAAATGGGTGGGCTAGTGACGGTTTGGCAGTGGGATGAAGCCAAGAACGCGCCGCAACGCCGGATGATGCACCCTGAGGATGCGGCTCTGCGATTGGCGTCGATTCTGGCAGCTGATTTGGCCGCCACCGTGAAGGATAAGCCGGACTATGCACGCACGGCACTGCTGGCTCGGCTGGAATGGGAACAACGAGCGATTGGCTGGGACAAGCCCTTGCCGGCGGCGTTGTTGACGGAACTGCAAAAGACGTCGCTCGCGAGTCTGCTGGATATGCTCGCGGTGGCAGTGAAGGAAAAACAGACCGGCGCGATCCTGGCCGCACTTCAAATTCTAGCAGTGACCGGCGACGAAACTTTGTTGTATGGCTCGCCAGGGGAATCGCTCGTTGCTTCGCTTCTTTCACACACCGATCGACGCATCCGCCTGGCAGCGATGAAAGCCATCGTGAAGTGGGCTCCGAAGGAATCGTTTGCTGGCGCGAGTCGGATGGCGGAAGGGCTCGCCTTCTTCCTATCTGGCACGGGGGCACGCAAAGTTCTGGTCGGCGATGTGAAACAGCAGTATGCCCAAACCATTTTGGGGTTGCTTGCCGACGGCGGATATGAGGCCGATGCGTTCTTTGATCCACAGGACATCGTCCACGCGGCCACGACGCAGGCGGACTACGAGTTTGTGCTTCTCAGCGATGCGATTGATCATCCGCGCGTTCCAGAATTGATTCAATGGATGCGACGGGACTATCGCAGCGAGCATCTGTTGGTCGGTGTATTGGCCCGTGCGGATTATTTTGACAAGATCGAGCGGCGACTGCGGGGAGAGTATCGCGTGGCGGTCATGCACCGCTTTCACGGCGACCAACTCATTCCAACTTACGACGTGAATGCGGAGGATGTCGACCTGGCCAAAAAGGCGGCTCTGGAAGAATTCGGAACCCTCGCACGGGCCCCCGCGATGTCGACGACGGGGAGGATGCTGCAATTGTTTACCCGCCAACTCGAGCGGGATTTTGTTCCGGCGGAAGAACGGCTCGAACAAGCCTTTGCCGCGGCAGATTTGTTGACGGAGTTGATGGCGCAGAAGTCCCCCTTGAGAGACGATCTGGGACGCATCGAGCGGGACTTTATCGAGAACATGTATCGGCCTGAACTGGCAAGCCGGCTGGCTCCCTTGGCGGCTGAAATTGCTTCGCCGAGGGTTCAATCGGCTCTCGTGGATCTCGCCAGCCAGCAAAACACTTCCCTGGTCATTCGGCAGGGGGCGGCCCAGGCGTTCGCTCGGGCGGTTGAGAAGCGTGGGGTCTTGTTGACGGGCCCGCAAATTGAGCGTCAATACGCCCGCTACAACGCGTCTGAAACGGCTGATGCTCAAACGCAACAGGTTTTGTCCAGTTTATTAGATGTTATCGAAGCGAGGGCCCTTAGGTCGCAAGCCAAAGCGCGGTAAACTCGCGGTGCCCGGGACGGAAAGGCATTTGTCCGGGCGTTTCCCTGGGCGGACGTTGGCTTTCGGCCTGGAGGTCGTTTTCCAACTCCAGGCAACTGCCCACGGGTGAGAACCGTAATACCGAATGCAATGACCATTTACCGCACCATTCCCCAAGACCATGGCCCTCCCATTGCCGGCTTAATCGGCTCGGGGCCCGCGATGCAGGCTGTTTATCAGCTCACGCGGCGTGTCGCGCGGACGAATGCGTCGGTGTTGTTGCTAGGGGAAACGGGAACGGGTAAGGAAATCATCGCGACGGCCGTCCATCGCTTGAGCAATCGAGCGACTGGCCCCTTTGTGAGAGTGAACTGTGGGGCGCTGAGCGAGAATTTGCTCGAGAGTGAACTTTTCGGCCACGTTCGCGGCGCCTTTACGGGAGCCGTGAACAATCGACCCGGTCGGTTTGAAGCGGCGCATACCGGCACGATTTTTCTCGATGAAATCAATTCCACGTCGCTGCTGCTGCAAGTGAAGTTGCTGCGCGTGTTGCAGGAACGAGAGTTTGAGCGCGTGGGGGACACGAATACAATTCGGGTCGATACCCGTGTAATCGCTGCGAGCAATCGCAATTTGCGCGATCAGGTAGACGAAGAAAAGTTTCGCGAGGACTTGTACTATCGGCTGAATGTGGTGCCGATTGTGATTCCGCCTTTGCGGATGCGGAAGGAAGATATTCCAGAATTGGTCGCCCATTTTCTGAACATCTATAGCGAGAAGAATGATCGCAATGTCGTGCATATCCAACGTCAGGCGATGGAAGCCCTGCAGGACTATCATTGGCCGGGAAATGTTAGGGAATTGCAAAACTATGCGGAGCGGGCAGTGGTAATGGCTGAAGGGGATGAACTGACCGTCGAGCTTCTGCCCGATGCCGTGCTGGGCCGAGCCGATCATTCCTCGGGTGGCAAAATTCGGGGCGTGGGCCTGGACTCGCTCGTGGCGGAAGTTGTGCAACAGGGAGTGATGACGGCCGGCAATGATTCGACAAACTTGCATCAACAAGTCGTGAGCAGAGTCGAGAAGGAGTTGATCTTGCAGGTGCTGCAATCCACGAACAATGTGCAGACGAAGGCTGCGACTCGGTTGGGGATCAATCGCAATACTTTGCGAGCGAAGTTAGTCGAGTTTGGTTTGGTAGATGATGTCGAAAAGGAAGAGCCTTAGGCTTCCATTCACGCTTTACCGTTGCATCGAGCACGCAAAAGACTACTTCACACTTGCTTGAGAATCAGCGCATTTCAGGGGTGCTTGCCACCTTGATTGCAGGTACAGCCGCATCGTCGACAATTCAGCACAGTTCCTTACTAACACGAAAAGTTTTGAGTCTTTACGCCGGAGTACGAGATCTTACGGCCGCTCGCAGACCGATGGAACTAACGTGTTGCGACGTTCTCCAGGACGTCGACCTTCACGTTAGCAATCATTTCGACATAGTCGCCGGAGGCTCCGTTGAACATTCCAGAAATCGGCATTACGCCTCGTGGATGATGGCTCACGCCGACCGCGATGTGCTTTAACGAGGCTGGCTCGCCAAGCGTCGGATCGAACCCACGCCAGCCTAACACGGGCAGGTAAACTTCTACCCAGGCGTGCATCGCCGCCCGCCCTGCTTCAGCCGCAGGACAGTCGAGATAGCCGCTTGCAAACCGTGCTGCAAGTCCAAGACTGCGAGCAGCATCCATCATCAGCGTAGCCATGTCGCGACACGAGCCCGTTCCTAAACGCAATGTCTGCGCAGGAGACTGCACGCCACGTACGGTTCGTCTTTGGTACTTGATCTGCTGGTAAATTGCCGTACACATGTTTGTCAGCAACTGTTCGGCGTCGGTGGCTGCCAGTGCCGGAGCAATTTCTCGCAGCCAACTGCGGACGTCGTCCAGATCGTCGGGATAGGAAATGGACTGATAAGCAGAGACCACTTGCGATTCCATCGTTTCGTAGCTGACTGGTGTTGGAACTCGTATGGGGTCGAAGGGCTCCTCGGGGGGAAACTTGAATGTTCGCAGCACTTGGACGACGCTGTTCACCTCCAGCCGAGCGGCCGGTTCGATAAAATCGACGATCGCAATCGAATTGCTGTAGATATCGCGCGACCAAATCAATCGATAGGCCGGAGTAATTCGCAGAACCATGCTCTCGACCTGAAGATCGTGTCCTTCCCGCGGGCGCAGCACCAAGCGATGCCGTCCAAACTCAACGGGGCGTTGATAGGTATAAACCGTGCTATGTTCAATTCGCAGGCGTGACATTGCTGGCGTCTAGCGAGATCCCTTTATTTTTGAGTTGCCTACGCGTCAGGGGGGTAAATTTTTGTCCCGCAGCGAGCGAACATTCCACTCGCATCACGGTCCCTTGCACACGTCCAAAGAAGCTGGAAACGGCAGCTTCTGCTGCATCGCGTCCAGTCCCCACCCGCACCAGACCATTCATCGGGGCCAGACGTGTGGCGTCGAAGATTAACCAACGTCCGCCGATATAGGCTTCGAAGCAGGCGTGAAAATCAGGGGGCTCGAGTTGGTAGGCATAGCCGGAAAAGTAGCGCGCCGGAATATTCAGCGCTCGACACAACGCAATCCCCAGGTGGGCGAAGTCTCGGCACACGCCGGTACGTTGTGTGACTGTATCGTAAGCAGAGGTTTCGGAATTGGTTGTTCCGGGAACGTACTCAACGTTGTCGTAAATCCAGTCGGCAATCGCGATCACTTTTTCGTAATTGGTCGGGATGCTGCCAAACAGATCCCAGGCGAGACGCCCTAACCGATCGGACTGGCAGTAGCGGCTGGGGAACAGATAGGGAATTGCACGCTGATCCATCTCCGCGACGGTGATGGCATCCAAAGATCGAGTCGAAATTGCTTCGTAAGCGCACTCGATAGTTGCCTGATAATCAATGATCAGGTGCTTTTTCTTCCCGGTTTCAAGCCGGACAAATCTGCTTCCCGCAGGTTCTAATACGAACTCTTCCGCTTTCATGTGCGGTTCCATAGTGAAACGCTCATCAAGAATCGTCTGCACCAGGTTGCGCTGCGCATGGATGTTGAAGATAAGGGTGGAAGGGAAGGTGATGATGTATTCCAGGTGAGCCGAAACTTGAAATCGCATGTTAAATTAGTGGCTAGGGACGAAGGTCGTGAGATTCGCCAATGAGCAAACAATTGCCCGTGAGGCCAATAGACTGCAAACGCCGTTCCCGCTTAGAAACGGTCGTGGAAAACTGAGGTACAAGTGAACTTTGGGCACTCAGTTAGGGAGCCGAGGCATCGCCAGCCTGCGATGCGTCGGGATTTGGATCGACTTCCATGGGAGCAACTGGCGGTGTCGCTGAATCGTTAGGAGCCACGTCCATGTCTGGATCTGGCTGCGGATCGGCCTTCGCGGCTGCGTTCAAATCGACGACCGTGCCATCAGGAAATGCAACCCGATGCACGTTGAACTGCAGACCCTCACCCTGATCGAGCGTTTCGGCCGTGACTGTGGCCGACCCATTCGGCCCGTTGACACTGTACGTGACTTCGGTCTTCGTGACACCATTGTCCGACTTAAAATTGAGGTTGGTTGACATCCCTTCAGTGATCGGCGAACCGATTTTGTCGATCACGGGTTGACTTGACTTAACCACCTCCAGCGACTGTTGATAGGTCGGCGAACTGCGTGCTGCTCCAAGAATGCCAAAGAAACCAAGAAAGCAACAACCGCAACTGGCAAGCATCACCCCCCCAACCGTCACGAGCGTGATGATGACAACCTTACTTGTAGAACTGGCCATGCGATGTCCTTTTGCAGCTAGTTACTTAAATCACACCTTGAATTCGTGCTCGTTAGAATAGCAGGCAAAGCAATTAGGCCGATAGGCAGGGGAGTTGGAGCCTACTCGAAACTAACGTCGTAGCGCTGATCCCCCTTGATTGAAATCTTATCCCAGCGGTACATTTTCCTTCCGATGAAGTCGACCGGTTGCTCCAAGAATCGTCCCATCTGTGCAATCTCGGCAGTGGGGACGGCGACATTGGCGGGACGCTGCTTGATATTAGAAACGACCAGAATGAAATAGTCGCCGCGCGACAATTGCAGCTTGAAGTTACCAGTCTTGTCTGCCCGCGTTGAGCCGCCCCCGATCAGACGAATGATCTCCAATCCGCGATGCGTAGGACGTGCGATCGCTGTCTCAGAAAAAAGGTCTGCTGTGGGCGCTTTCTCATCAGGAATCTGTTTTTGTGGAAGCACGATGATAATCGCACCGTCGTCTCCGGTTTGTTGCTGTGCCAATTGATAAGTCACGCGGCCGTAAAGATCGCCATACTTAGGCCCAGTGGTTTGCCCGCCGCCACCAGCACCCCCAGACCCTAGTCCGCCTGCGCACAGGCCGAGCATGAAGCAGAGAAAGGAGAGGCCAGCCAGCAGGCCTCCTTGCACGTAAATGGACCAGCGGGGTACTGAAACGCGGTCCACGAGTTTGGGAACGCCCCCAGGAACGTACGCCGGAATCTCGGCATCGTACAAGATCTCGGTGTCGTCGTCGTAGACCTCAAACTGTTCGAAGGTTGGTGGCGCGATGCCGCCGGTCGCTGGCGACGCGTCCGAAGTTGCGACCTGATTGCCGATTGTTGACGCGGAGCCCGAAGTGGCCGAATGAGGAACAACAATCGGCTGTTTGCATTTGGGGCAATTGCGTTTTTGCCCCGCTTTGTCCGCGCTGACGCTCAACTTCTGATGGCAGTGAGGGCAAGCGAAGCGAAGGGACATGAATCAAGGGACCGCCGAAGATCATTCCGGCAAAAGTGTTTCCGACGGGATCGTGAGTTTCCAAAGTGATTCCTTTAAGGTTACTTGCACCCTCTGGCAGGGTGAAGAGGCGCATTCAGCGGAATGACGAACCTAGGCCCGGGCTGCGGTTCGCTCAAACCTCGAAAAGGTGGGCAAAAACACGCAAATACTGCGTACTAAACGGAACCGGATCATCAGTTAGCGGTAGTGACGATTATCCAGTTTGCGCCATTGCCACCGTGGGCTACTTGACGAATGGAGCGTCCTTGGAGACGATATTAGAGTTCTCAGGGAAATAGTGCCGATCTGGTCTCAATTCCTTGAACAGCTTTTGGGGCGGTTAGCTCAGTTGGTTAGAGCGCCACGTTGACATCGTGGAGGTCACAGGTTCGAGTCCCGTACCGCCCACTCGCTCTAAGTTGATATACTCTAAGGATTTGCGCGAGGCACTCGCGAAAGCACCAGGGTCGGAAATGAGGCCCGGTGATACCTTTTTTGTCACAAAAGGGAGAATTTCCTGCTCTGATTTTGCAGGCAGAGTGTGCCCAAAAATTGTGCGTCGCTTGCATGGCACTATCAGCCTGCGGAGCATAAAACGTCCCTTCATGGGATCGAGCGAAGTATTCACTCGACACCGCGACAAGTCGTGAAGAGTACGATCGTCGGATCACGGAATGGATGCTGCTGGTCGGGCATCCGTTCAACAGTTTCTACTCCACCGTCGTGGAGCTATGTCTGGCATTCTGGGAATTTGCCAAGGTGCTCTACATCGTCGATGGGAAGTCCAAAGGTAAGATCCATCCCGCCGAAGCGGTAATTCGGTTGCTACGCATGAAGCATTGCCTCACCCGCGAGACGGACTTCGGCCCACTGTCACCCAAGACATTCGGGAGTGAATGATTGACGAGGACTGGAGTCGCGGAACGATCAAACAGTGTCAGCAACTTTATCGCATTCGAAGTATCTTCCGCTGCGGAGCAGTTAGGTACCGATCGCACCGAGGATCAGTTAGGGTTTAGATGTCGTGTCAGGCTTGTGGGCAGGTAAGTCGCGCACTTCGCGCTCCCTGATTTACCTGTCTTCGAAATAGCTCTGTGCCAGCAGCTCGCCCAATCGAACAATCCCTTCTGTGGTGATGACCAGCTTCTCTGGCTGCGGCGGGAGATCGAAGACCTTGAGATGGACGAACGCAGGGTCGGTTGCGGCGAGGGCAGCTAGATTGGCGGTGATGTCGATGGTGTTGAGTCCTTTCTCATCGGGTGGCGACTGCTGGCTGACATGCCATTTCAAGGTGGGCATCGCTAGGTCCCGGCGGCTTTGAGCGACTGTGGACTGCAGCCACTTGGCTGCATCTCTTCGATAAGGGCTAAACGCCATGTCGTTCTCGCCGACATGATAAAAGATGCCAGCCAACTCCACCGGATGACCTTGGGCCTCGAGGTCGCGGATGGACTCCTTGATGAAGGCCATGAAGCCCGCGTAGAGATTACAGTCCTTGGCGTTCGTTCCCTGCGGAGTCCAGTCGTTGATCTGTGAGCTGCTATGCGTGAACTTGGCGATAGCGATGCTACCGGGCAGCTTGGCTCGCAGCTTCCTGCCAAAGCTGAGTTCGGGGCCGAACGTGTCGTAGGCTCCGGCGGGACCGAGCGGCTCCCAGCCATTCGAAGTCTTGAAGCCGCCGCCGAGATTGTATTTGAACGCGATCTTTTCGCTGTCCTGCGTCAGAGCTTCATGCTCCGCCAGTGTTTTGAGTTCTTGAGTGAAAGCACGCTCCCCCTCCATGTTGCGATGCCCGGCGAGGATGAAGAGCTTCACGGGACTGCCCTTGGCATAGGGCCAGACTTTGAACGGACGCTCAGCGGCGGGCTTCTTTTCAATCGTGCGCAAATAGGCGTTAGCGTAATTTGCACCGTGCTCCAGTTGGCCCAGGGTTCCGTAGTGATAGTGCAAACCGGCCTCTCCGCCGATCTCCACCGCGTTATGGGAGGTGGGGACATAATCCACTAACGGATCAGCATCTGCGACAGCCTTCTGAGCGGAGCGGATGGCATGCATGTTGTCGCGGTTATCCATGCCCCAGATCGTCTTCGTGCAAAGCTCGCCGATGTAAAACCTCAAGCCGGGTGTGTTGAGATCACGCCGCCAGCTCGCAATGAAGTTCGCAAGGTTCTTGGCATAGACCGGCTTGAAGTATTTGTTGAACATGTCGTTCTCGCCCTGGTGCCACAGGAAGCCTTCGATCCGGTAAGCCACATTCTTCCGATCCAGCTCAGCGA
Source organism: Pirellulaceae bacterium (assembly GCA_041739545.1). Classification (GTDB taxonomy): domain Bacteria; phylum Planctomycetota; class Planctomycetia; order Pirellulales; family Pirellulaceae; genus JBGSNR01. The sequence goes on along the minus strand of JBGSNR010000024.1, from coordinate 47,501 downwards.
ATGATGAGCGCACCAGTTCTAGCGCCAGCGGGTAGAGCTGGAACCCGGTTGGTTCATCGGGATTCCAATCATCTCCCAAAGCCGTACCACCTGACGCGCATTTGATAATGGCGAGGGAGGCATCCACGCTCTGCGACACCTGCCTGGCAAAACTTAGCTCTGGCCCGAAGTAGGTGCCTGTCGGCTGCAACGCGATCCAGCCATTCGAGGTCTCCTTCGTCTCGCGTCCGAGGTTGTAAGAGAAGAGGACATCCTGCTGCGGCTTGTCGAGACCGGTAAACGGCGGGAAACGCTTGATGTGCTCCAGGTTGGAATGCGTGCCGACCATGTTCGACTGTCCCGCAAAGATAAAAACTCGCAGGGTTTTAGTGTCGGTATCGGCACCGCAGGCGATGGCTGGAGTGAGCAGGAAGGCGGCGAGGAGTGTGAGGATGTGTTTCATGCTATTTGAGTCGAATAAGTGTTGGTGAGTCCGTCGTAGCTTGAATCGCGCGGATGGTTTCGCGGACGGACTTGGCTTTCATCGCCATCAGTTCCCGCGGGAAATCCTTTTCGTCCTTGGCAAAGTAGTCCGCAATCTTCGTCAGTTCTGGAACTACCGCCTTGGCGTGCGCTCCGTAGGTAAGCAGGATTTTCATCAGCTCAGGCGTGCGCTCCTGGCTGTCCCACGGGTTCTGGTCACGCGTGTATTTCACGCAGGCGGCAATGCCTTCCTCGATGCCATGTTTGGCCAGCAGACGGAGACCCTCTACGCGGATGGAATCAGCGAACATCTCGCCGCTCGGCGCAGGCTCGACGACGGCCTGATGAATGGCGGGCAGCAGCGGTTCGATGTCATCGGCGGAGAGGTTGTGATAAATGGAGCCAATACTGCCGCGGGCGCGTCCGTCCTGATTCTTCAGCCCGACGCGCACGGCTTTATAGAGCTCGGATCGGTCCACGCCGTCGAGCGAGCGGCTAAGCATTCCGTCGTGCTCATCAAATAGGGCAAAGGACAGATACCGCTGCTGCATTCCGCGAGGGTCGGTCTGCGGATCCATCTGTGCGATCAGTTCAAGCAACTGCGGCATTGCCGGCATCGCCGGAGCACCGATGGCCGCCAGCGCGTCGGCCGCCTTAATGCGGAGCCAAAGGTCACGTTCCGCCAGCAATTTCCTCAGTGGCTCCACGGCGGGCGCACCACGCGTACGAAGCAGGGCAATCGCCTGACATGCCCCGTAGCGTGCCTCCAGAGAGGGAGCCTCCAACAGCTTCACCAGCGCCGAAACCGGCGCATCCTTACTCCGCCCCAGTGCGATCGCCGCCCGCTCGCGCACCACCGGCGACCAACTGCTTCGCCGCTCCACGAGCTGTTCGTTGCTGAACTTGTCGTAGGCACCGTGTTTGTCTTTTGCATTCCATCCGCGCCCGTCGCTGATGAGCGCCTGCGCGGCCGTAGTGTCGAGCTGAGGGACTACGCCGGGCCGTTTCCCAGTGAGATAGAGCTTCTTCAGTGGTATCGCGTAGGCGAAGAGGAAGGCGCCCGTGCAATCCCAACCTTCGTAACTATCGTGATCCGGCTCCGGTAGACCCTGGTGGATGAAGGTTCCGTCCCAGCGGCGCGAGAGGTCGAAATACCAGCCGCCGAATTCATTCTTCCAAGCCCCGGTGGCATTTGGTCCGAACTGCGCCACGCCGGGCGTCGCCCACAGCATATTGAAAAAATTCCCCGTGTGTCCCGTGTCGCGCTCCGATCCGTGCGAGGCCAAACTCATGCGCGAGAAGAACTTAGCGCCCTTGGCCTCGCCGAGCAGATTGAATAGAACCGCGGCCATCCCGCATTTGCCGTTGTCGTCGTGATTCTCAATCCACGGATGATGGTCCCCGTAGGGAATCGCGCCCTTTCCGACATAGAACCGCAGCAGCTTCACACTGCGCACAATCGCCTCGTCCACCGCCGCTTCCTTTACACCCGGCTGCCGGGCGAGCACGAGTGAAATTGTCAGCGGCACGCCCGGCGAATTCATCATCCCGTATGGACGCCTACTACGCTTCCGTCGAAGCACGCGACAACCCCGCGCTCGTGGGCCAGCCCGTCATTGTCGGAGGTACAATGGAGGGCCGGGGCGTCGTCGCGGCGGCTAACTATGAAGCTCGCAAGTTTGGTGTGCACAGCGCCATGGTAGCCGGAAAGGCACTTCGGCTTTGCCCGCACGCCATCGTCATCAAGCCGCGTTTGGACTATTACGCGGCAGTGGCGCGCGAGATTCGGGAAATCTTCGAACGCTTTACGCCAGTCATTGAGCCACTTTCGCTGGACGAAGCTTTCCTCGACACCACTGGCAGCGAATCCCTGTTCGGCTCTGCGCTGGAGATTGGGCGGCGGATCAAAGAGCAAATCCGCACAGAAATCGGGCTGGTGGCTTCAGTGGGGATCGCCCCGAACAAATTTATCGCCAAGATTGCGAGCGACGTGCAAAAGCCAGATGGGCTGGTTCTGGTCGAGTCTGATCAGATTCAATCGTTCTTGGATCCACTACCTGTCAGTCGCCTGTGGGGCGTCGGCCGAGTCACAGGCCAAGTTTTCGAACGATTTGCGATCCGATCCATTGGGCAACTTCGTGAAATATCGCAAGATACGCTGCGACAGTGGTTTGGCGACGCCGGAGAGCACTACTGGAAACTCTCGCACGGAATCGACGATCGGCCGGTGGTTGCCGACCGCGAGGCTAAATCGATTTCGAATGAAACGACATTTGCCGAGGACATCGCAGATGCGGAGGTTCTTCAGGCTTGGCTGGTGGAACTTGTCGAACAGGTTGGTCGCAGACTGCGCAGCAACCATCTGAAGGGTCGAACCGTGGAACTGAAAGTCCGATTTTCGGATTTCAAGACCATTTCACGGTCACTGACGTTGGATTCGCCGACCAATCTTACCCAGGAATTGCTAAACGCTGGATTTGAATTGTTAACCAAACGATTGCCGCCGCAGCATCTGCCCGTGCGTCTGCTGGGTTTCGGGGTTCAGAAGCTAGAAGGCGAAAGTGCGATTCAGCAAAGCCTGTTTGATCAACAGGAACGCCAGAAGAACCGAGAACTCGATCAAGTGTCGGACCAAATTACGACGAAATTCGGAAAGCTGGCGATACGGCGCGGGAAGGGAATGGGAAAGGAAAGAAAGTAGAGCGTTGAAGCAGGTGTGCCTGCTGGCCGACTTCGATCTGCGGAGCGATTACTGCAGATCGTTCCGGGCGGGAAAGAACTCAAATGTCTCTATCCGTCGAGATCGTCTTGTTCCAGTTTTTCAGCACGGTCCAACCAGCTACAGGCCCGGTGAAAGCGTATCGCTGTTGGGTGGCTGCCAAGCCGTTCTTTGCTAGGCTTCCAACGCCGCCGAAGATCGCGAATCGAGAGTTGCAGCGTGGCCATGAACGAGACTCCCGTGTTGGGCCCAGTCCGTGAGCGATGGTTCAAGCAAGGAACATCATGCCAGCTCCAACGGCAGAAATAAGGTGTTTTCTTGCTACGTGTACATTCGCCACGTGGGACGTGGTTTGTCCCACTCGGTTGGTATCTTTGCTTCAGCCGGCTCGGTGCAATCGTCCGTAGCGCACGCCCGATGGCGCTTTGTTGGGTAAGCTCTGTGCAGAGCACCGAAAAGCAGAAAATCGAAACACGCATGTTTCATCAGCAATGACTAGAGAGAGATCGCTCGAATTTGGGTGCGTTAAGACAATTTCGTAGCTGTTTTGGTCTGCTATTGCGGGCACAGGAAGCGATTGGGAGCGTGTTCATCGGCGAGCGTGGCCCGATGACAATGTTCGTTCACTTTGCCGCAGGTACAGCGCCGTGATCGGGGTGCGGCTCCATCCCCACGTCTTTCGGCATTCGTTCGCCAAGCAGTTCTTGGCCGACAACAGCAACGATCTGATATCGCTGGCACATATCCTCGGCCACGAAAACCTAAACACAGCCAGAAGTTCGAAGAGCAACCGGCGGCGGGAGCAAAGCGGGTAAACTGGTAGGCCGTGGCAGCGGCATATTTTCAACCGCCGCGCGCAGCACTATTCGACCGTCGTTTAGAGCAACTTACTGCGGAGGATTTCGTTCTCGACCTTCAGGTACTTCACCTGCCGGGCTAGCTCCTTTTAATTCGCGCCGGCGATCACCAGCAGCAAGGACTGAAAAACGTTCGTCATCGAATTACACTGCAAATATTGCCATAAATCGTGGGAGTGAATTCATTTTGGCACCCCGGAAGGCGCAACCCCGCCTGAGCAAACATACGTCACGGTCGGCACGACCGGACTCAAGGTTGTTGTGGTGGCCGCCCTGCAAAGTCACGCGACTGTCTATTCGTCGCGCGTAAATTTTTGAGGCGACGCGAACAGACATCGCCGCTTAACAGATTTCCAGGTCGTTGCGATTATTCCCGCGCAACGGTGATCTGGCGGGTTGGATGTCGTTTTCTGCAAAAGAGCCGGTCACAGATTCTTCAAGTGCCGGTAGTTCAAGTGTTTGCGATGGACGAGCAGGCGAGATTGCACTCGGAGAGTGTTGGGCACGGGGAGATTAATTCCCGCGGTGGTGGATCATGCAACCTGAGGTTGCAGCCGTTCAGCTCGAGCGAGTTTGCGAAGGCCCGAGTCCAAGATTGCGGCGTTCGCTCTATTCAAACCAAAAAAGCACAAGAATAGATCTCTAATGCTGCAGTAAATACGTCAACAGGTCCGCCATTTGCTCGACAGTGATCAGCTTTTCGAAGCCTTCCGGCATGAGGGAGAGCCCCGTGCTCTTTAACGCCTGGATGTCTTGCCGCAAGATGGTTTCTTCGCGAACGTCGGCCCGCTTCAGTGTGATGCCGTTCGCGGATTGTTCGGCGATGATGCCGGTCGTCGATCTTCCATCGGTGGTGAGAATCGTGTAGGTCAGAAAATCGGGGTTCACTTCGCGGTTGGGATCAAAGACATTCAGCACGATCGCTTCGCTACCACGATTACGAATGGCGGCAAGGTTAGGGCCAATCGGCTGGCCGCGCCCTTCAAGTTGATGACAGGCGGCGCAGTGCCGAACGAACAGTTCTCGCCCCCGGCCAATATCCCCTTTGATGGAAAGTGCCGCAGAATATCGCTCAACCACTTCGCCGCGTGGGCCAGCGGGATCGGCAGCGAGCAGCTTTTCGAGGCGCTCTCGCATCGCGGGAGCAGCCGTCGCTTTAAGGAGCGTCAAGCGAGCGGGATTCCATTCGGCCCGCGGTATCTTCTGTTCTTCGAGAGCGGTCAGGAAGGAGATCGTCCAGGGCTCGCGCGACAACAGAACTTCCACCGCCTCCTTACGCAGTTCCGGTGTGAGCATCGGCCAGTGGGCGATCAGTTCGTCGGCGATAGCTCCCTGATTCATGCTGGCGAGCGTTTGTAGGGTCGCAAACTGCAGGGCGATCGGCTGGCGGCCATCGAGGAGTTGTATCAGCCGCTCGACGTTTTCGACCGAAGCATCTAATGCCAGCGTGTGAACCGCTGCAATGCGAGTCGCTTCGGGCGCGGATTTGTCAGCCACCGTTTTTTCCGTTGCCAAAAGAATCTCCTGCAGAATGCCGCCGATGGCATCACTGGAAGTCAGGCGTTTTGCGACCGGGGATTTCGAGGCAGCTAGTTCTAAAACCAAGCGTTGCATTAAGCGACTGCGATCTTCGGCTCGGATGTATTCTTTCGTAACGGCTTGGAGGAGATGGGCTACCTGATCTTCCTGCGCCAGGCGGCCAATCATCTCCGCGAGGGAATCGAGCACTATCACCGAATGATCTTGCTTCATGAACTCAGCATCGCTGGCCAGCAGCGCGAAAACTTCACCGGCTCCCGTGGCGAGTGAGGTGAAGACGGCAGATCGCAACCAGTCGTTCGTTCCATCTTGCGCGAGCAACTTCGCCGCCAGCGGCACACGAAATGAAGTGGGAAACTCGCCGAGACTGAACGCCAATTGAAAGCGTACATGCAAATCATCATCTTCCACGAGTTCTGACAGCTGCGCTCGCACGTTAGCATTCTCGGGAAATGCTTCCGCCAGTCGCACTGCATGTTCGCGAACATGTGGGTCAGCATTCTTGAGGGCAGCCGTGACAACTTCCGCTCGTAAAGCCTGCAAGCCACGCAAAACATAGAGGGCCTGCATGGTGCCCAGCGGCTGAGCCCCTTTCAGAACCATTTGCTCCAGCGCCGCCACTACCGATGGGTCTTGCCGTTCAAACAACAATTGGGCTGCTGATTCCCGATGCCATGCGTTCGCATGAGCCAGCAGCGGCACGAGCTCCGCGCTTGGCAAACTTCCGGGCCGAATGATCGCTCGTGGGCGAAAACCCTCGGGCACCATGCGATACAGCCGTCCTTGTTCGCGGCCACTGGTTAGATCGAGATGCTGCTTGATTTCCGGCGGCAGCGAGGCGGGATGCTCGATGACTTCGCGGCTCATGTCAAGCACGTGCAACGTCCCGTCGGGGGCGTTTGCAAACTGAACCGGGCGGAACCAAACGTCGTCGGCTGACAGAAACTCGCACTTGTCATCGATCCGTTCGCCGCGCGGCACAAGCTCATCCTCAACAATCTGCTTGCGATGCACCAGGTTGCTACCAACATCACCGATGAATGCCCGCCCGCGATCGGTAGGCATGGCATCCCCGCGATAGATCGTTACTCCCGTCGCTCCGGTGAAGTAGCCTGCCGGCTTGCCACCGCCTTCAACGGGCCCGGCAACGACCCCTGCCACGCGCAGCCGCGTTCGCACAATGCGCCATGGTTCGATGGGGCTGCGGCGAAAGACGGGGGCCTGCCCACCATCAGCGGCAATGCTTAGCCGCGGTGACGGTGCTTTAAAGAACGGATTGCGGGCTGCATAGCGATCGTCATACATGACCACTTGCAGATGATCGCTGTTCGAGCAGCAATACTTTCGTCCCCAGTCATCAAAACACATGCCATGCTGAGCCCCACCTGCTTCAGGCCGGATATCGAGCAAGCGCGGATCGAAGGAAAAGTCGCGTCCGCGCAGATCGACTGGCTGCATCTTCACCTCAGGCCGCACAATCAAGCCGCCGGAACTACTTGTCGCGCCATGGATGCGATTATCGAGCCCCCAGCGGAAACTGTTGAGCAAGCCCTGCACGTTGGTGCGGCCGAATCCGGTGAAGACGGTCCGCTGGATGTCTGCTCGATGATCGCCGTCCGTGTCCTTTAAGTAGTAGATGTTGGGCGGTGCACCGACGAACACCCCTCCCTCGAAGCCGATGATCGCGGTTGGCCACGAGAGTTTGTCCGCAAAGATGGTGGCCTTGTCGTACGTGCCGTCGCCGTCTGTGTCTTCCAGAAAACGAACCCGGCCAAGCTGTTCCTGGTCTTGTTCGGAATAGTCCCGCATTTCCACCACATACAAGTTCGTATTGGGATCAAAGCACATCGCCACGGGGTCCGTCACCAGAGGCTCGGCAGCGACTAGTTCCACTTGATAGCCTGGACGGGTGACGAGTGATTTCAGGGCGGCTTGCGGATCACGCGGCGCGAGTCGTGGTAGCTCAGACGAAAAATCGAGAGTCACCCATGGCTTGTGCGCGAAGGCCCGGTCGATAAAGCGGTAAGCTTCTTCCCGAATCTCGGTAGGGAAGTCGTGGCCACAGGGAGGATAACGAGCCTGCAAGTTCTCCTTCGCAGCGTAGAGTTCGTAAATTTTGGCCGCTTCTGGAATCGCTTTCTTCACGCCGGCGATGGCAAAGTTGTCGTCGCTGAGGGGGGAATTCGTGAAGAATGGCCGCGGAGCGAGAGCGGCGATGAGTTCGTAGAAGTCGAACGGAACTTTGTCGGGATCGAGTCCGTATTTTTCACGCAGACTGGGCATGTAGCGGTCGCTCGCCCAGCCGGCGAGCTTGCCGTTGTAGTAATTGTGAAACGGCGTCCAGCCGCAACTGGAGACGATTACTTTTAGTCGCTCATCGAAGACCGCGGCGAAGATCGCGTTGTGCCCGCCGAGTGAATGGCCGATCACGCCGATGCGATTCGCGTCGACTTCCGGCATGGACTCCAATAGATCGACACACCGCAGGTGATTCCAGATTCCCTTCATTGTGCCAGAGGAATAGCGGTCGGCGGCGAAGTCGTAGTCTTGCAGATCTCCGAAGGATGGATAATCGGGAGCGAGGACAACGTAGCCGCGCTGAGCGAGTTCTATTCCGTAGGCCCGATTCAGCCGAGGACCTTCGCCGGCGACAATTCGTTTGCCGAGTGGCCCTGTGGAATGCAGGGTGAGCATCGCGGGGAGTTTGGCAGCGGTCGATTCCGGAACTTCTTTTCGTACCGGCAAGTAAAGATCAGCCGTGAGCTTGTCCCCCGGTTCGGCAACCATGCGGATGGTGCGGCGGACAAAGCCATCCCCTTCGAATTCTTCCAACACTTCGACCTTCAAATCAGGCAGATTTTCTCGGGTGGGGAGATCACCCATCGCTTGCTGCATGCCGGCGAGAATCTCCTTGCGCCGCAACTGCCAGTCTTCCTGAGTCTTGACGGGCTGTTCGCGTCCTGAGTAGTCGTGATAGGTGTCGACGCGCTGGTGATTTAAGCTCTGCGCAAAAGCAACCGTTGACGGGATGACGAGCAGCAGCACCCAAACGATAAAACCGGGTCCGCCCGTCCTCATGGGTTCTTCTCCAACAATCGCTGCACCGCATCATTCAAGATTGCTTCAGCCCCCGGAGCCACGTTGCTCGCTGCGGGAGACGTTTCGTAGCCTCCTTCTTCATACGCGATCTTTGTGCCGATGTATCCGGGGCCATAATCACCGTAGGCCGCCATGGCGACCTTGAGATCGGACCGCAGTTCCTTCGCAAAAAGTTGGTACTCGACAAACAACTCTCCTGGCATGTGCAGCACGCGCGCGTCGCCAGTTCGCAGGCAGGCAATGTCGACGGGGTGTTCTTCCTTGCACCGCATTACCCAGGCAAGTTGATCGGCCTTAGCGATATAGCCGCGTGCCGGCTCGGTTTTGAGTGCTTCGATGAGTTCTGCTTCCTTCAAATGAGCTGCCACTGGCAGCTTCACGGGGATGCTCTGCCAGCCGACATCGATCGCGGTCAGTGGGTGCTTCTCCGTTGCCAGCCACGCTTGTTTCATTCCTTCTGCCAGCTTTAATGCCAGGGACATTCGATTTTCCTTGTCCCCATCGTTGTACTTTCCTGCTCCGATATTTCCTCCGGCACCGTTGAAGTGGATATGCAAAGCCTCGGGTATCGCCTGGCTACGAATGATGCGTGCGATACCAGGAAAGTCTGGGCTGGGAATGCCGGTGCGGTAGTAGCTCTGCGGATGGCACGCGTAATAGGTTAAGCAGGCAAGAGGCGTGTTGTTGTTCCAGAAGGACAGCAGCGAAACTTCCGGGTCGATGACTCCTTCCGGTTCGGCGCGAAGGGCCGGGTCTTTCGTTGCCGTATAGCGGACTGCCCGTACCTTACCATCCGAGCCGAGGATGCGGCGGTTCGAGGCAACTTCCTTGACGTTGGCAACGCCGAATCCGTAGTGCGTGATGGGCTGCGCGGAGGGAATCGCCGTGCGAATCGCAGTCGCAGCCTGCTTCATCACCTGTCGCTGAAATTCGCCGTCGAAGCGGCTGTATTGAGCGATCCCCAGTTCACGGATGATTCGCTCCGCGGTGAAGTCGCAGCCGGGAGCATCGTGCTGATGTAGCGCATGGACGGCAACGCGGCCGGATGAAGTTTGCGCCGCATCGGCGAGGCACCGGCGGAATGCATCTTGCCCTTCGTTGGCGATGCCGATCCAATCGACGGCACAGAGCACGATCGGCTGATCGGCCCCTAGGATCACGATCCCGCGGCAGCGCAACGGCAGATCACCATGTTTCTTTACCGGATCGTAGGCCATGGCCGAACCGATCGGTGGGGTGGCGTCGACGTCGAAGACTGCCAGGCGAAGTCCGTCTGGCGAGACTTCGTCGGCGGCCCGACCCACGCCACAGAAGTTGCTGCTGAGGACTAGAGCCAGCCAAACGGTCATAAGGTTTCGCATGGAAGCTTCGCCTACCGAGGAATAGTTTTGTTCAGAAGTCTTCATTGTGGGATACTGCTCGCGGCGAATCAAACGGTCAGCTTGTTTCCAGGTGCGGTGATACTTGCCTGTCGCAGGCAGCGGCACCCGCGAAGCCGTCTACGCTCGCCCGGCTGGTTAGCCCGCTCAACTCTTCTTTCGCGTTTGAATAGACTGCGGCAAACCTATCGCATGATTTGCTGTGCAATTCGCATTTTTGCTATGCTCACTGGGAGTTCCGATCAATTAGAATCAAGTCTGACTTATCACGAATGGTTCTAATCCGTCTTTCGCCAGAAAGCACTCCGTTTGCAATGACTTTCCTTCGGCGCAGAACTCGACATCCTGGCTTCACCTTGGTTGAGCTGCTGGTGGTCATTGCGATCATTGGCATCTTGGTCGCACTACTTCTGCCGGCGGTGCAAGCCGCCCGAGAATCGGCACGGCGCACTCAATGTACGAATCATCTGAAGCAAGTGTTGCTGGGTGTGCACAACTTTCACGATACGCGGAAAAGAATCCCGCCAGCCTACACCTACGCTGTCGGCAACCGTGGAACCACTTACTATCACATCCTGCCCTTTATCGAGGAGCAGAGCCTGGCTTCGATCACGGGGGGAGATGTACACACCTTGGTTCCGATTCAAGGAAACAGTGTGAAGTGGGGGACGAGTTACGTCATCAAGACGTTTTTGTGTCCCTCCGATGTGAGTGCACCCGACAACGGATTGTGGGCACGCGGAGGAGTGGCAGCACCACAAGTCGAAGTGGGAATGTGGGCGTTTGCCAGCTACGGCTATAACTTTCAAGTCTTTGGCGATCCTGAAAAAGGGGATAATGCCAACACGAATATGGAACCGCAGGCAACCTTCGCCAGCGTGACCGACGGCACGTCCAACACGATTGCCTTCACCGAACAATACCGACGTTGTCAGCATGGTGCCTTGTGGGGACATGGTCCCTGGAATGTGCCCTGGATGCCGTTGTTTGCCTACGGATCGCGAACGGCCACGGGATATGCTTCCGGTGTATTGGCTCCTGGTGTGCCGGGAATCGTCGGGCCGGCGTCGAAACCTCAATCGAATCCCAAGCCCACTCAGTGCGAGGTGTGGTTAAGCCAGAGCTACCATCCTGGTGGAGTGAATACGGCCCGGCTGGATGGAAGTATTCATTACCTCCGCGCGAATGTCGACGGAAATGTTTGGTGGGCGCTAGTGACATCCACCGGTGGCGAAAGTGTCGCGGCGGACTAATCCAGTGCAGCAGTTGCTTCTTTCTTTCAGTTTGCTCGTCGTCACGTTGAACCTCGGTTGTGGGGCTCGCGTCGGCAATTTGTCGGGCGAAGTTTTGCTGGACAACACCCCGCTTCCTGCAGGACGTGTAAGCGTACTATGCGAGGTCGATGATAAGCCGGTGCATTTCTCGATTATTCGAGAGGGCCGTTATCGCTTCGAGGAGATTCCCGTCGGTCCGGCGATCATCACCGTGGAGACTTTTCCTCCATCCATCCCTGGTCCCGCACCGCCGAGTGCCGCGGCGCCGCTGAATGAATTACCCGTCGATGGAATGGAAGAAATCGAAAAGGTAGAACTGCTCGGTGCCTACATACCCATTCCTGCTCGATTCCGTGACCCAGAAAAATCTGGCTTAAAGGTGACCATCACCGGCGGCGAGCAAACATACGACCTGCACCTGCAGAAGGGTGAAGAAGCAACCCCCTAGAGCGCGCTGCGTTTTTAGTCTCGCAATCACTCAATCGCGACTGGTAAATCACCGAACCTGCCGATCGCAACCTGGATCAGATTCTTTTCACAGCAAAAAACTCAATCTTCAAGCTGACATCGCGGCCGGCGATTTTGTATACCTCAAAGGAGGATGCCTTCGAAGGCGCGCGTTGGGCCGTTGCCATTTCTCCGCCAAGCGTTGGCCATAAGTCCAGCCAAAACTGCAGGCGAATTTGGCCACCAGGCCGCCCAGAATCAGAATGAATATGAGTTCCAAGCTTGTGCTCCCTAAGGAGGAAAGAATCACCGCGGCCAGTCTTACGTCTCGACCGTCCGCTCCTGGTAGAGGATCCAGTAACCAACTCCGAGCGCGACGGCAATAAACAGCAGTTCCATGACGTTCTCCAGTGAAATAAGGTTGATTTGCTTGAGGAATTACCCGGGCCATTTCTGGCAGGCGGCCTTGTACGGACACCCTGCGCAATTCAGGGGTGGAGGGACAGGGTAAAAGTGTTCGCCCTCGATCGCCCGCCAGACCCGTTCAACGATCCGCTTCGTCCGAGCCAAAGGTCCTGGCTCCAACACGAAGCCATGCCGATTAAGGCTGACCTCTTTGGTTTTGGTCAGCACCGCGAATTCTAAACGGACCGACTTCCCGGGCGCAAGATCTTGGGCCAACTCGCCATACAGCAGCAATTGGCCCGCGGCTTCGTTGACTTGATCCTGCGAATAGCGGGAACGAGACGTTTTCCAATCCCGAATTAAAAGTGCGTCGTCCGTTTCCAGGATCAGGTCGACTCGGCCCAATAGATCTGGCAGGCCGGGAGTAAGCTCGCCTCGCGATGCCCCCTTCAATCGCGAGAATTCAGGCTCTCGGCTTCGCCATTTCGCTCTGTGCGACAGCAATCAACATCCTTTTGGCAAGTTCGGCAAAAGAATCCGATTGTTCATCCTTGGTAAACTTCATAGTAAGCAGGTTCGACAGTACGCAACCGCTCGACGTTGCGGTTGACTGGGACCCGGAAGGCTATGTCTGACACGGCGTGGACTAGGTAAAGGTGGAGGTTGCTCGGTAGTCAGATTTCCCGATTGAATGCTGAACTACAGCATTCGCCGCAAAGCTAGTGTGGGGAATGCTTTGCGAAGTCCGTATATGTCCGCAATTGAACCGCCGATCGACCGCGAAAATTTCAATTGCGCTAAAACGCCTGCTCCGCGCATCAAACTCACGACGGATGGATCAAGTTGTCGCCGAATTCCCGCCAGAAAGCTCTCCTATGAAGCTAGATTTGCACCGGTCGCGACGCGGGTTCCTCATTTTGCTCACTGCCTTGTGGGCAACTGCTAGCCAGCCGATGGCGATCGTCGCGCAAGAGAGCAAAGCGAACAAGCAAGCCATTGCGTTCTTTGAAAAGCATATCCGGCCCGTGCTGGTGCAGCATTGTTATGAATGCCATTCCGCGGGGTCCAAGAAGATCCAGGGCGGCCTGTCGCTCGATACGAGGGAAGGTTTGCTCCGTGGTGGGGAATCGGGGCCGGCGCTCGTGCCCGGCAAGCCGCAGCAAAGTCTCCTCATTCAGGCGTTGAAGTACCAGAGTTTTGAAATGCCCCCGAAGCGGCAGTTGCCAGAGGCGGTCATTGGAGACTTCGTGAAATGGGTGCAGCAAGGGGCAACCGACCCGCGCGTGGCCTCTGCCGTTGCCAAGACTGAAGTGCCCGCCCCCGTTGAGCCCCCTGGAATTGATGTCGCAGCCGGTAAAAAGTTCTGGTCCTTTCAGCCAATCACCAATCCAGCGCCACCCAAGACGAACAATGCGGATTGGCCACGTACAGAAATCGACCGCTTTGTTCTCGCGGGGTTGGAACAAAACAAACTCGCTCCCAAGAACGATGCCGACGCTCGCACTCTGATTCGCCGACTGTACTTCGATCTGACGGGACTTCCACCATCGCCCGAAGAGGTGGCTGAGTTTTCCCAGGCTTACGCTCGCAGTCCCCGAACAACCCTCGAAACGCTCGTTGATCGGCTCCTAGCCTCTCCGCAGTTTGGGGAACGCTGGGGTCGGCATTGGCTTGATGTCGCTCGCTACGGCGAATCGAACGGCAATGTTCGCAACGCGACCTTTCCTCATGCTTGGCGATATCGCGATTATGTGATCGCGGCTGTCAATGCCGACAAGCCTTACGACCGCTTTCTTACCGAACAGATCGCGGGCGACTTACTGCCGACGGAATCGCCAGAGGAACGGAACGCCAATCTGGTTGCCACTGGGTTCTTAGCTATCGGTTCCAAGCCGAATGCGCAAGGCAATCCAAATTTTCAAATGGATGTGGTAGCGGACCAGATCGAGACCGTGACGACAGCGGCCATGGCTCTCACGGTGGCCTGCGCCCGCTGCCACGACCACAAGTACGATCCAATCCCCACTCGCGACTATTACGCCATCGCCGGCATCTTCACGAGCAGCGAGACCCTATATGGCGCAGGCGGCAACAATATGGGAGGCGCGCCTCCGACAGACTTGCATGTCCTGACCATCCAGGGTGGGCAAACTCCCACGCCGATTGTCGAAACCGGCGAGGAACCGACGAAAGGAAAGAAAAAGGGCGGTAACGCCAAAGGAAGAGCGGTTCCCCAGTATCCAGCCGGTACGCCGCTGGCGATGGGCGTGCGTGATCGTGCAACCCCCGCGGATTGCAAGATCAACCTCAAGGGCGAGGCACGGCAACTGGGCGCCGAAGTCCCGCGCGGGTTCATTCAGGTCTGCACACCGGGCAAACCGCCCGCGATTGATTCCGAGCACAGCGGCCGCCTACAACTGGCCCAATGGCTCACCGACCCTGCCCATCCGCTCACGGCGCGAGTCATGGCCAATCGCGTTTGGCACCACTTGTTTGGCCAAGGCCTTGTCCGCACACCCGACAATTTTGGTCTGCATGGTGAACGGCCCACTCATCCCGAACTGCTCGACTATCTCGCTACGAAATTCATTGCCGACGGCTGGTCCGTCAAGAAGTTAATTCGCTCCATTGTTCTCAGCCGCGTGTATCAAATCAGCAGCGAGTTCGACGCGGACTCGTTTCAGGCCGACCCCGAGAATCTTTACCACTGGCGGCATAACCGCCGGCGGTTGGATGCCGAGTCCTTCCGCGATTCCGTGCTGGCCGTCAGCGGCCAGTTGGACTATTCGCCCGGGACGGGCTCCGTCCTGGTCAAGCTGGGCGAGGTGCTGATCCAGGACCGATTGACGCCGGACAAAATCCACCAGTCGTCTAATCTTCGCAGCATTTATCTCTGTATCTTGCGAAACGGCGAGCCAGAAGAACTGACCGTGTTTGACTTGGCCGATCCGAGCCTCGTGGTGGGAACTCGCAATGTGACGACGGTGCCGGCTCAAGGGCTGTTCCTGATGAACAGCCCGTTCATGGTGCAGCAGGGTGAGCGTTTTGCCGAGCGTTTGCTCGCGGCGCAGAATCCACAGGGTGACCTAACCGATGCTGGTCGCCTCGGCTTGGCCTATCAGTTAACCATGCAACGGGAGCCGACTTCAGCCGAACTGCAGCGGGCGGAAGCGTTTTTGCAATCCGCGCAAAGCAATTTGGCCACAGACGCACCTGAGAAGCGCCAGTTGAGGGCCTGGTCCGCGTTGTGCCAATCGTTGTATTCCACGAACGAGTTTCGTCACGTCGACTAACCCTTCCGACATTTCCCCCCTTATTGGAACCTCGCCATGCTTTCCCGCCGCTCGCTCTTGCAGTCTGCCTCGTGTGGGTTTGGCTATCTTGCTCTCTCCGGCTTGTGTGCCAGTCAGGCCCGCGGCGGCGAAGCCAAAGTGAGCAATAACAACGCAGCTAACTATCCGCTGGCCCCCAAGGCGCCTCACTTTCCCGCTAAGGCCAAGCGGGTAATCTTCATGTGCATGCGTGGCGCGCCGGCCCACGTCGATACGTTCGACTACAAGCCGCAAACCGGCGACAAAGAACATCCTGGCTCGGTGTTCAAGTTTCAGCAGTCAGGCCAAAGTGGCCTGTGGATCTCCGAGTTGTTCCCAGAACTGAGCAAACAGGCCGATAAGCTCTGCTTGCTCAACGGTATGAATGCGAATGTTCCCAACCATCCGCAAGCCTTCTTGCAGATGCACACCGGCGAGTTCCGCTTCCCGCGGCCCAGCGTCGGCTCGTGGGTGCTGTATGGCCTGGGGAGCCAGAACGAAAACCTGCCGGGGTTCATCACCATCAATCCCGAAACGCGGGTCGGCGGCGCTCAGAACTACGCCAGCGCTTTTCTGCCTCCCATTTATCAGGGCTCGGCCATTGGTTACGTCGGCGCGGACATTTCGAAGGCGACCATCAACAACGTGACAGGGGAACACCTGCCGCACGGTGTCAAACGCAGCCAGTTGGAACTTTTGCAGGCCATGAATCGCGAGCATATCGCGCGGCGGCCCGATGCTAACCTCGAATCGGTGATTGAGTCGATGGAGCTAGGCTTCCGCATGCAGTCGGCAGTTCCGGACTTGATGGATATTAGCGGCGAATCGCAGGCCACGCTCGACGCTTATAACGTGGGCAAATCGAAAGCGAGCGGCCGCTCGCTTAACGACGATTTCGGCCGGCAATGTCTGCTCGCCCGGCGCTTCGCGGAGGCAGGTGTGCGGTTCATCGAGATCTGCCATTCGAACTGGGACCAACATGGCAATCATCGCAAGGACTTGGCGGCTAACTGCGAGGCCATCGATCGTCCCATCTCAGCGCTGCTGGCCGATCTGGAGCAGCGCGGCATGCTGGACGAGACGCTGATCGTCTGGGGTGGCGAATTTGGTCGCACTTCTCTGCTGACCAAGGACAATGGCAGCAACCACAACTCAGCCGGCTTCACGTTCTGGCTGGCGGGGGGGGGAGTGAAGGGTGGACTGGCTTACGGCAAGACCAATGAAACCGGTCGAATCGCCGTGGAAAACAAGGTCAGCTTCCACGACCTCCATGCCACGATCCTGCATCAGTTGGGGCTAGATTATGAGCAACTCACCTACCGCTTTGCCGGCCGTGATTTCCGCATCAATGGCACCGAGCCGACGCGCGTGGTGAAAGAAGTGCTGGCTTAGCCCCGCCTAGCGTTTCGCGTGTGGCCGCTTCCCACTGATGAGGCCACTTTTCCAACGCGGCAAACTTGGATTGGAGTTTGATTTACACGCCTCGCAGCGTAGCGATGGGATACAACTCCTTGACCAACGCACCGATTCCACCCTACGGCACACGCCACTGTCGAGTACCGTTGCTAATCAGGTGAGCGAGGAAACATTAATTGGCCTGCATGTCATCCGCCGAAACGAACTTTCCGATCAGTGCGTCGGTCAGAACCATGCCCTGAACCAGGTCATCACTGAATCGGTTGCGAATGACTTTGCCGATTGGAATCTCCATCAAATTGCGTGACACTTCGGGCAATCCGAATTCGGATGTGAGTTCCGCTTCGCTTTTGAGGGGCATAATGCGCTCCAAAGAGAAAATTGGACGGAAATGAACACCGATACCCAGCCGCCCTCTGCTGAACGGCTGGGTTGGGGGCTTTCCCTAAGCCGTCAGGCGGTGGCGAAGGATGCGGCTCCCTGCTCGGTTGGGCCTATTCATTCACTGCAGCTCTCTCGATGCTCATGCCGCGAGCTTTCCACTGACACCACACAGTCCCGCCATTTCTTCGTGGAGTTCCGCGGAGACGGTCAACACACAGCGCTGGAATCGTTCGCCGGTACCGGCTGCTAGCCATTTAAGGTTAGGGTACCCTGTGGGTTGCTTGGTGAGTGAGACCTGCCGCAGCAGAAATCTGTTGCCACATTAGACGTTAAAGCCAGTCCCTTATCGGCTCCGGCCGGAAGTTGGCGTCGCCGGTCCCGAACTCACGGAGCAACTTGATGATGAGTTGATCGGCTGATGTGACCCAGGCAGCTTGTAGGAATCATCTCGCACATAGGGTGCGGAATGAAGCACTCGTGATGTTCGCAACATCCGATCCGCGAATATGGCGATCCTACGGAGTTGTATTCGCGACGCCGTCATTCCTGACGGCTACGACGTCCTTGCACCAGTGGAGACACGCGGAGCAATTTGCTCCTCTTGCCCATCATTAAGCTCACAGTCATTGCGATGGGCTGTCGTGCTGCGAATACCGTGTCTCTAGCTTAATCCTTGGTGCGGTAGAGAAATGCGTCACTGGTGAGTAATGAGGTGAGCAGCGCATGCATGCTGCCGCCGCCATCTTTGTAAGCGCGGTGCGCCTCCTGGAGTACGGGTGCGTCGTTGAGTGTTTCATTGCGACCCATCCAGAAACGGAAGGCGTGGCGGACGAAGACTTGTTCGGCACGTTCGCTGGCCGCGAGTTGTTGAATCAGCTCGATGGCATTCGCAACCTTGCCGTCTAGCGCGGGGTCGCCGGATTCGATGATCTCTCCCGTGGTGTCCACCGGCTTTTCCAGTTCCGTCGTTCGAAACAGTCCCGCGTGGTTGTACATTTCAAAGGGCAGACCGAGCGGGTCCATCTTTTTGTGGCAGGTCCAGCAGTATTCCTCCTTGGTGACTCGCATCCGCTCACGTAGGGTGTTTTGGGGCTCATCGGGCAGCATGGCGTCGACCGTGATCGGCACATCGGGAATGCCGCCCCCTAGCAACCTTTCGCGAATCCACTTCCCGCGGCGAATGGCATGGTTGTCCATCGCATCGGAGTGAGAAACAAGCCAGCTGGGATGCGTGAGAATGCCGAGGCGTTGCCCTTCTGGAACGGTGGCGAGGATGCGTTCTGGCTGCAGGGAGCCAGAGCCGAAGCTCCGCCGGCTGACTCGAGCGAACTCTACTGGGCCGGTTAGATCGGCTTTGGCGACGTTCAAGTTTTCGTTTGCACGCTTTTTCTGCTTCGCCGGGTTCTCCGTTGTCGGCTCTTCCGCGGTTTTTTTCGCGGCAGCCGCGGCAGCTGATTTTTCCTTCGAGAGGCGTTCGCCGAAATAGACATCGTCGGCCTTGGTCGCGACGACTTTGCTCGTGGTCAGCAACTGCCGGAGCACATCGCGGTCTTCTTCAAGGATCAGTTCGATCAGGCGATCGGTGCTCGCTGCGGCGTTGAACATCGCGCGGTAGTGACCTTCCCCTTGACCACTGGCGCCCGTTTCCGCCAGCGCTTTCGAATCCTTGCAGATGTAGCCGCCGAGGTCGTAGTCGAAGTAATCGCGAAAGAACTGCAAGATCCGCGGCTTGCGAAGGCTGTCGTCCGCCAGCATCCGCTGGACCTCGCGTTTCACATCTCCGCGAGTCCGCATCCGCCCTTCGACGATCGCCTTCCGCAATTCTTCGTCCGGCCTGAGGTAGCGCAGCGCGTGATTGACTGCCAGCCCCAGTTCCCAATCCTGCAGCAGAACCCGACCATGCTCGTCTGGCTTGCCACTCGCGAGACCCGCCTCCGAAGATACAGCGCAAAGCTCCGGCCGGAAGAGTGCGTCGCGATCGAGAAAGATGGCTGACAGGCCGAGGACGACACCGTCTTTCTTGCCGAGCTTTTCGATCGATTGCTTGACGATTGTCAGGTAGTTGTTCGATTCCGTTTCCATCGGCGGCCGGAAGGTCAGGGCTTCAAACAGATAATCTACCGCGGCGCGTAATCGCTCGTCAGTGACGCCTTCCTCCTTCATCAGGTCATAAACGGGTGTCAGCGGACGCAACACCTTGGTGCTATAGACCAGACTCGTCGGCAGACCGCGAAGGTCACCTTCAATCTTGTACGTTTTTGGATCGTCGGTGATCTGTTCGGGGTTGGCGATACTGAGCGGGCCGTAGGCCATGTACCGAATGATGTCCTTGGCGACATCCATGATCTGAGTTGCTTCGGCACTATTGACGGAATAGAGGTGGGGGTAATTCTCGAGCCCATGATTGCGGGCCGAAGCTAGAACGGCGGGGACGCTTTTGACCGCTGTCGCGTAAGCAACCGTTCCCCCTTGCCACTGAATGATGTTGTCCGTACCAAAGTAGAGCTTGAGCTCGCCGCCGTGATTGGTCGGAACGGCATCCCCATGTGTGCGCAGGCCGGGTCTTGTCGGGTCGAACGCCGCCTCTTGATTGATCAGCTCATTGAGCCGCGTGATGTGTTCTTGAGGTGTTACCCGCCAAAGGCGAGCCGGGGAGGAGGTTGGCGCGAGCTTGATGCCCGCGGGTAACGGACCAAAAAGCAAACTATGATCAACGAAATTGCCTTTGTCCGGGTCGAGGTGGGCGCGGAATCCTCCCTTGTCGCGCATCACACTGGTCAGCTCACCGACGATCCAGTCCGAGAACTGCAATCGCTGAATCACTGCGGGCTGATCGGCATCCTCGGGAGGCATCTCTTTCAAAGTGACCTGCGCCCAGACTGCTTTCCACGTCGCGGCGTTGATTTCATCCACTGGGCCCAAGTCGTGCAGTGAGAGCTTACCCGCAGGATCTGTTTTGCCGTGACAGTCGGTGCAATGATGGATCAGAAATGGCCGGGCAAAGGCGTCGAAATCCTGCTCGACCTTTTCTCCGGGGGTGTAGGTCTCGGCGGCCGCTGAGGTGAGAAGTCCGCAGGACAGAACGAAGGCCAGCAGTGAAGTCTGGGTTGGCATGGAATATCAGGCCAGCACTTCTGCGAGTGGACCGGTCTTATCGTCAAACTTGCGGGCCTGCTGTTCGGTCATGTTGAAACGATCGACGTTCTGGCCCGCCGCGCGGAGGAGCGTCGTATAGAGCGCGTTGATCGGCCGCTTGCCGTCCAGTCGAGTGAAGCAGCCGGTCTTGAAGATGCCTCCACAGTTGCCCAACAGCATGACCGGCCAGTTGGCCCCATTCGTGTGCTGTTTGTCCGCATTGTTGCTGGTGTAGACGATCAGGGTGTTGTCCATCATCGTGCCACTCCCTTCGGGCACGCTTTCGAGCGTTTCCATGATCCGCACCAGCATGCGGCTGTTGTACTGACGGATCTTGATCCAGATTGGGTTGCCTGGCTGTTCCATGTGCCCCAAGTTGTGCCCCTGTTGCTCAATGCCGAGCCCCTTCCAGGCACCAAAAATCTCGCCTCGGCCCGAACCGATCGTCAGCGTGTTCGTAATACCCGCCGCGAGCGCGGAGATGCCGAGGTCCAACAAACAATCGTGCCAGTCGGTTTCGAACTGCGGCTTGGTGTACCGCTCGTCGACCTGCGGAGCAAACTTCCGCAAGTGACCGGCGACTGTGTCCAGCCGACCGCGCAGGCCGTTCACGTCGCGGAATCCCTGAACGTATTGACCGTAACGCTGCCTCTCGTCGATTGGCAGCAATTGGCCCTTTTCGGCAGCCAGCGTTTCGATCTGATTGAGCACGTTTGAGCGAGCTTCATGCTGCTGACGGATGTCGCCGGTGGAGATTCCGCCGTATAGCATCTGATATAGATGATTCGGGTTCGAATGCATGAAAATCGGCTGTCCAGCGCCGCTGGCGGATAGTGTGGCAATCGTTGGCTTGCTGTTCATGTTCTCCAGCGAGTCCATGCCGATGCACAGATGCGGCAGGAGCGTCTGCGGCAGGACCTTGCTCAGTTCATAATCGATCGTCGGGGCACTGGGCGGAGTGCCATCACCGCCGCGGTAACCGCCGAGCGCGCCAAAGAACGCGCTGTGAGAGGGACTGGTGTGCAGGCCGTGCAGTCCGCTGATAATGTGCAGCCGCTCCTTATAAGCCTCCAGTGGCTGAATGGGCTCAGGCAACTGAACCGTCGCCAACGACCCACTGCTGGTCATCTTGTTCGGGATGCAGGTTGCTGGATCGAAGCCCTGATTCTGGAGGAAAAAAATGATTCGCTTCGGCGATCCGCTCGTCGCAAGCGAATTGCCCGCCGGTGACGCCATCAATGCCTCGGGAAGCAATGAGAGGCCCGCACCGCCGGCTATTCCTTGAAGCACATTTCTGCGGGTCAGCATGATTGATCTTTCCTAGAACGTGCTGTTTGGGATGTTGCCAGCGATGGAAAAACGGGGAAACATCCAAGTGATCTTAACGCGCTTCACTAAGTATGATGCTCGGAGCCGAGCCAATATTTTGCAATTCTAGAGCGACTGCCACAACTGCATAATATGCAACAGCTTAGGGCGCAATCGCAATGATCATTTCACCAGGAATTCGGTGCGATCCTTGGCTAATTCTGTTTCCCAAGCCGCAAGGCGGTTTTTGAGGTCGGGAAGCACAGCCGGGTTCTGAAACGAGACATCGTTCCGTTCACTAATATCATTGTCCAGATTGAACAACATCTCGACGTTGCCGTCCTGGATGTACTTCCAGGGGCCATGCCGAACGGCTTTCTGTTGGCGGGCTACTCGATCGATGCGCCAGAAGAGCGTGCGGGTCTGGTTTTGCTGTTCGCCGTTCAAAATGGGGAGCAGATTGATGCCGTCAAAGGGTCGATCTGCCGCCGGTTTCGCATTCGCAATGGCAGCAAAAGTGGCGCTCAAGTCCATCGTGATGCCGACTTGGTTAGTAACTTTTCCCTGCGGGAGTCGCGCGGGCCACCGCATCAGGCAGGGGACGCGAATGCCACCTTCCCAGAGCGTGGACTTGTGATGAAACAGTGGGCCGTTGTCCGAGAACCGCTCCCCGCCATTGTCGCTGCTGAGCACGAATAGCGTGTTCTCCGCCAATCCCTGCTTTTCGAGTTCGGCCAGCAGCATGCCGACGCCTTCATCTACCCTCTCGACCATTGCGGCATAGATGCGGCGGTCGCCGTTGTACATGTTGGCCTTGGTAACACTTGGCAACGGCCGCCCCGGTGGCTGATAGGGGCAATGCACCGCTAGGTGCGGCACGTACAAAAAGAACGGTTCTTTCGCATGCTTACGCACAAAATCGACGGCGCGGCCATTGATCAAGTCGGTCAGGTAGCCTTCAACCTTGACTGGCTTCATTCCGTCACGCAGCGCATAGGTCCCGTCGTAGTACGAATGCGTGTAGTAATCGGAATGGCCCAGCAACTCGCCAAAGTACTCGTCGAATCCGTGCTTCGTGGGGTTGTACTCGTCTTTGAAACCCAGATGCCACTTGCCGAAGGCCCCCGTTGCGTAGCCAGCGGCCTTCAGCATCTTCGGCAACGTGGAGACACTCGTCGGTAGGCCCAATCCGTGGATGTCTGGTTCCGGAACCCAAACGTCCCCTTTCCGCCGAAATGATTCGGCTGAAAACCCCATCGCCCATTCAAAGCCGATGCGCTGCTGCCAGCGGCCGGTCATAAACCCGCATCGCGTCGGGGTGCAGACCGGCGCGTTCGCGTAGAAATCGGTGAACTTCACTCCTTCGCGAGCCAGTCGGTCGATATTCGGCGTGCGAATGTCTTTGGCGCCGTAGGCTCCGCAGTCGGCATAGCCGAAGTCGTCGACCAACACGAAGACGATGTTAGGCCGCGACGTTGTTTCCGCAGCAGCAGACGAACGCGCCAATGTGGTCGAGATCACCAGGAGCAAAGCAAATGCAGTGCGAACAAATGATTTCATAATGAATTCCGATCTCAACGTTGGACAGCGGCTTGAATCGCCTCAGCGACCGTCTTGTTGCCCATGGGTTGGTAAGCGTCCCAAGGGCCATCCGCGCTCCCCGCGGGCCAGCTGGCGGGATTGGCGTAGAGGTCGTCAGTGTCTTGATAGTGCTCCTGCATGCGAGCGAGTTCGGCTTTAAGCTCGGCAAACTTGGCGGCCACGGCCGGCTGCTGCGCATCCTGCGGAGAGTTCAAAAGATTGCGCTGCTCGTGTGGATCGGAGCTGAGGTCGAACAGCTCATAGGCATCCTGTTTCCAATAATGGATCAGCTTATGCGTGGCGGTCCGCACGCCAAGATGGGCGGCCGTGTTGTGGTGACCCGGGTCGTGGTAGTAGCGGTAGTACATCGAGGTCCGCCAGTCCGCGGGCGATTCACCACGCAGCAGCGGAGCGATAGAGCGGCCTTGCATAGACTTCGGCACGGGCAGGCCCGCGAGATCCAGGAACGTCGGAGCCAAGTCGATATTCGCGACGAACTCCGCCGGCACGCTCCCTTTCTTCACGCCGGGTCCACGCGCGATCAGCGGCACGCGCAAACCGGGCTCATACATAAACCGCTTGTCATACAGCCCCAGGTCGCCCAGATACCAGCCATTGTCGGCAGAGTAGATCACGATTGTGTTTTCCGCCAGACCGTTCTCGTCGAGATAATCGAGCACCTTGCCGACTCCGTCGTCCACCCCCTGCACGCAGCCTAGGTAGTCGCGCATGTATTTCTGATACTTCCATTGCACGAGATCCTTGCCGGTGAGGATCCTGCCATCCACTTCTAGTTCCATCGGCGATTGATTCAGCCACTTCTGCAGCGCAGGGCCCTTGAGCTCGTCAGGGGGAGTGAGCTTTAAATCACGGCGAGTGAGATCGCGTGCAATGGTTTGCTGGTTCTTCGGCAAAGCAGTCGGACGCGTGGCGTAATCGTCAAAGAGCGTCTCGGGTTCGGGAATGATCTTGTCCTTGAACATCTCGATGTGCCGCTTCGCAGGTTCCCACGCACGGTGCGGAGCCTTTTGATGCAGCATCAAGAAGAAGGGCTTGTCCTGCGGCCGCGTTTTGAGCCATTCGATGCCCAAATCCGTCGTGATGTCCGTGCAATGGCCTTCGATAGTAAGCTTATTCTTCCCAGGTAACAGGAATTGCGGATTCCAATAAGCCCCCTGACCAGGCAGAACAATCCAGCGGTCAAACCCGGTTGGATCGCTTCCCAGGTGCCACTTGCCGATCATGCCGGTATGGTAGCCCCCCGCTTGCAGATGCTTCGCCGCATGGTCGCGGCTGCCGTCGAAACGATTGAAGACAGGAACACCATTGAGATGCGAATACTGCCCTGTCAGCAGCGTGGCACGACTGGGCGTGCAAATGGAATTAGTGACAAAGCTATTGGTAAAACGGGCGCCTCCTTTGGCGAGCCGATCCAGGTGCGGGGTCTGATTCACCTTCGACCCATACGCGGAGATGGCATGCTGTGCATGATCGTCGGAGAAAATGAACAGGATGTTGGGTTTATCCGAGGCAGCCAGAACTTGTCCGCACAGCAGGCCCAACAATGCAAAAAAAGTGATCGTCGATTTCACTGCTGTTCTCCCTAGGCATCCATCGCGAGAAATGCAATTAAGCGGTAAGGTGTGCCATGACGGGCATCATAGCATGAGGACAATGGCGCATCGCACGTCCATGACGAATTTGATGGTCTACCTTAAATGAGCGTAGCACCAGAGGCCAAAATGACACACAGACCGATCTATTGCAACTTGCAATCGTGGCAACGAATGTTGCGGACGAGCGTCGACTGATTCTTCAACTGCGTCGACCAAACCACAGTTCTTCTTGTACATCGCTTGCGATGGCTCCCAATATTCAGAGGCGATTTAGTCTTTGCCTGGAATCAATTCCCGTTCCGCGGGTTTCACTGGCGGAGATTGCCGTCAGAATCCATCGCGTGATTCGCACCATCGCCGAAAACTACCGCCATTGCGGAACGGCAGTGGTGTCAACTGGTTAACCCCTGCTTGTGTCTGGAACACCCGCGGCGGCGAAGCGGCGTAGGCGTGACCTAAAATAGCTCACTCCCGCGGCGACCGCCCTGTTCCGTTGCAGCTCAGGTAATGCAGCGTCATCGTTTGTTGCTGCATCTTCTCACGAGTCTCGAATACGATCTTGAATAGTGGATCCGTTCGCGGGAATCGCCGCTTCTCCATCCGCTCAATCAGCCGGCTCAAATAGCCTAACGTCGGCGCAATCGCGTCGTGAAGCTGTTTCGCC
The DNA here is from genome assembly GCA_041739545.1 of Pirellulaceae bacterium. GTDB lineage: Bacteria > Planctomycetota > Planctomycetia > Pirellulales > Pirellulaceae > JBGSNR01. Next base: position 21,905 of record JBGSNR010000024.1, on the reverse strand, counting down.
TGCTCGCGAGTAATTTGCTGGCTATCCACCGTGCCCGCCCTCCCGGGGAACATTGTGGCGAAGTAGTGGTATTTTGTACACATGCCGCAGGCGACGGCCAGGGAGACGCAATTGCTCCTGCAGCTAGGATGAAGCCAAGGCATCCTGAGTGCAGAAGCGACGACAGTTATCCGCACCGGATTTTCAACCGCGCGGACAGTTTTGTCGTGGAGTGTCAGGTTCGTCACTCGCAACGTCGCAGTCAGCGGCCCTTCCGCCCCGCAGCCGGGAAGTCGTTCCTCGCCCATCTGCAAGCCTGGGGTTTGCAGCTCCTGGAACCGACTTTAGGGAAACGTCACGCTCATCCGAGCCGACGCTCCTGATCCGCCGCTCACTCGCGCATGCCTGCGACCGAGAATTCTCGGGAAAGCCGGGTGCGGGAAATCCGCTTGTCCGGTTTGAAGAGGGGAGAGGAGACGGCTTGCCGTCCCTCTCCTACTCTACAACAAGTCCATCGACTGGTTGTTTGCAAATCTCGGCGAAGACAACACGAATTTGTTCCCCGCCAGAATTTGTGAGCGTCGTTTCCTTCTTCTGGTCGGAGTCTAGTCTTTCACTGGGGCACCAGTGATGCTCATGCCGCGAGCTTTTCACTGACACCAGTCAGCCCAGCAATTTCTTCTCGCAGTTCCGCGGAGGCGGTCAACACACAGCGTTGGAATCGCTCGCCGGTGCAGTCGTAGAACAAGATTGTATAGCGAGTCGCATCCCAGATCGCCGAGTAACGCACGGCTCGAGGGCCATGCAGTGTGAAGTGCAGTCCGCACGGTTGGCCATGTCGCACGAGCAACTGTTCGTGAATCTGAAACGCACCCGGCAAAAGCTGCTGGCGGTCGCAAATTGTCCGTTCCACTAGACCACGTAGGTCTTGCAGTGACGAAATCTCTGAGTTGACTTGGTGCATTACCGATGGGACTCCGAAGTGACAGATCTTGCGAAAAGCAGGCAACTTGAGCGCGCCTGCTGACCCGAATACCTGTAACTATCGGCTGAACGGGCGAACGCAATTCGGCTGGAGGTCGCTACAGAAAGTCAGCCTTCTGGCCGGTGCAGTTTGCTAGCCATTGAAGATGGGAGAACCTTGCGGGTCGCTTGGTAAATGCAACCTGTCGCAGCCAGCGGCCGTTGCTCGCGACTGACTTGCTGGCTGTCCACCGTGCCCGGCCCTGCCGGTGAACATTGCGGCGAAGTCGTTGTATTTTCTACACATAACCCTGGCGACGGCCAGGGAGACGCAATGTGGTTTGCGGACGGGCGCGGGAGGTGCGAGAATGGACTGGATGAAACGTTGCTCAATACTACTGCTGATGTTGGCATGCCTGCGCGCGAATGAACTGGTTTTCGCGGCAGAGGATTCCGTGGCTGCTGGTGCCGGCGAGCCCATCCATGAGCTGGCCGCTCCGTTCTTCCGGCAGCATTGCCTGCATTGCCATGGGCCGGAGGCCGCGGAGGGAGATTTGCGACTGGACCAGCTTGACGCGGACCTCTCCCAGCCGACTACCTTCGAGCGCTGGCGGGAACTGGTCACGCGCGTGCAGTTGGGTGAGATGCCCCCCAAGGATGAGCCGCGACCGGTAACCACGCAGCGGCAGGAATTTACAAAACTCCTGACATCGGCGCTGAAGACCGCTGCCAAGCAGCAACGGGCGGAAGGTCGCGTGGTGCTACGACGACTCAACCGAGTGGAATATGAGAACACGGTGCGCGATCTGTTCGCCGTCAATGTGTCGGTCAAGGAGTTGCTGCCGGAGGATACCGTCTCCCACGGCTTCGATAACGTGGGGGCCGCGCTGAACATCTCGCCGGTGCTCATCGAGCGTTATCTCGATGCGGCGGAGGTCGTGCTCGATGCGGCCATCGCGCCGGTGCACAAGCTGGAGAGCAAGACCGAACGCTTCGATCTCTACGACTCGCTCCCCAAATGGTTTTTAAGCGGGGTGTGGAAACAAGACGAGGGGGTCATCCTGTTTCGCAACAGCGCCGACTCGTCGACCGATCTGCGGCAGGTCAAAGCACCAGCGCCAGGCCGGTATCGATTCCGGATTGCTGCATCGGCGCACAACTCAGAAACGCCACTCCCCATGGCGGTGCTCTTGGGAAACTTCGTCGTGTCTGGCAACCCCGTCCGACACCTAGGCTATTTCGACGCACCACGCGGCGAGCCCGCGATCATCGAGTTCGAAGAGCGACTGACGGCGAAGAACGACACGATCAAGGTAGCACCAGTCGCGCAGCCGTTTGTGTACTTAAAGCAGGAAACGATTGCCGAGTATCCGGGGCCGGGGCTGCACATCCACTGGATCGAAGTCGAGGGACCCTTCCCTGAAGCCTGGCCTACGGAAAGTTATCGCCGTGTGTTTGGGGACGCAGATTCCAAGCAGGGGACGCTCGCCGATGCCGAAAAAATCCTGCGGGAACTTTTGCCACGGGCATTCCGTCGGCCGGTAGTCGAGGGGGAAGAACGACCGTTTGTTGCACTCGTAGCGCAGTCCCTGCAAGCGGGTGAATCATTCGAGCTGTCGCTGCGGGCTGGTATCAAGGCAGTGCTCACCTCGCCTCAGTTCCTGTACTTGCAAGAGCCCCTCGGCCCGCTCGACGACCACGCGCTGGCGTCGCGCCTGTCGTACTTTCTCTGGAGCACCATGCCTGACGAAAAGCTGCTGGCATTGGCTCGGGCCGGTGAGCTCCAGAAGCCTGCAGTGCTGCGGGAGCAGGTAGAACGGTTGCTAGGCGATCCCCGGTCGAAAGCCTTCACCGAAAACTTCACTGGCCAGTGGCTCAGCTTGCGAGAGATTAGCGCCACGACGCCGGACAAGACCCTCTATCCCGAATACGAAGAGCTATTGGAATGGTCTGCGGTGCGCGAAACGCAACTTTTTTTCGAGGAGCTGCTGAAAGAAGATCTTAGCGTGACGAACGTCATCGATTCGGATTTCGCCATGCTCAACGGCCGTCTGGCAAAACATTATGGTGTTCCTGACGTGTACGGAGTGGCCTTGCGCAAGGTTCCACTGAAGCCGGAGTATCACCGCGGCGGCGTCCTGACGCAGGCGAGTATCCTGAAGGTGACGGCCAACGGCACCTCGACGTCTCCGGTGGTGCGCGGCGTGTGGGTGCTAGACCGAATTCTGGGTCAGCCAGTACGTCCACCACCGCCGAATGTTCCTGCAGTCGAGCCAGATATTCGGGGCGCGACGACGATTCGCGAGCAACTTGCCAAGCACCGCAGCACGGCCAACTGCGCGGGCTGCCATGCCCGCATCGATCCGCCTGGCTTTGCGTTGGAGAACTACGACGTGATTGGGGGCTGGCGCGAACGGTACCGCGTGGTCGCCGAACGTAAAGACTGGGTCAACAATCGCATCGGCCCGCTGGCCAAGTACCTGGCTGCCTGGCAGTATGGCGAAGGTCAGCCTGTGGATGCCGGTGACCAGTTCGCGGATGGCAGGAAGTTCGCCGATATTGCGGAGTTCAAGGCGATCCTGCTGGCTGAGCCCGAGCCAGTGGCGCGCTGCCTCACCGAGAAACTCGTAACTTATGCCACAGGGCACCCGGTCGGCTTCAGCGATCATCAGGCAATTGACCAGATCCTGGAGCAGACCAAGGGTTCGAATTACGGACTTCGTTCGCTGGTCCACGCGGTAGTGGCCAGCGAACTCTTTAAACAGAAATGAGCAGCCATGACCACTCCCCGACGATTCTCGCGTCGCCACCTCTTGCGCGGCGCTGGCGTGATGCTGACGCTACCGCTGCTGGATGCGATGGCGGTCCCCGCGCGCGCGGCAGCCGTCAGTGAGCCGCCGCGACGTCTGATCTGCATCAATACGTCGCTGGGGCTGCACACTCCGAATTTGTTTCCCAAGGAGGCGGGGCGCCAGTATGAACTGACCCCCTACCTGGAGCCGATTCGCGAATTCCGCGAGGAATTTACCGTGTTTTCGGGGCTCTCGCACCCGGAAGTCGATGGCGGTCATCCGGCCGAACTGTGCTATCTGACCGCAGCCCCGCATCCCCGCTCTGATAACTTCAAGAACACCATTTCGCTCGACCAATACTCGATCGAGCGCCTGGTGCCCGATACGCGGTTTGGCTCGCTGGTGCTGGCGTCTTCAAGCAGTCGCGGGCTTTCGTTCACCCGCAGTGGTGTGCCGATTCCGGCCGATGAGCGTCCGTCGCGCGTCTTCAAGAATATGTTTGTGGATGGCTCGCCTAAGGAGATCGAAGCGCAGGTGCAGCGATTGCGGCAAGGCCAGAGCATCATGGACACGGTGCTGGGGGAAGCCAACGCTTTTCAGAAGAAGCTTGGGAAGCAAGATCAGCAAAAGCTCGACGAGTACTTCAGTTCGGTGCGCGAGGTCGAGCAGCGGCTGTTGAAAGCGCAGGACTGGGCGCGGCGTCCCAAGCCCAAAGTCGATGCGAAGCCCCCGGTGGATATCGCCAGCTCAGTGGAGGTTCCCGCCCGCGTCCGCCTAATGATCGACCTGATGCATTTGGCGCTGCAGACCGATTCGACGCGATTCATTACATTCGCACTTAATGGCTTGAACGCGGTGCCTGTCATCCCGGGCGTCACGCAGGACTGGCACAATCTCTCGCATCATGGTCAGGATCCGGCCAAACTCGCCGAGCTGCGCGTGATTGAAGTGCAGCAGATGCAGCTCTTGGGCGAACTGCTCGGCAAGCTCAAAACCACGCGCGAAGAAAGTGGCACACTGCTGGACCGCACGATCGTGATGTTTGGGAGCAATCTGGGAAACGCCAGCAGTCACGATAACAAGAACCTGCCGATCCTCGTTGCCGGGGGTGGCTTCCGGCATGGCCAACACCTGGCTTTTGATCCCAAGAAGCATCCGCCGCTGTGTAATCTGTTTGTGCAGTTTCTCCAGCGATTGGGCGCCGACGTAGATACGTTCGGCTCTAGCACTGGGACGATCCCCGGTTTTGAATTGGCTTAGCGGAGCACGGGATCTGCGTCGGTCGGCCTCGCCCGTCCGTGGCTCCACCCGCCGGATACCCAGAATTACTGCCGATGACCGAGTCGATACCGCAGTGCGGACAGATTGCTGTCTGGCCTACACCTTCCCAGTTATCTGTCCACTCCGAGATTTCTGACGGCGCGAAAATTCGACAGCAGTAGAAGCAGCCGCACTGGGCGCTGGAGAGCAACTCCACGCGGTGGCGGATCGAGTGACGGTGTGCACGTTCGACATCAGGCGTCATTTGGATGGAGCGCTCCGGTGTGAATAACTATTAGGGTCAGGTTCGATGGGTGGCCATTTTTGTAGGTCCGGGACGCTGTTCCTGATGGAATTCGGCTTCCCTCTTCCATTCGCTCGCGAAGTGACTCAGCGGTAGAGGAACGAGGGTTCGCACGCATGGAAAAGTGCTTTAAAGCACCCTTGAACCCTGGCGAAAATTCACAGTCCGATTTCTCACATCCTACAGAACTATTGACAAGTAATCAATGACTGGCGACGATGCATTTTGCTGTCGGCTCCGGCGATGCGCGCTGCGTACGGCGGGCCTGGCGGCTGCTCTTTGAAAATTAGAGGAACGAGAAGTGGACCTGCGGGAGTGCAACTCTTCGACAACAAATTTAACGCAAGTTGCGCAAAAAATGGCCTTTTGTTGCATAAGTAGTGCGCAGTTCCCGAGGAAAACCTACTTTTGCAACAAAACGGAAGATAAAAACCGGGGTTCTTGTTGCAAAATTCCGAATAACCGCGAAAAACCTGGGCTTTTTTGCGAAAACTTGGACAACACCGCGGCCAACCAGTGTTGCAGAATTGACTCGCATTCAAGCCAAATAACGTACTCCTTCCGCGATGCGCGAGGAGCTGTCGAGCGTTCTGACGGATGCGAACTTTGCCTTAAACAATGATGCACACGCTCTGTTGGATACATATGTGATATGCGAACTCGACTTGACTCTTGACTCATTTCACAAGTTCGCTCCTTGCCAGCGTTGCAGTTGTGCCCCCTCCGCTGAATAATACCGGCGGGACCTTTCTTCTGATCTTCCGACTCAACGGACTTCCATGAGACATTCGCTACTCGCCCTGCTTCTGGCCAGCGCGCTACTCGGGCTCGCCTCGTACGGCAGTTCGTCCGTATTGGCCGTCGAGAATTTTAGTTTGCTCCCCGCGGATGACGACGTGTTCTGGATGGACACGCTCGACAACCAGTACCTGGTTTTGGCTCACCGCGATGCTGATCGGATCACGATCTGGGACATTCCCACAGGCTTGGAATTGTTTTCTATCGACACACCTGCACCCGCCTGCGTTTTGGCGCGAGGCACGAAGGTGTACGTTGCCAACTATGCGGGGGGCGTGAGTGTCTACGATGGCGCCCAAGAGTGGAAAGAAGTGGCGCGAATCAAGGTTGGGGCCGAGAATGTCTCCTACCTTTCGGCACCGGGCGGAAAGGCCTTCACGGGGCATCTGCTGGCGATGTGCGATGTGGAGAAGGAAAGGAAGCAACTCGCACTCATCGATACCAAGGCTAAAAAGTCGATGTTGATGGGGGGCGTGGATACCATGTCGATTGCCACGGTCGATTTCGACGGCAAAGGGTACATCATCCAAGGAACCACCGGTTCGCCCTCGCGCGCCATCAGGGGGATCAAGAGTTGGCCACTGCTGCTCGCGGGGCGTGACTCACCATTTGTTGATGGCCGCTACGATACGCTTCCCTTCTTGCGCCAGATCCATTCCAGCAGTTGGTGGTTCGGCGGTGCGATGTTGTGCAAAGGTTTGCCTCCCGTTCCGGTCCCCGTGAGCGACAGGAGTTTGCAATTCATTGTCGGCGATCGGGCCAAAGCGTTGGCGTACGGCCTGACGCCGGAGAATCTCACAGCGCTCGAGTTGAAAGGAAACCTGAAGCCTGTGGAAATTCGGCAGTCAAAATTTCCACCGGAATACACCCGCTTCGACGGGAAGACTCATATCAATTCCCGCGAGACCGAAATGTTCGACTTTCAGCACGTCGCCATCACCATGGAAGACAAGCTGCATTTGTTCGTTTACGACGGCCTGCAGAAACAGGTCTATTCATTAACAACCGACGCCTTCGAGGGAGACGACCTTCGCATCCGCCCTGAGTTTCCTGGCTTCGCCAGCAAGGCCACCAAACAACCTCCTGCCGAGGGTGTTCCCCGAGCCGGAGGAGTTCCCCCGGCCGAGTCCAAGCCTGCAGCACCGTTGAGAACCTGGTCAGACCTGACGGGCAACTTCAAAGTCGAAGCCAGGTTCGGCGGAGTCATCGACGGCAAAGTGAAACTTATTCGCGCCGATGGTCGCGAAACGTTGGTCCCGATAGAAAAACTGAGTCCCGTCGATCAAGGCTACCTCGAAGGGCTGAAAGCGCAGCGATAGTTTGAACACGTTGCCATTGATAAAGCGTTGTAGCGCAAAGGAGCCAAGCCGGGTATGTACCTCGTGCATACCCTTTTTTGACGCACCGTGCCCCGTGCAAGTGTAAATTGGAATCCGGATTCCGTCAGGGCCGGGGTCGGATGAATTGCAAAAAAGGTAGACAGTCATTCATAACCTTTGCAGCGCGATCCCCTTCTCCATCGTAACTTCCTAAACACCAACCCTCATGCCACACAATCAACAGATTTGGGTCGATGCCGATGCGTGTCCGGGGGAGATCAAGGAACTGCTGTTTCGCTCTGCCATTCGAACGGGAACCAAGCTGACGTTGGTGGCCAATCGCTCGGTCTTAACCCCCAAATCCGAGTTCATCGGCAGCCTGCTCGTTACCGACGGAATGAACATTGCCGATCGTCGCATTGTGGAACTTTTGAACCCGGGAGATTTGGTCATCACTGCCGACATTCCGCTGGCGGCCGATGTGGTGGCGAAAGGGGGGCAAGCCTTGGATCCGCGCGGCGAACTTTACACCGATGCCAACATCGGCGCGCGATTGGCCATGCGGAACCTGGTGGACGAACTGCGGGGCAGCGGTCAGTGGATGGGTGGGCCGGCAAACTACAACGGGAAGAATAAACAAGAGTTTGCTAAGCATCTCGATCGCTGGCTGACGCAGGCTCAGAAGCGACGGCGGGAAGAAACGCCTTGATCGGGCGGCTTGAGCGGGCGGATTAGCAAACCGCGTTGGTGAACCTAAGGACGAACGGTTAGCCAGAGCGAATCGTGCGGTTGGTCGAGCGGAAGTGGGGAAGCAAATTGGGCCGGAACTTCGCTTCCGTCGCTGCTAACGCCGAGGATGGTGAACGGCACGGAAGCGGGCGCGACTCCGGGTTCCGTTTTTAACACCAGCTTCACTTCCTTGGCGGAGGCTTCTTTCCCTTCCGAGCGGACGGCCTCGCACGAAACGCCGGCCGGTAGATTGGGAATTTTGAAGTCGATGGCCGCTTCGAAATTCTTGCGGCGGCCGATGACGACGGGAATTTCCAACGGTTTGTCGGTTGAAAGAACGAAGGTATCCGCGGCCACGGAGAGCTTAAAATCTTCCCCGCGAGTCGTAAAATCCAATTCATAATTCAAGCGAGGTCCACCCCGGCGGAAGGCATCGCGAACCTGCAGTCGATACGTGCCCTCAGTAGGTGCGGTGAACTCCAGTGCGGTTTCCTTCTTCGGGTCTCCTCCGTCGGCATTGGCGAGGGAGGTTCCGCTCTGGTCGATGATCCGCAGCGCCGGCATGGTGCGAAAGCCGAGCGAGCGACTCGCGCTCTGCAGAACAAACTTGTCTCCTTTTCTGGCGGCAAAAGAAAAAACGTGCTCGCTGTCGGGAACCGAAAAATTGCCGCGGATGGTGGCTGGCAATGTTAGCGATTGAATTGTATCGCCAGTGAGGGCTTCCACGATGGGATGCGGCGAACGGCGTTTCGGCAAAGTGATCGCGGGATCGTAGTTGCCGGTCGTGAGGGTCAAGCGATAGACGGCACTTTCGCTGCCGGTGAAATTGATGGTGCTGTTCGGTTCGGACGGGTACGCGAACAAACGGACCGCGTACGTCCCATCCCGCTCGGCCCGAAAACCGAGGAGTGGATCGAGTCCCACCTCGTCATGATTCTGCTCTAGCACAAAAGCTTCCAGGGCAGTAGGGCGAGCGATGGAACCGGGACGCTCGATGAGTTCACAAACTTGCAGGAGGGAATCGATCGGCGAGCCGAGTATCGAATGCGCTTGCACGGCAGCGTTTAGGGTCTCTCCCGCTTTGAGAGCCACGGTGTATCCATCGACATCGCCCCCCTTGGCCAACCTGCCATTTACTACGGCGGGCAGATTCACAAGTTTCATTTCGCTGGGAGCATTGTTCGGTTCCGACTCGGTGATCTCGGGGTACTCGCCTACGAGGAACGGACGGAGCGCTGTGGCTCCCTCTTCGTCGAAGATTCGGAGCCAGGCGATGCCGGGAGTTGCGTCTTTGTCGATCGTGATTCGAAACGTCCCTTTAGTCTCGCTGGGAGCAAAATGAAGATCCGGTCGATCACACCAAACCTGCGCTGGCCAATGGTCAAACTGCCCCGCGGCAGTAACTTCGGTTTCGGTCCCGCGGGCAGCGCCAGGAGGAAAGATGCTCTCCAGTTTTGGGGCACCTCCCAAGGCTTCGCTGGATATAACGCTGACAGCGCACAACGCGATGGCCAGGAAACCTAACCATTGGAAGTCGCTAATTTTTAAGCGACGATGACCAGCAGCATAAGCCATGCGATCCATCATTAGCCCATCAATTCTCGAATGGGTTGCGGATCACTGACCAGATGGACGGGACGCCCTTCGTGCGTGTAGTACATCTTGTCCGGATTAATGCCCAGCTTTGTATAGATGGTTGAAACAAAATTCTCCGGGGACAGAACACGTTCCACGGCAGAGTAGCCTTTGCTATCGGTCGCCCCGATCACTTGTCCGCCCGGTGTACCACCGCCGGCAAAGAGGACGCTCATCGCGTTCGACCAATGATCGCGTCCTCCGTCCTTGTTGATTTGAGGGGTCCGGCCAAATTCCCCCAGGGCAATTACGAGTGTCGTTTCGAGCAATCCCCGCTCTGCTAAGTCTTCGATCAGCGTAGCAACCGTGTTGTCCCAGGCGGGCATGCGTTTGTTGTAGGCGTTGAATAGGTCGGTATGGTGATCCCATCCGCCATCATCCAAGGTAATGAACGGCACACCTGCTTCGACCAGTCGCCGCGCGAGCAACGCGCGTTGACCAAAACTGTTCCGGCCATAGCGTTCGCGAACCTGCGCATCCTCCTGCTGAATATCGAAGGCTCGTTGGGCTTCCTTCGAAGTGACGAGGTCGTAGGACTCCTGATAAAATTCGTCGGCGGCCAAAACAGGATCGGCGGCGGCTTCGTCACGGAGACGTGCCATTCGATCGACTTGGGCTCGTAGTTCGCGCCGCCCTTGAAAGCGAGCGTCCGCGAGACCACTCGGCAGGGCCACGTCTCGAATGCGGAAGTTGGCACTGTTTGGATCGTCGGACACAACGAACGGTGCGTACTGAGCACCGAGAAAATTAGGCCCGCCCGAACGGGTCATGGCAGGCATCGAAAAGTAAGCGGGCAGACCGGCCGGCGCACCACATTCCCGCGCCACTGCCGAACCGAGACTGGGGTGATAACTGACAAAAGCACCACAGCCAACCGGAATGCGCGGTGGGGCACCCGTCATCATGTAATGATTACCCGCGCCGTGGTTCCCTTGGTCGTGACGGATGGAACGTATGGTGGTGAACTTGTCGGCAACCGAAGCGAGCCGCTGCATATGTTGCGAGAATTGCACGCCGGTAACCTTCGTGGAGATCGCTTCGAACGAGCCCCGAATTTCTACCGGAGCCGTGGGCTTGGGATCAAAGGTCTCGTAGTGCGAAGGGCCGCCATCCATCCAGATTAAAATGCAAGCCTTCGCTTGTCGGCGGTCGGATACCTTGGCCTGTGCCGTTGCTCGTAGCGCTCCTGCCATTCCGCCGCCGAGCAGTCCGCTAAGCCCTAATCGCAGGCAATCCCGCCGGCTGAATCCCGCGCAGTTTTTCCAAATGCTCATGATGAACCTTTTTTGCTCGGGGCTAGTCCTTGTAATTGAACTCAGGCGTGTTCAAAAGCGCCCACAATAAATCTTCCGTGGCCTGTCGCCGGGTGATGCCCGCTTCCGCAAATAGTTTCGTGCCGACGGCTCGTTCTTCCTCGCTGGGAAGCCGATTGTAGACCAGCAGATAAAGCTCTTCGATGATCTCATTGGGAGAGAGGCTGGACGCAGCCAGTCGTGCTGCAGCACTGTCATCTGCGGTGACGCGGCTATGCAGTTGAGGAGAATTCATCAAGTGCAGGGTTTGAGTTACGGTCGAATCGCTACTGCGTTCGCACGGCGGATCCTGATTGGGATTCGGCCGGCCGAACGTGTCGAGGAAAATCGAATTGATCCGAGTGGTCCAAATTTGATTGGCTCGCGAGGCAGGAGGCATTGCTGAAAAGCTTTCCTCAATCCCTGTGATATCGGCGATTGCATCCAGCAGTGTCTCCGCCCGCAACCGGGTGCGGTAGTGGCGAGAATAATTCTGCCGATCCCCGGCATTGCGCTCGTTCGGGATCGAACTCAGGGCGTAAACGTGCGACATGCAAATGCTTTTGAGCAGATGCTTCAAGTTGAACTGATGGTCGCGGAGATCGGCGGCCAATGCCTCCAGCAAGGCGGGATTGGAGGGTGGATTAGTAGTCCGCAGGTCGTCGATGGGCTCCACGATTCCGCGCCCCATCAATTCTCCCCACAAACGATTCGCAATGACTTGCGCGAAGAACGGATTGTCTGCCGAGGTAATCCAGGCAGCGAGCGATTCGCGCGGGTCTACGTCTGCAGCAATCGCGGGGGCCGTTCCGAACAACGGCCGTGGCTGCATCTCGACTCCCGTCAGCGGATGGGTGACACTCCCCTTGACGCTCAAAAGCACCACTTCCTCACCTCCAGAAATCGGCGGCGAAATGCCGGCCCCCTTGTGCCCGACCTTGGCGAAGTAAGCGGCAAAGCTGTAGAAATCGTCTTGCCCCCATTTCTCGAAGGGATGGTGGTGACACTTCGCGCACTCCAAACGAATCCCGAGGAATAGCTGGCTGACCAGCGTGGCAATTTCGGGTGGTTCGCGGCGATCCCGAAACAGAACCGTCTCTCCCTGATCCCAACTGCTTCCCTGGGCCGTTAGCAGCTCTCTCACAAACTGATCGTACGGCTTGTTTTTGCGAAAACTGTCTCGGATGAACTGGTCGTAATTCACGACTGCTTTGATGCCCACGCGATACGGATTGGGCCTTAACAGATCGGCCCATTTGGCGGACCAATGGTCGGCATACTCTGGGCGCTCCAGAAGCTGATCGACGATCCGCACGCGACGGTCGGACGACTGATCTGCCAGGAACGAGCGCGTTTCCGTGGGCGTTGGCAGTCGGCCGATTAAGTCCAGATGCACGCGGCGAAGAAACTTTGCATCATCGACTGGAGCGGAAGGAGTAATTCCTAATGATTGCAACTTCTTCCAGACCAGATCATCAATATAGTTTTGCCGAGGGAGTTGCGCGTAAAACTCGTCTGCAGGCGGATCGGCCAGCGGAATCGCAACCTTGCTCGCGATGATGAAGTTCATGTACCTGGCCATCACCGAGGCTTCCCCCGGCAGCGGACCCGCTTTCATCACTCCTGCAACATCAACGCTGACAATGGCAGACTCACTCGATTGAAAACTGGCCCTGCCCGTCACATCGCGCTGCGAGCCATTCGAGTATGTTGCGATCACGCTCAACGCTTGCGTTTCCTCGGGACGTAAGAATTTTTCGAGGGGCGACACCTCGATGCCAACCAACGTGGGTTCATCCGCCAAGCGACGGGGAAAGCCCTGCTGCAGCCAGCGAAGGAGTAGGGCAAAATCTTCGCTTTCCTGCGCCAACCGAACGCCACCCCCGTGCGGAAACTGTCCCGAACCTTTCAGCAGTAACAGGCTTCGCTCCGGTGCCGCGGGGAAGATGCGCCGGCCGCGAGCGTTTTGCGTGAGGGCTGCGAAATCAAAATCGGGATCGAAACCCAGCAGCGATAGTTGAAAGCCGTTCTGCCCTCGCGCTTTGCCATGACAGGCCCCCTGATTGCAGCCGCGAGCGGTCAGAATCGGCATCACATCCAGCTCAAAACTGACAGGCTCTTCGGTTCGTTCTTCGGCAAGAACCATCGGCTGCCAAACCGTGACGGCTAGGAAAACGGCAAGTCCAGACAGTGAAAGCAGATGCAATTGCATCAGGTGACCAGTCAGGGAGGGAGTTTTGGAAGGCAGGAGAACGCTCATGGGGTTGGTATCGAGCGTGCATTGGATTGTACTGATGCGATCGTCTCCGCCGCAACCAAGTTTTGCCGGCCGCGCTCGCGGACACGAGGCTTTCGATCTGCATTCCGCCCCAGTTTGAGTGCCGTTTTCGACGTGCAAACAGCGATTCCTGGCAAGCTTCGACGGTCGTATCGGCTATGTGGCCGCTAGCCATAAAAAACGGTTAGGCGCACCCTCTTTTGGTGAAGTTTTCGATTGTGGCATGTTGCGTTTTGGCTACAGTCAGAGGTGCGGCACCAGTTTTGCCTGAGTGCCTTGGAAGTACCTGTTTCTTCGTTAAAGCCGGAATTTTCGGTTCAACGCTATGCCCCGCCCCAATCTCGACGAAGTAGAGCAACTGCTCCTGAACGCTCATCTCCGGGATGAACTCGAACCCTATTTCGATGAATCCGTGGAGTGGATGTCCAGCCGTAGGCTCCCCACGCATGTCGAAAACGAGTTCCTAGCCTCCATGCTCGCCTGGGAACGCGCCCCATTGTTGCCGATCGCACGCTGGTTCGAACCCGCACTGCAATTGCCCCCACTGGAAGCCATCAGTGATCAGCAAGTCCATGATTTGTTGTGGGAAACGGTTCAAAAGTTGTTCGAAAAGCGAATCGTACTAGAACTGACCGACCACCTTTCCGATCGCCAGTTGTACCGCGTTTTGCAGCGCGATATTTTGCCCTCCTACGAAAAGCTGCTCGATGTGCCGGGGAACTATCTCCACTGGCAATGCCTGGATACCGAGTTGGAAGACGAGACTTGGCTGAAGTACTACGCTTCGCCGGGTGAACGTCGCCAATGGGCCGAGGAAACAGGGCTTTCTTTGCCGCCGTCCCTTCCTCCGCCGTATGCCCGCAAGCTGCCGCGGCGGACGCAGAACGGCTAATACTTCTTGAAGAGTTTCGGTGGATTGCAGCCGGCGACCCGCCTCGTTGTTGCAGCAAACCTGGTGAGCATCTGCTCTCGCTCACCAGCAGGCGGATCATCAGCGTCGGGTTAACCTCAAGATTTAACCCAAAATTCATCAGCACAATCTGCTCTATCGCTGGATCAGCAAATCGCACCCTCTCGCTAGCGTTTACACAACGCAACATCCAGCGCTGCTGCGTTGCTTCAATTAGCACCGCTGTTTCGGGGGAAGCCACACATCTTGTTTCGGGGGAGAAAGATTCTTTTCCGTAACTCGAAGCCACGTAAGGCTTTTGCGGCCATGCGCCGCTCCACCCCCCTTTCGTACCCCGCTAGCTGGCGCTGAATTTGCGGATTGTCGCCATGATCGCTGCTCGCGTTCACAAATTTTAGCACCGTGAATCCCCTATGAAGAACTGGTTAAGACCTCACTGTGGGTCTTAATTTACCCTTAAAGGGTTGTATTTGCGGGTTTCGCGGATATGTTGAGCGAAGCGGAATGTTCCGTTGGATCCGCCGAGAGCGACTTGGCGGCGAACGATGAACGTGCCGAACACGAAGGGAACTAGCATCATGGCTCACGACAAGCCCTCTCGCCCTACATCTGTGGGGGAATCCAAAAGTAAGCATTCGTTGCCTCGTCGCAAGCAATCTCAGCGTCTCGCGCGCGTGAAGCGTCGCGCGTTCTTCGAGACCTTGGAAGACCGGGCGTTGATGGCGACGGACTTGACGATGTTCGACATCAATAATTCGGGCACACCGCTCTATTCCCAAACGGCTGTGGCGGGAAACAAGCTCTACTATGTCGACACCGATACCGTCCATGGTGCAGAACTCCATGTGCTGGACACAACGACGAATGTTGCCAGTTTGGTGGCGGACATCAATCCGGGATTGGGAGATTCCGCACCGGCCAAGCTGAAACTGATTGGCGACACGTTGTACTTCCTAGCCTACGGCGTGAATGGGAACGAACTGCGGTGGATCGACACCACGGTCGCCACGCCGACGATCAACACGCTCGATATTTTCAGCGGAGCGAACAGCTCCGATGCCGGTCGATACGGTGGCTTCACGGCCGTGGGGACCAAACTCTACTTCACGGCGCGAGATGCTGCGAACGGCGACGAACTGCGGTGGATCGACACCACAGCCGCCACGCCGACGATCAACACGCTCGATATTCACAGCGGAACGGACAGATCCGAAGCCGGTGTATACGGTGGCTTCACGGCCGTGGGGACCAAACTCTACTTCACGGCGGTCGATGCTGCGAACGGCTACGAACTGCGGTGGATCGACACCACGGCCGCCACGCCGACGATCAACACGCTCGATATTTACAGCGGGAGCGCAGGCTCCGGTGCCGGTCAATACGGTGGCTTCGTTCTGGTGGGCAATCAGCTCTATTTTTCCGCATTTAAATGGGGCTATGGCTTTGAGCTTTTCGCGTACGCCGTTGCAACAAGTGGGACCCTAGTGCCAACAGTCGACGGCTCGGGGAATCTCACCGTGAACGATAACGACGCCAGCGGCAACAACAATAATCTCAGCATCAGTACCGATGGAACCTATTTGATTGTCGCGGATAGCAGCGAGCAATTCGCCGGGGCTCCCACCGATTGGGAATTCACTCCCGGTTCTGATAACAAGTCGATCCGCCGCCTCCTCGCCGGTTTCACCGGCAGCATCACCGTCAATGGCAATGACGGGAACGACACGCTCACCGTCGATCTTTCCAGCGGCGATGCGATTCCGCTGGGGAACATCTTCTTCAACGGCGGCCCACCCGATTCAGGGCCCGGCGATGAGTTGGTAATCGCCGGCGGCAATCAAGGAATGGTTGTTTATGGCTACAACAACGTGCCCGGCGGAGATCCGTTTAGTGGCACGATTGAGATGAGTAACTACGGCCTGGTGACCTACACCGGACTGGAACCGATTACGAACACTGGCACTGCGACCGATGTCATTTTCAATCTGCCGACGATTATGGGGGGCACGGCTGCAACGCTTGAGGATGATGATCACGCAGCGAATGGTCGGTCGCGCCTCACCGGAACAAATTTTGAAACGACCAACTTCAACAATCCAACCGGTAGCATCACAATTAATCGGGGTTCGGCAGACGATACCGTTGTGCTTGGTGCTTTGCCTGACTTTGATGCTGGCCTTACGATTGGCTCCGCTTCGTTGCCATTTTCGACCATTGCATTCAGTGGTGCCATTACCCTAAATGCGGACAAGAATCTTGCGGCCTACGCAAAGAATGGACTCACCTTGCCGATGGGCGGCAGCGATCTTGCGGTTGCCGGCACGGGTGCGATTGAGTTAGTTGCCGATGCGGATAACGGCTTGGGCACCATGTCCTTTAATACCGGAGCATCGTTACTTGGGACCACGATAAGTCTGCGTGCAGCTGATATCGCACTGGGGGCAAGCACGACGATCGGGAACAGTTCGACAAACCAGGTTACCTTGGCGTCCTCTCAGGGAAATCGCCCGATCAATTTGGGTGGCGCTGATGTCTCCGGTTCTCTCAATATTTCGACTACGGAGTTGAACCGTGTATTCTTGGGAAACACTGACTCGAACTTTACCCGCATTGGCGATCCGGCGAGTGGTCCTATCACGATCAGCAGTTCAATAACACGATCTACCAGGGGTAGTTTGGCATTGCAATCCAGCGGTGCTGTTATTTCCATCGGTTCGAGCGCTATTTCTATATCGGGAAGTAACGATCTGGCAGTGCGTGCTGGCGGCACAATCAGTTTGACGGGGGCCAATCAGGTCTCAAGTTTTGCGGCTACCACAACCTCGGGAGAAATTACCTACAGCGAAGGAAGTGGCGGCGGTGCTTTGACTATTGGAACGGTCGATGGCGTGATTGGCGTTTCGACAAGTGGTAGCAATATCAGCATCACAACCACAAACGGCAACATGACGGTTCCCCCTTCCACGCCCGCTGCAACAATAAACGCTGAAACTGGAACAGTATCGCTGAATATTGGGACCAAGAACTTAGTAGTACAAGGCGGCGTCCGTGGTACGGGTGGTGTAACTCTGTCTGCCAACGATGTCTCCTTCGTGACCTCTACGGGTTCTGTCGATGCTGGCACGGCAGCGGCCAACTTCATGACTACCCCGGGAAATCCGATTACCCTCGTCAGTACGTCGCCGGGCGGATTTAGCCTTTCCAATGCCGAGCTCAACCGCGTCACCGCTGGCACCATCAACATCGGCAGTACCGATGCCGGGCTGGTTACTATCGGTTCCGCGATTTCTAGGACTGTGGCGGCGACTCTCAACATCACCAGCGGCAGCGATATTGATTTCAACGGTGGTTCGCTCAACACCAATGGGGGCGATCTCCATTTAGTCGCCCTGGGTAATATCGTCACCACTACCAGCGGAACGCACGTCACCGCGGCGGCCTTGGAACTCGACGCCAACACTTCCGGCGGAACCATCGGCTCGTCCACTACTCCGCTCCAATTCTCTGCCACGAGCATCGATGCCAGTTCCAACGGCGATCATTATTTGCTTGCGAACGGCTCGACTTCTGTCACTCAGTTCAATGCGCAGGCGAATACGGTGTTCTTGGCAGGTGGCACGTTTAACCTGCCGACCAACAATGTCATCCACAATTCAACGAAGCTGGATATCAGCGGCGGCGCGACATTGGCCGCGGGCGCGAACAGCGATTTGCTTGGCGCGATCACGGTGGCCGACGGCTCGCTGACAACAACGACCGGCAAGCTGAGCCCGAGTGGCAACTTCACGTTGGGCGCGACTTCAACGTTGGGGTTGAGCATCAACGGAACGACTGCCGGCACAAACCAAGGGCAAATCGCCGTCGTCGGGGGGGTAACGCTTTCTGGCGCAACGCTGAACTTGTCGGGAAGTTACGTCCCCTTGGCAGGCAACGTCTTCACGCTGATTGACAATGATGGCAGCGATCCCGTCAGTGGGACGTTTGCTGGTCTGCCGCAGGGGGAGGCCCTGCCGTCCCTCTTCAACGGCGTGCAGTTGTATGTTAGCTACAAGGGGGGCGACGGCAACGATGTGGTGCTTCAAACCACGCCAGTTGGCTCACTTTCTGCTTCGCTCCTTGGTGGCCAGCTAACAATCACCGATGGTGATGTCACAGGCAAGCATAACTCGCTCACCGTCAGTGTCAGCGGATCGAATCTAGTCATCACTGAGCTGACTGAAGAATTCCAAGCCGCCCCTCCCGGCGGTGTGCTTTCGAATGGCAATAAGACCCTGACCATTCCGCTGGCTTCGATCACCGCCGGCCTGGTTCTGAACACGGCAGGCGGAAATGATTCCGTCACACTGAATTTTTCAGGCGGCAGTCCAATTCCCACCGGAGGCTTGACCTTCAATGGCGGCGCTGGCGGCAACGATACACTGTCGATCACCGGCACGGGAATTTCCGCGGCCACGCTCACACACACCAACGCGAACGATGGCTCGATTGATATTGATGGCCAAATCCTGAACTACACCGGACTGGATCCCATCTTGGTGAACACGCCGGGAGCGAACTGGGTATTGGAATACAGCAGTGCTGCTGCGCCGGTCGTCATCGCTGCCGTGGGTGGCAACCTGCAAATTTCCCGCAGCGGTGCGGCCGAAGAGGTGACCATCAATCCCGCCGGCCTGACTAGCTTGACGATTCGCACCGGTAGCGGCGCCGACACGATTGAATTCGATAGCCTGCCTGTAGGTTGGTCCAGAAACATTACCATCGACGGCCAAGGCGACTCGGATGTCGTCAATTTCGATGATTCAGCAATCATCACCACCGGCACGCTCACTCTGCAGAACATTGAGACCGCGAACCTGGATTACAACATCACAGCCAGCGTGCTGAGCGGAACGGTAACGACGGTAAATGTAGATGGTGCGCTAGGGGCGCAGATTCAAGATGGGGTGAACGTGGCCGCGATTAACGCAACCGTGAATGTGGCCGCGGGGACTTACGCCGAGAACATCGACTTCAACAAGTCGGTTTCGATCCTGGGTCCGAATAATCTTGTTGCAGGAACTGGAACTCGAGTTGCGGAAGCGATCATTGCCAACAACTCGGGGGCCAGTGGCAACACCACGATCACGTCGACCGGTGCCGTGACGATCAGTGGCATGAAGTTTCAGAACAACTTCGCCGGTGGCAACATGATCAACATCACCACCGCGACGGGGCACTTGATCACCAATTCGGTCTTCGAGAGCACCATTGCCGGCGGTCCTTCCGATGTGGCGATTACGACAAATGCCTTCGGCAGTGGTTCGTTCACGATCTCCAACAACCTCTTCGCAGGAAATGGTTCCTTCGCTGCATCTGACAAGTATGGGACTGCCGCCTGGCTGCGTGGTATTTATTTCACCGGTCAGAACGCCGCGGGAACAATTAGCGGAAACACCTTCCGCAACGTTCGCTCGGGGATCAATTTGGATGACTATGCCAACTCCCTGTCTTCGGTTACTGGGAATACGTTCATCAACGGCGGTTCAGGGATTTCGATCGGTGAATCCACCCCCTTCTTGGGCACGACGACCGCGTTGTCTTCCATAACTGGAAACAGCTTTGACAATGTTGATACGGACTTCAACTTGCGCAACCTGTTAGGTGATGTCGCGTTTGACCTCACCGCTACGAACAACACGGTGGTGACGGGAGACTTGCTACTCGTCCTGGGCGGACTCGGGAGCGATACACTCGTCGGCACTGCGGGGGTCGACTACTTCGTGGGGGATAACAATCCCTCCGCAGCCAGCACGAACGATAACAACACCTTCACGGGTGGCGCGGGTGACGATTTCTTCCTGGGGTCAGTGGAAGCCGGCATCGATCGAGCTCTATTTACGGCCACGCTGGCCACTTCGAATATCGTTCCGGCGATGATCACCTTGCCGGGCTCGATGACTCCTATTCCAGGTTGGCAGGTCATCACGGGGGGCGCCGAAGGGACTGACTCGTTAGTCGACGTCGAAATAGTCGATGGTGCCGAGGCGGGGCGGTTCCTGTTGGTTGGCAACGGTGGGTTCAATACAATCCAGGCGGCCATCAATGCTGCTCAAAATGGCGACACGCTGATCATTCAGTCGGGGACTTACATCGAGAATGTCACGATCGGCGTGAGCGTGACGTTGGCCCCACTTAGCGGCGTAAGCATCCTGCCTGCGTCTGGCAGCGCACTAACGATCACATCTGGAACCACGCGGTTGGTGGGAACACTCACCACCGGTACGTTCCCCACCGTGGTGCAAAGTGGCAGCACACTGGGTGGTAGCGGCAGCATCACCGGCCCAGTTACCGCGAATGCAGGCAGCTTCATCGATCCAGGCTTTAGCCCAGGAATCTTCTCCACTGGTGACTACAACCAAGCAGGCACGCTGAATATTGAGATCGTTCTCCCCGCACTGACGCAGGTGGCAGGTACGGACTACGACCAGGTTGATGTCGCCGGTAGCGTCACCCTCAGCGGACCGTTGTCGCTGATTTTCACAGGCAGTCCGGCGACGATCGCCATCGGCGCCCATTTCACGATCATCAGTAACGATGGGGTCGATCCTGTCGTCGGTGCTTTCACTGGCCTGCCGAACGGCTCGACGTTTACGGCCAATGGTCAATCATGGGTCGTCTACTACAACGGCGGTGATGGCAATGATGTCGTTTTGATCGCCGTTTCAGCCCTGACTCCGGCCGATGTATATGTTGATGACCTCGCGACCGACTACGTCATCACCAATGATGTTGGCACGCCCGGTCTGTCGCTGGGTGACACCGTCACGTGGAATGGTTCGGTGACCGATCGTGTCTTTGGCTATGACGCCTTCTTAAAGCTTGAGGACGGTGTTAACGCCGTTGCTGTCAATGGCTTTGTGAATGCCGCGGCAGGCACCTACGTTGAAAACAACATTGAAATCGATCGCTCGCTAACGTTACTTGGCCCGAACGCTAGCAACAATCCCAACGACATGATCCCGCGCGTTGGGGAAGCGATCATCATACCAGCGACTTCCGATCCCAATCCAAACACGGGGTCGACGATGATCTATATCACCGCCAACAATGTCACAATCGATGGCTTCACGGTCGATGGCAATAATCCCTTGATCAACAGTGGGATCACCGTCAACGGTGTGGATGTTGATGCTGTAGAAGCAATTTCCAGTTACGAAGGTGTGGGTGGAATTCAAATCCTCAATAACATCGTGCAGAACTTGAGCTACGCGGCGTTAGACTTCTACAATTTCGTCAACCCTGCCGCCACTACGAACAACACGATCCAGTACAACAAGATCGATAACATTGGTCACATTCCGTATGGCTTTGGCATCGGCGTGCTGTTGTACAACAACTTTTACGCGCAAGTGACGGATAATGTCATCACCAACACCCGAGTTGGTTTGCAAACCGGCAATTTCTATCAAGCGAATCCCGTCAGCTTTACGCCGACTATCGCGAACAACGTCATCGGCTCCACGCGCGCCGGCATTTTCCACAATCTGGCCTATTCCAACGCATCCGCCTTCACCATCAGCGACAACCAGATCAGCCTAGCGAACGAACCCGGCAGCACCCGCGGAAATGGTATTTTTGTGGCCTCCATTGGTGGTGCGGTGGGAGTC
>JBGSNR010000017.1:0-2792 GCA_041739545.1 Pirellulaceae bacterium | reverse complement strand
CGCAATCGCATCGGGCAACAAAACCAATGGCAGCAGATACCCCAGTCGCAGCTATCTCGCCAAGCTTGCATGAAAGCATTGTTCGAACCTAACCCACAGCTACAAAAACAACCAAAAGAGATGCTCGCCGGGAATTCCTGAATCAGACCCAAGTTTCTGGTCATGGAAAACGCCCGAGAGTTAATCACGGGGAATTTCGCACACCATAGCCGTGAACTATGCGACCACTTAGAGCGGCTTGGCTATTCGTATACCGCCGAGGTTCACATGCTCTCGAAGTTCGGCTTACCACAATCACGTGAACGCGCATTAATAATAGCGAGACGTGATGGCAAGGAAGTTAAATCGCTTGCCGACCTTTGGTTTGGACACAGGGTGCGTGAAGAAGCAAAAACAGTGCGCCGTGCGATTGCGGATTTGCCTCCGATTACTGCAGGAGAACGCCATCCAGATGACGCTATGCACGTTTCGCCAAGCTTAGGCAAGACAAGTACCCTAGAGCGACTCAAGGCAATGCCACACGATGGCGGTTCCTGGGCGGATTTGATTAGTCACCCTAACGCAGACGAGCTTCTCATTCCTTCGATGAAGAGGGCGGTTGAGGCTGGCAAACTTGGTTCCCACCCAGATGTTTATGGACGCCTTTGGTGGGACAAGCCATCGGTGACAATAAAACGAGAGTGCGGACACACCGGAAACGGCCGCTACGCCCATCCCACCCAAGATCGGCTTTGCACAGTGCGAGAGCTTGCTTGCCTCCAGGGTTTTCCTACTAACTACCAATTCGTGGCAAAAAGCCTCGCCAATATGTATCGACATATTGGTGATGCGGTCCCGCCAATGATCAGCTATCAACTGGCGCACCTATGTTGCTGGATGCTGACGGGTTCCAAGCCAGCCATACAGGATCTGGCACTGGAAGGAACGAACCTACGTTACACGGACTTTGTTCCATCGCATGAACAGCAAATGCTGTTTGCTTGAGATTCTCACACTTCGTCTTCGTCATCCGAGTCGGGTATGAGAATGGGCACCGTCCAGCTGGCATGCTGTTTACAATAAGATGTCTTGATGGAAGATATAGTAATCTTTTCCACGCTACCATCGAGTCTGATGGAATAGGCGTGCTTTCCATCGATACTCACCTTTGCAGATGAACCACCCTTGGCAGTCCTGGGGCCGAAATCTTCTGGCGATAGATTACTTATCGCTTCAAACAGCGAGCGAGGGATTTCGAGAAGGTCATACCGAACCGCTTGGTCGTTGTTAACGCTAAAAGCTCGAAGTACAAGAATCCGGTCGTAATGTCCAATATGCGTCTCAACTCGAGCCACGCACTTGTCACGAAAGTCCTTGCTTGTTCTACAATCACGAATCCAAGCCGCCTCCGCAAATTTTGAAATTGTAATTGCGTTGTTCATGATCCCAGCGGATGCTTCTGTCTTCAGTGAATAGCGAACCCCACTCACCGTCACGTCGTTGCCGGCAAAAGTACCGCTAGCGGTAATCGTAGCGGGCCACCCGGCAGCTCTGCATGCTTCTTGAAAAGCATACTCAAACGACTTCTTCTTGAACTTTTCACGCGTAGTAGCGTGATGAATCTGAAGGCGAGTCTTGAAGTTCTTTGCGAACCGAGCGGTAACAATGTCGGTGTCTTCAGCGATGTGGTTCTCTATCACCAACGCGAGCGCATCCACCAACGATTCGATTACCAGGCAAGCCTCGTTATCGATGGATTGTATTTTCGCAAGCAGGCGGTCCTTAGCTGCTTCGTTTTGTTTTCGACGGTTCTCGTTCATCCAGAAAGCATATCACAAGATATGCTGGCTTGCACTATCGCCACTCGAGATGACCGAGAATTAGCGTCAGACTCACGGAGCGGTCCAAGGAGTACGCAGCGAAAACCGACGGCGTTCCTTTGTTACCTGCCAAACGATAGGCAAGCACGTTTCACACGGGTGCTTGGCCTGTCGAGGACGACGAGGGTCGGGCGGACAGTGCGGCCGTCGGCCCGCTTGTACTTCATCCCGCGAATACGACCCGTGATGCCGGCCACTTTGATAATCGCACCGCTGGCGATGCTGCCAGGCATGGTGGGGAGCACGATCTCGCGAGCGGTCCAGCCGATGTGCGTCCGTTCGCCCTTGTAGAGCTGCCCGTTGCACCGATTGGCAATCCCATCGAGCGCCTGAATCGGATAGACGACCTCGGGATAGTCTTCGAGCAGCAGGTCATTGCCGTCGAGTTCCATCTTGATCGACTCGAGCATGTCCATCGCATGCCCTTCGTCGGAGCCGATCAAGCACACGAACTGTCGATGCCCATTCAGCACGGCCCAAATGCAGGCGCATTCACAGATAGTCGTCTTGCCGCTGCCGCGCGGCATCGCCATTGCAAACAGCCCGCCGCGCAGCACAGCCTGCTCGATCTTGGCGATCACCTTGAGATGGTCGGGTGACCAGGGCAAATGGAACGTAAGCGGGAAGTACGAATCACAGAAGTAACGAAAGTCGGCTGCCGCCCGCGCTTTGCGTTCCGAGTTGATCACCTCAGTTAACTCACCGATGTCGCGACCAGCCAGCGCGATAGCCGCGTTTCTTGCGCGGGCGCGATCCTTCAGCTTCTCGTAGGGATCGCCGTCGGGTTCGGGTTTGGGCGCA
This sequence comes from Pirellulaceae bacterium, assembly GCA_041739545.1. GTDB lineage: Bacteria > Planctomycetota > Planctomycetia > Pirellulales > Pirellulaceae > JBGSNR01. The sequence continues at coordinate 132 of JBGSNR010000017.1, read as the reverse complement.
TGACGCGTTTGTACGAGCCACGCCGTATAGCGCAAGAGATCGACGTGCCGCGCGTCGCCAATGCGCATACCGGCGCGCGTGCGATGGCGATGCAATTGCCGTTCGTTGAGCACCTCACCCAACGGAGTCGAG
>JBGSNR010000014.1:0-58998 GCA_041739545.1 Pirellulaceae bacterium | reverse complement strand
GGAGCGTTAACCGCGGTTGTTGGGCGGGTTAAGCGATGTTTGCACTGCTGGTCCGAGGTTTGCTTTGGAGGCAGTTACACGGTGCGATGGCCGGGAGGGCCTACGACATTGGCTGAGGGATGTGCAGCCTCGGATCGCCGCAGGGGAGCCAACGGGCTCCAGCAAGGAGGGACGAAACATGGCAACAGGGATGCAAGCAGCGCTCAGCATTGACCCACAACAATGGGCGCGAGAACAGTTTGGCGACTGTCAGTTCAAGGACTCGCGACGGACGAAGCGACTGGTGAAAATGGTGGCGCAGATGGCGGCGCGGCCTGATGGCAGCACGCCCGATCAGACCGAAACCTGGAGAGACTGCAAGGCCGCTTATCGACTGATGGACTGCGAAGATGTGACACACGCCGAGATCATCCGACCGCATTGTGAGTTGGTGCGACGCTCGCCTGCGCCCGGTTCGGTCAAGTTGATTCTGTGCGACACGACGGAGATCGACTTTAAGCGGGAGGTCGTCGGTCTAGGACCAGTTGGCAAAGGGACGGGGCGAGGCTTCTTTCTGCATTCCGGTTTGCTGCGCGACGCCCATTCGGGAAAGATGGAAGGCCTCGCCGGTCAGGTGTTGTTTCATCGCCAACCCAAGAGCAAACGGAAGGTTCCCAAGAACACCAAGCGACGCGATCCCCAACGTGAATCGGTCGCCTGGGGGCAGTTGATGGATCAGATTGGTCCGCCTCCTGCCGAGGTGAACTGGATTCATGTCTGCGATCGGGGGGCCGACGACTATGAAGTTTATCTGCGTGCCTTTCACAATCATTGTGGCTGGGTGATTCGCGTAGCTCGGCTAAATCGCAAGATTTTCGACCTGCACGGCAACTCGTTGACGCTGCACAAGCATCTTGCCTTGCAGCCGATTCAAGGGCGCGTAACGGTGGAAGTTCCGCGGCAGGGAAACCGTCCGGCACGCACTGCCGAGGTGACCGTCCGTTTCGCGCCGCTGCGGATGCCACCGCCGAGTCGGGGGAATGACTGGATCACGGCACATCAACCTGACGAACCGCTGTTGATGTGGGTTGTGGAATTGCAGGAGGAACAGCCTCCCGCCGGAGTGGAGACGCTGCATTGGGTGCTGCTGACCTCGGAGCCGATCTTGTGTATCGAGGATGCGCTAGGGGGTGTGAAGAACTATCAATTCAGGTGGGGAGTGGAGGAATATCACAAAGTGCTCAAGACCGGTTGCCGCGTGGAGGAGCGTTACTACGAAACGTCCGCGCGTCTGGAACGTGTGACAGGACTGGCAGCAGTGCTGGCCGTTCGTTTGCTGCAAATCCGTTCGCTTGCCACGGACACTCCGGATCAACCAGCGCAGGAGCTCGTCCCGCACCGTTGGGTGGAAGTGTTGGCGAAGGTTCGCAAATGCTCAGCAGCCACGATAACGATCTCGCAGTTCGTCCGTCAGCTGGCTGGCCTCGGTGGCCACTTGGGCCGAAAATGCGACGGTCGCCCCGGCTGGATCACACTGTGGCGCGGCCTGGAAAAACTACTCCTAATCCTCCGCGGCACCGATTTGAAAACCGTAAGATGTGGGTAACGTTGACTCCTACCTATCCTTCAACAAGAGATACCACCATGTCCGACTGGCTCGAAGAAGGCTCCAAGGCCCCGGCTTTCACCCTGGAAGACGACACCGGCAAGAAGGTCAAGCTGAGCGATTTCAAAGGGTCGCCGGTGGTGATCTACTTCTATCCCAAGGACGACACGCCGGGATGTACCAAGGAAGCGTGTGCGTTTCGCGATCGAAGTGCAGAACTGAAGAAGCTCGGCGTGAAGGTGGTGGGCATTAGCCGCGATTCGGTCGCCAGCCATGGTAAATTTCGGGATAAGTACGAGCTGAATTTCCCGCTGCTGGCCGATCCGGAACACGAAGTGGCGGAAAAGTTCGGGGCATGGCGGGAAAAAGTGCTTTACGGCAAGAAGAGCCTGGGAATCGTCCGGTCGACGTTCCTGATCGATGCGACCGGCAAAGTTGCCCGCGTTTGGCGGAGCGTGAAGGTCGAAGGACACGATGCCCAGGTGATTGAGGCTGTGCAAGAGCTGCTTGGGAAGTGAAAATGGGGTCATGACTACTTCCCCCACAATCGGTTTTGTTGGCGCTGGGCAAATGGCTCGCGCCTTGGCTGGCGGCTTTGTCCGGGGCGGATTGATTCGCGGCGAGCAGATTCTCTCTTGCGACCCGGTCCCGGCCGCGGTGGAGCAATTGCGGAAAGAAGTTCCTGGCGCAGTTGCCGCGAAATCCAACCGTGATCTAGCCGAAAAATCGGACGTGATTTTTCTGGCCGTGAAGCCGCAGGCGATGAACGATGTCTACGCGGAACTCGCAGGGACAATCAAATCCAGCACGGTGGTGGTTTCCATCGCAGCGGGCATTCCGCTCGAAAAGCTCTGCGGTGGCCTGAAGACCCAGCGCGTCATCCGCGTGATGCCGAACACTCCTTGCCTGGTCGAGTGCGGAGCTTCCGCCTACTCCTTGGCCGCGGCCGCAACGAAGGAAGACGACGAACTGGTCGGCAAGCTGCTCAGTGCGGTTGGTTTTGCAAAACGGGTCGATGAAAAACTGCTGGACGCCGTCACCGGCTTATCCGGCAGCGGCCCCGCGTATGTCTTCCTAATGATCGAAGCGTTGGCCGATGGGGGCGTGCGAATGGGAATTCCGCGCGATCTGGCGCTGGCTCTCGCCGCCCACACCGTGCGCGGCGCGGCACAAATGGTCATCACCGAACGGGAGCATCCGGCCGTGCTGAAAGATGCCGTCACCAGTCCCGGCGGAACCACGATTGCCGGCCTGCAAGCACTCGAAGATCGCGGCGTGCGAGGTGCCCTCATTGCGGCCGTGGAAGCGGCGACGAAGCGCTCCAAGGAACTGGGGGCCTAAGCCCCAATCGCGGGAATCGGGCATACGCCTCGCCCGCTTCTCGCCCGACCGAGGTTCTATCTCAGGGCAAAAAAGCCCCTTTTCTCACCAATTGGGCCGCTTTGTTGGGCGAAACTTTCGACGTACAATCGCGTTTCTTCCATTCTTCACAGTCCGGACGTTTGACCAAGGATTCCCCCCATGCCGTTCGATTTGCCCGCGTTGCAACAACAACTGGCCGCCGCTCAGAAGTCGGGCAAATTGACCGAGGGGGCGGTGCGGAATATCGACGTTTGGCTGCAAGAGCCACACTACGCGGAATATGCGGAGGAAGTAGCTGCCCACATTCAGGCCGGCAAGTGGAAGGAACTGGACGACGCCTTCTGGACCGTCATTCCCTTCGGCACCGGTGGTCGTCGCGGCAGGATGTATCCCATTGGCTGCAACGCGATCAACGACCGAACCATCGGCGAATCGGCGCAAGGACTGGCGGAGTACGTTCTCGAACAAAAACTTCCGGCCGAGTCACTGACCGCGGCGATTGCCTACGATACGCGACATAACAGCCGCCACTTTGCGGAACTGTGTGCCTCGGTGTTGGTCGCCAACGGCTTCAAGGTCTTCATGCTGGATGATTACCGCAGCACGCCGGAATTGTCGTTCCTGGTGCGTTACAAAAAGTGCGTCTGCGGCATCATGGTGACGGCGAGCCACAATCCGCCGAGCGACAACGCGGTGAAGGTCTATTGGGCGGGTGGCGTGCAAGTGGTTCCGCCGCACGACAAGGGAATTATCGCGAAGGTGATGAGTGCGCAGCTGATCAAGAAGGTCGATTTTCAACAGGCCTTGGCAGAAGGGAAAGTTGTCTTCTGCACGGAAGAAACCGACAACGCCTTCCGCCAGGCTGTCCTCACGCAACGTTTCCCTGGCCCACGCGACATCAAAATTCTGTTCACGCCGCTGCATGGTGTAGGGGAATCGGCCGTTTGTCCGGTGCTCGAAGCGGATGGCTTTAAAGACGTCGAAGTTTACGGCCCGAACCGCGAGCCGAACGGCGATTTTCCAAATGTTCCCGGACATGTTTCCAATCCGGAAAATGTGCCGGTCTTCGACAAGCCAATCGAACATGCCAAGGAATCGGGAGCGGATATTGTGCTCGCCACCGATCCCGACTGCGATCGCATGGGATGTGCGGCCCCGGTAACCAACGACAAGCAAGGGGTGTGGAAGACCTTCAACGGCAACCAGTTGGGTGCGCTCCTGTGCGACTACGTCCTGGAGCAGAAGAAAAAAGGGGGCGGGCTGACGAAGGAAAATTACATCGTCACCACGCTCGTCACCACGCAAATGCTGCGACGGATCGCCGATTCGTATGGCGTGATGACCTACGACAATTTGCATGTCGGCTTCAAGTGGATCTGTTCGCAGATGGATGTGGCCGGTCCAGATAAGTTCCTGTTCGGAACCGAAGAATCGCACGGTTTTCTTTCCGGCACCCACGTGCGCGACAAAGACGGGGCGATCGCTTGCATGCTGATGAGCGAACTGGCGGCCACCGTGAAGGCGAGCGGAAAATCGCTCCACGAAAAGCTCGATTCGCTCTACTGGCAGCACGGCTATCACGGCGACCGGGTGTTGAACCTGATGATGACCGGTTCGGCCGGGATGGCGCGAATGCAAGCGCTAATGACCCTCCTCCGGAACTCGCCGCCGGAATCGGTCGGCGGCATGGCGGTCGATAAAGTGAGAGATTACCTGCACCTGACCGTCAAGCCAGTCGGCAAGCCCGCGGTGAAGCTCGAAGCACCCGTCTCGGACATGATCATTCTCGATCTGAAGGAAGAAGGGAACTACATCGCGGTCCGGCCTTCGGGTACCGAGCCGAAGGTGAAGTTTTATATGTTCACCTACACGCCGGCCGAGCAGTTGCACAACTTGGAAACGACAAAGGCGGAGATGGAAGAACGGATGAGCGCGTTCGAACAGGATTTGAGGAAGATCGCGGAGTTGGTGTAGGTGCAGTCTCCGCTTCGACAGTGAAATTTTCATTCCCCTTGCTAAATCAAACCATGAACACTCAAGACGCCCTTCGCGAAACCTTTGCCACCAGCAGCGCGGTGCTCACCACGTACATCCAAGACCTCAGCGATGCGGAACTGCTCCATCGTCCCGGCCCGGGATGCAATCATGTGGCGTGGCAGTTGGGGCATCTGATCTCGGCCGAATGCTTCTTGCTCGATTCGATCTGCCCGGGAGCGGCGATCAAGCTGCCGGAAGGCTTCGCCGAACGGCACAGCAAGGAGACCACCGCTGTGGAGGATCCCACGAAGTTCGACAGTAAGGAGCAGTATTTGGCTCTGTTCAAGCAAGTTCGAGAAGCCTCGCTGTCCGCCCTGGCGAAACTGAGCGATGCAGAACTGGATAAGCCAAGCCCAGAACGCTTTGCCCAGATGTTTCCGACCGTAGGCTCAATGTTTATCTTGCTGGCGACTCATCCACTGATGCACGCCGGGCAGTTCGTGCCGGTTCGCCGGGCACTTGGTAAGCCGGTGGTGATCTAGTCACCGTTGCCTGAGCTTCACGCCCCTTACCCAATTCATTATATGGGACTATTCCTTGCTGCCTCTGGAATTGTTGGGCGAGACCGCGGAACTGTTTGCAACGCAATTGCTGATTACGTTGAAAGTGTCGGCGGCACATTTGAGTCGCGGAACGGGACCGGCGGAGAGCGGAATATCTGTATCGTTCAAGAAGGGGCGAATTCGACAACCGTTCTCTATCCCAGTGAATTTACGGATTGGGACGAGTTGTCGAAGTTCCTTTCGGTCAAGCTAGAAACACCGGTCTTCTCTTTCCACATACATGATGGTGACCTGTGGATGCTGATTGCATTTGACCAAGGGACGGAAGTGGCTTGGTTTAATCCGCTCCCAGATTATTGGGGAGAAGTTACTGAAGATGAAAAAACCAAATGGGCGGGAGATCCAAAAAGCATTGCGAGGCTAGTTCCCGGCTTAAAGCCAGAACGAATCGCCAACTATCTTTGCCGTTGGACCGAAGAGAACATCGAAAAGGGGAAGGCATACCCGGACGATGAATTTCCAATTGGAACCGATTGGCAGTTGACGGACTTCATGGGAAGACTCGGCTTCGTATTCCCCGATAACGTCAATGGGAAGGCAACGGGCGATACCTACTACATGAAAATCCGCCGACGACGCAGCGAAAGTATACCCACGCCGGACAAACAGCCGCAAGAAACCGCCCCACGGCCTCAACCAAGAATCGACGCGATCAAGCCCTGGTGGAAATTCTGGTAAAGCCCTCGGCAAAGCGATCCACCGCGTCGAATGCAGTTCCCCTCGCTTGCGCTTCGGGTTAGTGGAGGCGAACGCTGCTGGGCGTGAAGAACGCGATTCGGATTAGTTGAGCCAATCACTTCCGCTCATTGGAGGATCGCTGAATCCGCATCCCGCGGAACGAACTTAAAGCCAGGGCTCTGCTTGAAGAACTCGATCGGGTTCTCGTAAACCACCCGACGGATCAAGCTTTCCGGATGCTTGCGGCGACGCATTTCCAGAATGAAGTCCGGCACCGCGGTTGGCTTGCTCGGCCCCCAGTCGCCGGCAGAGTTCACCATCAGGCGTTCCGGGCCATACATCTCGACCATGTCGCAGGCGCGTTGCGGCGTGCATTTGCTGATGGGGTACATCGTCATCCCGGCCCAGAAGCCCCCTTCCAGCACGGCACGGATGGTGTGTTCTTCCACGTGATCGACGAGCACGCGGCTATGATCGATCCGCGTGTCGTCGCACAGCATGTCCAGGATCATCCGCGTCCCCTGGTACTTATCTTCCAGGTGGGGCGTATGGATGAGGATCTGCTGGTCGTACTGAATCGCGAGTTGCAGATGTTCCAGGAAGATAATCGATTCGTTGCGCGTATTTTTATTTAATCCGATCTCTCCAATCCCCAGGACATTTGGTCGTTCGAGAAATTCGGGGATCATCGCGATCACTTCACGCGACAGCGAGACGTTCTCCGCTTCCTTCGCGTTGATGCATAGCCAGGTGAAGTGCTGAATGCCATACGCGGCCGCCCGTTTGGGTTCCACTTCGGTCAATTGGCGGAAGTAGTCGCGAAAGCTTTCCACGCTGCCGCGATCGAAGCCGGCCCAGAACGCGGGCTCGCTCATAGCGACGCAGCCCATCTTCGCGAGAGTCTCGTAGTCATCCGTGGTGCGCGAGACCATGTGGATGTGGGGATCGATGTAGTACATGCGTGCGGAGGGAAGGGGTCGGAGGTTGGGGGTTGGCAAAGAGAAACCTAGTGCTCGACAATGCCGAACGCAGTTTGCCAGGCGGAGTCGTAGGGGCGGGAGAAGGTGAGCTGCACTTGCTCGGCGCGATCGGGTCGGCTTTCGAGCAAGAGCTCGAGGGCTTCGCGGACGCGCGTGAGCCGAACATCGCCAGCCACGGAGCCCTCCGCCCGTTCCAGGCGATCGAGCGAGGCGGCCAATTCGAGCACTTTGCAGCGGATTTCGAGGAATTCGCGCTGAAGAATTTCATTGGCGGTGCAGGGAGAAGCGTTCACGGACCATGGCTCCTGGCGGGAAAAGGGGCAAACAGCCCTCTTTAGCTAGTGTCTTATCGCCGGGAAGGAAAATCAAGGAGGAAGGGGTCGGAGGTCGGGGAGCAGGGGTCGGGGGGCAGAGTGTGGGGTGTGGGGTGTGAGGTGTGAGGTGTGACAAGACATCGTTCCGAATCGTGACTTCTACCTTACTACCCCCGACCTCCGACCCCCGACCCCCGACCCCTCTTCTCCCCCAAGAAATGTTTAGAGCCGCTCTGACGGCACACGGTCGTCGGGGCGGCTCTTTCTCGTCGTAGTCCAAGGAGCAGAAGAAACTACTTCTTCTTGGCGGCCTTTTTGGCGGCCTTCTTCGGGGCAGCAGCTTTCTTCGGGGCAGCAGCCTTCTTAGCAGCTTTCTTCTTAGCCATCGTACCATTCCTCCTAAAAGTGTTCGCATCCACGTTTCGCGCGAGGGCTCAAACCAGAGCGGGCGATTCGTGTTTGCTCCTACCACTAGACCGGGAAAGTTTTTCCTCGCGTGTACCGCACCGACAACGATCGAGTGCTGCTCACCTTTCCCAGTCTTTGATTCCTTCGTGCTGGTCTCACCAGCATAGTTTTGCATGCGCAGCGACGATGTCACTGTCATGCTGGTATTAAATGTTGCGATTGTGTCTCGCATCGTCAAGAGGAAATCTTGTTTGCAGCGCGCGAATTCAAAAACTTTCAGCGCGATGTTGCCTCAACGCTCGCGCGCGAAGGTCAACACGAATGAACTCAGCAAGATCAACGACGTCCTCGCGCACGCGCTTGAAGAGCGCTCCGCGCAACATCAACAGCGCCCGCGCGCGAGCCACATCACCAAGGACGACCGCCGCCACCATGACGCATCTGTTGCCACGCGGCATAACTGCTGTAAGCGAGTGACAGAAACAGAAAGCCAACGAACGGTTGCCCCGACATGAACCCCGCCAGGCTGACCACACCGCCGACGATCATCGAAGTCATCAGCGACTTCGCCACTCCTTCCCACGGATCGGTCATCAAGAAAATTTCACGCGCGATCTGTCCTCCATCGAGCGGAAAGACGGGGAGCAAATTCACCAGACCCCAAAAAATGTTGAAGTAGAGAAGATAGTTAATCGTGAGATAGAGGTTTTGGTACTTGTCGTAGTCGAGCGAGAGGCCGAAGCGCCAAAATCCGCCGAAGACACCACTGCTGAAAATTTCTTCGGGGCTGAGGAGTTGAAACTGCCCGCCGGTCCCCACGATGAGCAAGATCGTGAGGGCTGCCAGAATGAAGCCGGCCGCTGGTCCCGCAAAAGAGATGGCAATTTGCTGCCAGGGACTGCGTCGTTGAGGGCGTTCCCACGAGGAAGAAACGTCCCACGGCGAGGACGATGCCGATCCGGGAATGGCCAGTCCCCCCAGCCAATACAGGACAATATGCGAGCGGATCCCGTACCGCCGCATCATGAACGAATGCCCCAGTTCATGCACCAAAAGCGAGAAAAACAGGACCAGGATCAAGAGCAGGATCAACCCTGCGTCGAAGGTGCCGCCGTTAGCGCACAACACCAGGGCCACCAACCAAAAGAGGACCTGAATGCGAATCGGAATCCCAAACAGGACGAAGCGCAGGTCGTACGGCGTATGAAACGGTTCGGAAAACAAGGGAGCAGCCCAGAATCGAGGAAATGGGGGCCGCCCTACGTTCGCTGGGCAGCCTGATTACGCCACGCGCTGATCCCGATCAGAATTCGGCGACGCAGGGCGGAGCAGGATCGTCGGCGGCGTTAATTCTTTCAAAATATACTCGGCCGCTCGTCGCGAGGCACCCGGTTGGCCGACATCGGCCTTGATTTGGCGAAGCAACTTCACCGTATGCGCATGCTCTTGAGGATTATTGAGCCAGGCGAGCACGTGGGTCGCCAATTGCGTCGTTCGATCGCCGACGGTCCAGTATTCCGGCATGGGAATGGTATCTGCATCGGGCTGATCGGGGCTGTACGGCTTCAGATCGTGCGGATTGAGCTCATCGGCGGCCAGCAAGTTGACCAGGGTGATGTACTTCACGTTCCGGAGGAACATCTGCAGGAAGTAGACGAGCGGGCTGATGTGATAGTGAATCACCGTCGGCTTCTCGTGATAAAGCAGTTCCAGCGAGACCGACCCCGAACAGGCAAGGCAGCAGTCGGCCAGGTGAATCAATTCCTGAGTTCGGCCGACGTGCACATCAACGGGGAGCTTGGATTCCTCCACGAGCTGCCGAGCTAGTTTGGCTTGTCGCTCGTTGTAGCTGGCGATGGCAAAGCGCGCAGTCGGCAATTCCCGGGCAATCTTGTGAGCGGTCTTCAGGAACCACTTCAGGTTCCCTTGCACTTCCTGCGTGCGCGAGCCAGGGAGAATGGTGACTAGTTTCCCCAAGCGGCGGCGTTGCTCACTGAGGAAGGCTTCGTCGAACTTCAAACTGGTCATCTCATCAAAGTAGGGATGCCCCACGTAGGTCGCACGGCAGCCCTGCTGCTGATACCACTTGGTTTCGAAGGGGAGTTTGCACAAGACATGGTCCACATATCGGCGCATCTTGTTGATTCGCCACGAAGCCCAAGCCCAGATTTGCGGCGCGCCGTAATAGAAGACCGGGATGTCGTACTTCTGTGCGAGGCGGGCGATATGCCAATTGAAGCCCGGGTAGTCGATCAGGACGACGGCATCGGGGGGAGTCTCTCGAAAATAGGTCTCGGCCTGCTGTGCAAGCTTCCAGAACTTGGGAACGTTGGCCAGGACTTTGAACAACCCAATTAGGGCGAGTTGCGTGAGGTCTTCGTGCAGTTGGCAGCCGGCAGCAGCCATCTTGGGACCGCCGAAGCCGACACATTCCACCTGCGGCTGTTTCGCCTGCAACTCGCGAATGAGATTTGCGCCGTGCAGATCGCCACTGGGTTCTCCGACGGAGAAGAAAATTCGCATGACATCATCCCTGAACGAGACTGCCAGCATCCTGCTCGCAGCAAACCCTGGGGCTCTAAGACGGGGGCGAAAGTATCGCAGACTGCTGGCACCAGAGCCAGAGCAGTTGTGCGCTCTTCCGGCGATGCCAGCACTACGAGCGGCGGGAATCGCGGCGCATTTCCCAACTGCCGACGCAGGCCGACAGCATCAGCATCAACACGAATCCCAACATCAAAAACCCGTTCATCTTGAACTCCTGCGCTTATCTTGAGCGGCTGTTGAATTGATCGGCGACCCGTCCGGCAGTTCTGCAAAATCAGCCATGCAACCCGCACGGTCGGTGATAGCAGCGATAGCTCTTGAGACTCACCGTTCCGAGACCCGCGTTCGCTGGCACTCACGACGGCTTAGACCCAATACGGATTGCCTGGCTTGGTCGGCAAGCAAAACCACAACAGGGAAACCACACCAAGGGCATAGCCCACCAGCACAACGTCGTTCGGGGTCATGGCAGTCATCCAGCAAAGAGAGCGTTTCAGAACGAAGCAACATTAAGGCACTAGTCATGCCATTGCGGCTGCGATCGTGCGTTCTCGTGGCAGGTTGATTAAACCAGCCCACAAATGAGGCGAAATTACCTCAGGGAATTATTGCCGCGCATTATCGGTCTGGTTGAAGAAAACCTTTGCGCGTTGTCAATTCGATGTCGTTTGTTTCAAGCTGAGAAGCGCGGGTCGCGCAAAGCTTGCCGCGCAGGAAAGATGAAACGGCATCGAGAAGCCGCTCCCAGACCATTTAACGACCGACCCCTTTGCGAAACGCCTCGAACTGGTCGCGATAGCGATTGGGGGGCGAAGTGCGGCTGCCGGTATCGCGCACGTCGTTGAGTTGATCGCTGTTGCTCCCGCCGCTGCGCTGCTTGTCTTTTGGCGGACGCAGCCCCAGGCTCCGGAGCGATTCATCCAGTTCCTGCTTCTCGGCCGGCTTTTCGACGGAAGATTCTTTCAGCGACTTCCACCGCTGCACGAACTTCTGCAAGTCGTCCTTGCTCCAGCCCAGTTCTTGGAGCAGTTCTGGATCGGGATTGTGTTCTTGATCTTCCAGATGATCGATCACCAGGTCCGTGGCGCGGCGGGCGTAATCGAGATTGGCCTCGTCGCCGTCGGCCACATTGCCAGCCGGAGCGGGGCCAGTAGGGCCACTGTTCCCCTCAGCTGACTTGCCGCCGCCAATCACATGGCCACGCTCGCCTCCTTTGCCGCCGTCCCCTCCGTTCGTGGAGTTGGGAGTTTTGTTGGTGGGCGAACCTTTGCCTGGTTCTTTCGACTCTCCTGGCTGACCTTGCTCGCCTGCCGGCGGTTTGCCCGACTCGCTCCCCTGACCTTGCTGTTCACCGGAAGATTGGCCCGTCTGACCTTCGGCTTTGTCTTGCGTGCCGGCCTTGGTACCGGTTTCACCTTCTCCTTGTTCGTTGGCTTTGCCCGCTCCTTGATCGGCCGCGTTGTTTTTGCCGGCGCTATCGTTTCCAGCACCACCGGCCGATTGCCCTCCACCTTCTTTGCCCCCTCCTTTTTGATCTCCCGACTCTCCTCCTTGAGAATTCGACGACTTCTTGCTGTTTCCCGGCGGGCTCGCTTCACCCTTTTGACCGTCCCCTTTGTCGGCCGAGCCGGTCTTGGGGCGATCCTGGGTTTGCTGTTCGTTTTGATCGTTCGCGCTGCCGGATTTATTGTCGCTGTTTTGTCCCTTCCCTGATTGGCCGTTATCGCCGGCACCGGGATCTTTCGGCTGGCCTGGTTGCCCCCCTTGGCTTTGCGGATTGTCCATCGGCTGGCGCGGATTGCGCTGCGTCGCGCCCCCTTCGCTGGGATTGGCGTTCTGCTGCTCGCCGTCGCCGTGCTTCTTTTCTTCCAGTTCGGGTTTCTTGTTCGCGCCTGCACCCGGCTGAGCACCTTCTTCGCCCGGCTGGTTGGCTTCCCCTTCGTTCTTCGTCTCCGGAGTCTGCGGCGGCTTGCCAGTTCCGTTGGGCTGACCTTCTTTGTTTTGGCCGGAGTTCCCCCTTCCTTCGTTTGAAGATTGCCCCGACTGTCCCCCATTCATCGGCGACTGCGGTTGATCCTTGGGCTGCCGACCCGTTCCTTGTTGATCACCGTTCTTTTGATCCGCGTCTTTCGGATCACCACCCTTTTGATCCGCGCTGCCCGGCTTCTTGGAACCACTTTCCCCGGACTCACCTTTTTGGCTGTTGCCTGGGGGATCGCTTCCGGTTTGGGGATTGTTGCTGCCTTGAGGCGAGTTGCTCCCGCTGTTCTGTTCGCCAGCACCGGGCTGACGATCTTCTCCTTGCTGCGCCTGACCATCAGGGGGACGCTGATCGCCGGCAGGTCGCTCCCCGGCCGGTTTGCCGGAAGCATTGTTGTTCTTGGGATGTTTGGGATCGTTCTTCAAACGGTCGAGGACTTTATCGAACACTTCGCCGTCGTGCTCGGGCTTGCTGGAAGGTTTCCCTTCACCTTCGGAGCCGGAGTTGCGGCTGTTGGGTGCGCCAGTGGGATCGCCGTTGCTCTCGCCGCCGGCCGGATCGCCGTCCCCTGCTTCGCCCCCCGATTTCGATTGCTGACCGCCACTTTGTCCTTCCTGTTTGCTGCCGCCGGACTGCCCCGAATCTTGGCCGCTCCCTTCGCCTCCATCGGCTGAGGAACCACCTTCGCTCCCTCCTTGCTCGGCATCGCCGCCGGAGTTGTTACTGCTCATCGGCTTTCCGTCCGAGCCACCACCTTGTTGCCCGCCGCCGTCGCCGCCTCCTTGAGGAGGGCCACTTTGTTCGCCCGACTGGCTACCACCACCTCCATTTTTTTCCTCGCCACTCCCGCCGGCCATCGGTTCCTGTTTCTCTTCTTTCTTCGAGCCCCCTTGCTTTCCTTCTTCTTTTTCGCCAGTCCCTTGCTGCGACTCCTCAGGCTTTTGCGGCTTCATTGGCTGCTGAGAATTTTTGGGCTCGCTATTCTGCTCGCCGCCGTTCTCTTGTTGCTGATCCCCTGGCTTGGGCTGCTTGGGAGCTTGCTCCCCGGCCTGCGGCGGCTGCTTGTTGTCCGGTTGCGGCTGCTGCGGATCGTTCGCACCCGGCTTAGGCTGCTTGTCCGGTTGCGGCTGATTGGGCTGCGGAGGCTGTTGTGGGTTCTGGGGATCGTTGGGCTGCTGGGCAGCATTTGGCTGCTTGGGGGGCGCGCCATTACCTGTAACTTCCGTCGGCGCGGTGATGCGAATCACCAGCCGTTCGGTCTTGGTGACGTTCGGTTCCGGAGTTCGGTTCAACGACGAAACCCGGCCATCCTCGGCCACGCCCCACACCACCACTTCGTCCCCTTCTTCCAACTTCCACGCGCTGGGGATGAAATCGAACGGCACCGTGGCTTGCGGCGGCGAAGGAGGTATGGCAGGAAGAAGCGATTGATTAAACAACTGCTGATCCCCTCGATCCGCTTGCAGGCGAATCGCACGCAGGCCAAAGTCGGGGTCCACGGCGCGGAGTTCCAACCGCTGTTGCCCGTCGGCGGGCACTTCGATCTTCAATTGCTGCGGCATCAGCCATTCGATCTCCGGCGGCATGTCGGCCGTCACGTCGATGCGATGCACGATCGGCTTGGGATTGCGGCTTCCTTCGGTGTTGTAAAAACGAATCTGATAGGTCGTCCGCCACGGCTGTTGCTGGCTGGAGAGTTGCAGCGGGAAGCTCACGGTTGCGACGTCTCCTTCCACCTTCATCGGCAACGTCTCTGCCGGAGCCGTGCTGCCGTCGCCGGGATCGAATTCCAGCGTGGCCGTTTGAATCGGTTGATTCGCGCGGGCGTGCAGCGTGATGCGCGTTCCTTCCAGCCCTTGAATGTCGCCCTGCCCGATCACCGTTCGCAAGGGCTTATTGGTGTAGGCGGGGTAATCGTAAATCAAGCGCTCCACGGCGATCGTCGGTGCAGGAGACACACTCACACGATACTCGCTGGTGACGCAATCACCGGCCCGCAGGTGATAGATCAAATCCTGCTGCACGCCGCGCAGCGCCACGTTCCGCTCGGCCGATTGCGCTGGGAGTTCTCCCTCGTACCGCGTGCCGGCCGAAGTAAGCTGCATCGTCACCCGCTGATTCAACACCTGGCCATCGGTGGATGAATACGAAATCTCAACCGGCTCCCCTGCATGCAGACCATGCACCGAGCAAGAGACGGTAATCGTGTCGCCGTGATAAACGCGCACGTCGCCGGGGGTCACATCGCGAATCACCACGCGCGAAGGCTGGGCAATATTCGCCCAGGGTGCAAACACTCGCGCGACCGTTTGAAACGGATCTTTCGGCGATTGAATTTTGTACAGCGCCAGGAAGCAGACCACGGCGAGCAGCACGTAGCCCAAGCGGATCACGTGCGAGCGATCGACGGCCAGTTCCACCGGCACGGTGGCAATGTCCACCGCGGCTCGTTTTTCGACGGCGCTGAGAATGGCTTCCTTGGTCCCCGCCGAATCTTTTTTCAACAGCAGAAAGTTGATCAGGCTGTTCTTCAGGGAAGGCATGCTCTCTTCGATCGCGCGGGCGGCATAGACCGGATTGATCTGCCGGCGCAGCAGAGGCCAGATGACGAGCGCGAAGTAAGCAACCGAGCCTCCGCCGAGCAGCAGCAGAGCGAGTGCTCGACCGATGGAGCCGAGGGGCATGATCCAGTGATCGACGAGGATCACGGCCAGCAAAAAGACCAACACCCCCACGATCCACGCGACGGCAGCTCCGCCCAGTTCAACGAGCCGCACCTGAGCGCGCGTGACGTTCAGTTGCCGGTCGATCAGCCGGGCTTCTTCAGTGACGGCCGGTGAATTGGTCGCAGTCGATGCCATGCCACGCTTCCGCAGAAAGAGAAGAGTTGTCGCGGCCAGGGCCCCTGCCGCAGCAACGTCTCAATTATAGACGACAAAGACCCCCGGACAGATGTTTAAAAAGCCCCGGCCGGCCGAAGATTCCCGCGGAGTGCCGCCACGACCGGCAAAGAGGGTTAAAATAGCCCCGATGAGCTACCAACCGCTGTTCCATGTCGTCCTTTATCAGCCGGAAATTCCGCCGAATACGGGAAACATCGGCCGCACCTGCGTGGCCATGGGGGGGAAGTTGTGGCTGATCGAGCCGCTCGGCTTTCAGATCGAAGAGAAGCAACTCCGCCGGGCGGGACTCGATTACTGGCAGCATCTGAATTGGGAGCGCGTCGCTAATTGGGAAGCGCTCCTCGCCCAACCCGAACTCGCTGCCGCGCTTGCCGCGCAGCGCCTGTGGCTGATTACCAAGAAGGGGCGCACCTCCTACACGCAGGCCCGCTTTGCGGTCGGCGATGTGTTCGTCTTCGGCAGCGAATCTTCCGGCCTGCCGGAGGAACTCTTGAACGCGCATCAGGAACGAACGTTGCGCATTCCGATGCGTCCCGAAGTTCGCAGTTTGAATCTCTCCGCCGCCGCCGGCATGTTGGTGTACGAAGCCGTCCGGCAAGTCAGTGCCGCCGGCATTGAACATCCGATGCTTGGGGAGATGGAGTGAGGAAGTTTGGGTGTCGACTCGATCACGGTTTTTATGGTTCGAATTGTCGAATAAAGGCGCGCTATCTATGAGTCATTTAGACCGTTACTTTTCCGATTCCAGTGACTATTCAGACCTATCCGAGAGCCCCCACTTTCTCGGACATATCGCGGAACTCGGTTGGGTTTTGAATGATGGACTCTTGGACCGAAGGAAAGATACCGGCATCTTCGTTCCCACAAAGAATTGGATCAGACGAGGCGAGCTGTCGGCCGCCGTCTTTATGACATTTCTGAATATTCACTACAACAAGAAGGATCAATTTAGGCAAAGCCAGTCACTCTTCTCGCTTTTCCCCAAGGCTGTGATCGCCGTTCACGGTCAATTTTTAGAGTACAGAGAATTCCGCAACATGAATGCTGGCCCAATCCTGGATTATTTCAATGACCTGTTCGGGGCTGCGAATGCCTTCTATGACGATCCCCGTGCTCTTGCAGTGACAATTGGGTTGCAAGCTCAATCGTTGGAAGAAAATGAAACGAATGCGATGATTCGACTCTCGGGTTATTGCGAGGGGCTTCTCCGTACCTTTTATGACCATTGACGGCATAGCTGAGACGCGAGGGGTGAGACTTGTAGTGCTGGACGTAATGCACGAATCTGAGATGGATCTGGAACTATTTCCATTTTCTTATGCGTGACCAGAGGCGGCTTCAAAATCTTGGATGCTTCCGAAGGATGGTACAGGAGGCGCAGCTACGTGGTTCTAGGTCACGCGCGGGAAAGGTCCCACTGATCGCTAGCCAGCCTAAAATTCGTGGGTGAGTTCCTCGACTACTCAAGACCACAACCAACTATTAGCCCTTATGAGTTAGACAAATGACAATCGAATCGACGCCAACCTCTTGGAGGGACTTGCAGGTGCGAGTGGCCGCGATACTCACTGAATGCGGTGTTGACGCTGCCGTCGAAAAGCGCATCGAATTGGCGCGAGGCTTTGTCGATATCGACGTTTGGGCGCACGATCCATCATCGACCCCACCTCAGACTTACGTAATTGAATGCAAACGATGGTCTAAGGCCGTGCCAAAAGCCGTTGTCCACGCCTTTCGGTGCGTTGTGGCAGATTCAGGCGCAAATTGGGGGGCGATTGTTTCGTCCGATGGCTTCCAACGTGGTGCGTACGAAGCCGCAAGGTACTCCAATGTTCGTCTTCTCACCTGGCACGAATTCCAATCTCTATTCGCTAACGCATGGTTCGCACGTTGTTTCTGCCGAGAGATCCATGAAAAGTGCGATGCTCTTATAGAATATGCGGAACCGATAAACTCTAGGATTTTCCGAAAAGCTGAACTCCTCTCGAAACCACAGCACGACGAATTCAAGCGTCTCCGTGATGTGCATTTTGAACTAGCTTCATTTTGCATGTTGATAAGTGGAACTGCTCTCGGGTCGTTCCAAGCTGGCCTCATTGGAGGTCTCTCTGGTATGCCTCGTCTTCCACTACGCGCAACATTGCAAAATCCCGGATCCGAAGTAACGAGTACGCTGCCCGATCGTGTTCTTGATGCAACCTCTTATCGAGGCTTATTGACGGCGGTACTTGAACATGCCGAAATTGCGATTCAATCTTTTGATCATGTGTTTGGTGAGAGGGCTTGAAGCGCCGTATTGCCGTAGGTCATGCACGAAGCTGAAACGGGTCCGAAACTGTTTTGATTTTGTTGTGCATGACGAGAGGCGGGTTCAATCTTGGGAGCCTCCACAAAGTAGTTCACGGTGACGCAGCATCGCGGTTTTGTGTCACGCACGGGGGAGGTTCAACGAATCGCGTTCCCGTTTCGGCTCCGTGCGTGAACTAAGGGATTACTTAACTTAACCGTTGACAAGTCATCAATGATGCGTGACGATTCGTTCTGCGGTCGGCTCCAGCGTTGCGCGCTACGCACGTTTCGCCGGGCGACTGCTCTTTGAAAATTCGATCTGCGGGGTGTCGATCGGCGAGAGTGCAACGCTTCGACAACAAAGTGGCGCAATTCGGCGCAAAAAATGACCTTTTGTTGCAGCAGGGTTTCACAATCCCCGAGGAAAACCGATTTTTGCAACAAAACGAAGAATAAATCCCGGGTTCTTGTTGCAAAAATCAGAAAAACTACAAAAAACTGGGGCTTTTCAACAAAAACTTGGACAACAACCTTTCGGACATGTGTTGCAAAATTGCCGCGACGGGCCAGCCAGCAGGAACTCCAATTGAGTCGCAGCGTTAGCGAATCGTGACGGCCGAGCCGACCGAGAGAATCGAGAAGATGTCTTCGGCATCTTTCGGACTGAAGCTGACACAGCCATGCCCTTGCTGGTTGATGCTCGCGGTTGTCGGACTGCCATGGAGTGATGCGCCGGAGCCGAGGTCGATCCACCAGCCGCCGTACGGATTTGAGGGATCGCGCGCGGGGATCATCCGTCCGTCGCGGCCGTAATAGGGGCGGTCTTTGCTCTTGTCGCGAACTTGATACTGACCCGGTCGCGGGGCTTCATCGCCGAGCGTGAAGGCAAAGCGGCCGGCGTACATGTCTTTGAGATAGAGGGTCATTTCGTTCGTCGCCAGATCGAGATCTGCGTTGAATGGGCCGGGGACGACCTTCAATTGGGACTGCGGCACTACCACCTGCGGATTGGTTACGTTGTTAATCTTCTGCAAGAGCTGCCACGGAACCTGCATGCGCTGCGAGATGGTCAGCAGATCTTCCCCCTGGGTCACTTTGTACGGTTCGGCCAAGGTGTGTTCGGAGGAATAGATGACTTTCCCGGCCAGGGCGTCGATCCACTGCAGCAGAACGGCTCGATCCGACGGGGCCAAATCGTTGCGCTTGTAAAGTTCGGTCAGACAAACCAGTGCTTCGCGAAACCGATTGCCTTCGATCGCAGCGTTGGCTTGCGCGAATTTCTGTTTGACGGTGTAGGCGACCAGCGCGGCGCCGTTGGGCGTGCTGGCAGCGGAAGATTCGGTGTAGACCAGTTGCTGGACCTGCGGATTTACTTCCGGGGCAGTTTCGGCCGGCGGGGTGACCACGGCATAGCTGCTGGCGGGTTCGTCCGGTGTGTCGCTGTAGGTGGGAGTTGACGGAGCAGGATATTCGACAATTTCTGGCGCGACCGGTGGACCGGCATTGCGATCGGAACTCCAACCACCTGCACGTGGTGCGGGTTGCTCTTCAGTGACAACTTCGTAGTTGGCGGAAGATGCGCCAGCATCCGGTGGCTGAACGGCGTAGGCAGAACCTGGGCTGGGCTGACTCGGCACGACCGGCTCCATGTCGGGAGCAGTATTGGCTGGCGTGGTTTCGTCCTTTTGCCACTGCGAGCCGCGATTGGGGATCGGCGTGGAGAACGCAGCCAACGGGGGCGCGCTGGGCACTTCCGTGGTGGGTGTGCCGGTCTCGATTTGCAGATCGGGAGGGGCGAGGGCCTCGGCCTGCAAGTCCACGTTCGAAGAACCGGGCGCAGCGGGGGGCTTATTGAGCGTGATGTAGACAAAGTACAGCACACCACCCATCACCATGAGTAGGGCGGCGTTTTTGAGCGTATTCATCTGCGTCCTCCCTGACGCGGTCGTGGTCGCCGACGCCTGAAATTTCGACGTAGGAGCGGGGATAGTAGGGGAAAGACCTACGCGGCTTCAAGGCCGATTTTTTAGGAGGGGGTCGGGGAGCAGGGGCCGGGGGTCGGAGAAGGCAAAGAAGGCAACTCGCGCAGTGTTGGATAGAACATGGAAACAGGCTAGCGTTGCTTGCATCTCTCCGACCTCCGATCCCTGATCCCTGACCCCTGATCCCTGACCTCTGATCCCCGCCCCCTTTCCCTGTCCTATTCGAAATTACCGCTTTAACCGGGCGAAAGCGTTTACTCGCCAGTCAATTCTGGACCAGACAGGTATAGTAGTAGAAACGTTAACGCTATCACGAACCTTGGTGAGCAACGCATGGATCAGGATCATCCTCCCCGGTCAGGCCAAGATCGCAATTCCGGTTTGAGCCCGACATGGATTGTGGGACTAGTAGTGGCGGCAGTTTGTTTGTTGGCTTTGGGGTTGTACGCCCCTTGGCCTGATAACTTGCCGGTCTCGGATTTTAAGGAATTGGTGAAAGCCAGTTCGCGAACCGCGCTCGATGGCCCGCTCCTGCCGCAATCGACCGGTTACATCGACGTGCGAACGGATTCTTCGCCGCCGAAGTACTATCGCTATTCCAATCTGTCGAAGCTGACGCTGACCGATAGCTCCGTCGAAGGGGAAGTCGATAAGACCGACATCACTCGCTCGATGCGCGACGCGGCGCCGAATCGTTCTGCCACTGAGCCGACGGCCGAGAAAGCTGGCGAGGCTAGTCCTGGTGCGGAAGCCAAGCCAGCCGCGGAAACCAAGGTTGAAGCTGGCACAGAAGAAGAGCCCCAGACCGAGCCTGCTGCAACGGATGCCGCAACCGAGGAAGCAGCTAAACCGGCTGCTGAGGCAGCAGAGAAAAAGCCGGAATCAACTACTCTGCCGACGAAGGCTCCGCCCGTGGTGGTCGATATTCCCGTTCGCGGTGAAACAACCCGCGTTCAGTTCCGCACCTACATCGGCAGCACTGAGGCGGAAGTCACGATGATTCTGGCCGCGCTGGAAAGTGCGAACTTGCGTTATGCCAAGAATCCGTATTTGGCCCTGTGGAAGAACATGGTCCCCTATCTGGTGCTGGCTGGGATTCTGGCAGCATTCATGTTGATCCTGGTGCGGCGGATGGGTGGGGCGGGTTCACCGATGAGTTTTGGCCGCAGTCGGGGTCGATTGTACGCTCAGGAAGATTTAGGAATCACCTTTAATGATGTGGCAGGGATTGATGAAGCGGTTGAGGAGGTTCGCGAAGTGGTCGACTTCCTGCGCTCGCCTGATAAATATCAACGGCTCGGCGGACGCATTCCGCGTGGCGTGTTGCTGGTTGGTCCGCCGGGTACCGGCAAAACGCTGCTCGCGCGGGCGATTGCCGGCGAAGCAGGAGTGCCGTTCTTTAGCTTGTCTGGTTCTGACTTCGTTGAGATGTTTGTCGGCGTTGGTGCTGCCCGCGTGCGCGATATGTTTCAGCAAGCGGAAGCCAAAGCGCCCTGCATTATCTTCATTGATGAGCTCGATGCGCTCGGCAAAAGCCGCGGTTCGGGGATGATTGGCGGGCACGATGAACGCGAGCAAACGCTCAACGCGTTGCTCGTCGAGATGGACGGCTTTGCGTCGAATGCGGGCGTGATTGTGATCGCGGCCACGAACCGCCCCGAAACGCTCGATCAGGCATTGCTCCGGCCGGGACGCTTTGACCGAAACGTGCTGGTGGATCGTCCCGACATTCGCGGGCGGGAAGACATTCTGAAGGTTCACGTGAAGAGCGTGAAGCTCGATCCGCTGGTTGATCTGAAGGAAATCGCTTCCATCACACCGGGATTTGTCGGTGCGGATCTGGCCAACCTAGTGAACGAAGCAGCTCTGCTGGCGGCTCGCTCGGGAAAGAACGCCGTCGGCAAGATTGAATTTCATGAGGGGGTGGAACGAGTCACCGCGGGCTTGGAAAAGAAGCAACGCGTGATGAACGAAGACGAAAAACTGCGTGTGGCTTATCACGAAAGTGGCCATGCCCTGGTAGCGTTCTCGCTTCCTAATACTGACCCGGTGCACAAGGTCTCGATCATTCCTCGTGGCGTGGCGGCGCTCGGTTACACGATGCAGCGGCCGGAAGGGGATCGTTTTTTGATGACGCAGGGGGAACTCGAAAGCCGCATTCAGGTGCTGCTGGCGGGAACGGTGACGGAAGAGATTATTTTTGAGGACATCTCGACCGGTGCGCAAAACGATCTGGAACGAGCTTCCGAAATTGCTCGCCGGATGGTGATGGAATTCGGCATGAGCCGACTAGGGCGCGTAAACTATAAGGACAGCCAACGCTCCATCTTCCTGGCAAGTGCTGGGGGAGATGAACGCCCCAGATCGCACAGTGAACAAACAGCCCGCGAGATCGATGTCGAAGTCCGCCGCATCATCGACGAAGGAATCGAGCGCGTGCGGAATATTCTGCAAGTTCGCCGGGCAGCGCTTGAAGCGCTTTCGAAACGCCTGATGGAGATTGAATCGATCGGGGCGGAAGAGTTGAAACAGATCATCGACGCGGCATCTTCGGGTCCGCTGGTCGTGCCCGGAACACAGCCTGCTGGTCAGCGTCCCAACGCGATCCTCAATCGCGAAGCGGATAGTGGCGGTAACGCAGCAGCCCCGAATTAGTTGATAGCAGTGCCGCCAGTGTTGGCTGAACCGCGGCATGTCTGCTTGCACGTAATTGGTCGCCGCCCAAAAAACTGGCGGAACGCGTTGACTGGGTAAATTCGCCTGCCGCTAGCTCTGGCGCAGGTGAGCCGCGGCACGGCTATGCGTAAAGTTTGCCGACTGCGTGATTTACTTCGTTTGTAGTGCTTTTGCGGACAATGCATCTAATTCTGAATGCTCCGATCAGGCTCGTCGAAATGAGGAAGGGGATCAAGACTGTCCCGAGCGCAGAGTAGCGTGTCACGAAGCTGCAACGCGATAGTCACCGTAGGAAGGATTCTGCGGACATCTTGTCTACTGCAGCAAGGAGGTTGCAATGAAATCGAACTGGCGAAAACTATCAAAGCGTGTGGGCTTGGGCGGTACTTTGCTGGCGACCCTAATGGCTTCGGCCTGGGGGGAAGAATTGCCGGACTTGACGTTGCCCCCCACGTACGACGAAGTCGAATATACGGCCGCCCTCGACAAGAATGCGCCTCCCGTTCCAGAGGGCTATGAAGCAGTGCCCAGTGAACCGGGGCTAGTTCCCGTGGTTCCGCAGCCGCTGCCGGAAATGCCTTTCGTGCCGGAAGACGATGTGCCGGCAGAGCCCCCGAAACTCCAAAAAGTGCCTTTTGCCGGTCGCCAGGCGGAGATTGGCTCTCCCCGCGAAACGGAAACCGCCATCGTACGCTCGCTTCCTGCTGACGAAGCGGATGCCGAAGTGGAAGTTGTTCACGAACGGTATGCGGACGGCTCAGTGCGCATCGAACGTGAAATGAAACAGGATGCCGAAGGGAACTACGTGCTCCACGGCGCGTGGAAGTACTTCGATCCCAAAGGAAATGTTTTGGCCGAAGGGTCGTATCACAACGGCCAGCGGGATGGTCAGTGGCGGCGATTGCTGCGCGGCAACGATGCGCTGCTCATCTCCAGCCAGCCTTACGCTCTCTTCCAGGGCCCGTACCTTTCCGAAGCAAATTTCGAGAACGGCAAGCTGGCAGGAAAGTGGACGATGTCGGACTCCAAGCAACAAGTGATTCACGAGATCGAGTTTCACGAAGGACTGCGGCATGGTGCTGCTCGCTGGTATCATCCGAACGGAAAGTTGGCACATGAAGTTCCCTACGTGCATGGCCAACTGCAGGGAGAAGCCCAGCTTTGGGATGCCAATGGAAAATTGGTCCGTTCCGAAAAATACGAGTCAGGCCGGCGACTGGGTCTGCAAGCTAACAACTACCCCAGCGGCGTGAAGCATGTGGAAGCCGAATGCCTCTTTGCCGAGGTGAAGGTCAAGACCGCCGACGACTGGTGGACCGCAACGTTAGCGACCTACGAAACGAATGGAACGGATGAACGTCATGGCCGATTCACCGTATGGCATCCCAACGGGGCCAAGCAACGAGAAGGGGAATATGTCCTTGGTAAGCCGATTGGCGAAATGACCTGGTGGTACAACAACGGTCAGAAGCAGCTATCAGGAAATTACGAACAAGGTTCGGCAGTCGGCACTTGGACCTGGTGGCATGCGAACGGCCAAAAGTCCATCACCGGCACGTTCACGGCGGGGAACCCCGTGGGTGAATGGAAGTGGTGGAAAGAAGATGGCAAGCTCGCCCAGCGCGTCGACCTGGACGACCTGCAGGGAAGCGAACGAGCCGCCCTCTTAAAACAGATTCCCGCACCTGTCAGCCCGCTGCGGTAATTTATTCAACTCTCCCAATCGAACCAGCGGTCCCAGGGTCAAACCTGGGGCCGTTGGTTTTCTTGCGCGCTCTGCGCCGACCTTGCAGCGGATTGCCGCAGCAATCACTTCTCGAAAGCAGAACCTTGGCAGCTAAGCGGGGTTGAATGAACTGGGTGTTTTCCCCCTGTTGAGGTTGCTATGCGCCGGCGGCTTGGTGACAATGTATCTGGCCCACAAACTGCCTGCTAACAGCCCACCTCGCAGGCGCCATTACAATGAAGAGTTAGCGGCTTGTTCCTTGCCGCGCGCCTCGTCCCTGCCAACTTTTTTCTTTCCGATGCGCTGTAACTACTTCCTTCCATCCCTGGTTGTCGGTGCGCTGCTGAGCCTGTGCGGTTCAGGAGGATGGAATGCCGTAAACGGAGCGGAAGCAGCCAGCCCAAAACTCACGCCGGAAATAACCACGTACCTGCAGAAGTACTGCGTGGATTGTCATGGCGAGACCGATCCCAATGCCGGCTTGTCGCTCCATAAGTTTGGGGATGAGCTTTCCGTCTTGAAGGGGAAGAAGGCGTGGGACAACGTGCTGGTGATGGTCGAAGGAGGTGAGATGCCTCCCGAAGATGCAACCCGGCCCAAAGTCGAAGAGACAGTGGCGTTTCTCAAGGACGTGCGGGGGATTTTTGAACGCTCCGCCAAGAGTGGCAAAATCGATCCGGGGCATGTGACCATCCGCCGCTTGAACCGCTATGAATACAACAACACCATCCGGGATTTGGTCGGTGTCGATTCACGACCGGCCGACGATTTCCCTTCCGACGATGTCGGGCACGGTTTTGATAACATCGGCGATGTGCTCACCCTTTCCGATGTGTTGATGGAGCGATATCTGGCCGCGGCCGAGAACGTGATGGAGCGCGCCATCGTGATCAATCCGCCGGCCCCGACGCAGCGGAGCCAATCGGCGAAGTATCTGGAACCTGCCGGCCGCAACGTTCCCGAGAATGGTAGTCATCGTCCGGTGAATGCGGAGAAGAAGGATAGTCCCATCGAATCCGGGCCTCTTCACACGCCGTATAAATTGTCCGACGCCGGGGACTACGAATTCAAAATGCAAGGATTCCGCGAAGGGGATGAGCCGGTAAAGGTTGCCGTGCTGCTGCATCAAAAGGGGCTGTCGAATCCGGCTAGCGAGGAAGAGAGTTCCCAACTCACCGGGGCTGCCTTGAATAGCTTGAAGCCCTTCCGTATTCTCGGCACCTTCGATTTGTTCAAGCGGGACGACCGCGACCGCCGCACGCATGCACTTAAAGCGGAACTTCCTGCGGGAGACATTCGACTGGCCGTCGCCTTGTTCAAAGCAGAGGATGGCAAGCCTGCGCCGGTGGCGAACATCACCAATTTCCAGTTGAACGGCCCGTCGGATACCCGCCCCGCGTCGCAACGAATGTTGCTCGAATGCGATCCCAACTTGCCCCGCGAGCAACAAACCCGGCAGGTGATCACTCGCTTTGCTTCGCGAGCCTATCGCCGCACGGCAACGCCGGACGAAGTGAATCGCCTGATTGGGCTTGTCGATCAACAAGTTGCGGCTGGTAAGTCGTGGGAGCAGGGGGTGCAGTACGCGATGACGGCCGTCCTGATTTCGCCAAAATTTCTCTTTCGGCTGGAACTGGACGAAAAGTCTTCGCCGAAAGAAGCCCATCCGCTGAATGAATTTCAACTGGCCTCGCGGCTCTCGTACTTCCTGTGGAGCAGCATGCCCGATCAAGAGTTGTTTCAGCTCGCGAATCGAGGGGAACTGGCCAAGAATCTGGAGCCGCAAGTGCGGCGGATGCTGAAGGACGATAAAGCCAAGGAACTGGTCGAGAATTTTGCCCTGCAATGGCTGCAATTGGGGCGATTGAAACTGGCAACGCCCGACGACAAGCAATTTCCGGAATTCACGGAGCAATTGCGACAAGCCATGCTCGATGAAACGCGGCTGTTCCTGCAAGAGATCATTCGGGAAGATCGCAGTCTACTCGATCTGGTCGCTGCCGACTTCACCTACGTCAACGAACCGCTCGCCCGGCTCTACAACATTGGTGACCAGAACGGCAATCCACGGCAGGGACGAGGCGAAATTCGCGGCAGCGAGTTTGTGCGTGTGTCGTTGAAAGATGAACTGCGTGGCGGCCTGCTCACCCAGGCCAGCTTTTTGACGGTCACCTCGAATCCCACTCGCACTTCGCCTGTCAAACGCGGACGCTGGGTGCTCGAACAAATTCTCGGTGCCCCGCCCCCACCGCCGCCGGCGAACGTCCCGACGCTGGAAGATGAAGGTCGCAAACTCACCGGCACGCTGCGAGAACGAATGCAGCAGCATCGGGAAAATCCGGCTTGTGCCAATTGTCACTTGAAGATGGATGCCATCGGCTTTGCATTCGAAAACTACGACGCAATCGGCACGTTCCGCACGCGCGACGGCGAAGGGGAGATCGATCCTGCCGGTTCCTTCCCGGGGGGCGAATCTTTTTCCGGGCCGGCCGAACTAAAGAAGCTCCTGAAGACGAAGAAGACAGAAATTGCTCGCTGCGTGACCGAGAAAATGCTAACCTTTGCATTGGGTCGCGGCCTGGAATATTACGACACCCCTGCCGTCGATAAAATTGTCGCGCGACTGGAAAAAGAAGACTATCGTTTCTCCGCATTGGTCCTGGGCATTGTCGATAGTGCTCCGTTCCGTCTGCGGCGGGGCGGTGAATGAACGCGCACGATGGCCCTCCGAGGCCGTCGCCCTGTTCAAGGACGGACATTTTGCCCGTCAAGTTTGAAAAGGTTTTGACTTACTTCGCGACGACCTCGGAGGGTCAGCGCACTTGCCAGGAGGTTCTGCCATGCGTCATCTTTCACGACGAACCATTTTGCGTGGTCTAGGTGCGGCCGTTGCGTTGCCTTACCTGGAAGTCATGGGGCCGACCACTTCGTGGGCGTTCGCCAATGAAAAAACCCCGGCAGCCCCAAACCGTCTGGCGTTCCTCTATGTTCCCAACGGCAAGAACATGGCCGATTGGACTCCCGACGAAGAGGGTTCGGATTTCCAGTTAAAGCACATTATGAAGCCGCTCGAAAGCTTGAAGAGCGAGATCAACGTGCTGACCGGCCTGACGGCTGACGGGGCGCGTCCGCACGGCGATGGTGGCGGCGATCACGCGCGAGCCTTGGCCGCGTTCCTTACCGGTGCTCATCCGCGCAAGACCGACGGCACCGATATTCACAACGGCGTTTCGGTCGATCAAATCGCGGCCGGTCGGATTGGTCATCAAACGCGTCTCGCTTCGCTGGAGATCGGCGGCGAACATGGCGCGATGGCGGGGAACTGCGATAGCGGTTACAGCTGCGTTTACTCGAACACCATGGCGTGGAAGAGTGCGACCCAGCCGTTGCCGAAGGAAGTGAACCCGAAGCAAGTTTTCAAGCGTCTGTTCAGCAACGATGGCAATTCCAGCCGGCAGGAACGAGACCTTCGCCGGAAGAGCCTGCTCGATTTCGTGCGGGACGATGCGAAAGATTTGCAAAATCAACTCGGCGCCACCGATCAGCGCAAGCTGGATCAGTATTTCGAATCGATTCGTGAAATCGAACTGCGGATCGAGCGCGCCGAATCGATGCCGCCGCTGACTCCGCCGGACATCAAGATTCCGGACGGACCGCCGGGCGATTTCCAGGAACACCTGCGGCTGATGGGGGACCTCATGGTCCTCGCCTTCCAGGCCGACATCACCCGCGTCTGCAGCTTCGTCCTTGCCAACGAAGGTTCCAACAAGGCCTATCCGCAAGTCAACGTGAAGGAAGGGCATCACGAACTGTCGCACCACGGCAATAACGAGAAGAAGAAGGAAAAGATCCGGGACATCAATACGTTCCATGTCACGCAACTGGCGTACATCCTGGATAAACTCCGCAACATTCCAGAAGGGGACGGCACCCTGCTCGATCATTGCCTGATCGCTTACGGCAGTGCGAACTCAGACGGCAACCGCCACAACCACGACGACCTGCCAATTCTTCTTGCCGGTCGCGGCGGCGGCACGGTGAAGACCGGGCGACACATTCGCTATGCGAAGGAAACGCCGCTGGCGAACTTGTGGCTGAGCATGCTCGACCGTGTGGACGTTCGCGTCCCGAATCTCGGCGATAGCACCGGTGCGCTGCCGAACTTGGGGTAGGAAGCGCGTGGCACGTCGCTTGGCGACGTGAATCCGCGCGACAGGGGTGGCGACGTTGTTCCAGTTGAGTTTCAACAAGCCATGCCTGAGCCGCAACTCAATCCTTACGAACCGCCGCGGAGCCAGTCGCCATCTCGCGGGTGGTTGATCGTGAAGGAAACGGCGCGCGGCGCGTGGCAAGGTTTAGCCGGCACGGGTATTGTTGTTGCGATTATTGGGACTGGCGCCTTCTTCGCCAGCTTCTCGGAAGAGCGATCGCCCCAGGGGCCCGGCATTTGGGCGTTTGTCATGGGTGGTCTCGTCGTGCTTGCAGTTGGTAGTCTGGTCGGGTCGGTGATGCGCTTGATGGAAGTGACTGGTATGAAGAAGGTCACGGACGACGTGCTGCCCACGATTTTGCCCGCGGAAGCGCCTTGGGTCAGCACGAAGGACTTAAACGAGTAACGATCGACAGTACGGCCACCTATAAACTCGGCAGCGAAACGTCTGCCGTTGTCAGGGAACGACCGACACAGTTCCGAATTGGTAAAAGTGCTTGTCGAACGCAAACGCTGTGCGGATCGCGAGCTTTTCCATGACGACCTTCGAGAGGCAGTCGGTGAAACTCCAATCCTTGTCTGAGAACTGGCGGAATGTGTTCCAGGCCAGCAGAATTTCGTCCTTGGTGCAATAGTGCAGCACCGCCAAGGATTCATCGAACAGCGCCGCGCCGATCGCGGCGGCGATTTGGGATTGTCCGCGTGCCCGCAGAAGCGTCAGGGTTTCGTCCACGACGTAATCGGTCGTCAACAAGGGCTCACGATTGGTCGCGAGCCATATTGCGGCGGCAGCATGGTCTGGATCCGTGGCGATGACGCTGGCGAACCAGGCGCCGCTATCCACGAAAATCATTGTGACTCTTGCTTTCCGTAGAGGATCTGGTCATGATCCCTGCCGGAAAATTCAGGCCCCGCGTTTAATGGCAGAGCAGCGATGCCGGCGAGAATTTCTGCCGGGGTACGAGTTGGCTCGACACGAACGGCGACGCGTGTCCCCTCGGGCAATTCGCACGGTTGATCGAGGACAATCGCCCCTTGCACGATGGTTCCTGTTGCATCCATCGGTCTGGCTCCACGTGATGTTTGGATCGCTTTTTCCATCTTATCCTGCGTCCCATCCCGATGCCACCGAAGCCACAGGGTGGTCCAGGTTACTTGCAACCTGGACCTGAAGAACGCATTTGGTGTTGCCGTGCGTCGCCTAAGTGCGAACGATTTTGGCGTAGTGCTGTTCGGTTTGCTGAATCCGTGCTGAGCTTGCGCCTGGGTATATTTGCCGCGAAAATTTGACGGTGCGACACTGCCTGGGGTGGAATGTTGAGGGGCCCGATTAAAATGCCGGCTCGGTTTGAAAAATGCTTCCTGTAGACCCAAGTTGCAAGCAACCTAGGCCACCCCGCGTATGCCTTGTGCTCCATCGCTATTGGGTCGGCTTTGGGTTTGGCAATAATGGTCCATCGCCGGTAATTGGTACTGGATTCGCAGTCAGTTCTTGGCCCCAGTATCCAAGTTTTATTGTCTTGGATTCTTTCGGGAGCGTGTAGATGAGTAACACACGGAGAGGCCCGAGATTGTCGGGCCATGATGAATCATCGACATCGGTGGCGAGATTGCCGCTGCCTGTCAGGTGGGCGATGTGAGGATCGCTTCCGTAGTTGTTGTTAGATTGGCCATCAATGATATCCACGTCATCGAGATCAAGGCCTTGGTTGTAAGTGCTGAATTCGACATCGACGGCAATAAGCTTTGCTGTTTTGATTGGTACTATCCACGTGTATCCGCTGTATTCGTACGCCCTGTGAACGGTGACCTTGGCGTCCTTTAGTCCTAGCGACTGTTCACGGGACACGCTTTCCAGTGCCTTGACGACATCCGGCGGCACCGGCTCGCCATTCGATGTAATGATATGGGACGCCGCGATGTCGGTACTTGCAGGTTGTTCGGAGCAACCGACTGCGATTGCAACGAGGATGACGGCGAGCGTGTGCCATCTCATGCGGTGTGCCCTTTGCTGCGTAATAGTAGTATCTTCTACGGCGTTTACGCCGGCATCTTCATACTATGCGGCAATATCGCCGCGGACAAAGGCTGCATTTTAGCCGTATAGCACCTGGTATCAATTCAGTATTTTCGCAGGATGAAGGTGTTTCTCTCCGCTGCGTGGAATACTATCCGGCAAGCTGGCCGCGTAGCACTGCCGCTTCCAGGGCGTGCCACTCAACAGATCAAGAAAGGTAGATATCAGCGATCCTTTCAAACGGTCGCTTGGGCTACATTTCTATTTGGGCGGGGCATTTAGTGGCTTTGAGCCTCCTTGACGCCAACCCGGGAATTGCCTATTTTCAGGAGTTTCCACCCCGATCACCGCCATCGTTGGGCGAGGTTGCCATGGCTGTTCCAAAACGACGCCAATCCAATTCACGCACCGGTCGTCGCCGGTCGCATGACGCTAAAGTTCCCAAAAAGCTCCAGTACTGCCCCAAATGCAGCACTGCCAAGCCTTCGCATGTTGTTTGCCCCACGTGCGGCAGCTACATGGGTCGCGTTGTTGTCGAACAAACGGCAGACGAATAACGTTGATTCCGGCCCGCTTTGGCCCGAATTCTAAACCGTCGGCCGGAACCCGCGCAGCGCTGTTCCGGCTTTTGCTGGCTCCAACCCGGATTCTTGCCGGAACTGCGCTGCGCTGGTTCCGGCCTTTAGGCAGGGGCTCGCGTGGCTAAAATTGCTTTTCTCTTTCCCGGCCAAGGGGCTCAAGCCGTTGGCATGGGGCAAGTGGTCGCCCAGCATCTCCCGCCGGCTAAAGATCTGTTCGATCGCGCCAGTGCATTCTTGGGGTATGACCTGGCCGACGTTTGCTGGAATGGTCCGCAGTCGAAGCTCGATTCCACCGTCTATTCGCAACCCGCGTTGTTTGTCACTGGACTCGTCGGGCTGGAAAAGCTGAAGTCCGAAAAGGCTGCCGCGGTGACGGGCTGTCAACTCACGGCCGGACTGAGTCTGGGGGAATATACGGCCCTGGTCTTCAATGGCGTGATGACGTTTGAAGACGCATTGAAGGTCGTGCAAGAGCGCGGCCAGGCAATGCAAGACGCGGCCGACAAAGTACCGGGGGGCATGGTCTCCATTCTGGGACTGGATCGGGAGAAGATCGAAGCGATTTGTCAGGAAGCCCGCCGCGGGGACGAAGTGCTGCAAGTCGCGAACCTGCTCTGTCCCGGCAACATCGTCATTTCAGGACATCGCAGTGCTTGCGATCGCGTGCCGGAGATCGTCTTGAAGGCGGGCGGGATGAAGTGCATTCCGCTATCGGTGGCGGGCGCATTTCACACGCCTCTGATGCAACCGGCAGTCGAACGCTTGCAGCAAGTGCTCGCGGAAGTGAAGCTTTCACCGCCGCGCCTTCCGTACGTTTCGAATGTTGATGCGGCCGTCCATTCCGACCCCGAGGAAATTCGCAAGTTGCTGGTGCAGCAAGTTTGCTCGCCAGTATTGTTCGAAGATTCGATCCGCTGGATGCTCGCTGAGGGGGTAACGACGTTTTACGAAGTCGGCCCCGGCCGCGTGCTGCGGGGCTTACTGAAGCGGATCGATCGCAAGATTGGCACAGAAGGAACGCTGGATTAGTCATTCGTCATTAGTCATTGGTCATTAGGTGTGAGATCAGAAGCCTAATGACCAATGACGAATGACCTTTCACCCTAGAAAAAACAGATCGAACTCGGAGCTTATCGATGTCCAATCCTCGTCCCCTCACCGCCGACCTTACTGGCCAAGTCGCAATCGTCACTGGCGCTTCACAAGGCCTGGGCCAGGCGATGGCTTTGGAACTGGCAATCAACGGTGCGAAGGTCGCCTGCGTTGCCCGCAGCGCCGATAAACTCGCCGAGACGGTGAAGTTGATCACTGATGCTGGCGGGCAAGCGGAAGCTTTCCCAGGGGACGTGAAGGAAGGGGCCGCGGTCACCGCGCTCGTCGAGAAGATCGCCACCGACTGGGGCCGGCTCGACATTCTGGTCAACAACGCCGGCATCACGCGCGACACGCTCCTCCCAATGATGAGCGACGAGCAGTGGGACGAAGTGATTCTGACGAACCTACGCGGTGCATTTTTGTTCGCTCGCGCGGCCGCCAAGATCATGATGCGGGCTCGCTACGGTCGAATCATCAACATCGCGAGTGTCAGTGGCCTGATTGGCAACGCGGGGCAGTGCAACTACTCCGCTTCCAAGGCCGGCTTGATTGGCTTCACACGCACGCTGAGCAAGGAACTGTGCAAGCGGAAAGTCACCGTCAACGCCGTCGCCCCGGGATTCATCGAAAGTGAAATGACGAAGAAGCTGGAAGGCTTGGCCGGGAAGGATGCCATGGATAAGCGAATCAAAGAAATGATTCCGATCCAGCGTGTCGGCACTCCCAAGGAAGTGGCTTCCTGCGTGTTGTTCCTGGCGAGCCCGGCAGCGAGCTACGTGACGGGCACGACGTTGGTCGTCGATGGTGGGATGACGGGTTAGTTTTCTTAGCACGGACGAAACTCATGCCTGACCAACCTTGGTACGCCGACGGTCTCAAGTTCAAATGCACCCAGTGCGGCGATTGCTGCACCGGTGCGCCGGGCTTTGTGTGGGTGAATAAAGAAGAGATTGCCGCGATTGCCGCGATCGTCGAAATGGATGTTGAGACGTTCGAGGACAAGTACGTGCGGCAGATCGGCGTACGGAAGAGTCTGGTGGAATTTCCCGACGGCGCGTGCGTCTTCTTCGATACCGACGCCCGCAAATGCACCGTTTACGAAGCCCGCCCGCGGCAATGTCGCACCTGGCCCTTTTGGGATTCCAACTTGCGGAACGAGAAGGAATGGGAAAGCACCTGCGCTGTTTGCCCCGGCAGCGGCAAAGGAAAGCTCTACACGCTGCAGCAGATTGAAGAGCAGCGAAAGGTGTTTCACGTTTGAGGGAGGTTGTGATGGCTCAAGTTCTTCTCCCCCAATACCTCCGCTGGCTCGACTGGGAACAAGACGCAACTGCCAAGGTGATCGCGTCGCTCCATTCCGTGCCGAACGAAAACCGTTCGCACGAAGCCTATCAAAAAGCGTTGACCATGTTCGGCCACACGCTTGTCGCGCGGCAGGCGTGGCTCTATCGGTTGGGAATCACCTCGACGCCGCCGACCACGTTCTTTCCGACGAACGTCGACCTTACGCAGCTTGAAACAGGCTGGGCGGAGGTCTTTGCGGCCTATCGCAAGCTGCTTTCATCCAAAACGGACGATGCGGAGTTTGCGACGGTCATCGAGTATCAAAGTTCCGACGCAGGGCGGTTTAAAAACACGTTCGCGGATGTGCTGGTGCAACTCAACGGCCACGGTTCGTATCATCGGGGCCAAATCGCGATGCTGGTGAAGCAGTTAGGGGGCACGCCGGCCATCACCGACTTCATCTACTGGGCCCGCGAGAGCGTTTAGAGGTAGATCAAACACGAGACGGTACGAGAGGATGCGAGGTTCGTTCATCGTGCCTGACGGGACCGGCATTCAATCCTAAGAATGTTCGGCTGTGCGTTTGCCGGGATCGGAGTAGCACCTCGATAAAATTGAACCCCACCTTATGTCAGGCACGGAGAATCGAAACCGTCTCGCGCCCGTATTGAACGTGCCTGACCTACGCCACTAAACAAATGACTGGATTGAATCATGCTAGAAAATGCGCAGCGAATTGCGGAGACGATAATAACTGCCTTCGCCCCAGATGTGGCCAACGATGGATTTGAATTCGACCCCACTTCGAGTTGCTTCATCCGACAAGACGGAGACATCCGGCATGTGTTTCTAGTTCCCCTAAGTGAAAAATATGGCCGTCTGGTCTGTACGCCGGATGTTGGAGTTCGAAGTGATCTTGTCGAAGAGATTTTTCATCGAACATCAGAGTTTTCAGATTCTGACACCAAGAACACATCCACCCTTGGAGTCAACGTCAAGTTGCTAACTCGCTCATCGGATTTTGACGTCGCCGTCGCAAATGCTGATGACATAGAACAAGCTGTTCATAAACTGATGCGAGCATTCAGGGACATTTCGATTCCGTACTTCGATGAGTACGGCAGTTTAGAAGGTATAGACCGTGCGCTGAACAGCAATCCGATGGAACCATGTGTCCACATGATTAATGAACGGGCGCGGTGTTCAAAAGGATTGATTGTCGCAAAAATCCTCATGCGTTCGGACTATGCACGACTTCTGGAGACTTACGATGGGAAGGTCTTGCGAGCGGGCGAAATAACATACAAGAAATACTTCTTGCCTCTAGTTACTAGTCTCGAAAAGCATGGTGTGTGACAACTCGCGGCTATTGAGAACCGGAAAGGGTCTTAAGGGGGGAAGGTAGCAGGAACCGATTCCTGGTCGATGCTTTCGTACAACTCAACGGCCACGGGTCGTATCATCGGGGCCAAATCGCGATACTGGTGAAGCAAGTCGGCGGCACACCGGCCATCACCGACTTCATCTACTGGGCCCGCGAGAGCGCTTAGTCCCGTTCGCTTTCTTCCCCAGCCCCAGCCCTAACTCCAGCCCCTTAATTCCAACTCGGATCTTGCGGGATGTGATCGCGCGGCAAAGAGGGGGCGAGAATCTGCATCCCGACGCGATGCATGAGGGTCTTCCACAGCTCTTCCATGTCTCCAAAAACTTCGTCGGCCGAAGCAGGAGTGACCAGCCAACCGCCGGCCTCGAGTTCATCTTCCAGTTGCCCGCGTCCCCAGCCTGAGTAGTGCGTGAACAGCCGCAGTGAGATATCTTCCTGATCGAGCAGTTCGCGCACGATCGATTTCTCGGCGGAGAAATAAACGCCGGGCAGCACTTCCCCTTGAGCACTTTCGGCGCAACGATGCAGGGCCATCACCGGCCCCGGTACAGGTCCGCCCCAATAGATGGGCCCCTCGTGCTGCTTCACCTTCTTACCGATCAACGGCACCAGATCGGCCACGTCGTTGGAGGTCGGCCGAGTGAGAACGAGGCCCAGCGCACCTTCTTCGTCGTGCCGCAGCATCAAGACGACAGAGCGAAAGAAATTGCCATCGGTCAAATGTGGCGACGCCACCAGAAACTGCCCCTGAATCGATTCCATACGCAGCAACCTCGCAAGACAAGAGCAGCGCGGTACATCGCCGAACCACCGCATTCTATACTGACATCGAGTGCCGTGTCTCTTACTTTCCTGTGCCATGCTCCCCACCGACATCCGCCTGCGTGAAGTTCGCACCTCGACCGAACGAATCGGCTATCGCACGCCGATCAAGTTCGGCGGTCGAGTCGTCACCGAAGCCGTGCTGCTGAACGTTGAACTTGACGTAGAAACCCGCGATGGACGGCTGGGAACCGGGTTTGGCTCGATGCCGCTGGGAAATGCCTGGGCCTGGCCGAGCAAGCAACTTGCCGGCGAAGTTACGCTGGCGGCGATGCGGGAACTGGGGGAGCAAACGGCCACGAAGCTGGTGCAGGCCTGTCCTGATTTCGGACATCCCCTGGAATTAACGCAGCAATGGCACGCACTTTGGGTGGGTGTTGCTGTAAGCATTGCGGCGGAGAGAAAACTGGCTGAACCCATTCCGCCGCTGGCGTGCCTCGTTGCCATCAGTCCGCTGGAAGCGGCCGTGCATGATGCGTTTGGCAGAGTTCATCAAGCCAATTCCTACAACTTGCTTGGACCCGAATTCATCGAGCGGGACTTAGCGAGCTTTCTCACGGCGGACTTCGCGGGGGAATATCTCGATCGTTACACCCGCCGTGAACCGTTGCCGACGTTACCGCTGTATCACCTGGTGGGCGCGCTTGATCCGCTCACGGATGCCGATGTCGTTCAGCCGGTTAACGATGGCCTGCCGGAAACGTTGGGTCAATGGATCGCGGCCGACGGACTGACGCATCTTAAGATCAAGCTGAACGGAGACGATCTTCCCTGGGATGTTGCCCGGGTCGTGGCGATCGAGCGGGTCGCTTGCGAAGCGCAAGCCAAACGCGGCTGCGCCAACTGGCATTATTCGCTCGACTTCAACGAGAAATGCGCGAACGTGGAATATGTGCTCGACTTTCTCGCGCAAGTGAAAGAACAATCGCCGGCCGCGTTCGATCGGGCGCAATACATCGAGCAGCCCACGCATCGCGACCTGAAATCGTATCCGGAAAATCGGATGCACCGCGCTGCCCAGATCAAGCCGGTGGTGATCGACGAATCGTTGATCGACCTGGAAAGCCTGCTGCTCGCCCGCGAAATGGGCTATAGCGGCGTCGCGCTCAAAGCTTGCAAGGGACAAACCGAGGCCCTGTTGATGGGGGCGGCTGCGCAGAAGTTCGGATTGTTCCTGTGCGTGCAAGATCTCACCTGTCCGGGGTTTTCGTTCCTGCATTCGGCCAGCCTTGCTGCGCGGATTCCGACCGTCGCTGCGATTGAAGGGAATGGCCGACAGTATTGCCCGGCAGGGAATGCGGCCTGGAAGGAAAAGTATCCAGGCATGTTTCAAATCACCGATGGCAGTGTTCGGACGAGCGAACTTAGCGAGATCGGCCTGGGCTTCTCGCGAGGAGCATGATCTTGGGAACTCTTTCGGCAGAAGCGATTGCGGCCACGTTCCCTGGGGGGAAAGTATTTGACGGCCCCTTCCCTTGGCCGCTGCCGGATGAAGAGGTTCGGGCCGCGATGTTGGAAGCCTATGCGAATGGGGCGTGGGGCAAGTATCACGCGCAGTATTGCGATCAGCTTGAGAACGTCTTGCGGCAGGCACACGGCGTGGAACATACCGTCCTTTGTTCTTCCGGAACGGTGGCTGTCGAGTTGGCGCTGCGGGGCGGGAAGATTGCCGCCGGTGATGAAGTCCTGCTGGCTGCTTACGACTTTGCCGGAAATTTTCGAGCCATTGAAGCCGTCGGCGCTCGACCCGTCTTAGTCGATTTAGCCCCGGCAACCTGGTGCCTGGATGCCGCCTTAATTGAAGATGCCCTCAGCCCGCAGACAAAAGGGATCGTCGTCTCGCACTTGCACGGTACACAGGCCGACATGCCGGCAATTATGGAGATCGCGCAGCGGCGGAACTTGTTTGTGGTGGAAGATGCTTGCCAGGCTCACGGTGCGAAGGTCGCCGGGAAGCCAGCCGGAAGTTGGGGAGATGCCGGCGTTCTGAGCTTTGGCGGCAGCAAGTTAATCACGGCCGGTCGTGGCGGTGCGGTGCTCACCAACCATCCCGAAGTCAAACAGCGGATCACCATCTTCGCGGATCGCGGCAATGCGGCCTATCCACTAAGTGAATTGCAGGCTGCGGTGCTGTTGCCGCAGTGGAAGAAGCTTGCCACTTATCACGAGCGCCGCAAGCAAAGAGTTGCGCTTCTACAAAGGGAGTGTAAAGATTGCCAGTTTTGGGAAGGAAATTCTGCTGCGCAAGACGGAGACAGCAACGATCCCGCCTATTACAAGCTGGCGTGGAACATGAAGGGAACGTCCGCAGATCGCACACGGTTCATCGCGATTGCGCAGTCGTTGAAACTGCCGATCGATACAGGCTTCCAAGGCTTCACTCGGCGAAGTTCGGCAAGATGCCGTAGTGTGGGAAGTTTAGAGCGTGCCCGCGGCGCTGTGACAAATACGGTGGTGTTGCACCATCCAGTACTCTTACAGCCGATAGCAACGATTGCCCAACTCGCCCAAGCCTTGCGATGGATCAACGGGCTCATTCAAGACTGAGCCCGTTCCTGCTTGGGCAAGGCTATTTCGCGAGACGCAAGTGTGCAGCTGGTCGTTCTTCGTCATGTTCCCGAACGATGCTGCGCGACGGGACATCGTCCCCTTGGGGCGGAACTTCCTGCGGAGCAAGTTCACCACGCACGATGCGAACATCCTTAGGTGCCTCAATTGCTAGCGTAACGCGGTTCCCCGCGATGCGGCTCACAACCACCGTGATGTTTCCACCGATGACCAGCTTCTCACCAACCTTGCGACTCAGTACTAGCATGGCTCTACTCCTTGCCTGGAATCCCGTTCGCGTGCTTGCATTAAGATTGCCAACTGACTCGCGAACTGCGTCAAGTTGACATTGACTGATCGACACGAAATAGTCAGCAATGATCGCGCCAAACAAATCGCCAAAAAGGAATTTTCCGAGATTGCAGAAAACCACTCATTTTTTGAGGGGGATATGCCGACAACTTGGAACCCATTCCGCTAGCAACATGCGTTTTTGGACTGCACAGTGTCTCAAACCAGGACGGGTGTCCAACTTCGAGACTGGCAGCCGCGCGACCATTGTGGTCAAGCTTTGGCCAAGCTAGGGTGGCTTCGGTATTCTGCACGACAGCTCGCGGAGGAATTCCGATGCGTTTCCAGCTTGGCCTTGCTTCTGTTTTATTATTCGCGGGAGTTGTGACACGTCTGGTCACTGCCGAAGAACCAGCCGAAAAAATTCTGGCAACGGCATTAGATCCGGCCCGCCAGCACTCACGGGGAGAAGTGCTCGATCTGCTCTCCCAGGCCCTCAAAAAAGAGCCCGATTTGGCGATTGGGTACTATCATCGGGGCCGGGCCAATTTCGTACTGGGAAAAGTGCCGGAAGCGGTGGCCGATTTTGACAAGTACGTCGCCCTGCGTCCCCAGGCAGAAGCTTCGCAATGGGAACGGGGGATCGCCTACTTTTATGCGGGGGAATATGCCAAGGGTGCGAAGCAGTTCGAGCTTTACCAGACCTATCACGACCAGGATGTCGAAAACGCGACCTGGCGATATCTTTGCCTGGTTCCGACGGAAGGGGTTGAAAAAGCCCAGCAGACCATGCTCCCCATCGATCGCGATCCACGCGTGCCGATGGCGGAAATTTACGACCTTTATCGGGGCAAGGTGGAGCCCGCCGCGGTTCTCGCCGCGACCAAGGAACTGAACAAGGAAGCAAAGCATACGGCCGAGTTCTACGCCCATCTTTATCTTGGGCTTTGGTACGGAGCGGCCGGTAAGAAGCAGCTGGAGCGCGAGCATATTTTCGCGGC
Organism: Pirellulaceae bacterium; assembly: GCA_041739545.1. Classification (GTDB taxonomy): domain Bacteria; phylum Planctomycetota; class Planctomycetia; order Pirellulales; family Pirellulaceae; genus JBGSNR01. Next base: position 19,735 of record JBGSNR010000014.1, on the reverse strand, counting down.
TGAAGCCCGGCCGATCGGACACTACATGCACGACGTCGCCCGCGTTCATGCCGAGCGACTGCGCCAGGGGGAGCAGCCTAGCCCGACCAAATGATCGACCCAGATTCAGGAAACAGCGAACTGGGGCAAAAACCGTGGTGCCAATATCTGTCACTAGCCCGACAGTCCCCGTCGTTCAGGTGGGGATTTCGAGAATCAATCGCATAAATAAAAACTTTCGCTACCTTCTGATCTGAAAGACAGCTAAACTCGCCGCTAGGAACAAGAGGAGACCTCAATCGCAAAGGGGAGGTCCACTTGAGTAAAAAGCCGCTGGCCGGACACCCGCCGATCCGCTCTTTGCCGGAGTCAGCCCCGACGTATGCGGACGCGCCGCCGTCACCATCGTTGAAGGGTAACGAGCGCGTCCCTCAAGGGGCAGAAGACTCGCTGGAAGCAGTGACGAATCTGGCCGAGTCCTTGTGCTACGTCGCCGATGAATCGCTTCGCGAATCCCCTCAAGATTCGCCAGCCCTTGAAGAACACTTTCGAGAGATCGCTGATGCTTCGCCGACTTGTCTGTGGCTGAGCGATCCTCAAGGGGGGGCCTATTTCGTTTCCCGCTGGTGGCATGAATTCACCGGCCAATCGGTTGACGAATCGCTGGGGCGAGGTTGGGTAAATGCGATTCATCCCGACGATCACGATCAGGTCCGGCAACAGTCGGACGAACTCCATGCGGCCGGTGCAACGTTTTCTGTCGAGTATCGTCTGCGGCGAAAAGATGGCGAGTATCACTGGATGCTGGCGCTGGCTCGGCCGCGGCTGGATGAAAACGGCAAGGTGCTGGGCTTCATCGGCTCGCTGACCGACATTCACGAAGCCAAACAAGCTGCGGCGCGCCTGGAAGCTCAGAATGCCGAGTTGCTGCACATGGCCCGCCTGAGCACGATGGGGCAGATGGTGGCGGCCGTCTCGCATGAACTTTCGCAGCCTTTAAATGCCATCGGCAATTACGCCGGTGCCTGTCAATCGCATGTGGAGCAAAAGCACCCCGACGACGAGGAGTTACGTTCCAATGTGCAGGAGTTATTGCGGCAAACGGATCGGGCTCGGGAAATTCTGCGCCGGTTACGTGAATTCGCTCGCAAGAAGAGCACTCGTCGTGTCTCCTGCGTTTTGAATACGCTCATTGAAGATTCGCTAGTGCTGATGGAGCACGAATTGCAGCGGCAGAATCTGCACGTGGATTTGGAAGCTACCGATCGAACGCTGACGGTGATGGCGGATCGCGTGCAGATTCAGCAGGTGGTAGTGAACCTGCTGTTCAATGCTCGCGATGCACTGCTTGCCGCGGCACCCGAAAATCGCTGGCTCAGCCTGCGGCTGTACGGCGAAAATGGCTGGGCAGTGATTGAAGTGGAGGACCGCGGTCCCGGCATCGCGGCTGAAGTTTTGGGGCGGCTGTTTGAGCCCTTTGTGACGACGAAGGAAACCGGCATGGGGTTGGGGCTCAGCATTTGTCGGACGATTGTCGAAGCCCATGGGGGGACGATCACGGCTAAATCCTCTCCCCAGGTGACCTGCCTGCGGGTGCAACTGCCCCTCATCAGGCAGTAGATCGTTTACTCGCGGTGCGCTCCCCGCGGATCGCTAGTTCCGGCCCTCCCTGCCGCGCAGTTATACTAATGGCATGGCGCAGCAACATGATGTGATCGATTCCACCTTCTTAGTGAAGACCCCCGAGAACATCGGTTTTCGTTACGGCGTTGCAGGACCATTTCGGCGATTTCCTGCCTTTCTCATCGACCTGGCCGTTCGTTTCTTTCTGACTTTCGCCCTCGCGCTCCTTGCCGCTCTGATTTTTGGTTCGGTTTCGGAATCAATCATTCTGATCGGTATGTTCGTGCTGGAATGGTTTTACGGCGGCCTGTTTGAGACGTTTATGAATGGCCAAACGCCAGGCAAGTGGTTGCTGGGATTGCGAACGGTTTCCGTCGATGGCCAGCCGATCAACGGCATGCAGGCGGTCTTCCGAAACTTGCTGCGCACGGTGGATATTTTTCTGGGGATGCCTGTGGGGCTCATTGCCGCGGCGATGAATCCCCGTTTTCAACGGCTGGGGGATCTGGCTTGCAACACCATGGTGATTATCGAAGAAACGCCGTGGCTCACGGGGATGGCCAAGCTGGATGATCCTCGGGCGATTCAACTGGCGGGCTATATTCCCCCCGAGTTCACGGTGAGTCGCACGCTGGCGAAAGCGATCTCCACGTATGTCGAACGCCGCCGCTTCTTTTCCTTGCCTCGCCGCCGCGAGATGGCGCGGCACGTCGCAGTGCCGCTCCTGGCGCAATTCGGTCTGCCGAACGATACCAGTTACGACTTACTGTTATGTGCGTTGTACTATCGAACTTTTGTTGCCGATCGAGCCGATGATGAAAAGAATCTGGCCGCGGCCCGCAACAACAATCCTTTTGCGCTCGCCCGGGCTTTGTGATTCGCCGTTTGGTCTGCCGTTCGTTCCTTGGTATCCAACTCGCTGAGCATCTTGAGCTATGAAAGTTGCAGAGATTCTCGAACGCCGCCGTCGCCATTGGCACGAGCTCGAGCAGATGTGTGCCGAAATGAAGCGGCCGGGTACTCGGCTGAGTGCTCCGCAGATGACTCGCTTTGCTTCGCTCTACCGCGCTGCCTGTGCGGACCTGGCTTTGGCAGATTCCTATCATTTGCCGCAGAACACGGTGCATTACCTGCATCGGCTCGTGGGACGGGCCCACAACCATCTCTATCGCACGCGGCGATTTAATTACACCGAGTGGGGGAACACGCTCCTGTTTGAAGTGCCGCAACGCATCTTTTCGGATCGCTGCGTGCAGATTGCGTTTGTGCTGTTTTGGGGCCTGTTCATTTTGTCCGCTTTCCTAGCTGCTTCCCCCGCGGCCTGGCCCGGTTTTGCGGAAGAGATTTTAGGGAAAGAGCAAATCGAACAGCTCGAGACCATGTACGACAATCCCATTGATGGGACGCTGCGCAGCGGTAGCGACAATGTGAACATGGCTGCGTTTTATATTCGACACAACACGGGGATTGGCTTGCAGTGCTTTGTTTGGGGGCTGCTCGTGATTCCCGGACTGCTGGTGACAATGTCGAACGCGATTATGCTCGGCGCGTCGTTTGGGCACATGGCTCGCCCCGATATTCCGCAGGGGGTGAATTTCTTTCACTTCGTCACCGCGCATGGTCCCTTTGAATTGACGGCCATCGTGTTGTCGGCTGGGGCCGGCTTGCGGCTCGGCTTTTCCTGGGTGATTACGCGTGGTTTGAATCGCTACGATGCGTTACGAAAAACGGGCCAGGAAGCGATGCCCATCATGGGGGCTGCGATGGTCATGTTCGTGATGGCAGCCTTTATTGAAGGATTTCTTTCTCCCTCGGGGCTTCCTTATTGGGTGAAGGCGGCGACCGCGATTGTTTCCAGTTGTATGCTGGCGTTTTACTTTGGCGTGCTCGGCTTCCCACGCGAAGGACAATTGCGGGAGTGAAGCCACCGACATTTGTTTCTGAACTTGTCCACGGACGGAATATGGAACCAATCATTAGTGTCTCGGGATTGCGCGGCATTGTGGGGGAGACGCTCACGCCGCTCGTTGCTGCCCGGTATCTGGCCGCGTTTTCTGCCGAATTGCCGCCGGGGAAGATGGTGGTGGCGCGGGACGGTCGCCCCTCGGGACGGATGCTCGCCGATGTCGCACGCGGCATCTTCGCGGCAGCCGGGCGAGATGTCATTGACCTCGATGTAGCGGCAACACCGACCGTCGGCGTACTTGTGCGCGAGTTGCAGGCGGTTGGCGGCGTGCAGATTTCTGCCAGCCACAATCCACCTCCGTACAACGGCCTGAAGCTGTTTCAAGCCGATGGCCGCGTCTTGCCGGCGCAGGTTGGTGAACGCGTTCTAGCGAAGTATCGTGCGAATGATCCGCTAACGTGGGTCGGCGGCGATCGGGTGGGGCAGGTCGAACTGCGACCCGAATACATTCAGCCCCACCTGGAAAAACTGCTCAGCCTGGTGAATGTCAAACAGATTCAGACGCACGGCTTTCGAGTTCTGCTCGATGCGAATCACGGCAGCGGCGCGGTCCTTGCCCGGCCATTGTTGGAAGCGCTCGGCTGCACGGTGGAAGTCCTTGGTGCCGAGCCGCATGGCCGGTTCGCTCATCCGCCGGAACCCACGGCAGAGAATCTGCATTCGATTGCCGGTCACATGCAAGACCGCCCCCTGGATATTGCCTTTTGTCAGGATCCCGATGCAGACCGACTGGCGATCATCGACGAAAATGGTCGGTATGTTGGGGAAGAGTACACGCTCGCGCTGTGCGTAGATCATATTTTGCGGCACACCCCCGGCCCTGTCGTTACGAACTGCGCTACCAGTCGCATGACGGCCGATCTGGCCCAGCGCTATCACGTCCCCTGCATTCTTTCGGCCGTGGGGGAAGCGAATGTTGCCGATGCGATGATCGCCAGTTACGCGGTTTTTGGGGGCGAAGGAAATGGTGGTCCCATCGATCCGCGCGTGGGTCTAGTGCGCGATAGCTTTGTGGGGATGACGCTGATCCTGGCAGCGATGGCGATGCGGATGCAGCCGGTGAGTGCGCTTGTCGACGAACTGCCGCGCTATGAAATTCGGAAGACCTCGTTTGCCCTGCCGCGAGAAAAACTGCCGGACGCGCTTGATCGCTTGGAAAAAAAGTTCAACCAGGCCCAGCCGAACCGTCAGGACGGGCTAAGGCTCGATTGGCCCGATCGTTGGCTGATCGTCCGGGCGAGTAATACGGAACCGATCGTGCGCGCGATTGCCGAAGCGCCGCTGGCTGAGGAAGCAGAAGAACTTTGTGCTGCCGCAAAGGTAGTGATGACCCAATGAACCAACCCGCTCAACCCAACACGCTCGGCAAAGCGAGCATGGTGCTCGCGATCCTCGGCAGCTTCTTCGTCTTCACTGTCGGCCTGTGTGCGGGCGTGGGGAAAGAACAAGGTTGGCTGAAGAACGTGGCGGCGATCTTCTTTATCCTCGGCGGGTCGGCCGCGTTCCTGGGCTTCCTCGCGGTGATCTTGGGCTTCTTCGGATTGTGGGGTCGCAATCGTTCGCGCGTGACCGCCATCGTCGGCCTGCTGCTGGGGTTGTTCACCATCGCCCTGTTCGGCTGGATCGTGCAGGCGGCCCAACAGCCGTGATTTTCGGTTCAATCGTACCGGGGTCATTGTGCCGGAGTGAAGGTTTTCTGTCATTTCCTGTCATAGATAACGCATCAAAACATAATTCTTCGATGTTAGTATGCGTCGCAACCGGCGTCATGGATTGTGTTTAGGCAATTTAGGATCCATTTAGCGCCAATTTAACGATTGACAATCGACTGAAATCGTTCATAATCTATCAAAGTCAGTTGAATTGCGTCCTCATTCTGGCAGAAAGCAATCTCAATGCTGGTTGAAGAACGCCGCTCACGATTATTGGAAGTGGTCCGATCACGCGGATTTGCCTCCCTGATCGATTTACGCGATCAGTTGCAAGTTTCCGAATCAACGATCCGCCGCGACCTAGATTATCTGGAAGAGACCGGCGTTGCGCGACGAACGCATGGCGGCGTCTTCTATACCGGGCCGTCCCCCAAGCTGACCCATTTCGATCAGCGGCAAGGGATGAACTGGGAGAAGAAGCGGCAGATTGCAATCGCGGCCAGTCGGTTGATTGAAGAGAACGAAACGGTGCTGCTCGATGGCGGAAGCACCGCGTATGAATTGGCTCAGCAACTGGTGGGCAGATCGCTGCAGGTAGTGACGAACTCACTCCCCGTGGCGAACTTGTTCACCTCGGCCGAGCAGGCGGACCTGATTTTTGTCGGCGGTTATGTTCATTCGCGCACGGGCGTTTCGCTCGGGCCGTATGCGAACCAGATGCTCGCGTCGCTGCATGTGCGGCGGGCGGTGATTTCGGTTGCCGGTTTGAACGAGCGCGGCTGCTACAACAGCAACCTGCTCTTGGTCGAAACGGAACGGGCGATGATGGCGGCTGCCGAAGAAGTGATTGTGGTGGCGGATAGTACCAAGTTCGGGCACGCCAGCCTGGCCTTGCAATGCGAGCTCGACAAGATCGATGTGCTGGTCACTGACGACGAAGTGACCGACATGTGGCGCAAGATTATTGAAGCTGCCGGAGTGCGGCTGGTGATTGCGAGCAGGGACGCCAACGAAACAAACCATATCGCCTCTGCTTAAGTGGCAGCGGTTCCCTCTCCAACCTGCGAAACAACCATGGCGTCTCCGCTGGATCCAGCGCTCGTTGAGCAAATTGTGCGGCAGATTGTGTACTCGCAAATGAATGGCTCCGGTAGCCCGGCCGCTCTCGCGAAGGCTGCGCCCGTGGCGAATGCCGCACCGAATCTGGCGGTCAGCATTTCCGCCCGGCACTGCCATCTCACCGACGAGCATGTCGAAATTCTTTTTGGCCCAGGGGCGAAGTTGAACGTCGATAAGCCCCTGTATCAGGACGGCTTTTTTGCCGCGGCCGAACAAGTGATGGTCGTCGGCCCGCGACGACGGATGTTGCCAACCGTGCGCGTCCTCGGTCCCACCCGTCCTTTCAGCCAGGTCGAATTGGCGTTCACCGACAGCATCTCGCTGGGCATTGATGCTCCAGTTCGTCACAGTGGCGACACTCGGGGCACTCCCGGTTGCGTGCTCGTTGGCCCGAAAGGGGTCGTCGAACTGCAAGAAGGGGTGATTCGCGCCGCGCGTCACGTCCACATGAATTTTCAAGATGCCGAGTACTACGGCGTGAAGAATGGGGATTTCATGCGGCTGCGGATCGAATCGCCGCAATGCTCGGTCGTCTTCGAGGACCTGAAGGTTCGCGCGGACGCCACCAGCAAACTGGAAGTCCACATTGATACGGACGAAGGAAACGCTTGCTTCCTCGACAACGCTACGAAGGTGGAGTTGTTGAGGCAGGAAGAAGATTGCAAGTGTAAGCACTGAATCGAAGTCATTTGTCATTCGTCATTCGTCATTAGGGTTTCGGTTCCAGACCTAATGACCAATGACTAGTGACCAATGACTGGGTCGCGATGGTTTACGTTCGGGAATTTCATTTTTGTTCTTTTGGGAGTTTCGTTATGGCAAAAACAATGGAAGCACTCGGCATGCTCGAAACCAAGGGTTTTATCGCCTTGGTGGAAGCGACCGATGCGATGCTCAAGGCTGCCAACGTGCAGTTCGTGGGTTGGGACAAGGTCGGCAGCGGTTTGGTTTCGGCCTTCGTCACCGGCGACGTCGCCGCAGTGAAGAGTGCCACCGATGCGGGTGCCGCGGCTGCGGGTCGCATTGGCGAAGTCGTCAGCGTGCATGTCATTCCACGTCCGCACGAAGATCTGGGCATTGTGTTGCCGCCGATGATCAAGCGCGGTGGGGATGTGTCGTAAGGGACTAGGTTTATCTCAACTCAGCTCAGATTAATTTCTCAGGGATTATCAATGAATACGGCAATTGGTTTAGTAGAAACGAAAGGCCTGGTTGGCCTGGTCGAAGCGACCGACGCGATGGCGAAGGCCGCCAACGTGCAAATTGTGAAGCGGATCAACATTGGTGGCGCGTTTGTGACGACGGTCGTCACCGGCGATGTCGGCAGCGTGCGAGCCGCGGTGGAAGCCGGTGCTCAGGCCGCTCAACAAGTGGGCGAACTGGTCGGCAGCCACGTTATTCCGCGCCCCGCGGAAGGTTTGGTTGAAGCGTTTATGGCGTAGGTTCAATGTCAAATTTCAAATGAAAAATGTCAAAGAGGAGGCAGTGATGTTCCCCCCTTTGTCATTTAACATTTGTCATTTTGCATTTGGAGAAAGGATTCAACTCCCATGAAGGTCTTAATCGCCAATCTCGGCTCCACCAGCTTCAAGTACCGCTTGTTCGATATGAACGACGAGCGGCAACTGGCGCGCGGCGGCGTCGAGCGCATCGGCAGTCCCGAAAGTCCTTGCTTCGTCGAAATCGGCGGAAACAAGCAGGAGCTCAAGGCTCCGATTCCCGATCACGCGGTCGCGGTACGCAAGTGCCTCGAACAACTGACCGATCCGATCAACGGTTGCCTCGCTTCCGAAAACGAAGTGGCGGCGATTGGCTTCAAGGCCGTGCATGGGGGACGTTACTCAGGCGTGCAGCGGGTCAGCGAAGATGTGCTTGCGGCGATGGAGGAAATGAACCTCGTCGCGCCGGCGCATAATCCGCCTTACATCCGCGCGATGCGTCTCTTGAGCGAGAAACTGCCGGACCTGCCGCTCGTTGCTGCTTTCGAAACGGGCTTTCATGCCACGATCGAAGATCGGCTGCGGTACTATCCGGTTCCGTACGAATGGGCGGAGAAGTTGCAGATCAAGCGCTGGGGTTTTCACGGTGCCAGCCACCGTTACATCGCCCAGCGGACCAGTCAACTGATCGGCCGCTACGATTTGCGAATCATCTCTTGTCATCTGGGCGGCTCGAACAGTCTGTGTGCCATTCGTGGCCAACAGAGTGTCGCCACCACGATGGGGATGAGCCCGCAAACCGGGCTGCCGCACAACAACCGCGTGGGTGACTTCGATCCGTTCGCGATCCCGATGATCATGCAGGCCGAAGGCAAATCGCTGCACGAGGTGCTCGACATCCTCGCGGAAAAAAGCGGCTTGCTGGGGCTGAGCGGCATCAGCGGGGACATTCGCGATTTGGAAGAAGCGGCCGCACAAGGGAAGGCTCGGGCAAAACTCGCGCTGGATGTGTTCGTCGCGGAGATTCGCCGGCATATCGGCGGCATGTTGATTGAACTTGGTGGCTGCGACGCCCTCGTCTTCACCGGCGGGATTGGCGAGAACGGCCGACAAATTCGTGCGGATGTCTGTGCCGACCTCGCAGAACTCGGCATCGTACTCGATGCGAATAAGAACGTCACCGCGAAAGGGGAAGTTGCTCTGCACGCAGACAACAGCCGGACGCAAATTTGGGTCGTGCCGACGAATGAAGAACTGATCGTCGCGCGGCAAACGAAACAACTGCTCGAGGGGTAACGCATGTTCGTGGCCAAAGTCACCGGCTCGCTCGTTTCGACCCAAAAGGTCGCCACGATGGTGGGCTACAAACTGCTGGTGGTCGAACCGTACCGGCTCGAACCGCAAGATCGTAAAACCATGACAACGACCGGCCGCACCTTCATCGCCGTCGATACGCTCGGCGCCGGTGTGGGGGACTACGTTTTGTTGACGCAAGGCTCTTCGGCTCGGCTCACGCCGGAAACGAAGAGCATGCCGATCGACGCCGTTGTAATCGGCATCGTCGATTCCGTCCACATCGACCACGGCTGCGTTTACTCACGCGAAGATGCGGAGTGAGGTAGATTTTCAGACCCACTTGGTTCCTTGCCTCTGCATCACCCCAGCCCTAACTCCAGCCCTTAGCCCCAATTTATGAATATCAACGAAGACCTTATCCGCAACGTTGTCAGCCAAGTACTGGCCGAAGTGAAACGTAGCGGAGGCAGCATGAGCCACGTGAGCGGCAAGAGCAGCTTTGCCGGCCGGTTCGGAATTTTTACGAATGTCGACGAAGCGGCCCGCGCGGCTCGCGAAGCGTTCGAACAGCTTTCGGAACGCTCCATCGAAGATCGCAAGAAGATCATCGCCCACATCCGCCGCATCTCGATCGACAACTGCGTCGAGCTCGGCACGATGGAGATGAACGAAACCAAGATCGGCCGATTGGTACACAAGATCGAAAAACTGAAGACGCTCGGCGAACGATCTCCCGGCGTGGAATTTCTTCGCAGTGAAGTCTTCAGCGGCGATCATGGCCTGGCCGTCATCGAACATGCTCCGTTCGGCGTCATCGGCGCGATCACACCCGTGACCCACTCGCTGCCGACGATCACGGGCAACGCGGTCAGCATGATTGCGGCCGGCAATGCGGTGGTGGTGAATCCTCATCCCAGCGGCAAAAAAGTCGCGGCCGAAGGGGTTCGCCGCTTCAACGAAGCCATCTATCGCGATCTGGGGATCGATAACCTGATCTGCTTGATCGCCGAGCCGACCCTCGAAACGGCCGATCAACTGTTCCATCATCGCCAGGTGAACATGATCTGCGTCACCGGCGGCCCCGCGGTCGCTCGGGCAGCATTGAAGAGTGGCAAGCGTGCGGTCGTTGCTGGACCGGGCAATCCGCCCGTCGTTGTCGACGAAACAGCCGACCTGGAGAACGCGGCCCGTTGCATCATTCAAGGTGGTGCGTACGACAACAATCTGTTGTGCATTGCCGAGAAGGAAGTGTTCGTCGTCTCGTCGGTTTTTGACAAGATGATGGCCGCGATGGAACAGGCCGGTGCAGCTCGCTTGAATGCCAGCGAAGTCGATGCCCTCACGAAGAAGGCGATCGTTAAAGTCGGCGAAGGAGAGCACAAGCACGATGCTCCTTGCAAAGATTTCCTGGGTCACGACGCTGCCGACATGGCCCGCCAGATCGGGAAGAACGTCTCGGACAAGGTCGAACTTCTTTACGGCGAAACGGACGAGCAGAACCCGTTCGTCCCGGTCGAACAAATGATGCCCTTCGTCCCCTTCGTTCGCGTGAAGAACTTTGAAGAAGCGGTCGCGAAGGCGAAGCATTACGAACACGGCTTCCGCCACACCAGCATCATTCATTCGCAGAACGTGAAGAACATGACGCGGATGGGACGCGTGATGGACACGACGCTCTACGTAAAAAATGGTCCTTGCATGGCAGCGCTGGGTCTCGGTGGTGAAGGCTACTTGTCGTTCAGCATTGCTGGCCCGACGGGTGAAGGAGTGACATCACCGCTGACGTTTACGCGTGAACGGCGTTGTTCGCTGATTGATGACCTGCACGTACTGGGGAAGTAACAACATGCAACTGGCACTCGTCATCGGTTCGGCGATCGCGACGGTGAAACATCCGTCGTTCCGCGGGCAGAAATTGCTCGTGGTGCAGCCGTTGATGGCCGATGGGGTTAGCCCAGATGCCGATCCGCAGCTTGCCATCGACGCTGTCGGGGCGGGGCGCGGTGAGCGAGTGATTATTACGAGCGACGGCCGATATGTTCGCGAAATGACCGCGGATGAATCCACGCCAATTCGCTGGTCGATTATAGGAATTGCCGACGAATGAACCTCACCCCGAGCCAGATCGAACAGATCGTCGGAGAGGTCGTGCGGCGGCTAAAAGTACAACTCGGTGCCACTGCTGGCTTAGGTGCTAGTGGCGGCTCAGGTGTCACGGCTGGCTTGTCCAGCAGTGTTGCCTTGCAAGAAGAACTGGTCCTTACTGAGAACGTCATCACGCTGAAAAGCGTCGAAGGACGGCTCGCAGGGAACAAGCGATTGGTGGTCCGGCCGCGAGCGATCGTGACCCCCGCTGTTCGCGATGAATTGAAAAAATACAAGGTCGCTCTCGAGCGGCGGGCGAACGCCAGTGCTCAGCACGCACAAGTTCGCCTGCTGGTCGTCGCGGCCGACAAAGCTGCGGAAACGGCTCTCGCCAAAGTGAGTCTGCCCGGCAGCGAACGAATTGAATCGCAGGCGACCACGTCGCTCGCGGGAATCGTGCGGGAGTTGGCGCGGCAAATGATGGGCCGCAAGCTGCCGGCGATGTTGGTGACTAGTCAGCCGTTTGCAGCGGTCGTCGAAGCCAATCGGCTCGACGGCGTGCGAGCGGCCCTGGTAACAAGTGCCGAACAAGTAAATCAAGCCTCGGCCGAAGCGAACGTGAATTTGTTCGTTGTGGCCGCGAAGACAAGTCCCTTTACGTTGCGAAAAATTGGAGAACGAGTGGCCTCATCCTAACCCGCCGCATCAGCGAGGGGAGAAGCCAACAACAGAACCATGCGTATCGCTTTAGTGGTCGGCTCCGTGACGCTCTGCCGTGTGCATCCTGAGATGCAAGGGGCACGGTTGCGCCTGGTGCAGCCGCTGTCGCTGGCGGAACTACGGGGCGAGCGCGCACCGCAAGCGGACGAGATCGTCGCCTGGGATGAATACAACGCGGGGCTTGGCAGCTTGGTTGCCATCAGCGAAGGGGCAGAAGCCGCACAGCCGTTCCGTCCGAATTACAAACCGGTTGATGCTTACGTGTCGGCCATCCTCGATCACCTCGATATCAAGTAACAAAACTCGAAGAACACTCCACCCACCACACCTCACACTCCACACGCACTATGAACGCCCACAAAATTAAACAAGACATCTGCGAAATCGGCCGCCGGCTGTACAACAAAGGGTTCGCGGCCGCGAACGACGGCAACATCACCGTCCGCATCAGCGAGAACGAAGTCCTTTGCACGCCAACCATGCACAGCAAAGGCTTTTTGAAGCCCGAAGACATCAGCACGGTCGACATGACCGGCAAGCAGTTGTCTGGCATCAAGAAGCGTTCCAGCGAAGCCTTGCTGCACCTGGAAATTTACAAAGCCCGCCCCGACGTGAAGAGCGTCGTCCACTGTCATCCGCCCCATGCCACCGCCTTCGCGATTGCTCGCGAGCCGATTCCGCAATGCGTGTTGCCGGAAGTGGAAGTATTTCTCGGCGATGTTCCGATCACCAAGTACGAAACGCCGGGCGGAAAAGAATTTGCCGAAACGGTGTTACCGTTCGTCGCCAAGACCAACGTCATCATCCTGGCCAATCACGGCACCGTCAGCTACGGCGTGAACGTGGAACAAGCCTACTGGTGGACCGAAATTCTGGACGCCTACTGCCGCATGTTGATGCTCGCCAAGGACCTGGGCAAGGTGAACTACTTCACCGAAGGGAAGCAACGCGAGTTGCTCGATCTGAAGCAGAAGTGGGGCTGGTCCGATCCGCGCAACACGCCGGAGTACAAGGACTGCGATATCTGCGCCAACGATATCTTCCGCGATAGCTGGAAGCAGTCGGGGGTGGAACGCCGCGCGTTTGAAGCTCCTCCGCCGATGCCCGCTCCGGGAGCCAAGGCGGCCGCACCCGCGGCGAGTTCGGCTGGCAACGTCGCTGCCGGCAGTATCGATCAAGAGGCACTCGTGAAAATGATCACGCAGCGCGTGATGGAAGAACTGGCCAAAGGATAGTCGCCATGTTTTTTCTCCCTTTGACCCTCGGCGTGTTCTTGTTTGCGTTCATCTTGATTTCCACTCGTTAATCCAAGTCTGAGTCAGTCATGAAAGTTTCCATCATCGGCGGTGCAGGTCTTGTCGGTTCTTCTGCCGCGTTTGCTTTGCAGTGCGGCGGCATCGTACGCGAGATCGCCTTGCTCGACCTCAACAAAGATATGGCCGACGGCCATGCGGTCGACTTGATGCACGGCGGTCCCAGCGTAGCCGACCAGGTCATCACGTTTGGCGGTTATGAACACATTCCGTCGAGCGACATCATCTGCATCACGGCCGGGCTGCGTCGCAAGCCGGACGAAAGCCGCTTGGACTTGATCAATCGGAACACCGATTTGTTCGTCGGAATTCTGGCGGACATCGCCAAAGCTGGCGTGAAGAAGGATGCGATTGTGGTCGTGGTCAGCAACCCGGTCGATATTCTCACCTACGTGGCCGCGGATCGTCTCGGCCTCCCCGCGAAGCAAGTGATTGGCCTCGGTACGCAGCTCGATACGATTCGCTTCCGCAGCCTGATCGCCCAAAAGCTGAATGCCGCACCGACGCAAGTCAACGCGCTCATCCTGGGGGAACATGGGGACAGCATGGTGCCGATCTGGTCGAGTGCGTCGATCGGTGGCTTGCCGCTGGAAAAGTTCCCGGGTTGGTCGGTAAAACTGGCTGATGAACTCTTCACACGGGCCAAGACCAGCGGGGCCGAGATGCTGAAAAAGAAGGGTGGAGCGGGCTTTGCCGTCGGGATCGCCATTCGCGACGTCATCCACTCGATTGCCCTCGATCAGCAGCGCATCCTGCCGGTTTCCTCGATCCAAACCGGCTGCTACGACATTAAAGATGTGGCCATTAGCGTGCCAACCGTCGTCGGCCGAGCGGGGGTTGTTGCCACGCATGCTATCGACCTGTGGCCGAAAGAAGTTCAGGGGCTGCGGAAAAGCGCTCTCGTCTTGCGGCAGACGCTGGAAACGGTGCTGGGTCGGATTGGTCGTGTGCGGAGGTAGTCTGCCGCTGATCAGGGCGATTGCTGGCAAGTGAACGCCCGCTAGGTTGCCCACAAACCCTCGACATTGCCCCCGCGGCCGATTTGGCCTATTCTCAAAGCGGGGGGCAATCATGAGCACCAGCTCAATCAACGAGTTCAGTCGCGCGCTTAGCACGCTGGATGATTCTGCGCCTTTATCCCGCTGGTTCACCCTCGGCCAACGCTTGCCCCGTCCCCTTGGTTCCTTCATTCGCGAAGGTCGGTGGCGCGTCGGCTGGATGATTGTCGCTCCCACGAAGTCGCTCGAATCGATCGGCGATGTTGAACATCCTCAAGCCAGGACGGCCACGCAACTCACCCCTTTAGTTGTGCCGCGGCCCATCGTTGCGCCGCGAGCACCGGCCTTCACGTTGCCGGCTCCGTTCCAGCAGGTTCTTTCCTTTTTGTTCAGCGCCCTGCTGCATGCTACGGTCGTCATCGTGCTGGCTTGGATCGGGATTGCAACGCCCGCTGGACCGCAGGTCGTGCCGGTCAATGCGCAGTTTCTCTCGCAGGCCGAGATAGAGCCGCCAGCCTTGTCCCTTGCCGTCAATCTCGGCTACGAGCCGGCACTGCAGCGGTGGGAAGTGCTCGCCAGTGCGCTCGAGGACTTCACTTCGGCCGGTTCTGCCGCGGCAGTGACCGATCAAGCGCTCGAAGTGGCCCTGGGCTCGGTCGTGTATGCGGCGCGTGGTCCCGTCGGCGAGATTCGAGCGTTCTCCGCGAGCAGCAAGCCGGGGGATTGGTTGGGCACCGCTCCACCCAGCGTGGAATTTTACGGCATTCCGGCCGCGGGGCAGCGGTTTGTGTTCGTCGTTGATGCTTCGCGCAGCATGAATGGCGCGAAGTGGGAGCAGGCACAACAGGAATTGCTGCGCGCTGTCGAGCAACTGGGTCCGCAGCGCGAATTTTATGTGATCTTGTTCGATGCCGCCCCGCATCCGATGTTTCACGATCGCCGGCATGAAGCACAGCCGCTCCCTGCCACGCCGCAGAACATCGCCCGCTTGCAGGGCTGGCTTACCCAGCATGAATTGGGGTACAACACCAGCCCCTGCCTTGCCGTGAAGCATGGTTTGGACCTGCAGCCCGACGCCATCTTCCTGGTGACCGATGGCGAGTTCAACGATCCTACGGCCGGCTACTTGCGAGAAAACAATCGCACGTCGCAGGCGAGTGGTCCGGTGCCGCGGATCGCGGTTCACACCATCAGCCTGGGTGCACCGGGAGAAAAGCTCCTGGCTCGCATCGCCCGCGAAAACGGCGGCACGTTTCGGAAGATCGTCCCGTAGTTTGCCCAACGATGGCACCTTCCTTCCTCACGTTTTTCCTCTCCCACTTCTCTCCACGGTTAGTCGTTTCTCTCTCACATGCATATTTTATTCTTGTCGGATGATTTAATGTTCGCGTCGCGCGTGCAAGGTGCGGCAACAGGTTTGAAGCTCGAAGTTCGGCTGGTCGCTCCCGCCCAAGCCAACACGCTGACGACCAATTCGGATTGCCAGTTGATTCTGGTCGATCTGCAGAATGTGGGGGCCGCTGCGCCGGAACTCATTCCGCAGGTGAAGGCCCTGTATCCGCAGGCGAAGGTGGTGGGCTTCGGGCCGCACGTTGCAGCGACAATGCTCAGTGACGCGAAAGCGGCCGGCTGCGATGAAGTCTTGACCCGCGGCGAATTTCAACGCCAGTACACCGACCTGCTCTTCGATCTGGCCAAGGCGATCGGGCATGTGGGGGAAGAGAACGTGTAAAAACGTTTCGTAAAATCCGAGACACGACCGTCAGGGAGTGGTAGTTGCACTGAGCCTCGAACTCACGGCAATTTCGCCTCTCGCTTGAAATCCAACCACCGATTCACAGGATGCGGTGGTTCGTCACTCCCTTACGGTCGTGTCTCGGTTTTGCCTACGATGCCGGCGGTTCTTCGCTCGCCGGCGGTAGCGGTTCCGTCACCGGCGCTGGTGTTGGTGTCGCTGCTGGCGTCACACTCGGCGCTGACTTCGCACTCGGCGGCGCTGGGGGCTTCATTTCCGCAACCGACGGCGGCTTCAAGTCGTCGTAGTGCAAATAAACTTCATCCAATTCCTTGTCATCGACGGCCTTGCGCATCAGCAAGTAAATTCCGGCGAACGAGCACCAAAAGAAGCCCGCTCCGAAACCGGCAGCCACATACAAAATCCCGCGATCGACCCAGCGAATAAGTCGCACCCCGCCGGCAAAGAACGTTCCCTTGTCGCGTAGTTCGGCTTCGCGAATCGACACGGTGGGCTTCCCTTGTGCCGCGCGGATTTGATCGACCAGCACGTTGGGGCTACTCACCCGTTCGTGCCGTTCAATCTCCGCCATCCGCACTTCACCCGATCCCCAACTGGCTCCCCAATGCAGCACGTCGATGGTGGTGGCCGAGAGGCGATCCATCAGCCACCCGGCAAGCACTCCCAGCACGATTGCGACCAGCACATAGCCCAGGTAGTGCAACGGCCGTTGATAAACGTAGGCATACATCCGGCTCGTCGCGCCAAAGTGATCGCCATCTGGTTCGGCACTCACCCCGCCCCACAGCAACGGCCAGCCGAGCGCCAGACCAACGAGCAACCACGCGGCCGCAATGCCGAGCGGCACGAGCAGAATCCAGAGGAGGCCGGCGATCAACAAGCCCAGATCAAAACGCATGAGTAGCCCGACGAGCGCCAGCGGAATCGCCAGGAGCACCACTCCCAGCAGCGGAAACAGCGGGGCCGAGAAATGAAAGAAATACTTCCCCAGCGCGAACTGCCAGGCATCAAAAATGTCGGCCGCTTCGCCGTTGGCTAGTTCCAGCAGGGCTTGCCGCACAATCGCTCCGCCGACGAGTGCCCAGACCGTTAACTGTAGCAGCAGCCCGCAGAGCAAATAGCAGGACTGGTCAAAATTTCGTTGCGCATCAAAAAACGCAGCGACCGGCGCAATGAACCGGAGCGCAAACTGCTGGATCGGCCCGAGTCGCATGAGGTCGATATACGGCGGCGCATCGGTTCCAGCAACGACCGCGGCCTTCAGTTCCCCGTCGGGACCTTCCAAAGCGCCGGCCAGCAGGCCGAACTCCAGATCGACGGCGTCGCGTCGGGCGATCTGCCCCACATCGTCCGTGGCGTGACCCTGCGGGAGAAACAGCATTCCGCACAGCCACCAGCCGCAACAGGAAAGCCACATCCCGAGCGCCGCCGCCAGAAAGACGGACGGGCGAAACGCGATGCGGGCAGCACGCAGGAGCAGGATGACCGGAAACAGGGCGGGCCAATCCAGCGAACGAACTTGGGTGCGATCAGTCATGGTGCAAATCTCAGGGGGAATCTCGATAGCGCGGATTATAGAAGACGCCTGCTCCTGAGTGTAGTCACGGCGGGGAGTAACCCTGTAGTAGGCAGACTCCTGTGTGCCGTTCACTAGTGAATGTTTTCCAGCGGCACGAACATCTTGTGATGAATCAGGGCGGATATTCGCCGAACGGCACACGGAGTGCCTACTACTTTGGATGGCGTCCTAGGGAATACCGTTGCTCTTCGGCCAGGATGCTTATCGTTGACAATTAATCAATAACACTTTATTATATTAGTGCAGAATCGGCCGGGGGAGACTCGGGCCCAGCATCACGATTCGTAAAGTTGGGCAACCGCTATTAGCACCCTCCAAACCCCCCAGACGAGGCGCTAACAGCCAGGAAGCCACTTCTTGCAGTAAGGATTTGTTTATCAATAGTTTAGGAGTTTTAAAAGGTGTGTAAACCGGTTTCCAATTTTCTCCCTGTGGGGGGCCTGTTCCCAAGCCGGTTCGAAAAATGCCCTTTCAAAGCCTGAAATTAGTCCCAGAGCTACTGGCCGAATGGTTTTGCCGCCTGACCCATCTCCCCCTGGGTGTGTAAGATGACAGGTCGGCTTGAACCACCGGTTGTTGCCGTCCTTTTGCCTCCTTGCCCTTCGCCCCTTGGCTCGTTCCATGTCACCTCCCAAAGAACCATCTTCAGAACCTTCCCCTCATGCCGAGCGACTGCAGAAAGTGCTGGCCGCGGCCGGCGTGGGGAGTCGGCGCGATTGCGAAGTGCTGATCCTGGAAGGGCGGGTGGAAGTCGATGGCGAAGTGGTGACGGCGCTGGGGACCAAAGTCGATCCCGACGTCCAAGCAATTCGGGTCGACGGCGAACCGATCAAGCAGAAGCGGCGGGTTTACTACGTCCTCAATAAGCCGATGGGGGTGGTGACGACGAATTTTGATCCCGCCGGCCGGACGCGCGTCGTCGATCTGGTGCCCGACAAAGATCGGGTGTTTCCGGTGGGGCGACTCGACCGGGCCAGTGAAGGGCTGATCATCGTCACCAACGACGGCGAATTGTCCTTCCGCCTGACCCATCCGAAGTTTGGGGTCGAAAAGGAATACTTGGTCCGCATCGCAGGCATGTTGGAAGAAGGAGAGCTGGAAAAGCTCCGCCGCGGCATTCATCTTTCCGATGGTCTCGCCCGCGTGGTCTCGCTGCGCATTCTCGGCAGTCACAAGCAAAGCACCGATCTGGAAATCATTCTGCGCGAAGGGAAGAACCGCGAGATTCGCCGCATTCTCGCCAAGGTGGGGCACAAGGTGCTCAGCCTGAAGCGCGTCGCGATTGGCTCGCTGCGCTTGGGGGAACTCGCACCGGGGGAAATGCGACGGCTCTCCGAAACCGAAGTGCGATCGCTGCTCACCACGAAGCAGACCAATCCCAAAGTCGAAAGCAAGCGCAAGGGGGACCTCGCGAAAGGGCGAAAGGGAAAAGGGAAGGGGGAAGAAAAAGCAGGTAGCGGTGCTGTCGAACTTCCGAAGCGGCCGATCGAACCCAAGATGCCAAAAATGCCCGGCAGCAAGTTCAAGCCTCCCGTGGAACCCAAAATGCCGGTGGCGAAACGCCCCGTCGATTCCGACTTTGATCACGATGACGACGACGATGAGTTGCTCGACTTGAATGACTTCTTGCCGACCGATGCCGAGAACGCGGCCGGCGATCGGCGTGGCAGTATTTTGGAGTACGGCGACGAAGAAGGTGATGCTGCTGGTGGTGAAGAACCCAAAACTCGTTCGCCCGGTCGGGGCAAAGTTCCTGGCGGCAAGCGTCCTCCTGCAGGCCGACCTGCGGGACGAGGTCCAGCCCGAGGGCCCGGCGGATCATCGCGCGGACCGGGCGGCGATCGACCCCCGCGCGAACGAAGTGAATAAGGAGGAGAACGACCATCTCGTTTTGGAGCACGGACGGGCTCACGTGATGGCGGCGCTCGTCCGGGCGGTGGCAGGCCCGGCGGTTCTCGTCCTGGTGGTTCTCGTCCCGGCGGACCACGTGCCGGCGGACCGCGCACAGGAGGAGGCCGACCCAACACATCACGACCGAATGGCGGCAGACCCGGCGCTGGATTGCCGAGTAGTCGCCGCACTGGTGGGCCTTCGGGTGGTCGACCAAGTGGAGGGAGACCTTCGGGTGGACGTCCAAGTGGACCAGGAGGCAGACCAAGTGGTGGTCGACCTAGCGGCGGCAGGCCAAGCGGACCAGGAGGCAGACCTTC
>JBGSNR010000040.1:0-3169 GCA_041739545.1 Pirellulaceae bacterium | reverse complement strand
CCACGATATTGGCTTCCTGAACGGTAATTCGATGAGCGTGACGGTCGATGGCGTGGCGATCTCGGGTACGCAGGTCGGTGTCTACGTCTTGGACAATCCTTCAAATACGAACAATGCCACGGTTTCCGCAACCGTCCTAGGGAACACCACAATCTCTGCCAGCGTCACCGGCATTCTGGTCGAGGGTTCAGACGCCTCGGCTACGATCACCGGCAGTAGCATCAATGACAATGCAGCTGGCATCCAGTTCACCAACGGTGCCAGTGGCTCTGTAACTGCAATCGATTTCGATGCCACCGATGACAACTTAACCGACCTTCGTCTCGACGCGACTGCCGGTACGGTCACCATCGGCAGCGGCAATGTGTTTGCCGGCGATTCTTACTTCATCGACAACCGCACTTCGCAATCCTACGACCTGGTGGGAACTGCTACTTTTGACGAGTCCAACAACTTCCGCGTCGAAGATAAGATCTTTCATGCCTTGGATTCTTCCGCTTCAGGGTTGATCCGTTATGTTGCAAGCAACCTTTACGTCACAACTCCCGGCACTGGTGCTAGCGACGAAACCATTCAGCGGGCCATCGACGCAGCGACAGCGGGCGACATTGTGAATGTCGAGGCAGGGACGTTTGTTGAGAACATCAACATCACCAAGTCGCTGACTATTCACGGGGCGCAGGCGGGGCAGGATGCAGATACACGTGTGGCCGCGTTCGTCGCTGGTAAGGCGGATCCGCTGGTCGAAACAATCATCACGGCGGTCACCAACGATCCCACTGGTGGCAATCCGAACGCGGAGGATTTGATCCGCGTGCTAGCCAGTGGCATCACCATCGATGGTCTCGTACTCGACGGAAACAATGCGAACCTGGGTGCCAGCACTCTGGTCAACGATGGCGTAGACATTCATGCTCGGCGTGGCATTACCAACATTTCCGCGAACGACGTCACAACTCCGGTGAATAACCTGCTGGTGCAGAACAACGTGTTGCAGAACTTTGGGCAACGCGGTATCTCGCTAAACAACGGCACTACGGTCGCCAGCACCGGGAATCTCATCACGGGGAATGTCGTTCGCAATGTGAACGATCAGGCAATCATCCTGTTCAACAATAGCTATGCGGACATCACCAACAATACCGTGCAGGCGCGTACTGGCGCTATTGGTCTGCATCTTCAGAATTTCTATGCCAATGGAAGCATGACCTGGTCGGGTAATGAGATCACAGTGGGGCAGGATTCGATTGGTGTCGTTACGAATTTGTTCTACGCCTCCGCAGGGACCTTAAACTTCACGGGCAATACCATCAATGCGGCCAGTGGAGTGACCGGCGCGAGCGATGAAACCTTTGGTATCTACGTGCTGAGCGTACAAGTGGGTTCCACGGTAAACATAAGCAACAACAATATCGGTGGCAGCGGCGGACAGTTTGCCCGTGGCATGTACTTTTGGAACAATCCCACCGCCACCACGGTTTCCGTTACTGGCGGAACCATAGGCCAAAGTGTGACCGGCATTCAGCTCTCGAACAACGACCCCAGTTTTGGTTCCGCTTCCGCCAGCATCATCAACGTGAGCAACGTGACGATCGGCGCTGGCGTGACGACGGGCATTTATGTTCAAGACGACAATCCCAACGACATCACCGCCATTATTTCTGACGGCAACACGAGTGCAGCAACGGGCACCGGCTTACTTGTCAGTGGAACCGATGCGTTTGCTCAAATCCTTGGTAATCACACAGCTGGTGCGGCAACCATCACGGGCGATTTACTGGTAACGGGCACGCTCACGAGCAATGTCGTGGTGACTGATGCAGGGCTGGTGCGCGGCGCCGGAACCATCACCGGCAATTTGTCAGGGACGGGGACGGTCTCACCGGGAAATAGCCCCGGCATCTTGAATGTCATCGGCGCTTACGGACCGGTTGGCACTCTGGTTGCCGAACTGAACGGCACAACCGTTGGCACGCAGTACGATCAGGTGAATGTCACCGGCGGCGTTGATGTCACTGATACCACATTGAGTCTGACATTAGGCTTCACACCAGCCGATGGTGATGTCTTCACCATCGTCAACAACGATGGTGCCGACCCAGTCGTCGGCACTTTCGCAGGACTGGCCAACGGCCAAACGTTTGTGCTAAGCGGCAATGTCTTCGCCATCTACTACAACGGCGGCGACGGCAACGACGTAGTGCTAATTAAGGTTCCTATACTAACTCCGGTCAATACCTATGCCGATGATGTGGCCACGCAGTATACGATCACGACTGATACCGGTGCCCCAGGACTATCCATCGGCGACATTGTGACTTGGAATGGGCTCACACCAGAAACCGACCGCATTTTTGGCTACGACGCCTTCTTAACGATTCAGGGAGCCATTGACGCCGTCGCCTCGTCCGGGACGGTGCATGTCGCCGCAGGGTTGTATGCGGAGAATTTGACGGTTGATAAATCGCTAACGATGCTCGGCCCCAACGCGGGTATCAATCCGAACACAAGCGTTCGCAATGCGGAAGCAGTGGTAGTGCCCGCCGTTTCCGATCCCGATCCATTCTCTCCGACCAGTCTGCCGGTAATTTACATCGAGACGAGCGGAGTCACGATCAATGGTCTCACCGTCGATGGAAATAACACCTCCTTGACCAGCGGCGTTTTGGTAAACGGCGTGGATGTCGATGCTTACGAGGGGATTTCCAGCTACGAAGGTGTGGGTGAAATCAACGTCATCAACAACATCGTGCAGAACTTGAGCTACGCGGCGTTAGATTTCTACAATTCGGTCAACCCTGCCGCCACCACGAACAACACGATTCAGTACAACAAGATCGATAACATTGGTCACATTCCGTATGGCTTTGGCATCGGCGTGCTGTTGTACAACAACTTCTACGCCCAAGTGACGGATAATGTCATCACCAACACCCGAGTTGGTTTGCAAACCGGCAATTTCTATCAAGCGAATCCAGTTCCCGGCTTTACGCCAACCATTGCCAACAACGTCATCGGCTCCACGCGTGCCGGCATTTTCCACAATCTGGCCTATTCCAACGCATCCGCCTTCACCATCAGCGACAACCAGATCAGCCTAGCGAACGAACCCGGCAGCACCCGCGGAAATGGTATTTTTGTGGCCTCCATTGGTGGTGCGGTGGGAGTC
>JBGSNR010000028.1:0-14272 GCA_041739545.1 Pirellulaceae bacterium | reverse complement strand
CGACTTCGTACGCGAACTAGCCAATGCCATCGTCTTCGAACCAGTACTTGCACGGTAAGCACGTACTGGCTGTTAGCGCCTCGTCCGGGGGGCAGGATGAGGCTGACGAGGTTCGCCCGATTACTGCTGCAAGGGGGCTGGAAAACACCTTCGCGGTGTTTGTTTAAATTGCTTCGTGCGATTGCTTCGCCCCAACGTCTCGCATGCCGCTCCTACTCAGCATTAACTTCACTAATGATTGATGAATTGTCAAGCAGTTTGTGTGCCACGTTGTTTGAACGAGAACCGAGGATCGATAATCCGGTTGCCTTGCACGACCCGTTTCAGTGCCGTGCATGATCTACGGACCTACGGAACTTGCCGAGATTAGCAAATAGCCAATTCGTCGATTTGTCCCAGGTAGGGCGCAGCCAGGGTCCCGAGAACTTTTGTGCGTTTGATTTGTCTTTACGGTAGATTTCGTTTATCTTCGCGATGTCGAGCACCAGTAACTCTAGGACTCCCAAAGATGCTACGCACTCCACCTTTGCTTGCGACTGCCTCGCTGCTGGTTTTACTCGTTTGCAGCACAGCCGCCGCCGATGCCCACCCGGACAAGATCGCGTTGGTGGTGAATGCCTCAAGTTTCGGATTTGTACCTGTCCAAGGCGTTGACTATCTCATCGACCAGCCTTCGCCCACGAAGGACTTCAATATGCAGTTGAAACGTGATGACCATCGGATGCCCTTTGGTGACATCATTCCGGGCTGGCGCGGCACCAAAGAAGTCGTGCTTAAAGACGGATATCATTTGCGTATCAACGCACGCTACCTCGTCGGAGAACCGATAGCAGACGTAACGCGTGACAGAATGGGCCTATCGTTGGATGTCTCATTTTATTACGACCAGCGATTAATCGGTTTCCAAACGGCGACACAATGGGTCGAGCCCACCGCAGCATTAAAGGTGACTGCGGAATTGAAAGATGTTCCCTATTTCGAAATGCTCAGCAGCAACAAGTTCGAGTTGCCAGCCGTGACCGACGGTTATGGCGAAGGCTTTCGCGCCTGGGCAGCCGTCCGAGATGGCTTAAAAAAGCGGGATAAGAAGGAATGCACCTACGAGTCGTTGACCGAGTGCTTAAAGTCCTTAAATCGCAACGACAATCTCATGATTCCTGCGGTGACACTCACGGCAAAAGTTCGAAAAGTCGATTGATCAGAGCCGCCGAGCGGGGTAGTCCCGTAGACATCTGAGCTACCTCATCAAGTCTACTTGGAAGAATTTGTGGCGAGGAACTTCACGATGGGGGATTGTTTGCGGTGGAGTTGGGCGACGTATTGGGCATCGTCGTAGAGCTGCCGAGTTTGCCAGCAGCGAAAGATGATCCGCTGCCATTTGAATGCTAACGAGCGCACGGCCGCATGGAAGCCCATGCCGCGTGCCATAGGCGAACGGGCCGAACAAGTTGTGTAGCGGGGTAGTACGCCACCCGTCCCTGACACATTCCGGCTCCAATTCTTAGCCGCGTTAAAGCGCAGGTACGGGGTACCTGAAACCTGCGCATGAGGCCACCGCCGCTTTTGGAGTTCCCGCGGTTCATCGCTCCCTGACGGTCGCGTCTCGGATGGGCGCGGTTGTTCGCTTGTGGATTGCTTACAAAACTTCCATTCCAGCCAGTTCGCACAAATTCGCATCCAGCACGCTCGGCGGGCAACTCCAAACCAGAAAAAATAACGCTTCCCGGCACCAACGTCCTGCCGGATGGGTGGCCACAAAACCTGCCCCCTTCGCAGCAGCCAGCGCTGCTTGAGTGGAGCGGAGTGCGAGGCTATTCGCTTGGGCTCGTAGTTCATCTCCCGAGCAAACCGGAGTTCCTGTCGCGGCCGCCAACAGTTCTCGTTCCACTTGCTGCCAATCTTCGTGCAGTGCGTTGTGCGGCGGCAGAAGCTGCGGGCGCTGTTCCGCTTCGGCCGCGAGAAAATCGAGCGCGGCACGCGATAGACCCAAAGCAAGCGCACTGGTTTGCAATCCGCCCGTCATGGCAGAGAGCCCCCGTTTCATCACTTCCAGCATCGGCCCAGCCATTAGCCAATCGCGCGAGACTTGCACCTGCTCGCAGTGCATCGGCCCCGTGCAACTGGCGGAGAGCGCCACCAGTTCCGGCGGTTGCGGCACCGTCACGCCCGGCAGATCGGTCGGCAGGGCGAGAATGATCTGCCGTCCATCCGCCAACTCCGCCCCCAGAACGATGTGCTGGGCATGCAGCGCGCCGGTCACCCACGGCGAATAGCCATTCAGAACAAAGCCGTCGGCCGTCTCTTCCGCGCGCAGCACGGGCTGGCCCAAATGCCGGCGGCTGGTTGTTAGATGCGAAATACCGATCGTGGCAAAAGTCTCGCCGCGAAGGAGCGGAGGGAGCAGACGTTCTTTCAGTCCCTGGTTTGCACAGCCGGCCAGCCGCGTCATCGCCCCGACGCGCTGCGTAATCACAAACGCCGTCGTCAGACAGGCTGCTGCCAGACGCATATAGCCGCGAGCTAAATCTGCCTCATGCCAACCTTGCCCGCCGAGTTCCGCTGGCAGGAACCATTCAAAGACACCCGCTTCGGCGCAAAGTTTGAGCTGCTGCTTTGGGAAGGTTGGAGGCGAGTTCAATTCGCTAGCATGGGCCGCCAGCGTTTGGCAGAGTTCATCCAGTGCGGGGGAATCGGGGGCGGTGATGCGTGCTGGCATGCAAGCTGTTTTCTCTTTGAGTTGCGAATTGCAACGTAGTGGGCACACTCCGTGTGCCGTTCACCAGGTACACGTCTTCCCGATCCGATCCGCGCTGCAATTGTCTGGAACGCGCTCACTCGGTGAACGGCACACTGAGTGTGCCTACTACTTTATGTGCGAGCCGATCACTCTGGACAGCCAGCGACCGATTTCAGTACCATCCTGCCGCAGCGCGCGCTACAGCGGACTATTCAGCGCGGGGCACTTCGCGAACCAGGACCACGAGCCATGTCTATCCATCGTACCAACGTTTCGCGCTTCGCAGGGCTGATGCTCGGCTGGCTGGCCACGGTAGCGCTCGCTGCCAACCCGCTGTGGGGTCAAGATTTCCGCATGGATACCGACGTCTTCGTGGGGAAAGAGAAACAGCCGGTCGCGCAGACGCTGACGCTGTTCTCCAATTCGGTCGTCTACGATTTTCTGTTAAGTGATTCGCGCGAGATCGTCGTTCTGGATCAGGCCCGCGGCACCTTCACCTTGCTCGATGAGAAGCAGCAAATCCAAGCGGTAGTGACCACGCAGACAGCCCTCGATCACTGCTTCGCGCTCAAGGTTCATTCGCAAGAGATTGCCGATTCGCTGTTTGCGGAAGCGGCCTCCCCCAAGTTCACAGAAACGACGGAAGAACGAACCGAAAATGGGCAAGCGATCAGCTATGTCAAACTGGCTGGAACGAAGATCACCTATGAAGTGACCGGCATGCGTCCTAAATTTCCCGAGGCCGTCTTTGAATACCACAAGTTTGCCGATTGGTGCTCGCGCCTGAACGCGATGCGGGTGGGTAACCTGCCGCCCGAAGCGCGGATGGCCTTGAACCGGGCGATTGCCGAAAAGGGAATGTTGCCGCGGGAGATAACCCGGACGATTCTTTCGACCGAACGGCTGGGAAACAAGACATCGGAAGTTCGCAGCCGGCATTTGGTGAACTGGACTTTATCGACCGAAGACCAGAAGCGGATCGAGCGGGCCCACGATGCGATGGTGAAGTTCACCAAGGTGGACTTTGAAGAGTATCGCAAACGCCTGATTGAAGCTCAGGCAACCGTGGCAGCGAAATAGCCACGATCGGAGCGCTGGGTTGCGGTCTGATGAGTTGTCATTTATTCGTCACAATCATTTGACGAATCATCAATGCATGACGACAATGAAAGTTCCTGGCTGAGCGCTGGCAGTCTTGCCGCAAGAGCAGGCGACCAGGGAACGTGCTCCCGGCGGATCGCAGCGGAAGCCGTTGTGAAACAAACCTGTTCAAGCCGTTAGCAAACTCCCCAGTTGGGTAGCTAACAGCCAGGAACCAGCTTTTCCGCTTAAGTCTAGCCAGTGAAGTGGGTTAAGGGTGTTTCAGATGCGGTGGAACCCCTTTCCAAAACGGGCCGACTGGACCCTGTTCAGTCTCGTTTCGAATCGATCTGGAACTTGAGGCTGCCTGCTCCAGAATAATGAGTTATGACTGATTATTTATTGAACACATAGGAATTCAAATCGCACAAGAACCGCGCAGCGGTTCCCGCCGGCCACTTTGCCGCCGGACGAATTTCTGCTACCACAAACGAACTTACTGCTTTCCTTCGACCCCCAATTGCCGAGCCGTTTTGCCATGGACATCCATACCCTGACCCGTGAACTGAAACAGAAGAACGATTCCAAGATTGTGATGCTGGTCGCCGACGGCTTGGGGGGCTTGCCGATGACGCCCATGGGCAAGACCGAACTGGAAACTGCGAAGACTCCTAACTTGGATCGCCTGGCTTCGATCGGAGTGCAGGGGGGAAGCATCCCGGTCATTCCAGGCATCGCTCCCGGGAGTGGGCCGGGGCACTTGGGGTTGTTCGGCTATGATCCCCTCACGTTCCTGATTGGTCGTGGGGCACTGGAAGCGACCGGCATTGGCTTTTTGATGCAGCCCGGCGACGTGGCCGCCCGCGGCAACTACTGCACACTCGATGCGGAAGGGAAAATTTCTGATCGTCGCGCGGGACGGATTCCGTCCGAAGAAAGTGCTCCCCTCGCCAAGCTGATGGGGCAGGTGAAGATTCCTGGCATCGAGATTTTCGTCGAGCCTGTGAAGGAGCATCGCTTCGTGGTTGTCTTCCGAGGACCTAGGTTGGAAGGGAATGTGAAAGACACCGATCCGCAAGCGACGGGCGTGGTTCCTCTCCAACCAGTGCCTCACGATGCGGGGAGTAAGAAGACCGCGGAAGTGGCGGCCGAATTTGTGAAGCAGGCGACGGCGCTGTTGAAAGATCAACCCAAGGCGAACGGCTTGACCCTGCGTGGTTTTTCCGGCCGGCCGCAGTTGCCCAGTTACGAAGAGGTTTATGGGTTGAAAGCTGGCGCGATTGCCGTGTATCCGATGTACAAAGGGCTCGCGAGTCTGGTGGGGATGGAGTTGCTGGGTAAAGCGGTGACACTCGAAGATCAAATGACGATCCTAGAACAGAACTGGAAGGACTATGACTTCTTCTTCATCCATTTCAAGTACACCGACAGCACTGGCGAAGATGGCAACTTTGATGCGAAGGTGAAGCGGATCGAAGAACTCGATGCGGTCCTGCCGCGGATCGAAAAGCTGAAGCCCGACGTGCTGATCGTCACCGGCGACCATAGCACCCCCAGCTATTTGAAGAGCCACAGTTGGCATCCGGTTCCGACGCTGTTGGTCAGCGATTGCTGCCGGCCCGATGGGAACACTGCCTTTGGCGAGAACACCTGTGTCCGTGGCGGCCTGGGCCAGTTCGAAGCCAAGTATTTGATGACCCTGGCGCTGTCGAATGCCGGTCGGCTTGGGAAGTATGGAGCGTAAGTGACACTCCCATGCTGACTCTCGAACTTCACGCTCCGCCGCAGGTTCCGCTCGAAGTGGACGGCATTTTGCCGGAACACGTGCGACAGTTGTCGGCGAAGGAGATCGCGAAGCTGCCGGTGCAGTATGGCAACCGGCAAGTGGAGTTAGGGGAGTTCTTTCAGGTCTCAGGAAACGCTGCCGACGAACAATTCGAGTGGCGCGGCGACTTGTCGGGCGTGCATCGCATCGGCGGGAAAATGACTCGTGGCAAAGTCTTTGTTCGCGGCAACGCGGGGCGGCATGTGGGGATCGAAATGCGCGGCGGAGAGATCGTCGTCGAAGGTGACGCCAGCGACTTTCTCGGTTGCGAAATGCACGGCGGTTCGATTCGCGTGCAGGGCTCGGCCGGTGATCTCGTCGGCGGAGCCTATCGGGGAAGTTTGCGCGGCATGACCGGCGGAACGATCCTGATCGACGGCGATGCCGGGAATGAAGTGGCCCACTCGCAGCGGCGGGGATTGATTGCGATTGGAGGAAACGTCGGCGATTACGCGGCCGTCAACATGTTGGCAGGGACGCTGATCGTCGGCGGCGATGGCGGACGCAGGCCTGGCGCGGGGATGCGGCGGGGGACGATTTTGTTTCTTCGTTCCCGGCCTGAACTGCTGCCAACCTTTCGTTTCGGCTGTCGCTATCAACCCACCTGGTTGCCGCTGGTGACACGCGACTTATTGAAGCGAGGCTTCAGGTTTCCGGAAAGAATTGGAAGCAGTGTGTGCGACCTCTATCATGGGGACTTGTTGCACGGCGGACGAGGGGAAGTCGTTTTTTTATCGTAGCGATCCGTTTCTCGCAGGAGGAACTCGATCCGTTCGTCGATGGGGCGGACAGCATTGCGGACGGCTGGATCGCCCACTACTTCGGCAAGACGGCGGACGGCAGACGGCAGACGGCAGACGAGTCGACAAGTCGCTCAAGTCTGCGTTGGTGGCGGCGTTTTTGGAGTATTGGAAGGCGAAGGGGGAGAAGTGGCAGAAGTGACGAACAGCCAACGAACTCCCTCCCCGATTCCAAACACTATTCCGCCGAGAATGAAG
The DNA here is from genome assembly GCA_041739545.1 of Pirellulaceae bacterium. Taxonomy (GTDB): domain Bacteria; phylum Planctomycetota; class Planctomycetia; order Pirellulales; family Pirellulaceae; genus JBGSNR01. Next base: position 7,632 of record JBGSNR010000028.1, on the reverse strand, counting down.
GAGATACAGCCGACAAACAGGAGAAAAATAGTGAACGGCCAGAGATCTTCCACAATTTGCGGGTGGATGAGATTTGGAGAATACGAACGGTAGCCGCGCATTTCAATTTCGACAGCAACGAGTTCCACGAATCCGAAGAAGACTGACAGGAGCAAGGATAGCAAGGCGACCCGGAATGCGCGCGAGCGTCTCTGTGGTGAGGCCGAATCGCGGCGTTCCACAATAATATTGCGGACCCCAATTACGATTGCTGCGATGGTGCCGGCGAAGATGGCCGGAAAAAAAGCGCCGGCGATTTCGTCTTGAATTCTCCAACCGTCGGGACTGCGCAGCGCCCGCTGCCAACCCAAGGCAACGAGCAGGAAGACCGGCAAAATAAAGAGCAAGTCGAGCCGAATTTGAAATGATTGGCGAGGGATCGACACGGATCGCTACTCCCGCGTGATGAACGCATCCGTATTGAGTAGCACGCGCGCCACGCAAACCCAGGCCGCGGCTTCCGGCAGCGAGCGGCTGGCCGACTTAAGTGTCGGTGAAACCAGGAGTGTCGCTTCGCTGGGGGCATCGTCGAACGAGGCGAGTTGCGAATTGTAAAAGTCTCGTAGCGCACCCAGTTCGCGCAAGGATGGCTTGCGCTGGAGGCAGAGCAAGAACCCGTGAGTCAGGCGGGCATCGATATCATCGTGAGCGGGGCTTTCCAACTGCATCCGCAGCGCGAGCCCCTGGGCGATTTCCACAAAGGCGATGTCGTTGGCGAGCGTCAGCGATTGCAGCGGCGTGTTCGATCGCGCTCGCTTGGTGCAGACCAATTGAAAGTCCGGAGCATCAAACGTGGTGAGGAGCGGATAGGGTGCGCTGCGATAGAAGAAGGTATACAACCCGCGGCGAAAACGATCTTCATCCTGCGGCGATTTCCAACTCTTCGCGTTTTGCGTGAAGGCATAAACCCCTTCTGGCTGGGGCGGATGCACACTGGGGCCGCCGATGTTCCGGGTGAGCATGCCTGCCGCGGAAAGGGCTGCATCGCGCACGATTTCTCCTTCCACGCGAATCCTTGCTTGCCGGCCGAGCAGCTTGTTGAGGGGATCAGCCTGGGTGAGATCGCTGCGCATCTTCGACGACTGCCGATAAGTCGCCGACGTAACAATCAGCCGATGCATGGCCTGCTGCGACCAGCCTTGGCGGATGAACTCCCCCCCCAGCCAATCGAGCAGTTCGGGATGGGTCGGCGGGGAGCCTTGTGTGCCAAAATCTTCCTCCGTTTCGACCAGTCCTCGGCCGAAGTAGCGCAGCCACATTCGGTTGATCGTGACCCGCGGCGTGAGGGGATTCTCCGGATGGACGAGCCACTTGGCCAGATCGATTCGATTCTTGAATTCGAATTGCTCGATCGGCGTACGAAAGCCGCGCTGCACGGCCGCGATCACGCCCGGCTGTAGCGGGCCGACCTTCTGATCGGGACGCAGAAAGTCCCCGCGCGTGAGAATGAAGGTTTGCCGCGGCGGGGTGCGATCGCGCATGATCATCACTTCTGCTTTGGAACCGTCGAGTTTCTTTTGCCGAGCGGCTTTCGTGTCGCTAAGCTGCTTGGCTTGCGGATCTGACTTTAAAAAAGCTTCGCGAACAAGCTTGACTTGCTCGGCAGAACGTTTTTCGGGAGCCAGTTTCAAGGCGACTTGCAGTTGATCTTTTGCCTGAGCACTCTTGGGCAGCGGCGGACGCTTCGCAGAAACATCTAACGCAAATCGGCCGATCAAATACCGTTCGTTCATTTCGTGTTTCAGGAGCACTTCAATCTGCTTGCCGGTAGCAGCCAAGGGCTTTTCTAAAATGAAAACCGCTTCGTGCGGCGCGTTCATCTGGGCCTTTTGCCCGGCCCCCACATTAATCGCCCAGCCGGTGGTCCCTTGGTTGTCGAGCACGGCCGAGATCGGGTAGCCCGGTTGCTCGTGATCGGCGAAAGCACCAGCCAGCGAGACCGGCTTGCCATCGACGTTGATTTCCACGCGGGTCAAAACGAAGTTGCCGTTGCTTGCCAGCCCGGGGCCCATTTTCGGCAACGATTCGTGCGGCAAAACGCGCAGGCGAAGGGCGGCCACTTCCGGCAACTTGGTCGACAGCAGCATCCGGTAGGTATCGTTCGCATCGCCACGTCCATCGGCAAGCAGGGAGTTATCTTCTAACATCTGCAGCCCGGCATTCGAGGTGGATTCGTATTCGTCATACTTCGCGGCAGTCCATTCGGCGGCAGCGTTCCTTGACGACTGCGATTCTCCCGTGGATGGAGCTCCCGCCGCAGGTTGCAGCAAAGCTCGCTGACCGGCTTCCCACTGCTGCTGTCGCGCGGCAAGTTGCTGCTCAGTATCATCCGTCGGCAACGTCGCGGGCCGGCCAAAAACTTCGCCCCGGAGCACCGACGTGGTTGATCCTTTGTTGTTGATGTCGTCCCCCTGGTTGAAGAACGCGAACAGGCGATAAAAGTCTTCGTGTGTAATCGGGTCGTACTTGTGCGTGTGACACTGCGCACAACCGACGGTCAGGCCGAGCCAAACGGCGCCGGTGGTGCTGACGCGATCCACGACCGCTTCGTTTCGAAACTGCTCGGCATCGGTGCCACCTTCCTGATTGATGAGCGTGTTGCGATGAAACGCGGTCGCGATCAACTGCGACTTGGTCGGCTGCGGAAGCAGATCGCCGGCAAGCTGTTCCACAGTGAACTGATCAAACGGCATGTCTTGCTGCAGCGCGCGGATCACCCAATCCCGATAAGGCCATTGCGATCGTTCCCCATCAATGGAATAGCCGTGGGAATCTGCGTAACGTGCTTGATCGAGCCAGTGACGTCCCCACCGCTCCCCATAATGCGGATCGGCCAGCAGGCGATCGGCGAGTCGTTCGACCGCATCGGGACTATTGTCGGCAAGGAACTCGGCAACGAATTCTGGCGACGGCAAGAGCCCTGTCAGATCTAGTGCCATTCGGCGAAGGAAAGTCGCCCTGTCTGCCTCGGCAGAAGGCTTGAGCCGGGCGGCCGAGAGCTTCTCCAAGACGAACGCATCCAAGGGATTGCGGCTGAATTCGTCCTTGTTGTTCGCGGGCACTGGGGGCGCAACATCAGCCAGCGGCAGAAACGCCCAATGCCCTTCGTACTCGGCCCCCTGCTCAATCCACTTTTTCAACAGCGCGATCTGTCGGGCCGTCAGCCGTTCCTTTTTTGAATCCGGCGGCGGCATCACAATGTCTTCGTCCGCAGCCGTCACTCGTTCCAGTAAAGCGCTTGCCTCTGGTCTGCCTGGCACGATGGCGGCATAGTCGCCACGGTCAGCCGTTGCCCCTTCTCGCGTATCCAAACGCAAGTCGCCGTCCCGGTTCTTTTCATCGGGGCCGTGACATTGAAAGCAAACGTTCGACAGGATCGGCCTGATGTGCGTGTTGAAACTGACCCGCTCCGGCAGCTCTTCCGTCGGCTCAGCCGCACGGGAGATGCCGCCACACATTAGGCAGAAGCAGATCAGGAGGGGTATCCAGAAAATTCGATTCATAGTGGTTTCATTATGAAAGATCGGGGAGCAGAGTCAAAGAAGGAGGGATCGAAACGGCTGATTTCCCCTGATTCGCCTCGGCCACGAATGCTCCTTATACTAGAGTGATCCTCCCCCGGTTGAACCCTGCCATGCCTGCCACTTGGAACAAATCTGCTCTACTGCTCCTCCTTTCGCTGGGCCTGAACCTATTGGGGCAGGCTTCCGTGCAGGCAGAAGAAGCCCCCAAAATCGACTTTAGTCGGCAGGTGTTGCCGATCCTGTCGGACCAGTGCTTTCTCTGCCATGGTCCGGATGAAGGCTCCCGCGAAGCCGATCTGCGGCTTGATCGGCAGGAGGATGCGCTGCGCACCGAAAGCCCGCTTATCGTGCCGGGCAAGAGTGCCGACAGCGAACTCATCCGTCGCATCCTTTCGACCGATCCCGATGAAGTCATGCCGCCGCCAGCGACCAAGCGCATGCTCACGGCCGAGCAAAAGCAGATTTTGCAACAGTGGATCGACCAAGGGGCTAAGTGGGGAAAGCACTGGGCCTTTGAATCGGTGGTGCGTCCCGCAGTGCCGAACGTTGCGGAAAATAATTGGGTCCGCAATCCGCTGGATGCCTTCATCTTGACGAGACTGGAGAAAGAAAAGCTCGCGCCGTCGCCTGAGGCGGAAAAAGCAACCTTGCTGCGGCGTGTCACGTTGGACCTCACCGGCTTGCCGCCAACGCCTGCAGAACTTTCGGCCTTCCTGGCAGATGAATCCCCCACGGCTTACGAAACGGTCGTGGATCGCCTGCTGCAATCTCCCCGCTCTGGCGAACGCATGGTTTGGGAATGGCTCGATGCGGCCCGCTACGCCGATACCAACGGCTATCAAGGGGATCCGACACGTTCGATGTATTTTTGGCGGGACTGGGCGATTGAAGCCTTCAACCAAAATATGCCCTTCGATCAATTCACCATCGAACAACTCGCCGGCGATCTCCTTCCGCAGCCGACCCAATCGCAACTCATTGCGACGGGCTTTCACCGCAATCACATGATCAATGGCGAAGGGGGGCGGATCGCGGAGGAATCGCGCATCGACTACGTCCAAGACCGCGTCGAAACGACCGGCACCGTTTGGCTGGGACTCTCTTTCAACTGTTGCCGCTGCCACACGCACAAGTACGATCCGATTTTGCATCGCGAGTACTACCAATTGGCCGCGTACTTCAATTCGATCGACGAGACCGGGGGCAACGATGCCGGCGGGCTGGCTAATCCGGTGTTGAGCCTCGCCAACGAAGAACAGCAAAGCCAACTCGCCGCCCTAAAACAGGCAGAACAATTGGCAAGCCAGACCCGTAAGCAGCGAGAAGAGCAGCTTGCAAACGAATTCACCCAGTGGCTAGCGCAGCGAAGCAATCCTGGCGAGTCCGCCGCTTCCCCGTGGATAACGCTGGTGCCGCAATCCGCGACGAGCGCCGCTGCCGTGGAACTTAAGCTGCAAGAGGACCACAGCGTTCTCGCGACCGGCAAGAATCCCGACACCGACAAATACACCATCGTGTGGCGGGCTCCCCGCGGCGGCATCGTTGGCTTTCGGCTCGAAGCTTTGCCCGATGCATCGTTCATCAATCAAGGACCAGGAAGAGCCGACAACGGCAACTTCGTTCTGAACGAGATTCAAATCCGCGTGAAGGATCAGCCTCTTAAACTTGTCAGCCGCGGGGCAGATTTTTCGCAAACAGGCTGGCCAGCAGACGGCGCTCTCGATGGCAAACCAGCGAGCGGCTGGGCCGTGATGCCGGAGTTTGGCAAGCCTCACCAACTCACCTTCGTGCCGGAGCAACCAGTCGGCACTGCGGAAGAAGAACTCGAACTGACGTGTGACTTGCACTTCAATTTTGGACGACAGCACACGCTAGGGAAGTTTCGTTTGCTCGCAACCACCGATGCAGCCGCAGTGAGCGACGCGCTACCCGCGGAAGTGCGGGCGATTCTCGCTAAGGCAGACGAGCAGCGGAACGATGCCGATAAGAAGCGACTGCGTGAGTTTCATCGAGATCAAGATGCGACTTATCTGTCCGCGGTAAAGTCGGTCGAGAAGGCACGCGAGGAGCGCGAGAAGTTCGAAAAATCGCTCCCCAAAACGATGGTAATGCGCGAAAGAGGGGAGCCGCGCAAGACGTTCGTCCTCACACGGGGTCTATACAACAAGCCGGAGGAAGAAGTGCAGCCGGGGGTGCCGGCCGTTCTTCCCCCATTGCCCGCAGGTTCAGCCAACAATCGCCTGGCCTTGGCCGAATGGCTGGTCTCGAAAGAACAGCCTCTCATGCCGCGCGTGGTGGTCAATCGCCTGTGGCAACAAGTCTTTGGCATCGGGCTGGTGAAGACGGCCGAAGATTTTGGGGTGCAGGGTGAAAAGCCAGTGCATCCTGAATTGCTTGATTGGCTCGCCAGCGAATTCCGTGATCCGATCCTTGAGCAGCCGGCGAGTGTGGCAACTTCTAGCGGTGCAAAAGCCTGGAATGTCAAGCATCTCCTCCGGCTCATGGTGACGAGCGCGACCTATCGGCAATCTTCACGAGCCACACCGGAGTTGCTTGAGAAGGATCCCGAAAATCGCCTCTTAGCCCGCGCACCCCGTTATCGTTTGCCTTCTTGGATGATTCGGGATCAGGCACTCGCAGCCAGTGGTTTGTTGGTCGAAAAACTCGGCGGTCCGCCGGTGAAGGGTTATCAGCCTGCTGGTGTCTGGGAAGAAGCGACCTTCGGCAACATCAAGTACGTGCAGGATCACGGTGAGGCACTTTACCGGCGCAGCGTCTATCAGTTTTGGAGGCGCATCGTGGGCCCCACCGTGTTTTTCGATGTCGCCCGCCGGCAAACGTGTGAAGTGAAGTCCTCGCGAACGAACACGCCGTTGCAAGCACTCGTCACCCTCAACGATATAACCTACCTCGAAGCCGCGCGGGTTTTGGCGCAGCAAGCGCTGCTGGAATCACCGACAGGATCACCGCCAGAGCGCATAGCGCGCATGTTCCGCCGGGTGTTAATCCGGGAGCCGTCTGAGGCCGAACTGCAAGTGCTGGCAAGCTCAGTGGAGAAGCTCCAAGCTCAGTTTGCGGAGAATGTTTCTGGCGCGGAGAAGCTGCTGGACTATGGCGAATCGCCGCGGGACAAATCGCTTCCCCCGGCGGATCACGCCGCTTATGCCGCCGTTGCCAGCATTCTGCTGAATTTGGACGAAACGCTGTCGAGGGAATAGAGGTTCCAGTCCTTACTAACGGTCGATTTTCAGGTCATGGCCTAAGTCTTCCCGGCGACTTTCCGAAAATTCACAAAATCGCTTGACGGCTCATCAACTCGGCGAGAAGATACAAGGCGGCCCCCCCCTCTTCTGTCACCGTTTATCGCTAGGTGATTACATGTTTGGCACTACAGCCGCGTGTCTGGTCGTCGCCGTTTTGGCGCTTGGTTCTGATCCCTTTCAACGCACCTGGACCGATACGCAAGGACGATCCCTGGAAGGATCGTTTGTGCGGCTGGAGGGGGATCAGGTCACGATCAAGATGGATAGCGGTGAAGTCTCCGTGCCGCTTTCAAGATTAAGTCTCTCGGATCGTAAGTATGCGCGGGACCGTGCGGCCGCCGATGCCGCTGACGCCACGGAGAAGACCGATTCGGCAGCCGGTGATTCGGCAGCCAGCGAAGACGGCCCAGCCAAACCATTGGCGACCGGCAAAGCGATTGCCAATCCGGAGCGGGTCTGGACCGACCGCAATGGTCAGAAGATGAAGGGGAAATTCATTCGGATTCGCGACGGGAATGTAGTCATTCAAGGAGCGAAGACGCTCCCCGTGCCGTTTGCATTGCTCAGTGCCGACGATCAGCAGTGGATCAAGGATTACAAGGAATCGCGCGGCGAAGGGGATGAAGTCCCCGACATTATCGCAATGGCACCGAATGGCTTTCCTGGCCACGGCAATCGCATCTAATTTCGTACTATTGCGGTTGGCTGGGAAAAGGCAAGAGATTTGCAGATAGACCTTCCGGGGAATTTCATTTTCACGGAGGTCGCTCACATGTCTCAACGTTTGGTTGCAGTTTTTACACCGT
>JBGSNR010000133.1:0-82947 GCA_041739545.1 Pirellulaceae bacterium | reverse complement strand
AAAACCGACGGGACGCCCGAGCGCATACTCAATAAGCGCGAGAGTGAAGCCGTGCGCAAAGTCATCCGATCGGGCAACGATGTGGTCGCGCAGTTCGAAATAGTCTTTGAACGCAGGGCCGTTATGGAATGCCGCGGCGGGATCGATGGTCCAAGTTTTCTTCGCATTGGGGACCGGTTTTCCATTTTCATCCCGGACTTGATAGCTGTCCTCGGTTCGCCACAACCCGACGGCATCGAAGTTCTCCAAGCCGAACCCGATAGGATCGATCCGGCGGTGGCAACTGGCGCACTGGGCATCCTGCTGGTGCGCGAGCATTCGCTCCCGCGTCGTTAACGCCTGACCAGCAAGACGCGTAATGGCAGGGATGTTAGCTGGCGCCGGAGGTGGTGGATCATTAAGCAACTTTCGCAGCACCCACGCACCACGATCAACCGGGCTGGTAATCTCCCCATTGCCTCCCATGATGTGGATGGCGGCCATGCCGAGCAGTCCCCCACGCGGCGAATTCTGCGGCAGCGGCACGGGGCGGAAATCATCGCCACTCACGCCTGGGATGCCGTAGTAGTTGGCAAGGACTGCATTGAGGACCGCGTAATCTGATTTGAGTAAATCGCGCAGGCTGGCGTTATTCTGCAGCACATGTCGGAAGGTTTCGTACACCTCGTGGCGAGCCTCCAGCTTTGTGCTGTTGTCCATTCGCGGATGAAGGTCACGATTGACCTGGAAAAAATCGAGCCGGTCCAGTCCCAGCCATTGATAGACAAAAGCGTCGACGAAGCCGTCGCTGCGTGGATCGTCCAAGAGCCGAATGGTTTGAGCCGCAAGCACCGCAGGCTGCCTTAATTCATCGCGCTCGGCCAGTTCGCGCAGAGTAGCATCGGGTGGCGCACCCCAGATAAAATAGGAAAGGCGCGAGGCTAGTTCGAGGCTCGTTAGCGGACGCCGTTTTTCCTCGTCAGAAGGCTCCGCCAGGTAAAGAAACATGGGTGAAGCCAGCACCACGGAAAGCGTCTCTTTCAGCGCAAGGCTATGTTTGTCACCGGCTTGGCGGCGGTTATCGTAGAGCGCGACCAGTCGCTGGAGATAGGCATTACTGGGCGTGTTGCCGCGAAACGCCTCGATCGCAAAGCGCTTCAGTGCCGCGTGCAATTCATCTGCGGTGGGAGCTTTGCTCTTGTCGTCCAGCGGGATGCCCAGCGCAGCAAGGCCGGGCGGCAGAGGTTGGCTTGAATTCGGGATGCGCTCGATCTCGATCCAGTCCACCCATAGCGCTAGTTCGGGACCGATGCCGTTGCTTTTCACCCCTGCGTTAAAGCGTGCGCGCTGTTGATGGATGTCATCGGCGGTCCCCTTCTCGCGAATGAAGAGCGTGCGGTTTTCGCGCACACCATGCCGGCGCGTCATTGTCAGCGGTATCTCCACGATCTGCGGCGCATCCATCGTGGCCGTGATGTGATGGGTGCTCTCGACCTGACCGTGGCGCGGATTGATGCCGAACTCCAGGAATTGTCGCTCAGGCGTGGCTTGCGGCGTGACGCCCAGTCGCACTCGCACCACGTAATCTCCGACCGGATAATCGAACGGCACGTTCAGAGTGATCCATGAGTTCAGGTCAGCTTCGCCGCGGATGGTGAGGTAACCACCACGATCGAGCCCGGGTTGGGCAAGGTAGCGTTGTTTGTAAGCGTTCATGAACGTGTTGTTGGCGGCGCGGTTGGCTTTGTCTGCCGGAGTTTCATTCGTGACGAAGCCGAACAGTTCCGGCGACGGTGCCCCTTTGATTTTCGCCCACGAGCGGCGGAAGGTACTTTCGTCTTTTGACGACTTGCGAATCTCGGCCACGATGTCGGCGTTCTCGGGGCGGGCGGTGGCGTCTTCCACGGCCTTGATCCAACGGAGTGCCCGCTCGCGAGTTTCTGTCTCAACGGCGACAAGCTTTTGAATCTTTGGAGTAGACTCCTCCACTTCATAGCGCAACTTCTTCTCGATTGTTGCCGCAGCCTGCCGGTCGAACATTTCATCGAGCGCCTCGCGCCCCAGCGCCTGGTATTGCTCAAACTGATTCGCAGACATGAACAGATTCGAGCCGACAGTGTCAAAGCCACCATTGCCGGTATCGCTGGGCAGTTCGCTGACACTGACCTCCACGCCGAGTAATTCGCGGAGCGTGTTTTTGTATTCGCGGCGGTTCAGCCGCCGCATCGTGATGACGCCGTTCTGATCCCCTAAGCTCTTGCGGGCTAAGACCATGGCATTGGACAGATCTTCGAGAAAATTGGTCTTGGCCTCATGGCCAGGCTGCTTCTCGTCGCTGGGGGGCATTTCGCCTGCATTCAGTGCATTCAATACTTTCTGCCAGCGCTCGGCGGTTTCGATGTCGTTGATGACCAAGGGCAAGTCATTGAAGCGGAACTTGCCTTCCTGCGTCTCTGCCCCGTGGCATTTCACGCAGTAGGTGTTCAACAGTGCTTGGTGACGTTCATTCACCGCTGCGCGCGGCGGCTCCGCCAGAGCCTGATGAAGTGCCGCCATCAACAGGAAGGGAACCAGAATGAGGGGAAGAGGTTTCATGGGAGGTTTCCTAAGTTCCATCCTACTGCAGTTCAGCGAAAGACAACGGTTTTTGGCAGGCCTTGCTTCAATCGCTCGCAGCCTTCTTCGCTGATACCGTTCTGGCGGATGTTGAGATGCTCCAATTGCCGGAACTTCAGCAGGTCGTCGATGGAGGCATCGGTGACTTGTTTCACTCCGCGCAAAGCCAGTTGTTTCAGGTTTGCCATGCTTTGCAGCGCGCCGCTGCGGATGCCGTGGTCTGATATCCCGAAGCAGTAGCTCAGGCGGATCTCGTCGACGTTCTTCAGCTGAGTTAAATCCTTCAATGTCTCATCTCGCACGTTGTTAAATTCTAACCCGAGTGACTTGATCTTGAGCTGCGCTAAATGTGCCAGGCCGGGCCCGTTGATTTCGTTGCGGGGCAATGCTAGTTCGGTGAGTCGTGGCGAACCAAGCAGGTGCTGCAAATGCTCGTCCGAAAGGCCGCAGTCGATCAGCTCGATGCTCTCTACGGTCTCCAGGGTCGACAATGCTTCGAGTGCTTCGTCGGACAGCTTCGCACAAGTCAGCACCAGCTTGCGGAGTGATTTCCACGCGGCCAAACGTCGTGGTTCGGCGGCTGTGATCTCGCGATTGCCGAGCGTCAAATGGCTCAGCTTGCGACACTCCTGGAGGCACCTCACCGTCTCATCATCAATCACGTTCGGCAGGCCGAGTGAACCCAGTTTCGGCCACGACGCGAGCAGTGCCAGGTCGCTCGAATGCAGCTGCGCGTCCTGAAGGTCCAGACTTTCGATCGTTTTTATATTCGCCAGCGCTTGCAACGCTTTGCCCGTGATGCGCGGCCGATCGGCTCGACGCGCGATGAAGGGATAGGACCATTGAGTTGGCCCGAAGCCCTGCTTTTCGTACCGTTCGACGGGCAGCACCGCGAGCATTCGCAACTTTGGCAGCTTCGCCAGCGATTGAATCCCTTCGTCATCGACGCTGGTCTCGTACAAGTTCACCGCTTCGAGATCCGGCATCGTTTCGGTCAGAGCGAGCAGTTCATTGTCGATTCTTGCTCCCCAAAGTCCCAGCCGCACCAGCGTGGGTGGCTGCGCATTGCTCCAGCGGAAGAAGGTCAGCGAGCCCTTCTTGCCTGCGACGACGCCCGCCTCGCTCAACCGGTTCATCGCCGTGTGCATCTCAGGCGTTGTTGGACCTGCTGGCTTCACGTCAGCTGCATTCATTTCGCCCATGACGAGCGCGACAATCGCGATGGTGAGCCCAGCGTAGTAAGTGTTCTTCATGGAGCTAACTCGACAGCAGCCGACAAAACATTGGTGGGGAAGGATCACGGCAGTGGCGCGCGACGTGTCAGAACAAGGCGGACTTCATCGAGGTAGTGTCCGTCGAAGTCGACCCGGCGTTGCGGCTTTGTCACATGGGTCACGCCGATATGGACCAGCAGAAATTCGGCGTTGGGGGGCAGCCGCAACTCGGCAGTCTGGCGCTGCCATGTCTGGGGCTGGCGATCCAGAATCAGGCGGCTACTGCTGGTCATGGAGAGTGCCTCGGCATTCAGAGCCTGCCGGTCACTCGTCACGCCGTTCTTAACCATCGCCGCATCGAGCGCGTGCAAGGACACGATGCATCGATAGCTCTCCGGTGCCGGAAACTCGAACGCATTAAATCCTGCAGAAAACACAATTACCGCTCCGCCATCGGCCAATTCGCTCCGGTAGGGACGCAGGTCGACAAGCTGATGTAAGTCCGCCACGTACCCCCCCGCGTTTTCCTTTCCTTCATAGTCTGCGCGGAGAAATCGCAGCATTTTGGTGCCTGCCTCCGGATTGACTCCTTGCTCTTCGCTCACAACCTGCGTGTAGTCGCCGCTCCAATGTCCCGCTTCGATCGGAACGCCCGTTGATAGGGGGGCAGGGCGCGATTCAAAGCTTTCGTGCAACAACTCGATCCTCTTCCCGGTCAGAGGAACAACATAGGCCCACACTACCGATGCGCTGAGCAGTCCGATGACGAGCCCCGCCGCCGCTGCAGCCAAAGGACGAAAGGCGAGCCAAGACGATCGAACAGAAACAACAGTTGACGTCGCCTCGCGATTTTCGCTCCAAAGCTGCTCATCCACAGCGAGGCACGAATTTATATCTGCCAGTTCGAGGTACAGGTCGCGAGCCCGCGGATTATCGCGTAGCAGGGCATTGAGTCGCTCTGACTGCTCCGCGGTGGCGTGGCCATCGAGACCAGCTTGAATGAGTTCGTGCCATTCGTTCGGGGTAGCATTCACGATCAAGATTCCGTTTGCAATTTGCGTTCGATGCACTGATGCAATGCGTGGCGGATCCGTTGCAACGATTTGTAAATCGCATCCGCGCCGCGCCCCAATCGTGTTGCCAGCGTCTCAATCGGTTCCTCGTCAAAGTAATAGCCGCGCACCAGACGGTGTTGCTCGGCCGGCAGGCGGGCGAGGCAGTCGCGCAGATGTTCCCGCCGCGCGTCCAGTCTTGGAGCCACTTCCACCCGGCGCGATTCCAAGAGTGCTGCCACATCTTCGTCGATGAGCCGCTTGCGACGTCCTGCTGATCGCAAATGCAGTCGGGCCTCGTTCAATGCAAAGCGGCAAGCCCAAGGCACGAACGGCCGCGTGGGATCATATTTTTCGATAGCCTGCCACAGCGCGAATGCCGTCTCCTGAACCACGTCCCGCGCATCGCTGACATTCGGCACCAACGACATGACATACCGCAGCAGTTCCCGCTCGGCTTGCAGAAACAGCCGCATAAACTGCTCATGTGAGAGTGAAGAGGGCTTGTCGTTTTGGGGATTCGTGGCGTTCATTCATACAGACTCTGCCGAGGACGTTCGATTTTGGACAAGAATGTTCTAATTTTAATTGCGTGAAACGGCGCACGTTTGCTCGCCTGCCGAATACATCCTGCCGGGTGAATGGTTCTGTTGTGTGAGCAGCGAATGCGGGGCAGTTAGATGGTGATTGCAACGAATTCGACCACCGACAAATCAAGGGAGAACTTGGGCGATTTCGGTCGCGGTCGCTCTTCCCGATAAATCTTTGACCGATCGGGTTAATTTGAGCCCGGTATCACGGTTTGTACGACATGAACGATTTGGACGTTTTCCGAATCACACTGGTCGTTTCTTCTATCAAGGGATTTTGCAGATGCTTGATATTGTTGACACCGCAGTTGCTGCAGGTTCGTTTAAGACACTCGTTGCCGCAGTTCAGGCGGCGGATTTGGCGGACACGCTCAAAGGGGTTGGCCCTTTTACCGTGTTCGCTCCCACTGATGCTGCATTTGCACAGTTCCCTGCCGCGGTCATTCAGGACCTGCTGAAGCCTGAAAACAAGGCCAAGCTGCAAGGCATTCTGACTTACCATGTGGTTTCAGGTAAGGTTTTGGCGGCTGATGTCGTCAAACTGAAGTCAGCGAAGACCGTTCAGGGCCAAGACCTCAATATTGACGCCACAGACGGTGTGAAAGTGGATGAAGCCAATGTCGTGCAGACGGACATCCAATGCACCAATGGGGTGATCCACGTCATTGATGCCGTCGTGCTGCCGAAATAGGCATCCACCCACCTCAGCTGCGCAGGGACTGATCACGGTTGTGATCACATTACTTTCAAATTCCAAAGTAACTTTTAGCAATCAATTTTAGCAGGACATCATTATGGCTTCTGAGCACACGACTAACTGGCCCGATTTGGCAATGGGTCTGTACGACCGCTTGACCGGCAGAAACGCCGAGATTGCCTATGAGTTTGTCGACATGCATGTGAAAATTCCGAGCGGTACTGGACCCGAGGCCCAACATGCGGAATGGGTGCTCAGCGGCACGGTCAAGATTCAAACTTCGGACAGGGCCCAACGCCCAAACTGAGGATGGTCGGCCGTCTGAATGGTTTTCTGGACGGCCGGCCATTAAGCCTTGTTGCAGAGGACGATACCGTCTCCCTGATCCCGGAGGACTTTAGTACTCTGCTCAAGCTTAGGCGGAACTGGCGGAGCTTAGTGAAACCGATACTGGTCATTTTGGAGCGAGAGCAATTCCGGCTTGTCCTCCAAGTCGGTTGGCTTGGGAACATTGAAGTGTTTCCCAGGCCGAAGTACTTGGTTCGTTTGTTTCTGCCCTAAACGTCTCAATTTGTTTCTGTTACCGACACGCGGTCAGTTCGTATTGGCGGGAACCTCTACCGTCTCAGCAGGTATTCAATCGTAACTCGCAGTATTGGTCACGCAGATGAAAGCAAGTCATCAGTGGTCTTGCTGCAAATCCTGCTGTGAAGAATGAGTAGCGAGCGGAAGAGCCGTTGTTGGTAATTCAAATTGCTTCTACTGCGAATTAGGCCCTGCAAACCCCGGCCGCTACATCGCAAGCGAAGAGGTGACTCACTTCACTTCCCTCTTCATCTCTTCCGCCATTTCCAACAACGCGGTTTGCAACTTGTCAGAGGCTTCTCGTTCCAGACGGTTGGTCCCGATCCAAGTTTCATATCCACCGAGAGCATGCTGCTTCGGCGTCGGGAGGTAACCGAAGTAGCCATGGTTGAGTGAAACCATAAAAGCCGGTTGAAGTGGGCAGCGGCGTTTGAAATCCAGGCCGATTTCGCAGAACACTTCGCAAGGCATTGACCCCATGCAAACGTCGCCGATGCGTAGAGTTTGCAAGGGGACGGTGGTCGTTTCGGGATACCCGTCAAGGCTCAGGGTTCTTTGGGCGTAGATGAATGACAGGTCTGATTGACTTTTGGGACCATTGGCGATTGTCTTTTCTGCCCATTCTCGCTGGGCAGCGTCGGGCCGCCGCCAGGCGACGACGGGCTCTCGATAGCGCGCCGCGAGGGTGACGTAGGATTCGTATTTCAGTTTGGCAATCGCCGCATGCACTTTGGCGGCGACATCCTCGGCAACGAATTGCATCTGCTCGTAGGGCTTCCGCGCAGGACGAGGATTGCGGAAGTTAATGTTGTTCACGTCGCCACTGGTGCCATTCGCCAGCATCGCGACGAACGGGGGCGACTGGTGCTCTGCTTTCAGCAGCCTCTCTAGGTGACGACAAAACATACCGTAGTAGTCGGCTGAGATGTGCCCAGGACCGACCCCTCCCACATAATGCAGGGAATAGGCGGCAAAGACCGAGATCGGCGCACCGCTTGGCTCGCGTATTGCGAGGAAAGAAATGGTCGGGTCGGTCGGGCCGGCGGGTTCCATCAGGTTCGGGCTGCCGGCAGGTGGGTTCATCTTCACCAGATCGGACCCGCCGAACGGGTTTTCGGGAATCGTGCCCGGACGCATGCTCCAGCGGCGATTGAAGACATGCTCGGGGGCCTCGGCTGTACCAAAGGCAATCTCAGCCGGTTGCAAATTGTTGACGGCGCGGAACACGCCATCGGCGATTCGCTGAGCAACAAACCGCTGATAGTCATCGAGCGATTGTTCGGGCTTGAGGCGGTCTTGTCCCAGGGCGCTGGTTGCAGAGTGAGTGTGCGTGGCGCTGATCAGCACGCACTCCGGTGGAATGTCAGCTTGTTGGGCGATCAGTTTGCGGGCCTCTTCACTGACGATCCGATGAATGCCGAGAAGGTCACAAACGACCAGTGCCAGCCTGGTATGGCCGTCGTCGAGTACAAGACAGCGCGCGTGCAGTTCATCATGCACATGCGTCGACGGAATCGGCACGAATCCGCCGATGATGTTGCCACCGATCGAAGGCGTGATGTTGCTCGTGGCCGCGCCGGCGCGAAACTCTTCCGCGGCAACCATGGAGCATGTCAACATAAAACTGAGTGCGATAAACGTGGTCAGCGCTCGGCAAGTGAAACCGTTCATGCAGATTCCTATTGAGTTTCTTCGTTCCACTGACGCCAGTCCTTTTAAGCGGTGGAATTGCCTTGGCGTTCGGCTGGGCATTCAAGTAGCACGATTCGCAATATCCACGGCAATCGCGCTGGCCAGACAACTTGAACCGCAGGCTGTGCTGCTAGGGTGGGTTTTGAACGACCTGCTGGTCTCTGCGAGTACAGAGCAAGCCGAAGACTTTCTGGTCGATGTTAAACGGAATTCCTTTTACCGAGCCGTCTCCATAAACAAACTGGCAAGTGGCGATATGGGCGGACCCAAACTTATAGGAATACCTTAAACCAGGCGGCACCATTTCTTTGCGATCGCGTTCGGGCTGAAAGGCGCCCCACCGCACGGTATCCCAGTCGTAGCCGTCGAAGTAGCCGTTGTTCTCGTCGTAATAAGCCCAACTTGCTCGGCGATTAAAAGCCCGCTCCCCGACGGCCAAAGTATTCGACAGGCCATCCACAACTTCCGAATCTTTCAGGGACCCTGAAGGGCGGCGAAAAATAATGAATCCCTCACGGCTTCCCGTCTTCGTGTTGTATTTGTAGTCGGTTCCTCCATTCCCAGCGTAGTCCAGAGCGCCACGCTTGGTGTTGGCGGGGAGCCCACTTTCGATTCCATGTAATGCTTCTGGTTTGCGACGACTGGGACAAAAGTAAAGGGCGATGACTCCGCCAGCAGCCTTGGCATTATCGGGTTCGGCATGGAACGCCGATTGTTCGATGTAGGGAAGAATTTGATAGGCCCAACCCCATTTCTGCCGTGGAGCGGGCTCGGGAATTCCATTCGCATTCTTGCTACGAGCGGCGGTCCAATCTTGCCCCCCATCTGGAAAGACTTTGCGCGTGTCCAGATGCAAATGCATGGCGACGCCAATTTGCTTGAGATGGTTGGCACAGGTAACCCGTCTGCCTGATTCACGCGCCGACTGCACCGCCGGCAAAAGCAACGCCGCGAGTATTCCAATAATCGCGATTACCACCAGCAGTTCAACCAAAGTGAATCCGCGATAGCGCATGACGTTACTCCCATCAAGGTTCTGATAACTGCGAAAACTCCGCGTCGGTAAGTTCGGTGAGCCCCATAACATTCACCGCTTGCCTGGTACCGTTCTTTCCTTGCTGTTCATAGGCGATCAGTGGTGGATTGGCAGGATCGAGATCGGGATCATGGACGGAAACATTCCAGCGAATGACAAATCGCTTCCCATCTCGAGGTGACGAAAGCCATCTATCCCCTTCCGGCAAAAACCTCTTCAACTCATCTTCCGAGTGGGGAGGGCGCTGTAATTCGTGGGTGGCCTCCATGTACGCCTGCAAGACGTGCATCAGCGGAACCTCCTCTGCGGACGGTTCCTCCACGGATTGATCGCATCCTGCTGTGACGCAGATCAATCCCATCAAACAGGTAATCCGTCGAAGAGTCAGGTAACGCATAAGCAGATGATAATGAATGGACGCGTGAAAACAAGCTTATGTGTTTCTACCTGGGAAAATCGCTCAGCCTGAACTGGGACCACATACCTGCTGCTGACAAGCAAAGGAAACTAGCTTGGTGGCTGCCTGCCAGCGCCTGCGCGTGGCGGCGAAACGACAATTGCGAAATGCGAGTGAGCAGGCAGTGGCGCCCAACGGATAGATGTCGCAAATGAGGCCAAAGATCGTTAGTCCGCACGCCGCTACTTTTTCAGCAGAAATCCTAGCTTCCTAACCGCGGATGGCCTCTGGACTCATTGGAGATACCTTAGCGGCCGACCGATTCACGAATCATTCGTCTTCGCGCTGGGTTGATTGCTGCCTCCAGTTTTTCAAACGGATATCTTCGAACGCTCCACCGGCGCGGTACTTCAATCGGGTAGCAGGAAGTCTACAGAAACAACTCTGCAAGACAGGAACTGATCTGCTGGCCCTATTCTTCATAACGGACGCGCGGTGGCAAGTTTTCCCCGGCAACGTGTGCAGCGATGATCAACTCAGGTTCAGCAAGAGTGAACCTTTTGCCGCAGTTCACTGTGTTATGCTTCGCGAACACAGTCCCAACTGCAATTCGCATTTGCTACCGAGTCCACGACCGGCCAAGATCGTGAGCAGGTCTTTCTATTCGGTGTTCTCTTTCGCAAAACACAGCCATCTATCAACATGGCCACCCCGCCGCCGACTTGTTCGGCCTTGGTTCTCCGGACAGCATCCCCATATTTGGCCAACAATTCCTGATTGCATATTCAGTGCGGACTGTCCTCGTCCTTCCTTTCAATCTGATCAATTCGACTATGGATTACATGCAGGGATTGAGCACACGTTGAAGCAATCAGCGCCACGAGTATGAACACGATGGGCATTGCGCCTTCCTTCATCGTCACAAACGCCGAGACCAAGGATACCGCTGCGAAAAAGAGGAGGAACCACTGGGATGTTTTCATTTTTTTGGCCTAACGTCGAGTCCTCCTACGCCTGACCGGGGACTAGGCCCCGACTGCGGGTTGAGGTTGTAGAGGTCATGGCGGGTGGAACTGCAGCCAGGTCAGGCGTTAGGAGTGACGTCTTGTTCTGCCGATTTTGTCTCGGGGGCTTTCTGGGACGACCTATTTGGCTGGAACGGCTGCGGGAGGACTCCAATCCCCCTCAAGAATTTTCGTTTCCGGCAGGTATAGACGCACCAGGTAATTCCAGCCTTCGGTAATCGGAAGGTAGTTGTCAGCGCCCGGATCACCCCCGAAATGGATGGTCATGCTACCGTCGACATTCTTCTTACCTGTCACATTGTTTTTGGAGTAGAGATTGAGTTTATTTGGCTCGAAAAAGCCGTCCTTGTTGTAAACCGTCACCGACCAGAACGCGCCGACGGGAACGTCCTTCGGCATGGTGAGCGTGTAGGCCGTCTTGCCGTCGTTCATCTCAGGAAAAACGCTGACGTATGTCGCACCACGCGGCGGGTTGCCACCCCAGCCCCCGGAGGTCGCCACCAGGTGGAGGATGGGATCCACCTGACCTTTCTTTCCGAATCCGTCGGAAAAGTCGGACAGCCTAGCCGCTAGAAGATTGAGATCTTTCCGTGTTTGCACTAAGGAAGCCATCTCCCAATCCGGCAATTCGAGTTTGCCCGGGGATGCCTGCTTGATTTGGATTTTGTCCTGCAGGGCGTGGGCTGCCTTCATATCCGCCGGGTCATTTGGATCGGCAAAAGTCCGGAAAAGAGCCATCGCGTAGCGCGTCCCCACGGAGTCCATTGTCAGCATGACTTCCCCGCCGCCGTTCTTGAGGACCGGGTCGTAATGATCCTGGCTGATGACAAGCAGAGATTGAAAACGGTCGCCAGGGTCGGGTTTAACGATCACCGCCGGCGAGCTGAGATCGAGCACCACTGCGGAATACAGCGTGTCGCGGTTGCCGCGGATGGTCGTCTGGTTCACGACTGAGTAAGGTTCGCGTAGATGCAGAATCTTTCCGACCCCACCCGCTTTCGCCGCGTATCCCTTGAACTGCACATCGCTCTCGGCGCGAATGTAGTTCATGATGGTGACGGGGATAGCCTCTGCAAAGACGGCATTCGGGAGGATAGCGGCCAAGGTAACCAATGCTGAGATGGCTGTTTTCATAGTGCTGTATTCCTGTGTAGTGGATTTCTTTGCAGAACAATAAGTATACAGAAAAAACTCTGCAGAACAGGAGTTGGTCTGCTGGCCCTATTCTGCCTAGCGGGCGCGCGGTGTCAAGTTTTCCCCGGCAACGTGTGCAGTGATGATCGACGCAGGTTCAGCATGAGTGAACGTTAGCCCGCAGTTCACTGTGTTATGCTTCGCGAATACCGTCCCAATTGCAATTCGCATTTGCTACCGAGTCAACGACCGGCAAAGATCGTGAACAGGTCTTTTCATTCTGTGTTCGCTTACGCAAAACACAGCCACCCCGCCGGTTGCCGCCAAGAGACTTTGAGTTGAGGAAACGCCCGATCGGCAACTCGGGTGCATTTTTTTGTTCGTCGCGAATATGGAACTAAAGGTTGTCGTCCTGCCATTTGCGAACGACGTCATCAAAGTCAGGATACCGTTTCTGAGCAGCATTGACGATCTCTTCGCCCGTTGCAGGGAAACTAAGGTTGCATTTGGTTTTCAGCCATTCTCGAAGTACGCTCGTTTCTTCCCAGTACTTTGGTGGTTGGGTTAAATCGTCCCATTCGAGTTCGTCATACCCACAACCTAAGAGACGACAAAACTCGTCCGCATTTGTTGCGAGTACGAGAAAGTCGCCTTCCGAGCCAAGAAGTACGACAGGAGCCTGTTCGGAATTTCGAGTCTCTCGAAGCCATAATGCGTAAGTAGACCCAGTTGAACCATTTCCGAAGACGGCGAATTGTTCTTTCATTGCTTCGTCATTGCGGAACCACGATTCAGCGACTTCCTTGCCTCGCAGGTTAATCTCAAAGCACCCGCTAATTGGGTAGCCTTGTTCATCGAGATAGTCACAAATGGCGTGGATGCCATGTGGCAAAGCAACACCGTTTGGAAAGCCGAACTGTACGTCGTCTGAGATCAAACTGAGGCTCCGAAATATCTGGCGACGAACAAGAAGTATACAGAAAAAACTCTGCAGAACAGGAGTTGGTCTTCTGGCCCTATTCTGCCTAACGGTCGCGCGGTGTCAAGTTTTCCGTGTCAATCTGGGAAGCTCAAGAATTACGCAGATTCGCAAGCATGTGTTATGCAGAAACGGTGAATGGTCGGTCGCAACATCGAAAGCAGGTTCCCCGCTTATCCGGTCGATGGGTGCCTGAGTGAACGACTGTCAAACCATCGTGAACGCGGAGATTTATTCTGCGTGCGTGCGAAAAAAAAACTTCCTGACGGACCGACCGCAACTCAACTGTGTTCCCACATTTTTTCCAGGTTGTGACCAGACGTGTCACAACGGTGGGTTCTGCTGGAGGGAGTTGAGAACGGCGGAAGCGGTGCCGCTTCCGAGACTTCACCCCTCGCAATTCAGGAGAGTGTTATGTTCGACCGACTGCAACCGTTGCCTCCCAGTGACCGGGATTTTGACCTTTATCGCCGCACAAAAATCGAGCGAGATGCGCCGCAGGAGGTGGCGGCAGAATGGGGCGTGTCGCGGGAGGAATTGGAGAGGGGCGTGCAGCGCGTGGCCGACTTTTTGATGGAAGCCGCGCTCGCCAAGGAAGATCAGCGGCACGACGAACGAGTGTTCACGGCCGAGCAATTGGCCGCGGAACGGATCGATTTTCTGTATGGGGAAGCGATGCGTGCGTTTCGTCGTTCGCAGGGGATGAAGCAGGTAACGCGCGAAATTGTGTCGGGGCCGAACGCGGGAGCGAAAAGCACCACCACGCGCGAATCGGTGGGAGACGCACGGTATCTGGCCGCGGCCGCCTGCCTGGCCAAGGTGGGTTCCAAGCTGGCTTTTTCGACCTTGCGACTGTATGCCCCGCCTGAATCGGCCATGAGCCCCCCAGTTAGGGACTGTTCAGCGCGGGGCTCAAAACGGGTGGAAATGGCCACGCCGGCCGCGGAGCGTTGTGACGCAAGTGGCTTACGGGAAAGCAGTTGCGATCACGACGAACACGGTGCCGAGGAAGCCCGACGAGAGTTCTTTGCCCCTGTTCACTCCGACGAACCGGCCACGGAGGTGTTCACGTTTGGAGCGGAGGCGAATGGATCGAGACTGACCCGCAAAGAGCGCCGGGCACGGCAAAAGTTGCTGGAGCAGAAGCTGCGCAACGCCCGGTAAGCCAGGGCAAGAGGCGCTACGGCGAAGTTTGACGCGGCGGAATGACGATGGTCTTGCCGATCGGGAGCGTTTCCGGATCGACCAGGATATCGGCGTTGAGCTGGAGGATTTCTCCGGCCCGGTTCGCGTTTCCCAGGTAGCGCTCGGCCAAGCGGGAAAGAGAATCGCCATCCACCAAAACGTGTTGCCGGGGCTTGGGTGGCGACAGGTGGACTGGTTCGTGAACTCGCCCTGCGAGATTGGGAACGACCGCGCGCGGAGCGGTGGAATTGGGATCGAGTAACGGATATTGCGCGGGCAACTCGGGGGGCTGCGCGGAAAGCTGTTCGGTATGCAAGACGACCGGCGGGAGTTCTGCCGGCGGAAGCTCGGCCGGAGAGGCTTCCACGCGCGGATTCATCTGTAGGGTGATGTCTTGATTGCGAAAGACGAGCCGGACACTATCGCTGCTCAATCGCCGCGGGGCTTCGATGACGGCGGGCGCGGGACGACGGAACGGAATGGCCGCGAGAACGCCTCCACCGAGCACAAGCATTACGACCATGATGCGACTGAGCCAGGAGACCGGCCGATCCTCGCGCGCGTTCATGTTTGGTTCCATCGCTTAGCGAGTTGCGACGTTGCTACCATCCTCTCGCTATCGACGGAATCGGACGGAAATTCGAGTGGAGCCGCTGAATTTCCTGTGAGCCCTATTAGGAAAAGTGTGCCGGATGTGAGGGTTGTTAGCGACGGATAGGTTTGTCACTATTAAGGGGACCACCCGACGCGGTACGCAAGATGGCTGCCGCGGCCTGCTTCACTTCGCGGTCGGAGTCTTCCGCCATTTGCAGCAGCCAGAGCCGGGCATCGATGCCGGGGATGCGGGGGAGTTCTTCGGTAAGTTTGAGACGGACGGCCGGTTCGGGATCGACGGCCAGACGAGCGATGCGGAGATCGTGCGATTGATAGCCGCGCAGACGGAGTTCCTCTTCCGCGGCACCCGCATCGGTAGTGCGTTGCAGGAGCCGAATGACTTGCCAATCGGACCAATCTTCCCAACGGCGGGCTGCGTTTGGTTGGGGCGTGGCTTCAGGTGGATCGAGTCGCCGAGGTTCGTTCGACGGAGCAGGAGGTTCGTCGAGTCGTCGCAAATTGCTGGGGGCGGGGGAAAGCATTTCCAGGATCATCGGCGGCTTGGCCGCGATTGGTGTGGGAGATGTTTCCGGCTGAGGAACTGCTTCGGCAGGAAGTGGCAGCGGAGTTATTTCCGGTGGCGGAACGGCGAGGCTGGCTGATGGCGGATCGAGCCTGGCGACTTCAGCGGGAGGCGACACGTTCTGGGGAGGCTCTGGACCTCGATCGGGGACAACCTCCACGAACTCACGTTTTTGTGGCGGTAACTCAGCCAAACGGCGAACGAGGAGTTCGGTATTTTGCAGGTACTGAGCCAGTGCGATTTTTTCCGAGGCGACAGGCCACATCGACAGCCGCTCGATGAGTGGCAACAGGCAGAGCAGTTGGTCGGGCGAATAGCGATCTGCCTGCTGGGCTAGATGCTGCACGATCGTTTCGACTTGCTGGGAGTGATCAAAATTGGGTTCCTCGGTCCAGCGATCGAGTTGCAGTTGGAGCTGACGAATGGCGGCGAGGTTGGCCCGCTCGTTGGGATTGGAGCAAGCGACCACTAACAGCCTTAAGCCCCAGTCGCCCCGTTCGGCAGCCTCGGCCATCAAGGGTGCGGGATCTTGGCGAAGTTCAAGTGCGGTCAGTCGTGCTTCCCACTGGCTGACGAGCCAATCTTCGACCAAGGGACGGATGCTGAAGGTGGCCAACGAAGCAGTCAGGGCAATGCCGGCGACGAGCAAGATTCTGCGCCACACGGGAAAGCCGGAAGACGTTGTGGCCGCGGCAGCTGCTGCGGCGGCAGCGAAAGATCGCTCCCCGCGGAACTGCCCCGCGGGGCGTTTGCTGGCTGCCAATCGTTCGGGCAAAGCACGCATAACCGGTCCTGACGCGAAGAAAAAAAGACGGACGAGAATCGCCGGGAATCATCCTCGCGGAGAGCGGTTTCTACAAGAGCAATGTGGGTCTGCTAGCTGCCGAAATCGCCAGGAAAGGCGCGGGCCAGTTGTAGCGGTTATTCAGGAATTGCTGCCTTAGAAGAAAGCTAAATTTGCGTAGCTAATGATTGATTTTTCGAGGGGACATCATGACAATCTTCACGCCGCGAATACGAATGTCCCTGGCTCTATGGCATGGGCGGTTGATCGGTGCTTTTGTGGTGGTGCAGTTGGTCTTCTTACTGGCAGCGAACTTCCTGCCGCTCCTGCCGCAAGGAAAACGGGAAACCGAAGAGCTGACCGACGACATCACCTGGCCGGGACGTGCCTTCGAAGCGGAGTGGCTGCAACGGCCGCTGGAATTTGTTGGTGCGACTGCCAAGCGATACGGCGAAGCGACGGGGCAGATGCAGAATTGGTCTTTGTTTGCGCCGGGCATCGCTCCGCAAGCAACGTTCCCGGTGGTGGAACTGCGGTGGGATGAAGCGGGAGTGGAACCGGTGCAGATTCGTTCGGAATTCTTGCCCGATGATCCGCGGCACTACGTTCGTGTCCCCATCACCAACAGCCGGATTTTTAACTACGAATTTCGCATGACGCAGGCGCTGTGGTTTTGTACGGATGAATCGCTCGCCAAGATGCCCGAGTTTTGGGAGACCTGGGTGCCGCATCGTGTGAGTCGGCAGCGAAAATCGCTGCGGGCTTACCTGGAGTGGAAAACGGCGACGTACCTGCAGCAACACCCGGAATTAGCTCCGCCGACCGAAGCGCGGTTGCTGGTCCGTTGCTACTGGACTCCGCCACCAGGCAGCACTGCGCTAGCACCTCCGGCCGTGGATCGGCCGCTGGTACGACTGCGTTTTGACGAGGTGCCGAGCGAACTGGAAGTTTTCGAGCCGGTGCGAAAAGAGTTTCAACCGGTGAGGGCCGGAGCGAACTTGCTTGTGGAGACCGACAATGACCGCTGATGTGCAACGGGGGACTGACTGGCCGACAAAAGCGGAACTGGTAGGAACCAAACCGATCCTGCCCACCTGGCTGGCGGCGTCGGAATGGTGGACTGCTCCTGTGCGCGGCGAACGACTGGCCACACTGCGCATCGGCGTGGGGGTGGTGGTGCTGCTCGATATGCTGCTGACCTATGCACCCCATTGGCAAACGTTTTTTGCGCCGGGGGGAATTGGTGGCAGAGCGGTTTTCGGCAGCCGCTTGGAAGCACCCTATGCGTACTTCTCGTTGGCCTGGCTCTGGTCGGCAGATTCGGCAGGCTGGTGGATGATCGCGCTGAGCGTGCTTGCCGCGATAGGAATGATCAGCGGCATTGCTCCACGGTTATCGGCGATGGTTGCGTGGAGCATGTCGGTCACGATGCTCAACGAGAATTATTACCTGCACAACGGCGGTGACCGCCTGCGGACCATTTTGCTCTTCGCCTTGATCTTCGCACCGGCCGATGCCGTGTGGTCACGGGCGGCCAGTTGGCGACGACGCAATAGCAGCGAACGGCGGCCGGCCTATATCCATCCGTGGGCGTTACGCTTGCTGTTCGTGCAACTGGTGCTGTTGTACTTCATGAACGGCGTGTACAAATTGCTCGGGCCGGAATGGTTCGCGGGAGACACCATGTACTACGTCTCGCACGATGCGTGGTGGAGTCGCTGGTCTGCCGATTGGCTGCCGATGCACTATCTTTTGCTGCGACTGGTGACGTGGTCCGTGCTGGCCTGGGAACTGAGCTTTCCGCTGGCGGTACTTTCAACGAAGTGGCGAGCGTGGACGCTGGCCATTGGTGCTGCGTTCCACGTCGGCTCGGGAATCATGCTGAACCTGGGCATGTTCCCGCTGTACGCACTGTGCTTTTACTTGCCGGAACTGCCGTGGGAGCGGTGGATCGATTCCTGGAATCGATCTGCGCCAGCAGATCCTACCGCGGTTGCCGCGGCGGCGCGAATTTGATCTTTTCGATCAGCTTGACGAGGCCACCTTCGGAAGGAAAGCCGGAGACTGACGTGATAGCCTGAATGACATACTCGTAGCGCAAATCGTAGTCGCAATCGAGTTCGACCTCGGCCGTCGATTGCACGCTGCCGGGCCCACGCTCATCACCAACGATAGACGCAATCTGATCGCGAAGCTGGCGCCAACCATCCTTGTCGGGACTGAAGGTGTTGTTGTTCAGTTGGATCTGCGCCAGTGCCCCGTTCGAGCCAGCTTGCAGGCGGAGCTTGAAGGGGGGGAGTTGCTTGTCGTCGGGCATGCCAGCGCGAGGAGCGGCCAGGGGCATCTTGATGTTGAAGTCCCCTTCCGCCTCCACCACTTTCAGGGTCATGACGAAGAACGTCAATAGCTGAAAGACGATGTCGATCATCGGCGTCATGTCGATCGGAATCTTGTCGTCGGCGGCAGGAGTTTTGCGCGGCATTCCCATAACTAGCTCAAATCCTCTTTGGCCCGCAGCGTGAATTTTTCGAAGCCTGCCTCTTGGCAAGCCCGAATAGCAGCCTGAACAGCACCCGTCTTGGCCGCCTGGTGAGCGCGAATGATAACGGTGGCGTCGGCGGCCGACTTGTTTTGATTCTCCAGCATGTACTTCTCATTGTTGAGAAGCGGCTTGATCGATTCCGGTGCGCCAAAAACCTGCCCCGAAACGATCAATTGCCCTTGGGAATCGATATTTAGCGTGATCTGCTTGTCTGGAGGAGCGTCGGGCGGCTTCGCCATTTCGCTCTTGGGCAGTTTCACGCGGGCGTCTTGATCCGCTTCGGAGAAGTTAATCAAGATCATGAAGAACGCGATCAATTGAAAGGTCATGTCGATCATGGGAGTCATGTCGACCGACTGATCCGGTAGTTTTTTGGCCTTGGCCATGGCTTGTTTCCGCGAGAGTCCGCTGCGACTACTTCTTGTTCATCGTCTGGAACCGGCTCATCAATGTTTCCGTATTCACGGCGACATCGAAGGTCAGTTTGGACATCCGCATCTTCAGCAGGGTGAAGCTGACGATCGCTGGAATCGCGAGCCATAACCCCACGAGCGTCGTTACCAGAGCCATCGAAATACCCTGTGCCAACTCATTCGGTTTGGGGGTCGTTGTGCTTCTGGCGATTTCTTGGAAGCTTGCCACCATACCATCGACCGTACCGAGCAAGCCCACCATCGGCGAGATCGTACCGATCAAGCTGATGTAGCCCAGGCGACGATCAATTTTCATGTTCTCTTCTTCATTCGTCGCTTCCATGGCTTCTTTGGCGGCGTCGTAACCAACGGACAGTTTGCCCATCCCGGCGGCAAGTACCTGACCCAGCATGGAATCGTCGTTCTTGGCGAGTTCGTACGCTTCCTGGTACTTCTTTTCGTTCAAGTTGGCATCAAAGCCTGCGACCAGATGCGGCGGGCAAACCGAATCGCGGCGAGCTCCCAGCATGCACATTACCACGAAGGCAACGAGGCAGAAGGAGAGGATCAAGAATGCCAGGACGTAACGAATACCGAGCGATTTGAAAAGGAATACCAACAGGCTTTCCTTGGGAGCCGCTTGCTGGGTCTCGTCCCCAGTGACACTTTCGTCAACGGGTGCCGCCTCGTCTTGAGCTTTAGCGACATTGACAGGTGCGATGAATTGAACAACGGTTTCGCCGGCAAGCACAATGGCCGCCAACCAAACCCCGACCCACAACCAAGAACGTGATAGAACCGCCGGCCGCATGGAAATCTCCTCTCGAACCACCGAGATGTGTTGAAATCAGGAACAGATCCGAACTAGGATTCTGATCCTGCCTAACATTCTGATTGGGGACACAAAGTTATTCACGAAAAAAACAGAGAATTTGACCAGTGTGAGCTTCGTCGAAAAGAACTGGCCCAGAATCTCCGAGTCGATATCTGCACTAGTGTAATTACCGTGGGAACGATTCGTAAAGCACCTAATTGCGAAGTTTTGCAATCTTTCTCGGTCAGTTCGTGGCCCAGACGCTGCCAGCGTAACGTTCCTTCAGTGTGTTGCGAGCCTGCAGGGCGCGATCAGCGCGCCCCACTTTGTCCCACAACTTGCTGAGGCTGGATAGTGCTTCGGCATGAGCTTCGGACTCGCGGAAGTACAAGAGATCGACCGCCAGCAGAGCCATGATCGCATCTTTGGGCTTGTTTTCTTTGTCGAAAGCCTTGCCGAGAGCAACGTAGGCCAGCGCGAACAATTCCGCGTCTTTGGGGTCATTCTTCTCGATGATCGTCTCTAAAGTCTTGATCGCGGCAGCGGCTTTGCCCGTTTCCGCATCGCACGTTGCCTTCCCCACTTCTGCCATCGTTTTGAGTGACTCTGCATCCCCGCCCGAAAGGCCCGCGTTAACAACGGCAGTGAAGCGCTTGTTCGCTTCGTCGTAGTTCTTTTGAGCGACTAACGCTCGGCCGTCCTTCAACGTAGCTCGCATCTGAAATTCGGGCCACTTGGCCGCTTTGTTGATGACAGCGCCATAGAACTTGGAAGCTGCGGCGTAGTCCCCTTTGGACATCGCCAAATCGCCGAGGACGTCTGCCGATTCATAAAAGTGGTAACTGCTCCCCCCTTTGAACCTTTGCACGAAGTCGAGCATCATTTTTTCGGCAGCGGCTTTATCGCCACCTTCTCCCATGGCGAGCCGAGCCGCGGCGAGCGCCCGAAAGAAGACGACATCTTGCACGATGAATTCGCGCGTGCTGGCATCGGTAGCCGCCTTTTTCAGAGTCTCGAAGGCCTGGTTGTAGTTGTGCTCCATGAGGTCACGGCGACCAGCACCCAATTCGGAAGGCTCGTCCTGAAAAACGATGTACTTGAGATCGGCGACAGCGACTTGCCTGGCGCCAGCCGGTGATTCGACGGTAATTTCATCGGGCGTGACGGCAGTCACGGTCCCGCGAATGGGAGTTCCGCTGCGCAGATGAACGGTGTCACCAGCAGCTTGTGCCCAAAGCAAACCAGGAACGAGCAAGCTGGCAAAAACCAGACTGCCGCGAAGGACGAGCGATAACATTAAAAATCTCCAATCGAGCAATAGGAAGCTGAGCGGGAAGCACGGCCCATCTTTAAGGGGCGGGCGTGCTGGTATTGGTGGTGGCAGTGGTCGCGGCCGGAACGGACGGAGTCGTCGGTGGAGTTTGCACCGCCGGGGTAACTTTCACAGATTCGAATTCAGCCAGGCCGATTGGCTTTTGCTTGAGTGCCAATTGAGTATCCTTCAAGACTTTGTCGTACTGGGCACGCCACTTGTCGCCACCGAGTGTCGGATAAAGCCCCAAAGTGATTTTGATTTCCGCCTTGACCTGCTTCAACTGCTCCGTCTTTTCCGGCTCCTTCATCAACAATGCCATCTTGTAACGCGTCACCGACAGGTTGACACGAGCTTCATGGAAGGCGTCCGAGAACTTGGGATTGGATGCCGTCATGCGGGCCATCTCACCCCAGCCCCAAATAATGTTCTTCGTCTGCTTCAGCTTGTTGGGGTTCGTCTTGTCGGGGCGGGCGCCGATCATTGCGCTCCGATAGTACTTGATGGCGTTTTCTTTATCGTTGGTGCGGGCAAAAACCTCGGCCCACTCGACATAGGTGTAGGCCGCTTCGACTTGCACTGGGAGCAACAGATTTCGTTCTTTAAGTGTTCCCTCGAAGAGATCCACGGCTTCCTTCGGCTTGTTCATCTGCCGATAGGTTTTGGCCAGTTGCAGGCGAATTTGAGTAGCCATTTCGCCGGGCAAGAAGGCTTTGTCTTTCTCCCCCATCGCCAAAATGCGGCTGAACGTTTCTTGCGCCTTTTGGAGATACTTTTGTCCCTCGGGTGGGACTTCACCCTTCTTGGTTACGAAGCTTTCCGACATCGCACGGTAGGTTTCACCCACCCAATTCAGAATATTGAGATCGTTGGCATCCTTCCCCACCTGGTCGAGGAAGGCTTCGAAACCAGTGCCGAGCCCTGCTCGCACTTCCGGGGTGCTGTTTTCCATCTGCGTTTGCAGGTCGCGAGCTAGACCGACGTAGGTGACAATCAGTTTTCTCTGACCATCTTCCGTCGAGCCCACCGTAGCCTTCAGATTTTCCATGATACCTTTAGCTTTTTGGACAACCTGATCGCTGTTGCTCCCGCCGGCGGCCAGTGAGGAAATGTAGGCTCGCAAGGCAGACTTGTAAGTCTCTTCCGGCAAACCCGGCCGGGTCATGATTTCGTTCTTCTTTTCCAGCAGCGTCAGGGGGCCGATTTTGGGATCTTCCAGCAACGCAATTGCTTTGGTTGGCTGGTTGGTATCGATGTAGATTTGAGCCAGGGACAACGCAGCGGTCGCGACGACCGGAGTAACCTCGCCGCTTTTCTGCATCCGCGTGACGCCATCGACAAGGGTTGCCTGAGCACGAGCCTTCAGCGGCTCCAGGTCTGCCTTTTTCTTGGCGATATCGGTGCCGGCCGGGGGCTCGACGGTACCTGTTTCCCAATTGCGAACTTCCCGAGAGCCTTCCAGGTAGGTGCTCCACAGAGCTTGCCCGGTTTTTAGTTCCGCAGTGCCGCGGTGGGGAGATTCTACGGAGATCTTGTCCAAATAGGCCTGAGCACGATCAAGCTGCCGTTCTTTAATCATGAACGGAATCAGCGTGTTCAAGGCTTCTTCGGCTTCGGGCTGATCGGGCCACTTTTGCACGATGAAATCGGCAATGTCTACAATCCGTTCCGATTCAAAGGACTTATCATCCGACTCCTCCAGACCAAACAGCTTGAGGTAGGACGCCAGCGCGATCTTAGCGCATTGCCTCGCGCCAGCCGAGGCTGGATAGCGATGTGCCACGAACTCCCCGAGCACGACCGCTGCGTAATATTCTTCTTGCATGTACTTTAGGAAGCACGTCATGTAGAGGACGAGGCTGATCGATTCATCCGGAGTTTCCTTGGTGATCAGACCCTGGGCTGCCGTGAAGTAATACATGGCATCATCACGGGAAGTCTCCTCTGTTTTCTTGGTCTCGCCAATTTGCTTCGTAATCTCATCTTTCTGAGCAGCTTGAGCCGACGCCAGCCTGCCCTGCAACGCCCTGACCGTACTGGTGGCCGTTTGCATGGCTGAAATCGACTCGCGGCCTAATTGCAAAGCCTCGTCAAACGTCTTGGGCTCTGTCCGAGCCGTCGCATCCGCGGCAGTGCCAGCGAACGATGCGAGCAACGGTCGAGCGTCATTCTGGTAGTCGTTGGGGAATCGGAGGATCATTTGGACAAGCTTGTTGCCGTCCTTCTTCAGCCGTGGTAGCTCTTTGTCCGAGGGATTCTTTTTCTTCAATTCATCCATGTAGGCTACGATCGCCTTGGCCGTGGAGAGTCGCAGTTCCATAAATTCGCTCGTCTTGTCTTCCGTGGGGCGAGCTTTGTCGATGATTGCCAGACCTTTCGAGACCGCTTCGGCATGCTGATTGAGTGCACCCCAAGATTCCATCGCCAGAATCGTGCCTTTGATCTTGAGGGTGCGAAATGCGTCGGGTTGATCTGGCTGCGAGAAGATGTCATCCGTTAAGAAGCTCATCGCCTCCTTATGCTTGCCCAGCTTTTGCTCACAACGTGCCTGATACATCCGGGCGTATAGACCGGCCAGTCGTGTGCGGTATTTGTCGTAAATCTCCGCATACATCTTGCCTGCTTCTTCCAGATACTTCTTACGATCAGGAGATTTCGCATCAAAGGTGAGGGAAGCTTCTTCTTTGGTCGCACCCACCAGTAACTGCGCTTGCAGGTAGTCTTTGCGGAACTGATCACGTCGTTCGATCTTTTCTTTGTCGCGCTTCTCATCGAGTTGCTTCGGGAATTTTTCCAGCTCTTGAACGACCTCTTTTTCCAGATCGGTGAAAATCTTGAGACCTTCGTTGTAGAGATTGCGGGCCTCGGTATGCAGCGCCGTCTTGTCATCAAGTTTCTTGGCCTTTTCCATCCTCATGCGGGCTCGTTCGACCACCACGTTGCCAAGTTGACTGCGGCAATCGAGGGCCAGATTGTTGTCTGGCTGCTCTTCGATAAACTTCGAGAAAGTTTGATGGGCTTCGTTAAGTGTTTTTTCGCGCAGTGCTTGATCGCGCTGCATCTCAGCCCCTTTCATCAAAGCCTTACCTCTTTGATAGAGGTAGGTCTTCTTGAACGCGACCGGAACGGCAGGGCTATTCTTCGCCTTGTCGAGATACTCGATTGCGATATCGGTATAGCCACGGTTGAGCAGTTCGTCGAGAAATTCTTGGGCTGGCTCAACTCCCCAGCTTGGCGAGGCGAGGCTGGCCAGCAAGAGACCAGACAGGACGGTGGTTCCGGTGATCCGACTTAGCGATCTCATGTTCATAGCTTCCTTCCCGCGACCGGGCCCGATGGCCATTGGATTTATTCAAACTGTGACAACCGTTGATTGACCCGTTTCGGCCGCTCAGTTTATTGTCCAGGCGATTGTTGATTCAATTCTCATGCGGCCAGGCGACGAACGCCGCGACGAGCAAGTCGGCCACAGACGTTCAAGTTACTAGGCCCTACGGATCGATTCAACCCGCTAATTGACGAAACAAGCGGATGGCACTTAGCCGCCTGGGCTTCGCGTCCAAATAGTTCATTTAATCCCCATCCTCCGCCAGGCTTCGATCGACTGGACCAGCCGAGCGTGGTGAGGGTCGTTCTTCAGTTCGGTGGAACTCTGCCGCAAAACGGATAAAACGCGGGCTAAATCGTGACGCTCTGTGGCATTCCAGTCGGCTTCTCGCAAGGCCTCCCGGGAACCTCGCAGCACTTCGGCAACTTCCGCGGCAACGCAGCTTCGCTGAAACCACAGGGGGGTAGCGGTCCAGGAAGGTGCGAACTGGCTGCGACTCAACCGCATCTGTTGCACGACATATTCGCCATCCATTGGGTTTCGCCAGCGCAATTCCACGCGGCCAATATCATCGTTCGCGCGAGGCTGGAAAGCCAGTTCTACTAGAGAGCTGCAGCTATCCCCGGGGCGCAGTTCGATCGGCGCTGCGGCGTGAGTGATTTCAGTCCAGCTTCCTCCGTCCTGCCCCACCAATCGGTAGGCAGCAACGGATTTAGGGTTGAACGTAATGCTGAGTTCCACTTCGGAACCAATCGGCTGAAAGCGAACCTGCTGCCAGGACTGCAGTGGCGATTGACGTTCGCCACGAGCCCCGACAAAGACGCTGCAATAGCATTTTACGCCGGCAGCGCGGGCTAGAATCGCGAGGCAAGTGTGGGCCTCGTTTGCGGAAGGGGACGAAGCCAGATCGACCAGGCTCACCTCGACGCCACCCGCTTGTCCCGACTCAATCAAGCCTGAAAGGTCATTCAAACTCTGACGGTTCCAAGTTCCCTCGTGATCCGAAAGGAACAACATTTCGCGGCGGAAATCGGAGGTTTCCTCGGAACGATCGAGACTCGTTGTTAAGGCAGCTCGCAGCCCCTCCGCCAGGTTCGCCGTTCCGGACGGCTGTAGCTTCTGGACTTGTTCCCGCCACAGGGGCCAGTCCGAAGCGGACAAAGACTCCAGCAAAAGCTCCACCTCTTCGCCGAATGCAACCAGCGACAAGCGATCTTCAGGTCCGAGTCGCTCGGGGAGGAGCATCAAGGTGCGTTGGATCTCAGCCCAATGTTGACGCATGCTGGACGACAAATCGACTGCCACTACTAAGTGGGTTCGCTGCGATGATGCTGAAGCACCGGCCTTGACTACACACTGCAATAAATGCGTTGCGCGCGGGCCAAACGGAGAAGGAGCTGCGGCTACATCTAGCTCGATTGCGCCAGTGCGAGCGGCCGGAACGATTCCCAGGGCATGCGCCACGAAGTCCTCGACTTGAACCTCGCGATTGTCCGGTTTGCGGCCCGCATGAGCCATTTGCTCGATGCGATCAAAATTGGCGACGTTAGCTTCTAGAGGAAGCGGCAGTCGTTCTAGTCCCGCCACGCCCGGCGAAATGGGTGGAAACACGTGATGCTTCAGCCAAAAGGCGCGGTTGTATCCCTTGACTAAGGGGGGCTCAATCCCCGGCGTACTCCTGGCGAACGGCTGTTCAAGCAACACGTAGTCTCGGTCATCGTAGGGAGCACCCAAAATGCCCCACCGCAATTGCACGACGCTCGCCCACGGCTGCATACCCCCGCGAATGGAGGTAAACCACTCGCTCACAGGGCCCGTTGCAGGGCTGGCGTCTACGACATCCGGCGGTTCAACTGTTAAAGAACCGCCCTCTTGGAAACCAGAAGAAGAGTCCGAAACTTTGAGTGCGAGATTTTCGGCCAAGCTGAAATTTGTGTTGTCCGTGGAACTGCTATTGGTGGCAGCAAGTTCTAAAGGGCGATTCACCAGAAGAATCGATTCGTTTGGCTTCCTGAATGCGATATTCGCCGTGTCTGCGAACCACCAACCAAACGATACACCACCCAGTGAAATCAGCAGCCATACCAGGGCCGCAGAAGCCGAGAGCGTAGCGACTTGTCTGCGCCAGTTACTTGTTTGCGCGACCGGCTGCAATTCGAATGGCAAGTGCTGCATCCGGTTGATGAAACCTGCCGGTAGTGACAGGTTTACCAACTCATCTTCGAGCGACACGTCATCAATAATATTCTGCAGTCGCACTAGCAATAACGGGGGAACAGCGACCTCACGCAGTCGGGCATCGATTTGCTCGTCCGAGGGAAGCAAGGCCGCGCATAACCGCTGAACAAATTGCGGCGGTGCAGGAACAGCACGCAATTGCTCTTCAACGTTTCGGTCGTCGGGTTGCTCAGAATGCATGGTTCGAATTCAGCGTTCTTTGTTCCAGAAAGCAGGTCTTTGTCGGCTGAAGGTTTTCAAGCCGGCCTTCCGCTCAAGAGCAATTCACGTAAGCGATTTCTTCCGCGACTAACTCGCGACAGCATCGTGCCGAGAGGGACTGCTAACAGGTCGGCGGCTTCTTGGTGGGTTAACTCTCCGACGACCACCAGCAGCAAGGCATCGCGAAGTTCGGTGGGAAGTTGACTCAAGGCGTGCTGCATTTCGTCGGTATAGTCGTTGGCGAGAGGATCGATTCCGTCGACTTCGACATCAATTTCATGTTCACTGGCGATCGTTTGCGGTTGCGGTTTGCGGCGAAATCGGTCGATGACGCGTCGGCGCAGAATCGCAGCCAGCCAAGCTCGATCTCCCAAGCCTGCCTGATAGGAATCTCGACTACGCCATGCGGAACGGAATGCTTCCTGCACCATATCCTCGGCTTCGTGCCGGTCGCCTACCATCCGGTAAGCAACACGGAACAACGCTTCAGCATGTGCCTCCACAAGGGCGTTGAATTCGCCAAGGTTCAACGACACTGATCTCTCCAATGGGCGTTCTGGCCTGAGCCCACCGCCAACCTACCTGTCATTCGGGCTCCCTCCTGGGAATTATTGCATAGTCGCATCGTTAGCGTCAAAACGCTATAACCGGTTGCCTTGGTAAGACTTGGAGCCGTTAAGACCGCCTCCCAGCCGTCCCCTGCCGCCGCCGAATACAGGCATTGGAGCAGCGTCGGAAGTGTTTTCAGCTGGTCCAAACGCGTGCTCCCCAAAAAAACGGTAGGTTTGCTTCACCGAACTCCTAATCTAAAGATGATTGCGTCGTTCGATTGGACGATTAGGATTAACCCCACCACTCCCCGCCCAATCTTGCCAGGAGCTTTTGCAGCCAGGCTGGAATGGGCAAATTATGCATCATGAACAACACAACTGCCGAGCATCTCCGTCTAGACCAGGACCGCACGAAAGTCCAAAGTTGGAAACGTTGGGGGCCCTACGTCAGCGAGCGCTCGTGGGGCACCGTTCGAGAAGACTACAGTGCCGACGGTAACGCCTGGGACTTTGTTCCGCACGACCACGCGCGATCCAAAGCCTACCGTTGGGGCGAAGATGGTTTGGCCGGAGTCTGCGACCGGTACCAATTGCTGTGTTTCTCACTGGCCCTGTGGAACGGCAGAGATCCGATCTTGAAGGAGCGGCTCTTCGGCACGGTTCCAGGACAAGGCAATCATGGCGAAGACGTCAAGGAATACTACTACTATCTAGATTCCACGCCGACGCATTCGTACATGCGATACCTCTACAAGTATCCGCAGCGAGAATTTCCGTACGCGAAACTTGTTGAGCAGGGTCGCCAGCGCACCAAGGAGCAGCCTGAATACGAGTTGCTCGATACAGGTGCCTTTGAAGACAACGCCTACTTCGATGTTTTCGTTGAATATGCCAAAGAGACTCCGGAAGACTTGTGCATCAAGATCGAAGTCCACAATCGGGGTAACGTGCCCGAATTAGTCCACGTTCTGCCCCAGATTTGGTTTCGTAACACGTGGGGCTGGGGGGGGGAACGAGGAAGCAGGCCGAACATCAGATTAGTGCAGCACAACGAGCGTTTTTCGTGTCTTGTGGCCGATGACTCCAATGCCGAAACGTTGAAGAATCTGATCGTTCCTTACACACTCGGTCCGCGCTATTTTTATGCGCAAGCAGGGGGGCAACCCCTCTTTACCGATAACGAAAGCAACGGTCGGCGACTCTACGGGGAGCATGTACGCAATGTAAGCCCCTATGTGAAAGATGCCTTTCATCGCCAGGTCGTTGATGAAGAGAATTGTGTCAATCCAGACCAGTCGGGGACGAAAGCATGCGTCCATTATGGTCCAGTCACCGTTCCGGCGAACGGAAGTATCGTGATTCGCTGCCGGCTCACCGACACACCGTCGCCAGACCCTTTTGGTGACTTCGACGCTGCGATACAGCGCCGCAAAGTTGAAGCTGACGCGTTCTACGAAGCCATTCATCCACCGAAAGCAACGGAGGATGAACGTCGCATCCAGCGGCAAGCCCTGGCCGGCATGCTCTGGACGAAGCAAATTTATCTTTTCGATGTGAATCAGTGGCTCAACGGAGACAATCCTAATCTGCCGCCGCCAGCCTGTCGCAAGAAGATGCGCAACGCGCAGTGGAAGCATCTGAACTCGATGCGAATCCTTTCGATGCCCGATAAATGGGAGTATCCCTGGTTTGCCGCGTGGGATCTTGCCTTTCATTGCGTACCGCTGGCCCTCGTCGACGCGGAATTTGCGAAGGAGCAATTGTGGCTGATGCTATTTGAGCAGTTCCAGCATTCCAGCGGCCAGATTCCTGCGTACGAATGGGAGTTCTCGGATCTCAATCCGCCCGTTCATGCCTGGGGTGTGTGGCGGGTCTACAACATGGACCGCGTTCGCAACGGCAAGGCCGATCGCGAATTTCTGGAGAAATGCTTTCACAAATTGCTCCTCAACTTCACCTGGTGGGTGAATAAGGTCGACACCGAAGGGAACAATGTCTTCGAAGGGGGTTTTCTCGGCCTCGACAATATCACTGTTTTCGATCGCAGCCAGCCTTGTCCCGACGGCCAATTAAAACAAGCAGACGGCACCGGCTGGATGGGAATGTTCTGTTTGAACATGATGCGCATCGCGCTCGAACTAGCGAAAGAGAACCAAACGTACGTCGGCCTCGCAACCAAGTTTTTTGAGCATTACACGTACATTGGCTCCGCCATCAAGCACATGGGGGGCATGGACTGCAAACTGTGGTGCGACGAGGACGGGTTGTTCTACGACGTCTTCATTCGCCCGGATGGCTCGCACGAGCCGTTTAAGGTTCGCTCGCTGGTGAGCTTGATCCCTTTGTTCGCTGTCGAACGTCTGGAAGAGGAATGGCTCCAGCACTTCCAAGGCTTCCAGGACAACTTCAATTGGTTCATGAAGAACCGAAACGACATCACGCAGCACTGCGTGTCGACCTTTACCGGTCAGCAAGGGAGAGTGCACCTTCTCTCCGTGGTTACAGACGATCAACTTAAAAAGATTCTGGAACGAATGTGGAATCCGGCCGACTTCCACAGCCCTTTTGGTTTGCGAAGTCTATCCAAACATCATCAGGAGCACCCCTTTCGCTTTGCTGGGCAGGAAGTCAGCTACGAGCCGGGCGAGACGAAGATGCTATTAAAGGGGGGTAATTCGAACTGGCGTGGACCGGTCTGGTTCCCCACAACCTTCCTAATGATTGAATCACTTCGTAAGCTATCCAAGGCGTACGGCGATTCGCTGCATATTCGCAAGCCGGAAAACCCGGATCAGGAACTGCGACTGAACGATCTCGCGGAGGGTTTTGCGAACGGCATGATCAAACTCTTCGCCCGAAATGAGGAGGGACGCCGGCCCATTTTTGGTCAGCGAGACATCATGCAGAACGATCCCCATTGGCGGGATCATTTGTTATTCCACGAGTATTTTCACGCGGATACAGGGGAAGGTCTGGGGGCAATCCATCAGACGGGCTGGACAGGACTTGTGGCGTCATTGATCGACGAGTGGCGGAGATAGTTTCTCATTGGAGTAGAAGCCTCGCGGTTTAAAGTCTGCCGAAAGTTACCGTCGTTTCGTCGTTGCAGACCGCGCCGCCAGAAGTGATCATGACGGCTGAGTAAAGCGGGCCTCGTTGCGAAATAATTCTTTCTTGTGACGCATCCCGACTAATCCCTATCAGAGACAGCAATTCGGACTCAAATGGCTTGGGTAGCTGAATTTCTCGCAGAATCGTGAGCGAAAATTCCGCAATAGAGTAAGGACGAATGTTCAAAGTTCGAGCGACTCACGTTGGATGTGCCGCATGGTCGAGACAATCCGCAAAATTGGAATCGAGTGTCGTGCCGCTTTGGTCATGACCATTTCGTTCCTGCTCGCGGGGACGACGTTCGCACAAGAAGAAGTTCCTGCCCCCCCTCCTGTTCGCGAAGTCCAGGGGGGCATTGGTCTGATCGGGAACATGTCTTGCTCGTCGGTGACCTGTCATGGTCGACAAGATCCCTTGCGGCGGATGGGTGCCGACAACGGTCAGGAATTTGTCCACTGGATGCATGACGACCCGCATGCGAAGGCCGCCCGCACCTTACAGAGCGATTGGTTTCACCAGATCCTGGTGAAAGCCAGCAATCGCCCGGATGGCCAGCCGGATCCCAAAGTTTATCGGCAATGTGCGGCCTGTCACGATCCGATGGGGATCGCACTCGAAACAAAAGACAAACCACTTGCGCTTCCACGGGAAGCAGAATCTTTAACTTCGCGCGGCATTGGTTGTGAGACCTGCCATGGCGGCGCTGAAAAATGGGTGTCGCGGCACTTCCGCGGCGAGAGTGCTCGGGAGTTGACCGATCTGGGCATGATAAATCTGAATGATTTGCCGACACGCGCCAGGCAATGCTCGGTCTGCCACGTCGGAGATGCCGAGCACGATCTGCCGCACGATTTTTACGGGGCGGGGCATCCGCCGCTGCAGTTTGAAGTTGCTTCTTTCCATGCCCTCATCAAGCGTAAACATTGGGACGAAGCAACGGAACGCCGGCGGCAACCGGAGTTTGAATCTCGGCTCTGGCTGGCAGGTCAACTCGCCGGAATGGAAGGCTCTTTGGAACTATTACACAAGCGGGCCGGCGTTTTGAAAGAGGTTAGTTGGCCTGAGTTTGCCGAGCACGATTGCCAGGGCTGTCATCAACAGTTTCGTGCTGTTGGCTCGGAAGCGGTGGTGCTCAAAGGTGGCTTTCCGCAATGGCGAAAGTGGTCGTACTCTTCAGCGGATTTGATCGGCCGAGCATTTCCCGGTGCGGATATCGATACGCAGATCGGCGAAATCAGCAAGTCGATGAATGGCTATCCACCCAATCCTGAACCAGTTGCCGCCCAAGCCCGATCGGCCGCTCATCAACTGGCAAAATTAACATTGCCGCTGAACCCTGCCGAAGCGTTAACTTCTACGTTAATTTCATCCGTAGCCATGACGAAGCTTCCGCCCGAAGCTCAATGGGGTGAGCAAACGCAGCGGTATTTGGCCCTGATTGCCATCGAATCTGCGGGAAGGGATCAATTCCAGAAAAGCCCAGCAGGGGATGCAGCCGAGTTTCAGCGACTCACACTCGAATACAAAACTCGTGCTTATCGCATTTTGCATCAATTGAACCGGAATCCCGAGTTGAAAAAGTCGGCGGTAAAGTCGACACTAAGCTCTCAGCCAAGGACGCCAGAAACTCAAGGGTCGGATTCCACTAGCGTGAATCTGGAACTGCAAGAACTGGCCGAACTGCTGCAACGCCGCGACAAACAGTTCCCCTTCTCTCGCAATTAGACAATATGCCAACCTCCGTGCTTCGCTTGGTGGCGGGTTTCTGGCGTGATTCCATCTGCGCGGTCGTGGTCGTAATTTTTTGCGGCGCCACTTCTATCGCCCAGGAACGAAGGGATGTTGCCTACGCAACGGATCCATCGCAGTGCGCGGGTTGCCACACCGATGCCGCTCGGATGGTCTACCGAGACTTTGTAACCAGTCAGCCTGCCGAAGTCTGGACGCAGCGGGACAAACACAGCGAAGCCTTCAAGAATCTAGTTTCGCTGGGCAACATTGACCTGACGAATCGCATTCTTGGGTTTCCCTTGCAGGATGCGTTTGCAACATTACAAGGTGACTTGCCTCCATTGCCTGAATCGGCTTCGGAGGCGGATAAGTCGTTTCGGGAATGGGCCAACAGTAGCAAAGTGGATGTGAAGAAGTTTTCCGACAAGGCCGAGCAAGTGGCGGTTGTGCAAGCCTGCATGCGCTGCCACGGAACAATGCTCCCCGCCGAATTTGCGTTGGCGGGCCAGGTGCCGGCAGATGCACCACAGCTTACCGCGGCACCCGTTTCACCGATGCTGGGTGTCTCTTGCGAGGCCTGTCATGGTCCTGCGAAAGCCTGGTACGTCGATCACAGCATTCCGTATTGGCGGCTTGTCTCTGGCGAAGAGAAGTTGAAGTTCGGCCTGCGCGATTTGCGCGACCCGATCCTCAAGGCACAACTCTGCTCTTCCTGCCACGTGGGGAATGTCGAGCAGGGTAAATTTGTGAAACACGAATGGTATGCCAAGGGGCATCCGCCGCTGCCTAGTTTTGAACTCTCCTCGTTTGCGGAACAAATGCCTGGCCACTGGGTCCCCTTGCAGCAAAAAGGTGATTTTCAGGGACGCACTGCAGACAAGCCCATTAACATCGACGCCAGTGTTGATGCCTTCAAAGCCGATGTGGGAGATGTTCTGGCCGATAGCTTCTTGACAGCCAACTATCCCAACAAGCCCGCGGATTTCGATCCGTTTTCTCAGTTGCCCCGGTTCCAGGAAGCGCTGATCGGCGGGGTCGTATCCTTTCAGTCGCATGTTGGTTTATTGACCGGGATCAACAAACATCCCAAGGGCGAAGCGCCGCCGTTTGCCGATTTTTCGTACTTCGACTGCATGTCTTGCCATCACGAGTTAAAGAACTCAGCCACGGGGGTCGCTCGTCCTGTGCGTCACGGCGTCGCCGGCCGACCACCTTTACCGCTCTGGCCCACGATGCTCCTACAAGCAGCCGTGGCACATCGAGCAGAAGCACAAGGCTTGCCAGTTCCGGATGAGTTGAAGAAGTTCAATGGCTTGCTGGCAGATTTGGAGTTGGCCATGACTCGCCGGCCCTTCGGCGATGCACCGGCGATTGCCAAATCTGCAGCGACGATGCATACCTATTTGGGAACACTTGCAGTCGACTTACGAAACAGCCGGTTTGACAAGCCTGCTGCTCTGAAAGCGCTACAGATGCTTACCGCGCAGGGAATTGAGACACGAGATTATGCTGCAGCGCGGCATTTGGCGTGGGGGCTGGATGCCATCGGCAAGGACATCGACGGTATCAAGTACGAGCCGTTCGTCCCGGAGGCTGATCCCTTTGGCCCGATTGCAAATATCTTTCGTGCCCAGGAAGACTACCTGGCGCTCAAACTCCCAGCGACGAAGCTAAATTTCATCATTCGCGAGTTGCCGAACAATTTGCGTTTCGGCGCCAACTACAAACCCGAGCAGTTTGACGCCGATCTGAAAAGGATTCGTGATGAACGTTTTTCTACCTCCGTTGCCCCTGCTCCGTAAGGGAACTGTGGCGGAAGGGTGGCGGCCCTTGGATCGGCCCCGTGTGACGATCCGGTGGCAACAGTTCTTCAGGCACGTCTCGGGTTCGGCGGTAGAGTGGACTAAACGGGTTATCACTCACCTTGAAGATTTCACCGCTTCGAGTCCCATGTTCGGGACGCATCTTGCGAACCATGCGTTGTTGCTCGTTCCAATTCAGGGGGCGAGCGCCGACACGGCCAAACACAGCAATTTGATTTCCTGATTCATCCACCGCACGGTCTCGGTCGATCCCTTCGGCAACATACAACGCATGACCTTCATCGGGCAGGGTCCGCGTGGCGATCAGCCGAGGAGTTGGACGGGGGCTGAAACCCGCGTTCCCCGGGGTATCTGGTGACGTGAGTTGCACGACTCGCAACCCGTTCTTCCCATCCGCCAGATACGCGAACTCACTGGTATAAGTGATGCCGAGCTTCACGTCGTGCAGATCGTTGATGCAGCCGTTCGCATTGTAGACCTGATCCACAAACGGAGCTTCCGGTTTTGTCACGTCCACAATAATGAGACCATCTTTGCCACCGGCGACATAGGCGTAGGTCCGTGCGACGTATACGCTATAGGCTTCGTGCAGCGGCAAGTGGGCGACGTAACGCGGACAGGCGATGTTGGTAATGTCGAGCACTTTCAAGCCGTCATGCTTGTCGGCGACGAACGCGTAGCGGAACTGGGCACACACTGAAACCGCATAGTGGAAAACATCTTCCCCCAGCACGCTGGTAACTTTCGGTTTCAGCGGATCTTCCAAGTTGACGACAACCAGGCCAGCGTCGCAACAGATGTAGGCATAGGTTCCGACAAAGGTGATGCTCCGAGCACCGTTCAGAATGCCGTTCGGATTGAAGGTGAGATCGCGTTTGAGGAAGTTGTTCGTCGGATCGCCGTCCAGCAGCGTACCTGCCCCAACTAAGATTAGGCCCTCGTACTTATCAGTGACATAGAGGTAAGCGTAGATTCCGTGAACGGGCTGTTCATGGTTCTCCTCGAACTGAATACGAGTCGGGTCAGGCGCGATCGTCGTGGGAGCGCAGACTGCGGTTGCATAGCAAGTGGGGACATAAAATTGCTGCCCCAATGGGGAGAATGGAGCTGATGTGATTCGTTCCGAGAATCCTTTATGATCGATAAAGGCGATATCGTAGACTCGCAGGCCCCCTTCGCCGCATGCCGCGTACATGTACTCGCCACGAGCCTGAATGCACTGCACTTCGTGCTTGGCGTGCGGTTTCGTAAGCTGAGTGAGAATATCCAGACCAGGATGCTCATGGGCATGCTTCAATTCATATTCGTGCTCTTGATGTTCTTTGTAGAAGTCAGGGAAGGCCGTCGCATGCAGTGAACTACCTATCACCGCTTGCGGCTCCTCGGTTTCCGTAACGACCACTCCTTCAAAGCCGTGTTCGCCCGCGGCAACCCAGCAGTACTTGCCAATGAAATTGGTGTAGTTGGTGCCGTGCATCATAAGTTGGGCGATGATCGCATTATTGTCGTCGTGCTCGGAAAGATGGCAGTCGCTGCACATCTTCGTTTCGCTCGTACCGGCCGTAAGATTGCCGGGGTTCTTGCTCCGTCCACGCACCGTATGCGGCACGTTGGTGCTGAACGCGATGCCGCTCATGCCGCCACCGGAGATTGTTTGCTGCTGATGGTAGATCGATTCCCGATTGTTGTTGTAGCTGGTCACATGAATGGCACAGCTCGAGCGGGCGGGGTTGATTTTATTGCCCGTCGCAATGCCGTCCCGGGCAATCATGTACACATCGTCGCGTAACGTTTGGAAGTTGTAGGCGATGAGATTGCGGGTCACTTCACCTTCATTGTGCAAGCTTGGAGCCTTCTTGTTCGCCTTCTGTGGCAGGTGGCAACCAAAGCAACTCGGATTCCAGGACGAGTGGCAAGTAATGCAGTTCATGTTCTTGAACTGGTGAGCACATTGCTCGCCGCCGACAGTCTCAAGCGCATCTACGGCGCCGCCCCAAGTAAGCTCCCCTTCACCGTCCCAGCGAACGGTCTTGGCCATGTGCGACTTGACATTGTAACGCGGATGGTTGGGGGTGATGGAATCTTTGGTCTGCACGACTTCCCAGGTTCGGTCCGGATCGACAACCGATCGCTGGATGAGAATTCGAGTAGGCACGCCGTTGCGATTCACCGTCTGTGTTTCAAAACGTGGCATCCGCTTCTTAAATGGGGTCCGCAACAAGAGCAGATCCGTTCCTTGATCTGGCGCGGCAGGTCCCGAAGTCGCCATTCGGTTCGTACGGTC
Organism: Pirellulaceae bacterium; assembly: GCA_041739545.1. Taxonomy (GTDB): domain Bacteria; phylum Planctomycetota; class Planctomycetia; order Pirellulales; family Pirellulaceae; genus JBGSNR01. The sequence continues at coordinate 46,457 of JBGSNR010000133.1, read as the reverse complement.
GATGCGTTCAGGGACACTTTCGTTGGCGGTGCCATGGCAATCGACACATGTGATCTCAATCGCTGCGCGGACCTCCCCATACAGCATGGTGTTGCCATGTGAGTCTTGATTGAAATGGCAGTCGGAACAATGCATGCCCCGTTCCAAGTGAATATCCATCTGGTGGACGGGCATGCCGTCCTGCTGTTTGAGTTGGGCTAGTGTCGGGCCATGCTCGGGTTCGATTTCGTAGGGTTGCACCACCGCTGCACGCAAGAGTTCCGGCGCGGGATTCAGCAGCATGTGCCCTGCAGGATCCAACAAGTTCCCCTTGCGGTCCTTCTTAAATACGGCACGAAATGCCCAGCCGTGGCCGTGAAAATCTGCGAACTGCGTATGGGTGGTCAGGCCATTAAGTTCCGGTAAACGACGCAGGAAATCTTCGTTGGACCACAGTCCACGGTGCGACGCTTCTTCAGGATTGGCCTGGGAAAGATTTGCGGATTCCTCGGCAGTGATCTTTCGTTGTTCACGGGGATACATCAAGTGACCGTCGGTTTCATTGTCCCACCACATGAACCCGGTGTAGGTGTTCAATACATTTGTGCCTGGGTGAATGTGGCACACAATACATTGGCTGGTCGGAATGGAATTGGTGAACCGATGCGTAATGGGATGTCCTTGCTCGTGCTTGGGAATCATCGGATCGACATTCTTCACGAATCGCAGTTCCTCTGGTCCGTCGTCTGGAGCACCGGCGGCCAGCCCGCCATGGCCATATTTGGCGAATGGGCCGGAATGTGTTGGCGAGCGATCGTTGGCGTAGATCACATGGCAGGCCGTACATCCTGAGGAACGGAATTCACCAGGATGGTCGTTCGTGCCGAGAAAGTTCAAGGTTGGGTCGAGCAAGCGGGTCTTCTGCAACCCGATGAACACAGGATCGGTTCGATTCTCGGTACCCAGTCCACGGTTACTCAGGCGAGTGCGGGGACGACCAGGTTCCTCGTCTCTTTCGGGAATGCCAATTTCAGGTCGAAAGCGACCACCCTTTTCGAAGATGCGCAGAATGTTGCCGGGCTGCGAAACTTCGAACCGCGGCAATGGATCCAGGAACAGCACCATCCCTTTTTGGGCCAGGTCTCGTTCCATTTTCTGCTCTTCGCCGGGCTTCCACACATTCTGCATCCGTTGCGGTGCGCCGTGCATGCTGTAGCTTTCGCCGTAGCGAGGAGCTTTGAGCGGTACCGCGCCATTGTTATAGAGTGCAGCACCCCAGAGCATGCAGCCGTGCGTCATCATGCTCTTCTTTACTTCCAAAACTTCGCGAGCATGACAGCTGCCGCAGGCGATTTGTGCCACACGCAAGTCACCTGGATTCACGAACCGGATGAACTCGGGGCTTTCGTGATTGAGGAGCGTGTAACTCCTTACCGGATTGCCCGACGTCGGCCAAGAATTAGGAAAGCTAGGCTGCACGTGCGCGCGTTCTTTATCTAAGCAATTCGCATTACCGCCGTGACAATCGACGCAGCCGAGCTTGACGTTCGGCGAATCGTGCATGTCACCAACGTTTTGATGGCAGGTCACGCATCCCCAGCTTTTTGCATGCACCTCGTCATCGGTCTGACGATAAAGATCGCCTGAGAGCCGCGGGCCAGGAGGAAGCGGGAAGATGTTCGCCGTGTTCGCACTAGGGGGCTGATCGATGGGCAAACGGGCGGCGACGCGCTCGGGTGCTGTCGACGCGCCACCGTGGTACGAACCATGCGGTTTGGTGTGCGGATTCAAGTGAGGATTGGCCATTCCCGGCTGAGGCAAGGGAGGCGGACCAACAATCGGCGTCGCGACCGGAGAAATTCTGGGACGCGCAGGTTGATGGGTCTGAGGCTGCTGAACCCCTGGCTGGAGCGCGGCATTGATCTGCTCGGCTGAGAATCGAAACGGCGGCACCGGCGCAGCACCTTCCTGTTCGGCAGCCAGGCCGAGCGACGAACACCAGGCCAAGGCAATCATTGCCAGCCAGTGTCCTGCAATCTTCGAAGTTGGTCGCATCCTTGCGGCCCCTCTCTGCAAGCAGGTCAGTAAGTCACAATCATTTCGCCGAAGCTGCCAAACAGCGTATCCACATTTCCGGCGATTGGGTTGTATAAATCTTTGAATCCATCCCCAGGAATCAGTGCAGAAATTCCGGCGAGGAAAATAATGTTGTTGTTTAGTAGCGGTCGGTACTCGAAGCCAGTGCTAACATCTGTGCCGATGAAGTTCCGAATGCCTCCTTGGAAGGCAACCGTTTCTAGTACTTCGGTTTGATCGAACCAGAGCAAATTTACGTTGTTGATCGAGCGTATTTTCGGCGTGTATTCGATGTCGAAGCCCGCGTTTACGAGGTGCAAACCGGGGTTCACAAAGTTTGTTTGCCCCTGGAACTTGCTGGATCGCAAGTCAGGAACCAAGCTTTGTCGCTGCACCAGGTTCACGCCGAACAGTTTGATCTGCTGGCGTTGCCAGTAGCTGAACTGTCCGCCCGCGAAGTTTGGATTGTCGAAAATCGTATCAAAGCCTCTGGCGTTATTATCGTTAGGATCGTCATCACCAGACGAGTAAAAGTAGGAAGTTCGGAAGCGAATCCAGTCGCGGTCATAACTTAGTTCGCCAGCAAACATGAAAGCACTGATGTCTTGCGGCTTGCCAGCAATCGGATTCAGGTCGTCTTCACCAAAGGCGTAGTAGAGCGCGTGGGAAACGTTGAACCGGTTGATATGCCCTTGTCCCGTCCAGCCTAAATAGTGCGAAACGACCCGATGTGGCGCGAACACGCCGATCGGATCAGGGCGAACTAAGAATCCGTTGTTATCGAACTTGAAGGAAGGCCCGTCATCGTTGTAGTGATAGCTGAGCCCCGCCGTATATCCGGGCCAGATTAAGTCTTGATAGTAGTAGTTCGCAATCAGGGTGTTCTGGTTACGGTCGACGAAGGTATTCAGGAGACTATTGGTGTCTTTTTCCGTTTGGTCAACGTAGACGATATTGAATTGATCACGATTCGCGCGCGCCGTTCCAAAAAGTCGTACGGCGCGGTTCGTGTCCGAGAAAATAAAGCCCTTGAAGTCACTGTTAAAAAATTGCGAACCGGCACGAACCGACATGAAATCGTAGTCCGGGCCGATATCGCACAGTTTGGCTTCCATGAACCAATCTTCGAGAGCGAAATCGGTACGAAATCGAGTTCGTCCCTCCCGCACGTCAGGATTGACGACCCCCAATTCGCCGACGGCGAGATTATTCATGTTGAAGATTGGCGTTGCTTTGAAACGCCAATCCACAGGCTTGAATGCTCCGTCGCCGTGGACCCAATCGATACTCAGAATCGTATTGTTGACCAGGAAGAACTGATCGGGATCACCAAAGAAGTCATTCCGATTAGGCTCGGGCGTACTTTCGAACGGAGTGTTCGGCGTCGGCACTTGTCGACCTTCCAGGATCAATTGATCGCTGAGCGTCAAAATCAGAAAGTTGTTTTGCCCGAGGATTGCGTAGTCCCCTTTCAACACATTCTGATGATAAGGGTCATACCAGTGGCCTTCGACAAAGGGCGCTTCGCCGCCGGGCGGCAGAGCGCCTTGATACCGATCCCATTCGGGATAGCCGCTCCGCCAACGGTCTTCCATGGGAATGAAGTGACCGCTTTCTTGGAACTCACTCGGAGCAACCCCTGATGGCCCCGTGTAACCTGTCGGTGGGTCGATCGGCCAACGCACGAACGGGTCTTCCATCGGGGGCGCGGCCAAAGGTGGTAAATCTTCTGCAGGGGGCCGAAGCACGTTCGGCATGAGCCTATCATTTTGTGCAAATGACGCGAACCGAGCTTGAGGCGTCGGGGGACCAGGAATCGGTTCAAAAGCGGCAACGGTTGCGATTGTTCCTGCTTGGAAGTTGGGGGCTGAGAAGTTTGCCGACGCAGATTCTCCTCCCACCGTTGGCAAGGATGAACCGGCAGCGGTCGGAAACATTGCTCGTTCATACTGTTGCGGCAGATCGAATTGCATTCCCTGCGGATCCCACGGAACATCGCGCAAGAAGCCAACCGGCGCATCGAATTGGGAGGAAGCGAATTCTCGACTATGAATTTCGCTCCGATCTACATCCAGGGTCAAAGCCTCTTGGCTTTGCCCGAAATTCGCGACGGTCATCGCGGCGCACCACCCTAGGCAAAGACGTAAATTACGGGGACGCTTCGGCGCAGAGCCTCGCCACCAGCGCCCTAGGGCACTTATTGGCTGCGTTATCGATGGCGATTTAGGTGGCTGCATGGGTTGCGGTTATTCCAAAAGTTGCCTGCGAAACCAATATTCCGTGTTTTACCCATCTCCCGGAGTTGATGATCCCTACGGTTGTATCGGTCGTGTGTCGCCTAAATTTTGATCCGAAACTAACGGCTATTCTTTGCCGACCTTATGTTCTAGGGGCAACGTTTATTCGTGCTTGCAGGACACCCTGACGAATTCGTTGCTTCATTTTCCGACTGATCTTAGGCTGACAACATCCCTGTTTGGGGTGTTCCAGCTTTCGCAATGTGCCCATTTAGCGAGGGATTTCGCGATGCCGAACCAATCTACCCGCCATTCCGCCAAATCTCTTCGTCGTCACCCAACTGTTGAACGGCTCGAGGACCGGTCGTTGATGGCTGTCGATATCCTGCCAGTTACGGGGGACTTTGACGGCAACGGTGTCGACACGGTAGCCCTGGTCGACCTGAGCGGTCAGAAGGTTTCGATCTATAATTCCCATCAAACCGGCAAACCGGACCAAACCTACCGCTGGCGCGAAATAACCCCCACGTCGATTCCGGTAGCCGGCGACTGGAACGGAGACGGGGTCGACACGATCGGCATTTACGACTCGGCCACGGGCCAATTCATTTTGCGCACGGATCCAGGGGTCGAGACGACTCGGGCACGTTTCTCGATCACTGGCGCTCCATTGAATTCCACGCCCTTGGCGGGAGACTGGAATGCAGATGGTAAAGATGACGTGGCTCTTTGGTCGGCTGGGACCAAAGAACTGCACGTCTCCACCAGTCTGACGACCTCGCTGCCCAGCAACATCATCAATTTCGCCGACGTCCTGCTGGGCTTTAGTTCGGACGTTCAGGTCATTGCCGGTAATTTCGTAGCACCTGCCGGGGATGACTTCGCGTTTGTGTCGGCCACAGATGCCAAACTTTTTGCCCGGTCGCTCGCGTCGGAGGCGATGCTGACCCAAACTGGTATTTTTGTTCCGTCTGCGTCCGGCGAGACTTTTGACTTGTTTCTCGCCGGCGACTGGGATGCTAACGGCTCGGATGAGTTGGGGGGCTACGGTTTTGGAAAGCGAGTCGTCGCGATTGCCGATCTGATCACAGACAACAGTCCCGACGCCGTCTACTGTTTGCAAGACGACGCTCCGCCGGCACCCGCCGTAAAAGCCAGTGCTGCGAACGCGATCACACCGCTGGCGGTTGATCCTGTCATTCCACTCACCCCGAACGAAGTTAAAGCCCTGCTCAAGGCTGCTTCGAAGGCCACGGCTTCGGAGGATGCGATCATCGCGATCGTGGACCAAAATGGTCGAATTCTTGGGGTGCGGATCGAAGATGGCGTTGCCCCTAACATTAAGAACAATAAGTTTCTGAAGACTTTTGCCATTGATGGTGCGGTCGCCAAAGCTCGCACGGCAGCATTCTTCGCCAGCAATGGTTCGCCACTCACCTCGCGCACGATTCGCTCGTTGAGCGAATCGACTATCACCGAACGGGAAGTCAATTCTGACCCCACCGTCCGCAACCCGAACGGTGACAATCCATTCACGACGACCGGTGCCGTTTCGAAAGCGTTCGGCCCAGGTTTTGTGGCCCCGATTGGTTTGGGTGGCCACTTCCCGCCAGGCATTAGCGGTGCGCCCCACGTCGATCTGTTTGGTATTGAGCGACAGAGCCGTGACGGACTTGTGAGTCCTGGACCAGACGGCGTGCGTGGCAATGCAGATGATATTGCGCTTCCTAACCGCTTCAATGTGCCCGATAAATTCATTCCCAACGGGAAGGATTTGTTCACGCCCGATTCTTATGGTGTGCAAACAGGAACCGTCCCATACGCTCAAGGACGCGGTATCGCCAACTTGCCTGGGGGCGTGCCACTGTACAAATTTGGCAAGGACGGCGTTCGACGTCTCGTCGGCGGGATTGGCGTGTTCTTTCCCGGGGCTCGTGGGTTTGCATCGTTCGAACAGAACTTCAAAGCCAAGAAGGGCCAGGATACTTACGATCGCGTCAACGCTCCGAAGGTGCTGGAAGCCGAATACATTGCGGTCGTGGCCGGGGGGCTGGTACCGGCGCTGGCAACGCCGAAGATCTTTCTCTCTCCATTGTCGAGGGCCGAAACACTGAAAGCGCGGATCGATCTGGTCGGCATTCAGTTGGAAGTTTTTGGCCCACGCGCTTCTCAAGAATTCCCCAAGGGGGGCGTGCAGACGTTGCTCGATGTCGGCGCTTCCATCGGACCGGGTGCAGACTCCGGCACCGACCAGGCTGTCACAGCAACAAATCTCAAATACATTGCTGGCAAGCCGGTCGCGAGTGGCTGGCTCGTCGCGCCGCATAACGCCTCCGACAATTCGATTACCGGCCAGGCGGTGAAAAATATCGTGGCGAAGGCGGTGGCCGAGGCGCAAATTACACGGGCGGCCATCCGCTTCAATTCGTCGGGCAAGTCCGAACCTGCCGGCAGGACGAAAATGGTCATCGCGGTTGGCGACAAGCAAGGAAATATCCTGGGCCTGTTCCGGATGCCCGACGCGACCATATTTTCGATCGACGTCGCCGTCGCCAAGGCTCGTAATACGGCCTACTATGCCGACCCCACTCAGTTGAAGAACGCCGACAAAGTCGACGACAGCTTGTTGCTCAACAACTACACGGCTGCCACGTTGACCGCCCGCGGCGCTTTGCTCAATGGGTTGGGCACGACCGACTTCTACCGTAATATCGCGGGAACGCAGCCGTTCAATTCCTCGAACGGCGTGGCGCTCACCAACCGCACGTTCCGCTTCTTGGCGGGGCCGCGTTATCCTTCGGGCATCGACGGCACGCTGCCGCCGATCTTCTCGATTCTGAACGATCACAACATTCCCCAGACGATTGGCGTCAATCCGCGCACAGCGGAGAATCTCGGCAATAGCAATGCGCCGGCCGGTCTCTTCGAAAGTGTGATGGCTTGGGATTCGTTTCATATCATGTCCAACTTCCGCGACGACACGGACATCGCCAACCAAAATGGAATTGTTTTCTTCCCGGGAAGCACACCGCTTTACAAAGGAAACAAAGTGGTCGGTGGCCTCGGCGTCTCTGGCGACGGTGTCGATCAAGACGACGTAGTAACCTTTGCCGGTCAGCAAGGCCTTGCGCCTCCCACCGGTTACCGTGCCGACCAAACTTATTACCGGGGAGTTCGCCTCCCATTCCAGAAATTCAATCGCAACCCGCGCGGTTAAATTTGTCGATGTTGATAGCATCCCAGCTCATGGAGGAGAGTGATGCCATTCCTGCAATTTGTCGCTCGGCAAAAAGCGTCGCGTTGTCCCCGGTTGCTGGGGACGGTCGCCATGCTCGGCCTGTGTCTGGTTTCGCCGGCATTCGCTGGCGAACTGGTTCCCGTGCAACTCGTTGCACAAGAGGCTCCTACGTTTCCGGGCACCAGTTCCTCCGCCGCAGCCCCCCACATCGAGCCCGCTGTAACCATCGCTCGGGCCATTCCTGCGACCAAACAATCGGCAATTCAACCTGTCACAGCGATCGATGAAGTTTCGCCAGTCCAGCTGGACGCAATTGCCGAATACGAAGCAGTTCAAGTGGAAGTTGCATCTGCGGAGCCGGCTCCCTACGAACCGCTTCTCGCCAATGCCACCAAGATGCGCATGTTCAATTGGCGGGAAGAGGATCATTACCGCGCGGGCTGTCCGGAGCAGTTGCGGCACTTCACGATGCTGAGCACCAACAACCGCTACACCGGTTACCAGGTCGGCGGTGGCAGTCCCGTGATTGGCACTGGCCCGACCATCTACGAAGGAACCTGGGGACTGGATTACGAAGGCTTCTTCCCGAAGAAGATTGCCCTCAACTGGAATCGCGGCCGGCGCTACCAAGGTGGTACGGAAGGCTACAAAACCGACGGTCCGAAACACGAAGAATAAGTGGGACACTGCGAGCTGAAGTTGAATTCTCAATTTCATCGACCGCTCCTTATCTATGCTTGCCTCCTCGTTTCGTCGCCGGCACTGAACAGGGGTGGAAACCGGCTTTTTGTAAACCGGTTTACACTCATTCGGATTTCTGCAACTCATTGCCTCCGAACACTTTGATTGCGAAAGTCATTTCCTGGCTGTTAGCGCCTCCTCCGGGAGGATTGAACAGTCTGCGTTACGCCCGCTTTTGTTCGCTGCCAAGACCTGCTCGCAGGCCGGATCACTCCGCTCGTCGCGCAAAAAGTCCATTCTTTGAATGGTGTCGTTGTCTAGCATTTAGTCAATAAGTAATAAATATTTAATAGCTAGTTCTGGGCTGGCGCGCGACTTGCTTGCCTCCTTCACTCCACATGACCTAAAATAAGTGTGAGTGATGGCAATCAGGATTTGGCACGGAGGGTGCTCAATGCAACGTCTTCAAGTCATGCTAGGCAGCGGACTGTTCCTGTTGTCGTGCGCGGTTGCCGCGCAGGGGCAGCAGCAGCCTACGACGGTGCAGTTGCCGACCTTTAGCTTCTTCACGGTGCAGACCTCGGTGCTAGTGCCTGATAGTGGCGCTGCGTATCTCGGCGGGATCACCCGTTCCCAGCTGGGGAGCCGTTATCGTGGCACCCCATTCGCCAAGGGGCCGATCCCTGGCAGTCGGGGCTTCAACAACACCGTGCAAACGGGCGGAATGTCTGTGCATGCCACGATTATCGACCACTCCGAAATCGACGTCGCCGTCCTCGAAGCCGCCTTGGAATCCCGCGGCGTTCCCGTAGAAATTTCCTTGCAGGAATACGCTGCCGCACACCTCGCGGCCGAACGTGCGGTGAAGAATCCCGTCGCAGATTTACGTGGAGCCACTAGCCTGGCCGAGATCAAACAGGCCCAACAATCCGCGGCGGAAAGCCACGAGGCCGAGGCTCGCGAGCTGTTTGCCAAGGCCGCCGCCTATGAAGAAAAGAATCAGCCAGGCCTGGCGAAAATCTATTATCGCATGGTTGTTACACGGGCGACTGGCGACCTTCGTAGCGAAAGCCTGGCACGGATCGCGGTGCTCGAACGAGGGCATTCTGCTGGAACCGTTGCCACGAAGTAGGTTGCTAAGAATTCGGTTGCCACGAATTCAGCTGCTGTCCTGCTTCTCCACCAGTGTCGGGTGCCTTCCTCCGTCGGCCTGCCGTTCTGCACTCCCTTGCCCAAAAATACCCCTGCAACTACTCTTGAAGCAGGCATTTCTTAACGAATTCTTCCCGGCTAAACTCCGCACGATGTCCAAAGCGACCAAGCGAACTTTCGAATACGTCGAACCGATCGGCTACCGCGTGCTCGTTCGCAAAGATGAACCAAAGCGCACGACCAAGGGGGGGATTGCGCTTCCCGATCAGGCCGAGATTCCAACCATTACGGGCCGGATCGTGGCGATTTCGACTCAGGTGGAGAATGATGAAGATGTTCCTTTGAGGCAGTACGACCGAATTCTGTTTCACCCTAAGAACGCTATCCCGGTCGACTTCGAAGCAGACAATCAGCTTTATGTCGTGCCAGTGGAGGATGTGGTGGCAGTGTTCCGTCGCGGGGATCGCCCTGCCGAGAAACCCGCCGCTGAGGAGGGGGAGGAGTAGATTACCCCTCTTTCTGCGGTACTCGCTAGCGAAGCGATTTCGAAAAACTAATCTCGTTCGTTCTTCGTTTTCTCACTAAGATAGGCACGGACTTCGAGCGACAATGCGTCGCCGAGGAGGGAGTAGGTGCAATTGCGAGGTCCAGTTCTTCCATCTAGGCAAAAGATGGAGGGTGGGCCATTTCAGGTAACTTTTGTTGGCAGCAGAGGGCGATAGCCATATTAGCCGGTGAAATAGAGAGTCCCGGGAAAATTCCCGCTCGTCCCGGGTTTGAAATAGCGGTAGGAACCGCGTTCGCACGCACAAGGAGGTGACCCGTGTCGTCCATGCATAAACTTGCTCGCCGATCCTTTTTAGGGATCGTGGCTGCTGGAATTTCTACCAGCGCCCTACTAGCTCAAGAACCACGGTTTACGGAACCAGTATTCCGCGTGGCGAACGCTCCCTTGCCGGCGACAACGCCCAAGCATCCACTCGACCCCGCGATTGATTTCGCCAGGGAGGGGCTCGTCCGTATCCGCCGCGACGTGCGGGATTACACCACCACGATCATCAAGCGGGAACGAATCAAAGGAACGCTCGGCGACTACGAGTACATGTTCGCCAAGGTTCGCAATCGGCAAGTGGTGGATGGCAAAGTCACCGTGCCGTTCTCGGTTTACCTGAACTTTGTGAAGCCCGAAGCAGTGAAGGGGCGCGAAGTCGTGTGGGTCGAAGGGGCGAACAACGGCAAACTCAAAGCGCACGAAGGGGGTGGTTTCCTCGGCAAACTGCCTTCCGTGTGGCTCGACCCCTATGGTCACATTGCGATGCGTGGCCAGCTCTATCCGATCTGCGACATCGGCCTGGAAAACCTGGTCGCCAAGTTGATCGAAAAAGGGGAGCGGGACAAAGTACACGATGAAGTCGAAGTGGATTTCATCAAGGGAGCGAAGATCAACGGTCGGCAGTGCACGCTGCTGCAAGTGAAGCACCCGGTGATGCGCGATCACTTTGATTTTCACCTCGCCCAGATCTTCATCGACGACGAAATGCAATTGCCCGTCCGCTACGTCGCCTATCACTGGCCGACGAAGGAAGGGGCCGCTCCACCGGTGTTAGAAGAATACACCTACGTCAACATCAAGACCAACGTGGGGTTAACCGACGAAGACTTCAATCCTGAGAACCCTGAATATCGGTTCTAGGAGTGAGTCGATTCGGAGAGTCAGCCGGGCGGCGAATTCAATTTCCTGCCCCGCGACTCGCTGAACAAAAAAGGCCGATGACGATTCGTCACCGGCCTTTTTTCGTTGATTTGTGGACAGCGCAGCGGCATCTAGTGGGGCCGGGCGCACGTCGTAGCAGGGAACCTGCTGACGCGAGTCCTTACTTACGCTTTTCGTTATGAAGAGTGTGCTTACGCAGGCGAGGCGAGTACTTCTTGAGCTTCAACTTCTCGCCACCCGTCTTGCGACGAAGCGTGTAGTTGTAGTCCCCGGTCTCTTCGCAAACGAGCCACACGGTTTCGACTTTTTTCTTTGACTTGGCCATGATTTGACTATCCGCAAGACAACTTCGCGATTTTGCCCCATTCCCTCCAAGAAATAGGGCGCAAGTACGCTAATATAACAGGAAACCGGATTGCTGCCAGGGGTGTTTTAAGCCAAGTGTGCGTAATACTATGTCGACCGCCGAAGCCATTTCGCCTCCCCTCCCTTTGATTCGGCCGTTACAGATCGGCTCCGTGAATGTCGATCCGCCCATCCTGCAGGCGCCGATGGCTGGCTTCACCAACTACGCCTTTCGGCAGATCGTACGGCACTTCGGCGGCAGCGGATTGCAGGCGACCGAAATGGTGAACGCGCGCGGCTTCCTCTGGATGGATGAGCACGAATGCGAACACCCCGAACGCTTGTGGGGTGTGAAGGACGAACCGCGACCGTTGGCCGTGCAGATTTGGGACAACGAGCCCGAAACCTTGGCCAAGGTGGGGGAACGGTTGGCGAATGAGTACCGCGTAAGCGTTGTTGACATCAACTTCGGATGCCCGGTGCGAGATGTCACCGAGAAAGCTCATAGCGGATCTTATTTGCTTCGCGATCCGGATCGCATGTTTCGGATCATTGAACGAGTGGTCGCCGCTTGCCGACCGACTCCGGTCACCGCCAAGATTCGTCTCGGCTGTACGCGCGACACGATTAACGCCATCGATGTAGCGCAAGTGGTGGAGGCTGCCGGCGCCGCGGCGCTTACCGTGCATGGCCGAACCGCCCAGGATATGTTTCGAGGATCGGCCGATTGGGATCGCATCGCACTGATTAAGCCCCATCTGAAAAAGATTCCACTCATCGGCAATGGCGATCTCGATACGCCACAGAAAGTGGTGGATGCCTTCCGCCGCTATCCGGTCGACGGCGTAATGATTGCGAGGGCGTCCCTGGGCAGGCCGTGGCTATTTCAGCAATGCGCGGCTGCCCTTAAAGGGGAGCCCATTCCGCCTGATCCAACGAATGCAGAACAGAAGGAACTAATGCTATGGCATTTCGATCTGGTCTGCAAACGGTTTGGCGATACGGAAGGGACCGTATTGATGCGCAAGTACGCCTGCAATTATGCCGCCGGCAAATCAGGTGCACGATTCTTTCGGGCCCACATCAATCAGGCCTGCACCCGCGATGAGTTCTTGCGCATCGTCGAGGAGTATTTTCCGCGATGATTGCTCGCCGCAAGCTCTTGAGGGTGGTCTTCACGCTGTACTTCGCAGCTTTGGTGTCTCCCCCGTTGCTCGCGAATCAGCCCGGCAACAATTGGCCACTGGAATCGTTGGCCCTCTTGAGTGGCCCGCATTACGAAGGACTTGTCCTTGCGGAGAGCAAATCGCAACTTGAGTTTGCGGAGATCGTTCGGCCGCCCGGCAAAGCCATGTATGCAGTGGTGCGGGCGATTCCCCACAGCGACATCGCCGAACTTAAACAGCTTGATCCCGAACAACGTGTTGCCGCGGTGGAATGGTTCGAGCGTTTTCGCCGCCGCGCCGACTTCGCTGCGACCATTGGCGAAAAGCTGCAGCTCACCCGCCTGCGGATCGAAGGGGAATTGGGCTGGCAATACACGGGGAAATGGTTCGATCTGGCCAGCACTGCCGACGAAGCCAGCACGCGGCAGGTGATCGTTCGGTTGGAGCAGCTCTTTCTGGCGTTTCAACATATTCTCCCTCCGCGCCGGCCGCAGATAGAAGTGCCGCGAGTGTTGATCTACGGACATCGGGACGAGTATCAAGATCGCTTGCGAAGTTGGGGTCTGGCGGTCGAGAATCCCGCCTTCTACGCGAAGACGCAACGCACGATTGTGGCGAGTTGTAATCTGGGACAAATTGCCAAACAAGCAACCCAGGCAACCCGCGAAATGAAGGAGCAAGAGGATCGCCTGCGGCAAAGAAATACCGAATACAACACCGTCCTCGCAGACCTCGCTGAGCGATTGCGCGGTCAGGGGTTCACGCAGGAAGAGATCGCGACCGAAGTAAGAACACGGCGCAGCCAGTGGGAAACAGAACAGGCCGACGCGAGGCAACGTCTGGCGGAACTGAGACGCAGGAACGAGAAGCGGCTTAAGGATGCGGCCGCGGTCTTCTATCGGCGACTGGCGCACGAAGCCTTTCATGCTTATGTCGAAAGCTATGTGTTGCTTGACGAAAAAGAACGAATGCCTCGCTGGCTGAATGAAGGACTCGCACAGGTTTTCGAAGCCGCCCCGCTGGATGTCGATCGCTTTCGCATCGACGCAGCCGACCCAGAGCGTACAGCAGCGCTCATCGCCGATCTCAAGTCGCAACGACCACTGCGGCTTTCGCAGGTGTTGCGGGCGGAAGAAGAAGAGTTTTTGAAAGTTCATGATCGAGAAGAAATTGACCGCCTCTATTTGTACTCCTGGGGACTAACCTGGCAGTTGGTCTTTGCGGATTTAAATGTGCCCGCTTCGCAACTTGATGATTACCTCGCGGTGCAGAACAATAGCGGGGATGCGGTGCGGCGGTTTGAGAAGCTGGTCGGCGAGCCATTGCCGGAATGGGAACGAAAATGGCGTGCGGCTTGGAAGTAATTGCAGATTCATTCTCGATCTTCATTCTGCTCAGGAAAAAACATGAACCAGCTTTCCACCCGGTACGTTGTTTGGCTTAATCTATTTGCGAATCTGCTGCTGACCGTCGCGTGGGGTGAGGAGCCTGCTGGAAATCGTTATTCGTTGTTTAACGGCCAGGATCTGACCGGCTGGCACGCTCATCAATGCGAGGCCGAGGCCGTGGACGGCAAATTGCTGTTGAAAGCCGGTGATGGACTTTTGTGGCACGACTTTCCGCTCCGCAACTTCGTGCTGGAGCTTGAGTGGCGTCCGCTGAAAGAATCAGGGTACGACGCCGGAATCTACTTTCGCTGCGACTTGCCGCCGGCCGGGAAGCCGTTCCCCAGTAAATATCAAGTCAATTTGAAGCAAGCAGACGAAGCCAACCTGATCGGCTTCAAGGAAGGGCGGAGCCGGGGGCTTTTCAAGCCAGGTGAATGGAATCGCCTAAAGCTGACGGTGGCCGGCACGAAGGCGAGCATGGAGATCAACGGCAAAGCTGCGTGGCAGGTCGACGGTCTCGAAGATCGCGTGGGTTATCTGGGGCTGCAAGTGGAAGTGCCTCTTGGTGGGCAACACGAGTTTCGCAATCTGCTGCTGACTGAAACCGGCTACGAGCCGTTACTCCGCGAGTCGATGGAGAACTGGGAGGGATTCAACGACAATGCCGCCAAATGCTGGTCGCTGAAAGATGAGATTTTGACTTGCAATGGAAAAGCGGGCCCCTCGTTGAAGTCCAATTTCGAAGTCGAGGACTTCAATCTGCGGCTCGAGTATCGTCTCCCTGTGGGTGGAAATTCGGGCGTTTACATTCGCGTCCCTGCCAACGGAAATCATCATGGCGAAGATGCAGGGATCGAAGTGCAGCTGCTCGATGACGCGGCCGAGCGCTATAAGAACCTCAAGCCCTATCAATACACGGGAAGCTTATACAGCATCGTCGCAGCCGAGCCACGTGTGAGTCGCGGGGCAGGCCAATGGAATTCGCTGGAGATCAACTGTCGAGGCACGCATTATCGCGTGCTGCACAACGGCGTGCGCGTGATCGATGCCGATGAATCCGCCGTGGCTGAACTGGCAAAACGACGGGTGAAAGGCTTTCTTGGATTGCAGAATCACAGTGAAGAAATCTCCTTTCGCAATATCCGCTTGGGACCGGCGGAGGAGTAAATTTTCGCGCAAATTCGTGGACCGGAAAGTCTCCCTTTTCATGTTGCTAATGAAAATCAGCTATCTCATTGCCCTGTGTTTCTGCTTTTCCTGCGCGCTGAGAAGCACCAATCTAGCCGCCGTGCATGAGGCCGACATTTGCATCTATGGCGGCACGAGCGCGGGAGTGATCGCGGCAGTGCAAGCGGCGACCATGGGCAAGAAGGTGATCCTGGTCGAAGCCGGTCAGCATCTGGGTGGCATGAGTGTGGAAGGGCTTGGCGGCACGGATATCGACAATCATCGTGAGTTTCAGAACAGCCCTGCCGTTGGCGGACTGGCACTCGAGTTCTATCGGCGTGTAAGTGCCCACTACGGTCGACAGGCCGCGTTCGACCAAATGGTGCAGAAACGCACGAAGCAAAGTCAGCTATGGCGCTTCGAATCGCATGTTGCGGAAAAAATCTTTGACGGTTGGGTCCGAGAAGCAGGAGTCACCGTTTTGCGCGGGCATCGATTGAAGGAGCAAGCAGGCGTAGCCAAGCCCGAACGCCGGATCGTCTCCCTACACTTCGAAAATGATGCCGAAGTTCGAGCCAAGATCTTCATCGATGCGACCTACGAAGGAGACCTGCTGGCCTTCTCTGGAATCAGCTTCGCAGTCGGTCGTGAAGGGAATGCGAAGTACAACGAAACGAAAAACGGCATCCGTACCGATACAAAGCACGGCCAATTCGACAAACGAATCGACCGCTACAAGATCCCCGGCGATGCCAACAGCGGTGTAATCTTCGGCGTGCAGAATGATCCACTCGGTGAGCACGGGGAGGCTGACGACAGCATTCAAGGCTATTGCTTCCGCTTGTGCTTGACGAAGAATCCAGCCAATCAGATTAAGATCGTGCAGCCTGCCGGTTACGATCCGGCACATTATGAGTTGCAGCGTCGTTATTTGGCTGCTGGCGGCGTGATTTCTCCCCCAGGCGCATCGCTCCCCAACGGCAAAACCGATCCCGGATCGTGGCATTATTTGGCCGGGAATTTTACCGGCTGGAACCATACCTATCCCACTGCCAGTTATGCCCAGCGCGATCGAATGCGGCGGGCCAGTCGCGACTACATCCAAGGGGTCTATTGGTTTATGGCCCACGATCCCGCGGTCCCTGAAGCGATCCGCTCGCAATGGGCGGCTTGGGGATTGTGTCGAGATGAATTTACCGACAACGAAGGTTGGCCGCGGGCGTTTTATGTGCGCAATGGCCGGCGGATGGTCAGCGATTTTGTGCTGACGGAAGCTCACGTGCGAAAGAAGAATCAGATTCCCATCGACGATTCGATCGGGCTGATCTGGTGGCCTCCCGATTTGCATCATGCGCGGCGCATTGTGAAGGCTGGCAGCGTATGGAATGAAGGGGCAGTCTTTGAAGAGACTAAGGATGCCGACTGGCTCCCGTGTGGCATTCCCTATCGAGCAATGGTGCCCCGAGTTGTCGAATGCGAAAATCTCCTCACGCCGACGTGCCCCTCTTCGAGTTACGTCGCCTATGGTGCCTATCGAATCGAGTTCACGTTCATGGTCGCTGCACAGTCATGTGCGACGGCGGCTAGCCTGGCGGTTGATTCGGGTGCCGCAGTTCAGAGCGTTCCTTACGCGGATTTGCGAACTGCATTGCTCGCGGCAGGACAGGTCTTGGCCGCACCACAGTTAGAAAAGAAGTAAACAAAGTCGGGACAAGCGACTGGAGCACTGATCAATCGTCGTCGTCTCGACGCCGCATCGCGAGGACCCCCACAACAACGGCGACAATGATGCCGAGCGACAGCAGGGCCGCAGCCGCCAGGATTACAATGAAGCTAAGGGCCATGGTGGTTGCGTGCTCTCGCTTGGGGAATTGCGCTCGAATCAATCTACGAGCCAGTTATGATAGCCAAGTCTTGATGACAGCGCGGGCTTGAATCAACGCGTCGGCAACTTTCGCAGCATTCTTCCCTCCTGCCTGCGCAAGATCGGGCTTGCCGCCGCCACCGCCGCCGACAATCGGAGCGATCTCCTTCACCCAGTTCCCGGCGCTTAGCCCCTTCGCGATCAGATCCTTGCTTACACTGGCCACGAGCACGACCTTGTCGGCTCCTTCCGTGGTGGCGAGAAACACCGCGGACGTGCCGTGTTGCTGACGGATATTGTCGATCCACTCGCGCATCATGTTCGAGTTCGCATTCGGAACTTCGCAGACGACCACAAGTGCCCCGCCGATTCTTTCCCCTTGAGCAGCAAGAGATTCCACACTAAGCGTGTCCCCGGTGGCGCGGTTGCTTAGTTGAACCTCCAGTTCGGCCGCCTCAGCGATCATCGCCGCCACCCGCGAAGGTGCATCAAACAACGCGACATTCAGCATCCTGTTAATTTCACGCAACCCTTGTTTGGCCTCCGTGGCCGTTAACACGGCAGAGGTTTTGGTGTTAGCGACTGCTGGCGAAGTTGCCGCGGTCTTCGCACCCGCAGATAACTGTTTTTTCAGTTCGCGCAATCGGATGGCTAGTTGCTTGACTGCGGCGGCCGCCTCGAGTGGGGGGACTGAAAGCCTGGTGGCAATCTCTTCGAGTGCCTCGGTCGTCTGACGCAGATAGGCTTTCGCTCGTTCGCCAGTCAAAGCGGTGATTCGTCGCACGCCGGCAGCCACTGCTTCTTCGGCGATGATATCGAAGGTGCCAACTTCGCCGGTATTGTCTAAGTGGGTTCCAGCGCACAGTTCACGGCTGAAGTCACCCATCGAAACCATGCGTGCTGGATCGGGATACTTTTCGCCGAAGAGCATCATGGCACCGGCCGACCGCGCTTCGGCCAGAGGCACGAACTTCCATTCCACCGGTTTGCCGGCAGAGACCTTATCGAGTACGTCCGCCTGCACAGCAACTTGCTTGTCGAAATCGACCGCACCAGGATAGCCAAAGTCGAAACGAAGCCAATCGTTGTCGACTTTGGAGCCCATTTGGTGGACCTCGCCGCCGAGATTTTTTTGCAACGCGTATTGCAAAATGTGCGTTGCCGAATGCGCCCGCCGGATGCCATCACGCCGCGCCGTATCGACCTTCGCCGTAACTTTGCTGGCGGATTTCATCGTGCCGGATCGCAGGTGGCCATAATGCAAAAGCAGGTCGCCGTCCTTCTGCGTATCGGTGACTTCGAAACGGAAATCGCTACCGACGATCTCGCCTGTGTCTCCGACCTGTCCGCCCGATTCTCCATAGAACGGAGAGCGATCGAGCACGACGATGATTGGCTGCTCGTGACCGACTTCTGTCACTGCATCGACGAGGTGATCCTGGGCAACGATGCCCTTAATCTCTGCCTGGGCTTCCACTGCTTGATAAGCGAGAAACTCAGTTTCGTGGAGGGCTTTCTTGAGGGCGCCGATTGGGTTGTTCTCGTCCATGCCCGTATCCATGGCCAATTTGCCAGAGATAACGGCATGACCTTCCATGGCTTCTTTGAAGGTCGTCCAATCGAAGGAGTAGTTTAACTCTGCAGCCATTTGCTCGACCATTTCCGGCGGCATGCCGAAAGTGGTGTACAGCTCAAACGAGTCGCTGCCGGGCACGACGGTCTTGCCGGCTGCTTTCATCTGATTGAACACGCTCGAAACCCGGGCCAGTCCCGCATCGAGGGTTCCCAGGAAGACCCCTTCTTCGGCTTTGATTCCTTTGACGACTCGATCGATCGTTTCAGACAATTCCGGGTAAGGGCGTTTCATCAGTTCGGCGACGACCGGCACGAGTTGATACAGGAATGGTTCGCGACGACCCATTTGATGGCCGTCGAGAACCGCTCGGCGTAACAAACGACGGATGACGTACTTCTCGCGGTTCGGCCCAGGCAGCACGTTCTCGTGAATTGCCATCGTGCAAGCGCGAACGTGATCGGCAATGCGCCGCAGACGCCGACCGTTATCGTCGGCAGGGTCGTACTTTACGCTACAAATATCGCCGGCCGCTTCGACCAGCGGCCGCAGGATATCAATGTGATAGTTGGTGTCCACGCCTTGCAGCACGCTGGCGACACGCTCAAGGCCTGCACCGGTGTCGATGTTCTTGCTGGGGAGCGGACGAAGATTGTCGGGCGGATTGCCGACTCGATTGAACTGCGTAAAGACCAGGTTCCAGATCTCGACCGATTTTTTCGCACCGGGCGGGTGGTAATAGAT
Source organism: Pirellulaceae bacterium (assembly GCA_041739545.1). GTDB lineage: Bacteria > Planctomycetota > Planctomycetia > Pirellulales > Pirellulaceae > JBGSNR01. The sequence goes on along the minus strand of JBGSNR010000133.1, from coordinate 27,133 downwards.
TTCGCTACAAGGTCCGCAGACTCCATCTGGCCCTTGGCTGGGAGCGCTCGCCGGCCAGAAGTTTTCGTCTTCTCCCAGTCGTTCGATGCGGTTGGTCGCCAGGCCGATCTTTTTGTGCCAGATGTTGGCTGCTTCGTCATCGTCGAGATAAACGGTGACGGTGAGTCGATCAGGATCGATGCCGAGCCACTTCTTTTCGGTGAGAAACTCCCATGCCCAATGAATGGCTTCTTCCTTGAAGTAATCGCCGAAGCTAAAGTTCCCGAGCATCTCGAAGAACGTGTGATGGTAGGCCGTGCGTCCGACGTTATCGATATCCCCCGTGCGGAGGCATTTTTGGCAACTGGTGGCGCGGGTGAATTCCAGCTTTACTCGTCCCAAGAAATGATCCTTGAAGGGATTCATTCCGGCAGGAGTAAACAGCACCGATGGATCCCAGCGCGGAACGAGAACGTCACTCGTGCAGCGGGTATGTCCTTTGGATTCAAAGAAGGCGAGGTACTTTTCGCGTAATTCGTCAGTTTTCATAAATCTGAACTAAGGTGAACCACCGGCCGGACGAGTGAGCGGGGCATCCAGGCTGACGCCGCCCGCCGGCTGAAACCCGCATCTTACCGGCAAGATGAAATCCCCACTAGGCGAGCTAGAGACCTTCGATCAGGTCGAGGTTCACCTCGTTGATAACGGATTTAACGGGGGGGAATGGGAAATCGCTTGTAGATTGGCCGGCGAACGCTACTTGTGATCGTTGGCGACCAGCTTAAGCAACTCCGGCCCGCTCATCCGGAAAGCTGCATGATGCGGACAGGCAAAAACGCAGCTGACTTCCTTTTCGGCCCCCGGGACATCGTGACACAAATCGCACATGGTCGCTTTACTGCGGGTAACAGCGACACGTTTGCCGCCGTAGTCTTCTTTCTGCTCTTCGCTATACATGTTGATATTGCCGTATGGGCAATTATTCGCACACTGACCGCACCCGATGCAGTGGCTTTCGATTTTGATTTCCAGCCGTTCGCCACCGCGATGAATGGCATCCACCGGGCAACCGACCAGGCAGTAAGGGTCGCTGCAACTGCGACAGGCACTCGCCACCAGCCACTTATCGAATCGCAGGCCGTCGCGAATGAAGCGTGTTACGCCGTCGTGCACATCGGCACAGGCTTTCACACATTCATCGCAGCGAGTGCACGACTCTAAATCGAGCACCAATAGCCGCTGGGCGTTGTACAACCCCTGAGAAGTAAACTCTTCCAGCAGCGGCGTGGTGGGTCTCATCGCCGCATCTTGCCGCTGCTGCATGATCGCTGCTGTTTGCTGCGCGATGACTTTGCGAAGCGGTTTGGATTCGTGCACGAGTTGGCGGAAGTTGTCTCGATCAATGACAACGAGTTCCACATCGTCGAGTGCCGTACACGTCGCTGTGCGGCGATTCTCGAGTCCGGCGGGGATAACGTCGCGCAGCTCTTCGTAATCTGCCAGCAGTCCCAACTCGCCAAAATTCTTATCAGGCCCAAGGTAGTTGATGACCCGTTCTTCGCCACCAAATGTCTGAGACACTTTCACGTGACCAATGCGAACCATGTAAAAGCCACTCTGACTTTCATTGGCTGATTCACCTTGCCGGAAAATGGTCTGCCCCGGTTGCAGTCGCACCAGTTTCACGCGCGGCTGTTTGGTTTGCGGATCAACCTGCGTGAGAAAATCCTGGGCAGCCTTACGCTCTGCATCCGAAAGAGTAGCGAAGAACGGCACACGTTTGAGATGGTTCGACAATGCTCGAGAGCGGTACACGCTATCGAGCACCTCGCGCGATTCGGGGTTGCGCTGCAAGGTGTACAGCATGTTCCGCCGAATTTCCAAGACTTCACCATCATTCAACGCGCGGATGGTGGCCGTGCGCGGATAATGATTCATGCAAGTCATTTCGCCGATAATCAGGTCGGCCGGGCTGACCTCAAAATTGGGAGCCCCAAGCTCCGGTATTTTCTTAACCGTTCCGCCGGAAAAGATTCGCTCCCAAACCCCGACTGCCCGTTGGCCTTGATGGCCGGCCCGCGGATCTTGCAAATAGATCCCAAATCGGCCTTCGCGCAAAATGAACGCCGTGTTGCCATGTTCACCGAGGATGCACAATTCATCCCCGGCCTTTACCTTGCGGCGCACGACGCTCGTTTGATTCCATTGCCGATAGCGGTAAGGGAGGGCTCGCAAGAGTCGATCATTCGCCATCTCTTCCGGCGTAACTTCAAATCGGCCGGGCAACTTGAGTTGTTCACGATACCAATCGGAATCAATGGGCTTGCGGAACGTCAGTGCCGTCGTCGGACAGTGGAGCATGCATTCGCCACATTCCACGCAGGACGATTCACCCATCGGATCGTTCAGGTCAAATCCGATTCGTGTCGAATAGCCTTTTCCCGTTCGGCCAATGACAAAGTTTTCTTTGATGACGGTACAAGCTCGAGCACAACGATCGCAGAGAATGCAAGCGTTGTGATCAACGTTGATTAACGATGAAGTAAAATCGGGCTTGTAATTCAGCGGGCGCAGGGGAACCAATCGCTGCGTATCGATTCCAAGCGTCGGCTTTAGCTTGGTGACAAGTTGCGCCAGCTCGCTTTCGTCCTTGGTATCCGCGGGCAGATGATCGCCCCCCAGCAATTCGAGTAGCACCTTCACCTGTTGCCCAACTCGCCCCGCGGCCTTCTCGTTGGGTGACTTATGAGTGTGAATGATCATTCCGGGCTCGACGGGATGCACGCAGGCCGGCACAAGCTTTTCGCCCGCAACTTCGCGCATCTTGGTCGGATCTTTCCGATCTGCCTGCAGCCGAGCTACTTCCACCGAACAGACCCGGCAAACGCCGACGGGGGGAAGATGTTCGGCGTGACAGACGGTCGGAATATTCAGTTCTGCTCGGGGATTTTGAGGGTTCTTCTTGCGGGCCAGTAAGAGGGCCGCATCGTAGATAGTGGTGCGCCGTGGGATGGTTCGCCCCGAACCATCCACAATGATGATATTTCCCTGCGAATCAGTTTGCGGAACCGCTTTGGGAACCGTGATCTCTTCGCCATCGATCGTGAGCGTGATGCGCTCGTCGAAGTCCTTGCGAGTCGCCTGTTCCGCGCGGATGAGTTGGCCATTCATATCGCGGGCGAAGAGGCCTTCCTCTTCCCACACCGCCGACATCGAATCGAAATAGTTATTGTCAGCCATGGCTTACGACTTCGTGTAAGAGGCAACCTGTTCCGGGAAAAAGGCTAACAGTGTGGTGAGCGGATTGGGAGCAACGGTTCCTAGTCCGCAAATCGCAGTCGAACGCATCGTCATTGCCAACTCCTGCAAGGGCCCGCTCGAAGAGCCCAGCAGTTCTACTTCTTGCTTCGTCACGCTGCGTTGTTGAAGTTGCTCACCCCATTCGACCATGCGGGTGGAACCGATGCGGCACGGAACGCATTTGCCGCACGACTCGCGTTTGTAAAACTTGAGACAAGCCAGGGCTTGTTCAACCAGGTTCGTTTTGTCGCCGTAGATGACGATTCCGGCCCCCATCATTAATTTCCACCGTCGGAAGAGAGCAATATCCAGCTCTAATTCGCAGATATCGACTTCCGTCGCACCAGCAGGAAGACGTTTCACGATATCGGGAGGAAAGGCTTCCAGCGGGAACTTTGCCGGGATGAATCCACCCGATGGTCCAGACAAAGCGATGGCGAGCAGCTTTTGGCCATCTTTCATACCGCCGCAGCGCTCGATTAGTTCACCGATCTTGATCCCGATCGGGACTTCGACCGCTGCCGGCTTGTTGACATCACCTGAGACGGAGAAAAAGCGAGCCCCCTTGAACTCTTCTTTCGTGGCTTGGGCTGCAAACCAGGCCCCTTCTTCTTTTTCCGTGATTGCCGGAACCCAGGCAAATGTTTCGACGTTATTGAGCAACGTGGGCATGTCCCACAGCCCGTTTGTTTGCAACTCTGGAGGACGATTGCGCGGTTCGGCACGCTGATCTTGGATGGCTTGAATGAGGGCGGTTTGCTCGCCGCAAATGTAGCCTCCGGGGCTCACAAAAACTTCCAGCTGAAACGATTGCGTCGTGCCCAGAATGTTGTCGCCGCAAACCCCCATCTCTTTCGCCCGTTCGATTTCAGCACGCACGGAAGCGATTTGTTCCTCGAATTCATGGCGAATGTAAACGTAGCCCCGTTCGGCATTGACGATCAAACCAGCCAGGATCATCCCTTCGACGATCAGATAAGGCGTTCGCAATAGTAGTTCGCGGTCTTTAAAAGTGCCCGGCTCACTTTCATCGCCGTTGCAGACAACGTACTTCACGTCGCCAACCGCTTTGCGAACCTCGCCCCACTTCTTGTAAGTTCGCCCGCCGGCACCACCCATGCCGAGCAAATTTCCGGTTTCCAGCGCTTTCAAGACCCGTTCGCGTTCGACGTCGCGAGCCGCATCGTCTTTGCCCGACGCGATGAACCGATTGATGGCCGCATAGCGCTCTGCCGCGGGTTTGTTGGCATACAAATTGATTCGCCAACGATCGCTGATATCTGGCAAATCGGCGTCGAGATCGTTCTTGATCGTTTTATCGCCGTTCATGACGGCCGTTACATCGTCCACACTTCGGCCGAGTAGCGTGTGAGGTTCATGACCAGCAGAGTGGCGGGCATGACCGTTGCCGGAAGCGTGGTCGGAAGTGGTCGTATGTCGATGATCGAAAACCCGCACCGCAACAGCGCGATCGCACCGCCCCAAACAAGACACGCCGCAAACTTCAATCTTGGCTTCGCTTCCCTCGGCACGCTTCGTTAGCTCCGTGACCATTTGCTCGCCACCGCGCAGATGACAGGCCATATCGATGCAGACATGAACTTCAACATCGGGGGGCGGCGTGATACGAAAGTGCGGAAAGAAGCTGACGACTTCCTGAATTCGATAAAGCGGCGTCGCCAGTCGCTGGGCCAGCCCTTCGAGCTCGACGCGCGGCAAATAGCCATGCTGGTTTTGAATCTTGTAAAGTTCCTGCACGATCATGGGTTCATCTCTCGCAATCGTTCGCCGAGAGCTTGCCAGGCCGCAGCCAGCTCGCGCTTGAGGGGTTGGAAATCGGTTGGAGCAGAATAGACGGTCGTTTGAGGGGCGTCTGCATAACAGGCATTGAGGCCCTTTCGCAGATTATCGGCTTGTTCACGCAACTCAGGGTACAGGCTGGCGTCTTGATCCGCGAGCCAGGCATCGAGTGAAAGTAGTGCCTGCAGAGCCTGTTCGAACGAGACTGGAGGTTGAGCAAACAAATTGCTCAAGAGCTTTTGCTGAGCAACTTTATTCCCTAGTGGCAGAGGTTCGGATGTGGGCACTTCGCCAGTACGTTCGACCAGCAACTTTGAAGCATCGGCTGTTTGGTCTTGTCGCCAGTTGTCCCAGATACCGTCTCCTTTTTCAAACAAAGCCGAAGAAAAACTATGGTGACATTGGTAACAATCGAATTCCGAAAGTTCGGGCCAAGGGGGAGTTTCGCTTAGAAGCGCGCCCGCCGCTTGTTGCTCCGCTGCTGTTGTTTTACGCCAATTCGATAGAGCGCTCCTGCTCTTGGCAATTTCCATTTGGCCAACGAGCCAGGCGTCGAAATTGAACGAGCCTGCCGTCGCGCTTACGGACTCGTTGTGACGTTTCTCATCCAGCGCTGTATCCCAGTGCGGGGGCAGATTAGCCAGATAAGCGCTGAATTCAAAGTTCAATCGCGGATGTCCGGCCGCAATTAAATCGTGATTCATGTCATGCGGCCCATTCAAACCCTTGCCAGGTCCGACGTGACACTGCATGCAAGCAGAGGCCCGCTCGGACAGGTCACGGAGGTCGTTGAACCCGTGGCTCACGTCCTCTGCGTTAACGTTGCCATTGGCATCGCGAAATCCATTTTGATAGTGCGTATGCCCCCAGTGACTGGCTTCGCCATGACACCCCACGCAAGTTACCCCCAAAGCATAGGCTTCTGGTCGGTCGGCGGGTTCGCTAGATTCGTGAATTGCGTGACAACCAGTGCAACGCTGTTCCAAAAACTGCAGATACTTCGCATCGTCCGGCGCCTGGTCCGTGGGCCAGTTGTTTAATCGCTGTACCATCGCGATGGCACGCTCGGTGTAGAGTACAAAAAACGCATTGCGATGGGGATCGCGAGCAAGCCACAGTGACGCTGCATTCTCCCAGGAAGGAGGGCCCGAGGTGGAACCACCATGGCAGCCGCTGGAGGTGCAATTCGCAAGCGTAACTGCCGCTGGAGCGGAAGCCACGACTGGCGTTGTGGGCACACTCGATAGTGAAGGGCGACGGACGCAGCCCGCGGCGAGCAGGCAAGCGGCCAGGCCTACCACGACCACGCTGCCCCGCATCATGACCCCACCTTCTTTGGTGCCGTGTTTGCGGAAGGAAACATGAATTGCTCGCGTGACATTCGCAATTTTGCACCCCGTTTCTCCGCCCCCAAGCTGTGTGGCGGATCTTCGATGGAGTGGTAGCGGTGGCATTCCGCACAGTCGAAACGGGCGCCGCCGGGTGCGTGGCAACTCACACATTTTGCAAGTTTTGGGAGCATTACTGTCTCATGATCTAGCAAACTCAGATTGCTATTTGCCGAGGATTCCGCGTCTTGCGGCATTGGAACCCGTTTCGCTGCCGCTCCTTCGTGACATTCGACACACGTTAAGGCTCGATGCGCGGAATGATCGAATTTGCCGTTCTTGAACCAGACAGCGGGCAGATTGGCCGGGGCGATGTCGTGATCGGGGTGATCGGTTTTCACCGGCGGGCCGTGGCAAAGTGCACAGGAAGCATGGCGCAGATCGGTGAGCACTTTCTGCGAGACATTGCTGAATTCACTTCCAATCGCAGCGAGAGGCTGGCCGGGGATCTGCCGCAAAGGATCGCGAGTCGTCAAAGCCTGCGGGGCAACGTCAACTTTCGACCTCTGCAATGCAAGTTCAACGGCGGCGAGCAATTCTTTCCCTTGCAAGCCGTGAGGGACCGTTAAATCGATTTCGGTCGGCTCCTTCTCACCCGAAGGTAGCTCTTGAGCAACGGCACCAGAACCCCCTTGAGCCACCTTGATTTCGAGCGGATGGCACGCCTGGCAATGCTGTTCGAAGACGATGGGCTGCATGTAAGCTCCAGCGCTCGGAACGGTGCCAAACTTATTCTCATTGGCTTCCAGCTTATGGCAGTTATCACAATCGAGAGTCACATAGCCGGCGTCGTTCTTCTGATAGAGGTGCCGCATACCTTCAGGGATATCCTCAAGCTTCTTGCCGATCAGCTTGCCGTCGGATGTTTGCTTGCCGAGCGCACCTTCAAGTGCTTGCCCAGGGAGTAGATGAAGGCCGTGACTGAAGCGAATGGTTCCAGGATCAGGCTGCTCCACGGTGCGAAACTCGGGATGGGCGCCGATCGCAAAGGCCGTAACATTCTTAATCTTTTCGTCGTCGGTGCGGACCTTAAAGCCAGGAACATCGGCTTCGGCCAGGCGATGCTGACCAATGTTCGCGTGGCACATGTTGCATTCGCGGTCGTCGGGCCGATTGATGTCGGCCATGGTTCCTTTGTGGTCGCGGTGACAGGCAGCGCACGATGGAATCTCAGCATCGATTTGCAACGAGTGATGAGCCGGTCCGAGGTGACAGTTTGAGCACTTTTCGTCGCCGCTGTGATAGAACTTGGCCGGTTCAGCTGAGGCGGCATCGCTTGCTGGAGTGCCCGTCCAGCGAGTTAGCCATTGGCTCACCAATTGAGTGCCATCCGCATCACCGCGCAGCGGCACGCCCGGCTTGTGACAGGCCTCGCAATCCTGCTCCCACGCAGAATGGACTCCGGCCAGCGGCCCCGGGTTCAGCTGAGTTTGTTTGCCTTCCGGCGTAAGCCCGGCCCATACGCAATACGCAACCGTCAGCATTGTGGCAAACACGGTCAAGGAGATCTTCCACCTGCCCACCCAATGCAATTGGTAGGCATAATCCAGCGGCACGCGCAGCGCCCGCTGTTTCGCGGTTTCGTGTCGAAAGATTTCAACTAACGACATGCCAACCTCAGTTGTAGTACAAGGCTAGAAAAATGTGCCCGATTAGCAACACCATCAGCGCCGCGGACAATGGCAAATGGACGAGCATCCAGCCGTGCAGCCACGAATGGATTCGCTCTTGGACGGCAAGCTGCCGGCGACGTTCACACAGTTCAGCCAGCACAGCGACCGCATCACGCAAATCGGGAGGGGCCACGCGCCGCAGTTCGCCAAAGTACTGCGCGTTTTGGCGCTTTGTTCCAAGTAAGGCACGCGAATCACGACCAGTGAGCAGGTAAGGCTCGATCACCTCTCGCACCGCTCGAATAATCTCTGGGGAAGGCAACGGCTTGGTCAAACTTTGCTCGGGATGAAGCTGAACAGGTAAGACTGTGCCGACCCGACGCTGGGCTCCCACTTGATGCTCTTCTTTGACGGCCGCCGCCGCACCAGACAGGGAAGTTGTGGCCTGGGCGCCTTCCACGTAGACGCTCAAAATGCGATCCGCATCAATGGCAAGTTGCTTTGCGACAACTTCCAGCTGCGACGCGACTGTTTCGTGGGGAACTAAATCAAGCAAAATTCTCGGCAAGAAGTTTTGTAAAACCAGCCCCAGAATGCCGCTGGTCATCACCGCCCCGTAGAGGATGAGAAACACGAGCGTGAACGTTCCACCAACGGCAAACCCGCTATGCATGACCACTAACGGTAAAGTCAGCAGTCCCAACCAGAGATGCGCATGCATCCAAGTTTGAGTTTTGCCTAGCCAGCGAGCGGTGCGAAAGAAACTTGTCTTGCGCGGCCACAGAAGGAACTCGAACAGGAAGATCAGTCCCGCAATTACGCCGAAAGCCAGGCCGATCTTACTCGCGCCGCCAGGCCAGCGCGGCTGGCCAGCGGCCGCATAGCCGTAGAGAATGACACAGCCAATGGCGATTAACGACGTACCAAGCAGCCATGCTTGGTGACGGGGGCCAAAGCTTTTGGAATCCCAAAGCACGATAAATTAGGGAAGAGTTGTCAGAAGCGGTCAATCTGGACGCCGGGGAGCCAATCGAGTTCGTCGCCTGCTCATCACACGCAGGTTTTTACTCCTGGTTGCCTGTACTGTCAACTTGCTAAGCCCCGAGATTAACCGAGCGGCGGCTTAAAATGAAGTGAAGTTTGGCAAAACTTGCCGACCAAGGCGTTCATGAACGGAAGACTTGAACCGTGAAACCACAGGGCATGTACCCTGCATTGCTGCGAACACGGGGCATGCGAACGTTAGATGAGTGGTTCTTCGAAGGGACCAGGAATTAAAGTTTCCGAATTATTCTTGCGAGGTTCGGTTTCCCCCGACCGGCCCGATGTCTCAGGAACGGAAGACGTGGGAATCGCTGGATCGATCGCCGAAACGAGCGTAGCCACAATCGGTGAATCATCCGCCCGTACAACCAAACGATTGGTCTCCAGCCTGAGAACGATAATGGGTGTGCTCGCTTCGATGGCTCCAGAATCACTGACGGCGTCGAATCGTCGTCCATCCACTTCAACGGTTCCGCCGGGGAGCATTTCCGTACGACTGCGACCACGTTTTCCGATCAAACTGGTGAGATGCCAATGAGGGTCTTCCGGCGGACGCAGCTCGTCATCGGTGGGAGGTTGGATCAACATCCGCCTGCCGATTGGCGTATCTGGCCAGTACTTGATCGCGCCGAAGAGCAGGATGGGAACCACGATCACGGCCGTCAATAGCAGCACAGTGCCGGTGCGCAGGTCGTACATAAATCCCAGCCAAATGGAACCGATGATGGCCATCGTTGCCAACACCCCGAGCACTCCGCTTGACGGGATCAAGAATTCCAGAACCAAAATGACCAGTCCAATCAACAGCAACAAAATCGCCCAGGCCACAATGCTCATGACTTCCCTCCGCTCGGAGTGCAGACCGATCGACGTTGTACCATCAAACCTGCCGCACCACGATGCGCATGCCTTGGACCTCAATCACTTCAATGGTGGCGCCGCGATCAAGCAACTCTCCGTCACTTAAAACATCGACGATTTCATCTCCAATACGCGCTTTGCCAGATGGGACTAGAGGCGTGAGCGTCTGCCCCCGTTTGCCCACAAGTTGGCCCCAATCGCCGAAGGACTCGCGTCGCTGCAGGTCTTGCAAATCGTCCCCCTGCGGTGGCTGTAGCAACAGTCGCTTGAAGAATGGGGTCTGCGGGAGAAATCTGCGCGCAATCAGTAGCGCAACCAGGCCGCCAAAGGCCGATGCAGCCACCGTCAGCAGTGAAAACGGCAGTTGCCGCAGTTGATAGGCATTGGCAGGGATGACGAAAGTCTGGCTGGCGAGAACCATCGAAGCGATGATCAGAAATGCTCCGCCAAACCCAAAAATTCCCACTCCAGGCAGGGCGAAGATTTCAATCGCCACACAAGTCACCCCGAACAAAAACAGGCTAATCTCCAGAAACCCGGCCGTGCCGTGCAAGAACTGTGACCAGAAAAACAGCAGAAAACATAAGCCTGCAATGAAGCCCGGAACTCCAACGCCAGGGCTGGACAGTTCGATCATCAGGGCGGCCCAGGCGACCGTCAACAAAACAAGGGCGAGCCGAGGCTGAGCCAGGAACTCGATAAAACTGAGCGCCCAGTTTGATTTGATTTCCAACGGCGGCCCCTCCCAGCCGTACATGTCAGCCAAGGCGTTTTCGTCGTCGGCAATCCCCTGCAACCAAGCCGTTCCTTCCAGTGCTATGCCTTTCAATCCTAAGTCGGTTGGCAATAAGTCTCTCCGCGACCAGAGATCTTGATCTGGCAAAGAGTCCCATTCCGTATCCCCCATAAAACGGACATCGCTCTGACGTTCATTGGTCCAGCGGTAGACTTCCAACTTCGGATCAATCATCGCCGCGAAGAGAGACCATTCGCGCTCCTTCGCTTGAGCCAACGCCCTTAAGGGCATGATCGAGTCAGCTATCGCTTTGGCACTAAGGTTGGCATTGCCGGGTCCGCCGAGAAGCGCATCGGGCGTGATCACCAAATCGTCTGCTGCAAGTGCTACCAAAGCGGCGTCGCCACGAGCTTCGCGTTGGACGAAAACCACGCTCCGCATCTTTTTCGAGTCCAGGTCCCGCGCTAAAAAACTCGCCAGCCTCAGGCTTTGTTGAAGATTGCCTCCTGCACTCCGCAAGTGGATGAGCACGATATTTGCCGTCCCGTCGGCGGCAGCGGTCTCTACTCCCCGAATGATTTGGGTCACCAGACGCGAATGAATCGGGCCATCAATTTTCACCTGAATCGGCCGCCAAACTTCAGCATTCAGGGAACTGCCATCGAGTGCGCTTCGAGGGAGTTCCAACGCCGTTGCGAGTTCCAGATGATTTGTGGCCAAGTGACTGGCCAGGCTGTATTTCACGCGGAGGTCGCGGCCAGAGAAAAGCCCCAGATCTCCTTCCCGCACGATTGTGTCGATCGCTGAAACTTGTCCTGCTTTTTGCAGAGTTTGCAACTCGTCTGCCAAAACGAACCGGACGCCGTCAGCGGTTTGCACGCGCGAAACGGTGGCGGCACGATCGAGCATTCCGATAGCCAAGGCCGTTGGAATCGTCCGTCGTCTTTCAGCAATTTCCGTATAAGCTCTCAACAAAGTCGCATCGATGTTGCTTTCGTCGATCCCGGCGTTTCCGAGGTCAGCATCGGGATGCATGATGATTTGTTCACAGGCCATGACCGGTAAGACCGCGTGTCCGGTCACTGAATTTGGCAGATAAGCCACAGTACGTACCCGGCTTAGCTTCTCGCCAGACAAGTAACGGGCCAACGACAAGGCGCGTTCAAATTGTGAGCCGGCTTCTGGCGACTTTTCCTCGTTCGTAGCGACTTTGGAATTGCCGAACTCAAAGATCAAAATTGGCCGCGGCACTGGCGGCAGGGTCTGCAAGGCATGCTCGATCTGCTTGATGACTTGCGTATCGACCAACCCTTTGATCGGCAATGGCACATTGATGATGACGGCAGCGGGACGTGCCCCGACTGGCTTTTCGACATCATTTTCCTTGACTTCTGGCTCGGCTGGATCGATCGCTTGCCAGGCGATCACATTTCGTGACCCAGGCAACGAACAGATCGCGATCGCGAACGCTGCGACCGTCCAAAGCGTGGCCCAGACCGATCGAACACTGCGGGGGTGGATGGTGCTAGACATTACTCGACTCCTGGTGCGGGCTTCCGAACCGTCACCTGTTAATTCGTCTCAATCGACGAATTCTCCAATATTATAAGCGTGACCGATCAGGAAAATGCATTTTGCTGCTGAATCGCTTCAATTGGCGTAAAGCGATCCCATTTCAAGCTTTGCAAGCGCCCGTGATCGCAAGTATTGGCAGGAATTCTAGTTGGTAATTAGCGTTTCGCCGATTATGATGGGATGAAGTGATGAAGTCCCTGCAATTTCCAGCCAGAAAATAGGGACTGCGCTACTGAAAGTATTGCTTGTCGAACAGCCAGGGGTCGTCGAGTCTTGGGAGCACGCAAATGCGTAGCATGCAGTGGATGTTGGCCACGTTGGCCCTGATTTCCCACAGTTTTGGAGCTTCATTTGCCGCAGAATCTGCGGTGAAAGTGAAGGAAGCTCCGCAAGAGGTGGAAATGTTCGCGGCCATTCAAGCCGGCGACATTCAGGTAAAGGCGGTTCCCAAAGATTCAACCGGAGGAGTTCTCATTATCAAGAACCTCTCCAAGAAGCCGTTGTCGATCCGGCTGCCTGATGCCTTCGCCGGAGTGCCTGTAGCTGCCCAGTTTGGTGGAGGCGGTTTTGGCGGCGGCCAAGGTGGGGGCTTTGGTGGTGGAGGCGGCGGTGGCAATCAATCCTTCGGCGGCGGTGGTTTAGGTGGCGGCGGTGGTGGTTTAGGCGGCGGGGGTGGTGGAGGCTTCGGCAATCCATTCATGAACGTGCCGGCTGGCAAAGAGCAGAAAATTAAGTTTGCGGCGGTTTGCTTGGAGCACGGCAAGAACGATCCGAATCCTGTGGTTCCTTACGACATCAAGCCACTCGAATCCTATACGACCAAAACGGAAGTCGTCGAACTGGTGAAGATGATGGGGCGTGATATCAACGCCAACCAGCAACGCATCGTTCAGGCTGCAGTTTGGCACGTCGAGAATGGAATGAGTTGGGAAGAATTGGCTGCGAAAGTCGGCGTTGTGCATCTCGACGGCCGCAAGGAACCGTACTTTGTGATCAGCCAACTGGAACAGGCAGCGGTCTTAGTGAGCGAAGCGGAACGTCGGGCGGAAGAACAGAAGAAGAATGCTCCCGAAACGTCGACTGGCAAAGAAGATTCATTGAGCACGAAGTAGAAACAGCTCGATTCGATCTGCTAGATTTAAAGTCGCGTAGCCTTAGGCTACGCGACTTTTTTAGTTGGTTCCTGGAAACGGAGAATGCCATGGTTCGGCACAAGTTTTTGCAGATCGCGCTCGCGCTATTCCTCGCGGAGTTTCTCTGCTTCCAAACAGCCAGGCCATGCATCGCTGCAGATGTCGAACCCGCGGGCACCAAGTCTGACTGGCACGGCTTCACGAAGTATGACTTTGTGGTCGACGGCCGAACTTGTTATCTGGTCACGCCGAAGACAGCGGCACCGGGTCGTCCATGGATCTGGCGTGCCTTATTTTTTGGCCACGAACCCCAGGCGGATATTGCACTTCTCGAACAGGGCTTTCATTTGACCTATTGCGATGTTTCCGAGCTGTACGGCAGTCCAACTGCCGTGAAGCACTGGGACGCCTTCTACAAGTATGCGACCACCGAGCTGAATCTCGCACCCAAGATGACGCTCGAGGGGCTCAGTCGCGGCGGGTTGATTATTTACAACTGGGCCGCTGCCAATCCGGAAAAAGTCGCTTGTATTTACGGCGATGCGCCCGTTTGTGACTTCAAAAGTTGGCCCGCAGCCAAGTACCCAAAGGGGCCGGGAATGGGCAAACCACGTGCAGCGGAATGGGGCACGCTTCTCAAAGCCTATGGCATGACTGAGGCGGAGGCTTTGAAGTTTGGCGGCAACCCAGTCGATAACCTCAAGCCCCTTGCAGCAGCCAAGATTCCTCTGTTGCATGTGGTGGGGGACGACGATGACGTGGTGCCGGTTAGCGAAAACACGGCGATCATCGAGGCCCGCTATAAGGAACTCGGAGGCTTGATCGAAGTGATCCATAAGCCGGGCGTGGGGCACCATCCCCATTCGCTGAAGGATCCCGCGCCGATCGTGGAGTTCATCCTTAAACAGACTCAGATCGCGCTCGGTGAACAGACCGTTGCGTCGGCTCCAATCCGCAACGTCTCGCTGCGCGGCTCGTTCGATCGTTGTCGCACTCGCTTTGAGAAAAAGGGCGCAGGGCATGTCGCGTTCATCGGCGGCTCGATCACGGAGATGAACGGCTATCGCCCGATGGTTTGCAAGATCTTGCAAACCAAGTTTCCAGACACGAAATTCACGTTTACCGATGCCGGAATTTCCTCCACCTGCTCCACCACCGGTGCCTTTCGGTTAGAGCGAGATGTTTTGAGCCAAGGACCAGTCGATCTGTTCTTTATCGAATTCGCCGTCAATGACGATCAAGACGCATTTCATGCGCGGCGGGACTGCATCCGTGGGTTAGAGGGAATCATTCGCCATGTGCGAAAACACAATCCACAAGCCGATCTAGTGGTAACCTATTTCGTTAATCCCGAGATGTTGAAGCAGTTACAGGCAGGGAAATCGCCTCTTTCGATCGACGCGCATGACACAGTCTGTCGCCACTATGGCATTTCTACGATCCACCTCGCTCAAGAAGTTGCCGATCAAATCACCGCCGGCGAACTGACTTGGGAGAAGTTCGGCGGAACTCATCCAGCGCCGTTTGGAAACGCCATTTGCGCGCAGATGATCGAGAAGTTACTTGTTGCTGCCTGGGCTAAGCCACTGTCAGCAGAAACAGAACTCAACCCGCACGAACTCCCATCGCCGCTGGATACGTTCTCTTACTCGCAAGGCAGGTTCGTCGAACCAACTCAGGCCCAAGTCGAAGCGGGCTGGGAATGGAAGGTTCCCGAGTGGGAGAAATTGGCGGGCAGCAAGCGAGACCGGTTCGTAAAGGACAAAATGTTGGTCGCCGAAAAGCCAGGTGCGCAGTTTAGCCTTGCTTTTGAAGGCTCAACCGTCGGGGCCTATGTGGTGGCGGGACCTGATGCGGGAATCCTGGACGTCAGTGTCGATGGTGGCGATTTTCGGCCCGTGGATTTATACCATCGGTTCAGCTCCGGACTGCACTATCCTCGCACCGTAATCCTCGCCACCGATCTTGCACCGGGCCCACATCAGTTGGTCGTGAGGGTCTCGGAAAAGACGAAGAGTAAAGGAACTTCTGCCCGCATCATGCAATTTGGCGTGAATGGCAGGCCTGAAACGAAAGTTGACGCCCCAGCAAGATAGGCAATTCTTGCCGTGATCGTTATCTTAAGAGAACAATCGTTCACTCATGTCAGGACGGACCTAGCAAGCGGTGTCGCTGGTGAATTCGACTTCTCCCGAGAACTTTCTCCACCGCTTCGGCCTCGCTGCCTTCAGGCCTGGTCAGCAGCCGGTCATTGATTCGGTGATGGCCGGGACCGATGTTCTGTGCATCATGCCGACCGGCGGCGGCAAAAGTCTTTGTTATCAGCTTCCCGCCGTTGCTCGGACAGGCATCACTTTAGTGGTTTCCCCCCTCATCGCGCTGATGAAGGATCAGGTCGATCAACTTCGCACGCGGGGCATCCCCGCCACGTTCATCAACAGTTCCCTGTCGGTCGCCGATCAAGGGGATCGAATGAATCGCATGGCGGCGGGCGAATACTCGTTGGTTTACATCGCCCCCGAGCGTCTTCGCAACAGCCGGTTTCAAGAGACCCTTAAGGGAGTCAGAATTTCCCTGCTGGCGATTGATGAAGCCCACTGCATTAGCGAATGGGGTCATGATTTTCGCCCCGACTATCACCGCTTAGGTCAACTTCGCCGACGACTTGGTTCGCCACAAACGATCGCCCTTACCGCGACGGCAACTCCGGATGTGCGGCAAGATATCGTCAAGCAATTGGCTTTAAAACAGCCGCAAATTTTTATCAGCGGCTTTGCTCGTCCGAACTTGCACTTTGAAGTGCAAGCGGTTGGTGGGCAAAAAGAGAAAAGCGAGGTCCTGTTGAACTTCTTGCGGGAGCGACCGCACGAGGCCGGATTGATTTACGCGTCGACGCGTAAGAAATGCGTTGAGGTGCGCACGCTGTTGCAAGGGGAGCTTAAACGGCGGGTCGGCTTTTATCATGCCGGATTGTTGCCGGACGAACGGCGACAAGTGCAAGATGAATTCATGAGTGGCCGCACGCCAGTGCTCGTTGCGACAAACGCTTTTGGGATGGGGGTCGACAAAGCTGACTTGCGTTTTGTCGTGCATCACGACCTTCCGGGCAGCATCGAGGCCTATTACCAAGAGGCAGGCCGCGCGGGGCGAGATGGTTTGCCTTCCCGCTGCCTGTTGCTCTTCAGTGAGAGCGACCGCCACTTACGCGAGTTCTTTATCGAGAACGCCTACCCGCCGAGAGACGTAGTTCAGCAGATCTACGAATACCTGCGGTCGACTGACGACGACCCGATCGAAGTCACCCAGGAAGAATTGAAGGATCGGTTGCGATTGTCGGTAGGACATGAAGCGGTCAGCGTCAGTGAGCGGCTCTTGGAAAAGTGTGGCGCGCTGGAGCGTCTGGATTCCCGCGAGAATCAAGCCTCCGTACGAATTGACAGCGATGTTCCAACCCTCGTGGAACTAGTTCCATCCGAAGCCAGAAATCAACGAAAAGTGGTCCGCGCGATTGAACTGTTGGTCGGAGAGATGCGGAACGAACGTGTCTACTTCAATCCCGCTAGGCTGGCACGAGAATTGGAACTTGAACCGGCATCTCTGGCCCGAGCCCTGCGCGAGCTCAACAAATTGCAGGCCTTCGATTATCTGCCGCCGTTTCGTGGCAGAGCGATTCATATGCTCGAGCGTTCTTTGCCGTTTCATCAATTGCAGATTGACTTTGCCGAATTAGAAGAACGCAAGCGGGCGGAGTACGCGCGCCTGGACGAAATGATCCGTTTTGCCCGAGCCAGAACTTGCCGGCAACGTCAGATCCTGGATTACTTTGGTGATCAAAATCCCGGTAATTGCGGTCTATGTGATAACTGCGGTGGACTGCCGGGAAGTAGTGTAGCCAGCGTGCCGCGCATCGGCCAGGGAAGTTCTGCGGGGGGCACTCAGCAACCCGTGGGACTGACGGCCGCAGCGCGCATGGCACTGGCGGGAGTCGCCCGAGCGCGGGGCTTCGCCGGGAAAAAGCTGATTGCAGCCATGCTTCAAGGAGCTGACAACAAAGATATCAAACGTCGCAAGTTTGACCAGCTTTCTACGTTTGGCCTCCTCCGCGTGCTTACGCAACTAGAGATTGCACAGTTTTTAGAAGCTCTTTTAGAAGCTCGATTGATCGAGTCGGTCGAGGAACAAAAATTCCGGCCAGTAATGCGACTGAGCGAACTCGGTGATCGGGTTATGCGACAACAGGCTGAGTTGCCTCCGCTGGAGTTGCCGACTCAACTTAAATTGAAAATCGAGGCATTCATCAGGCCCGATCCTGCGGAGAAACTTGTGGAGGCGCCGATCGAGCCCCAAACAAGCTATGGGAAGGATGTTGCAACGACAACTCCAGAGGAGTTCGACCATCGCTACGCCGCAGATGAATGGTCGTTTTCGGACTCGGAATTCAGTACAGAACTTGAACCCGCGCCCGCTAGAACCAATGCATTCGAACCTGCTCCAAAAGTCCGTTTTGATGCCCCTAGTCAACCGGTAGTTACCACATCAACCACCGCTCGGCCGAATTTCTACTGGACTTGGCTGCTGCTGGACCGGGGCTATTCGACGGAAGAATGTCGAGCCATTCGACAGCTCGATGAATCAACAATGTTGCAGCACTTGCTGCAAGCAAAATCGGCCGGCTATACCATCAAAGCGGAATGGGGGCTCACGCGCGAACAGCAGGCAGTTTTTGAGTCGCTCGCCGATAGCAACGAAACGCTCCAAAGTTTCCCCCCTGCCGACACACTACCTCGCGGGACGCGCCGAGAGCATTGGGAATTCTTCTTAGCCTCCGGAGGTTCCTGATGATTGTCCGCGTTCACCTGTTCGCCCTGGCGCGTGAAAAAGTGGGGGTGCCAATAGCCGACGTCGTTGTCGAAAACGGGGCCAGCATCGCTGATCTGCGTCGTGCCATGGCAGAGCAATATCCGCAACTTTCCTCGATTCTTCCCTTGGTTCGGATCGCTGTGAATGCCGAATACGCAACAGAACTTCAAGTTCTCGACTTAGCAGCAGAAATCGCCCTCATCCCGCCCGTTAGCGGCGGGTAGAATAAGCTTAATGGCTTTCCGTCTTGTTTGTGATTCAGTTGCGGTCGTAGTTGCATGATTGTTCTGACCACTAATCCGATCGAACCAGCCGAGGTTCTCGCCGCCGTTGGCTCCCGTTCGGCGGGAGCCGTGGTGCTGTTTCTGGGTTTGACTCGCGAGTTCACGGCAGGGAAGCAAACTCAATCACTCGACTACGAGTGCTATCCAGAGATGGCCGAAAAGAAGCTGGCAGAACTTGAAATCGAGGCGCGTCGCTGCTGGCCAATCGAGGCTTGTCACATCGTGCATCGACTGGGGCATCTGGAAATCGAAGAAGCGAGCATCGCAATTGCCGTCAGTTCACCCCACCGGGCCGCTGCTTTTGAGGCTGCCCAATGGCTCATTGATACGATCAAAGAAGTAGTGCCGATCTGGAAGCGAGAGAACTGGGCCGATGGTTCTCAAGAATGGGTTCACCCCGGAATGCCGGCGAACGAAGGATCTTGACCGTGTCTATCCGTTCTACCGACGAAAAATCGTGCCAGCCTATGCAAGTGACAGATGGATCGCTTCCCAACCCAAGCGCACTTGTCGACCGTTTTGGGCGCGTGCATACGAATCTGCGTATCAGCGTTACCGATCGCTGCAATATCCGCTGCGTGTACTGCATGCCGGAGGAAGTGCGATTTCTGCCACGCGCGGAGATCCTCAGTTTTGAGGAGATCGAACGGGTCGTTCGAATTGCCGCAGGCCTAGGTGTGACAAAGATTCGCCTGACCGGTGGAGAGCCCCTCATCCGCGCTGAGTTGCCCGAGTTGATTGCGAGACTCGTGGCGATCGCTGG
The DNA here is from genome assembly GCA_041739545.1 of Pirellulaceae bacterium. Taxonomy (GTDB): domain Bacteria; phylum Planctomycetota; class Planctomycetia; order Pirellulales; family Pirellulaceae; genus JBGSNR01. The sequence continues at coordinate 7,797 of JBGSNR010000133.1, read as the reverse complement.
CATTCGAGAAATCGCCCTGACCACCAATGGGCTGCTACTCGCGGAGCAGGCGCGAGCCCTTCGAGAGGCCGGTTTGCACCGTCTGAACATCAGCCTGGACACCCTACGCGAAGACGTCTTTTTTCAACTTAGTCGCCGCACTGGACTGAACCGCGTTCTGGCGGGGATCGATGCGGCCGCAGGAGCCGGCTTCGGCCGGATTCGACTGAATGCGGTCATCATTCGTGGTCTGAATGAATCGGAGATCGTGCCGCTGGTGCGCTTCGCTCGCGAGCGTGGCTTTGAAATGCGGTTTATTGAGTTTATGCCGCTCGACGGCGACACTTTGTGGACCCGTGAGCATGTCGTGAATGGCGAAGAAATTCGCCGCCGCATTGAAGCAGAGTTCGGGCCCGTGTCTCCCGTGCAGCGTAACGATCCTAGCCAGCCTGCCAGCGACTATCGGTTCCTCGACGGCAACGGAACGATGGGGTTAATCAATCCGGTTAGTCTGCCGTTTTGCAGCAGTTGCAACCGCGTCCGTTTGACAGCCGAAGGAAAACTCCGCAACTGTCTTTTCTCAACCACCGAATGGGATATTCGCGCCCTACTCCGCGCAGAGCAATCCGATGATGCAGTCGCTAAACTGATGAGAGACTGCGTCCTGCAGAAGAAGCCCGGACATGGCATCGACTCGCCCGAGTTTCTTCGTCCCGAGCGAGCCATGTATCAGATCGGTGGCTAAAATATCTGTAGGCTGATTCGTTGGATGATCCTGCCAGCAACTCTGACTATTCGCTGATGGTCAAACCATCCTGAACATGTGCCAACTTGCACAAGATGATCTCGGCAGTGTTCCAAGAGTAGGCTTGCACAGAACCATCCCCCTTAAGGAATTGATTCACGCCCGAATGCCAACTGCCAAAGCCATAATGTTGTTGCGGGCCCTGGCCCGTGGGGGTCACAAATGCCCTCGGCCCTTTGCCGATTGGCAGTCTCATGTTCCTGGTCGCACCCCACAGACGCGAGCTGCCTGATTCGAACAGATACACGCTATCTTGTTGGTCGACACTGTTGGCATATTTGTTCAATTCACCAGTTCGCAAATGCTTTTCGCCCACCAGAATAGTATTGGAAGTCCCATCGGTGATCCGTGCAAACGTATCGCGCGGCCGCCAAGGGCAAGCACTGAAATTGGCGCAGTCAACCGTTGCCAGGCGGAGTGCCCCCTTCTGCAATTCGACTTGAGCCGAAACGCACGCATTGGAGTGCGTGCCCCAGTTTGCGACTGCAGGTGCCGTGCCTATCGGACCGGCGTCTGTTAAGTCGCAATCGATGAAGACGACGCTATAGTCGGAGTTCGGACCCATGTAATTTTGGTCCGTGCTCGACGACTTTTGCACGCCTGATCGTCGCGACGGGCAGGCAAAAAACTTGATCGATGAGGCCGCATCCTGTTCGGAGACATTGAGCTTCTGCCAATTGCCAGGTGCGCTCCCCATCATCTCGTTACATAAGCTTGTATTCGTTGCGGCATTGCCGCCGCTGAAGAGATTGTAAACATTGGTCGCCTCGGCAAACGGCATGACGAAGACGTGAAAAGTGGCTCGGTTGTCTCCCAGCGACAATGGCGGCAGGCCATTGTAGGTGTCGTGAAAATTATGGGTCGCTAGCCCGATTTGTTTGAGGTTGTTTACGCATTGGCTTCGCCGGGCAGCCTCACGAGCCGCTTGGACGGCGGGCAAGAGTAGTGCCACCAAAATGCCAATGATCGCGATGACCACCAGCAACTCGACCAAGGTAAATCCAGCAGTTCGCCTATTCTTCATAAACTCTCTCCGAATAATTCTAAATCGAATGGACCAATTCGAAATCCAGTCCATTCGCCGGACAACCAAGGAGCCCAGTGATTAAGCTTGACTCTTTCTGGTTAACGCCGTGTGTCGATGCGATCATCAACAATCTAAACCCCCAAATATGGAGGAGGATTCGTTAGTCACGTCCATGAACCGAAGAATACTTCGCCTCGGCCGCAGTGGGCAGCAGAGGTCTGGAGGACTTCGGTGGGAGAGGTTGAAGGCAGGGTAAATTCTGGGGGATGCGAACCAGTTTAAAGCCGGGGAGGGGCCGGTTTGAAAGGAGGCTCAAACGCGCGGACGCCTTGAACCTTCACCTTTCGCTGATAAACACGGTTACCGCATGTCACTATTAGTATATCAAAGTCCTTGCCGCCAAAACAAAGATTTGAGACTTTCCCATTGGGGGTTGGAATGATGCAGTTTACCCGGCCTGCCTGGTCGCATACTTGCAATCCGAGCCTGGTAGCAACGTATAAACGACCATCGCGATCGACCCGCAACCCATCGGCACCAGAATCGTCGGCCGAATCAGGAACGTGCAAATGGTAGTACTTTTGCTTATGCAAAAGCGAGCCATCGGCGGCCACTTGATAGCTATAAACCCAGTGTGTTCGGCTATCCGCGACATAAAGCAGCGATTGATCGGGGGAAAGTGTCACTCCGTTCGCGAATTTTAGCCCCTCGTCCACGACCTTCTTTTCACCATTGGGACTGACAAACCAGACTTTGCTCGGGGATTTCCCATCCCAGCCTGGGTTGGTGACATAAATGCCGCCATCGTGACGAACGACTAAGTCGTTTCCCTTAAATCCTTCCGCCAGAATCGTCGGCTGTCCTTGATCATCGTAGGCGACGATTTGTGCTTTTGCTCCGGCGACCGTAACGAGCCGATCACCCGGGCCAAACCGCTGGCCGTCCCCTTGCTGGTTCGCCGAGAGGAACTCAGATACTTGACCGTCCAGTCCAATCTTCAGCGTCTTACTCGCACCAACATCATTGAAGAACACTTCTCCTTTTGCATTTACCGTCGGACCTTCGGTGAACTTGAATCCCTCGGCAACAAGCTTCCACTCTTCGCCTGGAATGAGGATCTGCTGAAGCTGCGGAGAGCCATTGCCGGCTTTCGGTGCCGCGGGCCAATCTTTCCACAGCCAGCGCATCGCATCCGGAAAGACCTTTGTCGCATGATTATTATTATGCGGCCCATCCCCCCAGACATGGTCCACCTCATAGCCGGCGAACACCAGCGAACGCTCGAGCTCTTGATTCGCCATCCACCAATCGCCACCGTAGATGTTCAAATCGTTGCTGCCATCTTCCAAAAAGATTCGCAGTGGTTTGGGTTCGTACTTCCGCACAAGAGTCGCGTAGTTATTGCCTCCGCGCAGTCCGACATACGTTCCGATTCCAGAAAATACGCGGCTGAAAGCGTCCGGTCGTTCCCAAGCAGCCGTGAATGCGCAAATGGCACCACTGCTCGTGCCTCCAATACTGCGATCGTTTCCATTCTTCGAAAGGCGAATCACCCGACCGTCGGCAGCGGTCTTCTTTTCGACTTCGGGAAGCAGCTCATCCAACAGGAAGCGGACGTAGTTATCCCCCAAGCCATCGTATTCATAACTGCGATTAAAGCGATCGAGAGCCTCCGTCCCCTTTGGGGCCGGCACTCGGCCATGCATCACGAAAACGCCGATCGTGACCGGCATGTCTCCTTGCGCGATGAGCCGGTCAAAGACTTTGGGTGCGTCAAACTGAATGCCATCTTGATTGACGTGCAGGCAAGCCGGCTTGGTCGGATCGTATTGCTGGGGAATGTACACCCAGTAGTCACGAACCGTGCCCGGAAAAATCTTACTGCTCGCAAAGGAATACTTGGCGACTTCACCCTGCGGAATTTGCTTGTCTTCCTGCGCTTTTGCGAACTGGGTTAAGACCAATGCAAGCAGAACGAACAGGGGAACGGACGCAGGTCTCCAGGCAATGGGTGAAATCATGAGAAAATACAAATACAAGGAAGAATGGTTCTACGGCGCGTCAACCCAGATTCTATCCGCCGGGTTACCCGGGGGATACTTACAGAGACTGTTTAGGACCGTGGCTGAATCCTTCGGTTGGACTAGACAGCGAGTCGTTCAAGTCGAACGATAGTGACTACAAAATCAGTCGCTACGACCCACTCCCTTGGGCTGGCGTTTTCCACCAGGGGTAACCGTTGAAAAAACCACTAAAGCCGCCATCCTTGGAGTAGCGACTAAGCTCCACTGCCATCAGAATCGAGCCGATCAGTAGAAACGTGGCCGCCAGCAGCAACATCGCAGTGTACACGTCCACAGATTTTTTTGCTTGGGTATCCACGTTCGACTCCGCTCGTAATGCCAATGCGTTAGAACTATCAGGCCTAGTTCGGAATCGGTGTGGTCACCGGTCGCCAAGGCTGCGTGGGATACAACTGGCCGTCTGGCTGCTTGGAATATCGCTCAAAGACTTCGAAATGCAACAACCCGATGGCGGTCGCTAGAAACAGGAACGACAGGATCAACATCATCGTGTAGACGTTGGTCGGCTGCTTCTGGGCGCCGAGCATGTTACCCGAATTTGGTAGTGACATTGTCTTGCTCCCGCACGCGGTCCTGCATGAACTTGGGAATGATCTGTCCCACCGAGGCATCGGGAGTTACCTTGCGGATAATCACCCGGCCGACGTACTTCGTATCACGATAAATATCGAGCTCGTGACCTTCTTTAAGACCGTCGTCCATTCCAATGGAGATTTCGATCAGATCACCCTTAACCGCCTTCACCCTGCCGTATAGCTTGGGCGGCTCATTCTTCGGTGGGTAGTCCATTGCAATTCCGTTGACCTTCAAAATGTGGGTCAACTGCGTAACCTGACCGGCGAGTTGCTTGCCCCGTTCTTCCAAACGAATCTTGGTGCCATTGGCCTGATTGAGTTCGTCCGTCAGGGCCACGACACGCAGGAATTCTTCGTCGCGGGCGAGCTGTGCATCGCGATTCTCGGCTCGCAGCTTTTCCACTTGTTCAGTCAATGCCGTCAGCCGGTTGGTGTTTGAGTTCAACGACTGCGAATCCACGCCATGCGTGGCGAGCAGGGCCGATAATTTTTGTTCACTTTCGGTCAGGCTGCGGTCGAGTTGTGTCATCTTCGTTTGCAATACGCTGATCGCATAGCGGCGAGCGGCTTGCTCGGCAGCAAGCGAGTTAAGCGACTGCTGAAGTTCACGTTGCAACTGCTCAACCAGGCCGATTTGTTGCTGCAGCTTTTGCTCCAAGCCCGGCCGGTTTACGTCGGTGCTGGTAGCGTAGTCACGCCAATTCTTGTGCGTGACAAAGACCATCACGGCAAAGGCCATGAATACCGAACTCATCACGAAGACGAGGACTGTAAAGAACTTACCCAAAATGGTCATGGATGGAACCTCTTGGAGACCCAAGCACTTGCGACGAGAAAACGAACCAGCTCACCTAATCAATTTCGTTGTAAATTTTGCCATTTATTCCCGACTCCTCTGCGGAGATGGTCTTGAGAACCGTCGTCCGTTACCACAGGCGAGAAAGGGAATGCCGAAAACAGGCAAAAACAACCTGAATTTCAGTATAATTTCGCCCCATTTTCAAAGCAAATAAAAAAGGACGGCCCAGCCTGAGCGAATGCCGTGGATAGGGCAAATCCTTCACCTTTTCCCGGCTTGTTGCGACCTGGAGTTATTTCTGGCTGTGATGGCTTTGGACCATTATTTACCTCGAAATACCAGCGCGTCCAGCCGCTCTCGAGCTGTGCGATTGGGTAGTTGGTATTTCAGGAAGAATTGGCGGGTTCGGTAAAACTAGCAACTTCCGCAAGACAGATTCTTCCCAGGGGGGAGTCGCTGCCGATGAACCCAAAGACAGTTCACCCGGCGTTTTCACGCCCCACGCTCACAGGGAGGAGCAAATTATGCGTTGGAGTTTATTATCCGCGTTGATTTTCGCGGTCGCCGGTTTCACTTGCACTGCGGAAGGCAAAGAAGCCTCTTGCGATGCCCCCACTTGCACTGCCGCTCCAACTTGCGGCGTGGAAGCAGCTTGCAACGCACAGCCCGCTTGTGCCGACCCATCAGGGTGCAGTTCAGGCTGCAGCAACTGTGGTGATTCCGGTTGCGGCCAAGGTGGTTGCGGAAAATGCGGCTGTTTCCTAAGCCGAGGTTACGAAGGGCTCGACCGCCATTTCAATTGCGGCTGCAACGGGAGCTATAAGTTCCCCGTTCCCCCGCTCTACACCTACCATTGGTCGGGGATGTATTCCCAGCAGTTAATGACGGACTATCACAGTCCTTGGCGGTTTCCTCCAATTAAGCCGTATTCTGACGAGCGCTTGCTCCCTTATCCAAGTGGCGAAGGGGTTCAGGAAGCACTCCCACCAGCACCACCGGCAATGTCCCAGGCGATGCCCCCGTCAAGCGAAAAGAACGTGCAAGTTGCTGACTACTCGACAGCTACCAAAGTCGTTCCCGGCAACGCAGAATCGGTCAGCAACAAGTTGAAACGAGTTTCACGCTACTTCCCGTAAGAAGTTTCCAAGAATATTTAGACCCCATCGCGACCGCAGTCACGAAAAGACTGCGGTCGTTCGCATTTCTTGACCGGGAAAGTCCCCAGTCTTTCCCAGGGTAACGGAATTCATGCCAATTAGAGAACCCTGGGGGTATAGCAAGAGTTCTTCGATTGTGTCTCTTGGTTTTGATTTGCCGCACATGAGGGTCCGATACGACATTGCAGCACAGAACGGTCGTGCTCTTCGTAGGGGATAATCCCGTCGCATCCCCAGCGCCGACCGGACCCAGTTCTAAACCGCGATTCACCAGAATTGCCCCGCGTCAAAGGGATAGCCATGTTACGTCGGTTCCAACTCACAGCTTATGATCGCAACAGGTGGCGTTGGCTGGCTGCAGTGTTGTTGGCAGCCGGGCAATTCCCAGCCGCCCTTCCAGCCCAGCAACCCGCAACAAGCACACGGGCAGTCATACGCCCGGTGGCCATTCAAGCTATCGATAGTGATGTGATTGCCGGGCGCTCGTCGCTGGCAGTCCCGTTGGCCTCTCCACCTGCGCCGCCGGCCAACGCCGCAGCGCCGGCATTTGATACGTCCCCGCAGGATGCGTACAAACCTGCTGCCTCAGCTTCGATTAGCGATGTTGGAGCCCCGCCAGCAGCAGAGAAGTTGCAAGAGCTTCGCGAGCGAATGGCGTTTCATTTGCAAGACAACGGTGCGGCTCTGCAGCCGCCGGCAGCCCAGCCTGCACTTCAACCACGGCTGGCGCCCATGCAACCGGCGGCCGACCCAGTCGATCTAGACAACCCGTTCGAAGTCATTCCAGAACAAGAAGATCAAATTACACTCATGGTTCGCCGTAGCAAGCTGATGCGGACGCAGGTGGATATTTATCGGACGGCGGTGGTCGATGCGTCGATCGTGGAAGTCGTGCAGTTCACGCCGCGTGAAATCTCCTTGATCGGGAAGAGCACCGGCACTACGCATGTGACCTTCTGGTTCGATCAGCCGGGTGCACGACCGGTGACTTACCTGGTCCGTGTTGAACCGGACGTCGAACGGGTGAAAGAAGTCGAAGACCAATACCGTCTGCTGGAGGATGTCATCAACGAGATGTATCCCGATAGCAAAATCGAACTGCTCGTCGTGGCCGATAAACTGATCGTTCGCGGTCAGGCGAAAGATGGCGAAGAAGCCGGTCAAATCATCTCGCTTGTGCGGGCTCAATCGGGAGGCCGCGGTGGCGGAGCCGGTTTTGGTGGAGCGGGTGGCTTTGGTGGCGGGCTCGGCGGCGGCTTAGGCGAAGGCCAGGCAGCCGATGTGCTCAGCGACTCGGTCACCGGTTCGTCGGCTCGCTCGCGACTGCAAGTTATCAACATGCTCCGCGTCCCTGGCATTCAACAAGTGGCC
>JBGSNR010000100.1:0-13474 GCA_041739545.1 Pirellulaceae bacterium | reverse complement strand
CCGCGGAAGGCGCCAGTCACGACGGCCACGCTGCCGGCAGTCGGCGTGCTTCAATGGGGCCGCGGTCTTTCAACCGCGGAAGGGCTGAGAACATTGTCCATATCCAGAAAAACGACGTCGCTTCAATGGGGCCGCGGTCTTTCAACCGCGGAAGGCACGATCTGCCGGCCGAACTGGCCCATGCTTTTGAGCTTCAATGGGGCCGCGGTCTTTCAACCGCGGAAGGCTTACGTGGAAGCGTACAACGCCAAAGTGCAGGCGGAGCTTCAATGGGGCCGCGGTCTTTCAACCGCGGAAGGTTGACTTTCGCGGTTTAGTCCGGTCGGTTCCGGGGGGCTTCAATGGGGCCGCGGTCTTTCAACCGCGGAAGGGACGCGATACCGGATGCTCGACGATTTCGAGTACGAAGCTTCAATGGGGCCGCGGTCTTTCAACCGCGGAAGGATCGTCCGCCGCCGGGCGCTGCTCTTCCCTGAGTTCCGCTTCAATGGGGCCGCGGTCTTTCAACCGCGGAAGGCAAGAGTGGTGGATTGTTCGGCTGGTCTTGGGGGTTGCTTCAATGGGGCCGCGGTCTTTCAACCGCGGAAGGGGAACTATGGGGAATTCATCGGTAGCGGGGATACAGGCTTCAATGGGGCCGCGGTCTTTCAACCGCGGAAGGGGGGTAACGGGGGCCGTAAAGGGGGCCGAATTACTGGCTTCAATGGGGCCGCGGTCTTTCAACCGCGGAAGGAAGCACCCACTCCCTGTGCACCTGCTTTCGCTGCTGGGCTTCAATGGGGCCGCGGTCTTTCAACCGCGGAAGGCCGTATGGTATTTGTCCGGGAGGGTTTGGAAGTGGACCCCCGCTTCAATGGGGCCGCGGTCTTTCAACCGCGGAAGGTGCCCTTGCTGCGTGTAACGCACTAGCTGAGAATCCGGCGCTTCAATGGGGCCGCGGTCTTTCAACCGCGGAAGGCGTTTGATCACTACAACGCCAGGTGCGTTCCCCCGTGGCTTCAATGGGGCCGCGGTCTTTCAACCGCGGAAGGTGGCCCGCGTACCTCGCCACCAATACCGCACAGGGAGGCTTCAATGGGGCCGCGGTCTTTCAACCGCGGAAGGCGTGGGTGCAAACCACACCAGGACAAAACAATTGACCAGCTTCAATGGGGCCGCGGTCTTTCAACCGCGGAAGGGTTCTCCGAAGTCGTGTCCCTCCACGTTCATCAGAACGGGCTTCAATGGGGCCGCGGTCTTTCAACCGCGGAAGGTCTTGTTCTAATGGCAAAGACCCTCGCATCTAACTTGCTTCAATGGGGCCGCGGTCTTTCAACCGCGGAAGGCCAAGCACGCGTATGAGGTGGCCGGGGTCACCGAGGCTTCAATGGGGCCGCGGTCTTTCAACCGCGGAAGGTGGTCCCGATCAAACGCGTCCCATGCGACGACCAAAGGCTTCAATGGGGCCGCGGTCTTTCAACAGCTGAAGGGCGTACTTGCTGGCGGTCAAGCAGGAGGCCGACTTGCAGCTTCAATGGGGCCGCGGTCTTTCAACCGCGGAAGGCTCTGCGAGGGCCGGGACGGAAGAACCAAGGGGTTTAGCTTCAATGGGGCCGCGGTCTTTCAACCGCGGAAGGCGGCCAGTTGTTGAGATATTACTTTGCATACGTGGATGCTTCAATGGGGCCGCGGTCTTTCAACCGCGGAAGGAGTCCTCTCGCAACTCGTTACAGCGTAAGGGTTGCGGAGATACTTTTCGAGCAGTGGGAGCCAATCGTCATCGGCGTCATGATACATCCACACCTCCTCTGTCGTAAATAGCTGACGGGATGGGGTTTACAGTCATGCGAGCGAACCCCGGGATTCGTGCGGCACCTTGCCGCTCGCATGGGATTTCAAGCTGAAATTAGTTCAGCGAGTGGTGAATACCGGGTAAGTCGTCAGTTCGCCTGTCAGGACTCGTGCCAGGAGCCTGGCTTGGATTTCCAACATGCGGCGGTAGTTCACTCGATAGCCAAATAATGGATGCGTAACCAACGTGTCCATTCGTTGCTCGTAGGCTCGGAAAAAGGCTTTTCGCCCTTCGGGTTTCAACGCCACGGAGTTTCCCGCTCGCACAAAGTCCTTCACCGTCACCATGCGTGTGTTGATGCAGCTCAGGACGGCTGAATCAGCGATCAACGGGCGGAAGGGTTCCATCAAATCCAACGCGAGTGACGCGCGTCCGTAACGTGGTTGATGATAGTAGCCGAGATACGGGTCGAATCCGATCGCGTGGCAAACAATGGTTAAGTCTTTCGCCAACACGCTGTAAGCCAGGGATAGGAGAGCATTCACTGGGTCACGAGGCGGACGGCGGTTGCGGTTCTGAAAGTCAAAATTGAATGCGGACGACTGGCTAACGGCAGCCAAGGGGTCGTCTTCGTCGTCGGTCTTAATCATTCCGCCAAAGTGCTGAAAATACGCACGGGCTCCACTCCCTTCAATGCCCAGCAGTTCCTCCAGTGACTCTGCTTTTTCGGCATCGTCAGCGGCACATTTCATCTGCACCAGTGCAGATGCAGGCGGTTCTCGATGATTTCTTTGCAACAGCGTCCGCTGGTTGCGAATCTTGCCGGCCACCAGCGCCCGAGCAATCCGCAGGCAAAACCCGGGAACATCGGAGAGGCGGAACTGTTCACGTCGCAGATAGATGTTTCGCACACCTAGTCCGTGAGTCACACCATAAAACCAGCCCCCCATGGAGAAATAAGCGATTGGCACTTCTTGCTCGCAAAGTGCCTGGATAGCTTGGGTTGTTATCTGAATGTTGCCGAATAGATTCACCTGGCAAATATCGTTGATCCGCACCTCTTGAACGACCTTCTCTTTCTCCTTCATGTTGAGCACGAACCCTGACTTTCCTACTCGCAGCCCCTGTGTATTGAGGTAGAGCGGGCGAAGCTCATCCCGTGCAGGAACAAGCCGGCGGACTTCGTGGTCTTGATCTGCATTCGGGAGTGACACCGTCGCCGTTGGTCGTTCCGTGACTTCAAACAACGTCTTTTGAACGTACTGTGGGGCTGGTTCGTGCAAGCGGAGCGATACGGTTTCGTCAGGCAGGCAGATTCCTACTAATGAGCAGCGTGGGCACTTCGGACTGTCGACAAGAGGTGGCGGAATGTGCTGACTCGCTGCTGCGAGCCGGGCTTCCACCAAGGCATTCAGCGTGAATTGCGTGAGTTCAGCGTCGACAGCGATCCGCACACGCTGTTTCGTTGCGACGTAGTAAATGACAGCTTCATCACATCGATAGCCGTTATCCTGCAGCACTAACGCTTGAACGGCCATCTGTACCCGTTCCGCGTCCCAGGCTCCTAGTTCGCCTGACTCCAATTCACGAGGCCGGCCTCGCTTGTAGTCAACAGGCGTAACCCGATCGGCAGTGGCCTCGATTAAATCCATCTTGGCGATGAGCCCCAGTCGATCGCTAGAAAGCATGACACTGCGGGTATGAAGTCGCTCCTCTGGACGAAGTTCTTCCGCAGCCGGTAGCTGCCCCTGCCCCGCATCCAACTTGGAGTGCCGTAATTCACCCTCAATCGTTTCGCGATTGTGGGCAAATACGCCTTCGACCCATTCGTAATAGAACAGCCGGGGGCAGTACACGAATTCGTTGAGCATCCGCGCCGGCAAATAGTCGCCGGCCGGGTTCGATGCGGATTGCGTTGGCAGGGGAGGTGCGGACATGTGATTTCAGCCCGCGTTAGACGATGAGACAAGGGGAATCCAGTTGGACGTACGGCAGGCCAAGGGCGGAGATCACCCGATCGCCGCGACCTTCCGAGGGCCCCAGATTCACGAATAGAACCTGATCTTCGTCGTTCTTAATAATTTCGGCCAAAGCGTGTCGACACTGCGCTAGATCGGATTCCGTAAATTGGCACTCGAAGACTGAATACTGCAGATGGTCGCCGAAGTCACGCATGGTTTTGAAAACCTTGCGGAGACGCTTGTCGTCGCAGATGTCGTACGTCACCAGAAACGTGCTGCGCATGGCTGAACCCTTCGAGAAAACTCGGGTCAGACCATCCGTGAGGATAGAGGAACACGTGAAGAGCCGTGTTTCATGCCTGGCTCGTGCCGGGCAACGTCAGTGTAATTGGCACGATTCACGTCGCAAGCAGAATCTCTATTAGGACTCAATTCTTAATGACTCACTACTAACTGCCGGACGGCGAGGGGAAAAGCTAAAGCGGAACAATCGCCAGCGAGTAGCCTCAGCTCTCAGCCATCCGGCAGAAGCAGCTGAGGCATCTGCCGCTACGCCCAAAATGGTTTGCGCGACCGGATTGTCAAAGAAATATTCACTTCTGGTCACTAACTCACCGCACGAAACATCCCTAAGCCGAAGTGTGAACCATAGCCGAGCAACAACGGACCTTGAATCGGCTCAGAGAAATTCAGCTGGAAAGAAAATCCGATGTCTTGAGGCGGTGAATTGCCTTTACGACGCTTACGAATGAAATGGCGAAGCGGAAGCGTCTCGTCAGCATTGCCAGGCAAAATTACGACCTCTGCTTCGGGCAAACCGCGCGAGCGCAGCTCTGCGTTCACCTGATTAGCTAGGTCATTAGATTTGCCCATTGATTTAATGAATCTTGGCGGGACAAACGGCGTATTGCTCGTCCAGTATCGCGTGCCTCTTTCCGGGCCAATCAGACTTGTCGCACTATTACCAATCGGGGTGAGCAGCCTACGCAAGTCGCTAAGACTACCCCTACCGACGACCGCTAGCTGCAAATCACCTGCGCCGCCTTTGGTCCAGATTCGCCGGAGTCCGGCAATCGCGCGCTGGGCAGTATCGCCGAGTCCCATCTTTGCGAAAATCAGAAGATGATCGATTCGACGGTCTTCGTCGAGGTCCAACGATAGTACATGAGCGTGACGGTGACCGTTTTTCAATGGCCGGCCTTGCTCATCCTTTCCAGTAAGTTCAGGGCAAAAAATCCGTTCGCCCTTCCCAGCAAGTCCAACTACAGCGCGGTGAAACAGCTCCGCCTGCGGGAGCGTGCGTGTAATGGAAGGTAGGGCTGACTTGTTGCCACTCGGCGTAGATATCGCCAGCAAGATCATCTCGACGCGAGGTAACTCATAGATGCCCCGGCGCGCTGGCGCTGTCACCTGCATTGGTTGGCTCGGTCGCCAGTAGATGACGCGCTGCGAACCCGGCGGTTGGCTCCAGCCGTGCCCTTTCCACCAAGAAGTGTCTTTGGTCAGGCAAGCAACAAGGTTGGGTGGGTAAGGTGCCAGTTCCCTTTCACGGTCTTTCAAATACTTGGCGGTCGGCTTTTTCGTGCCGACGGGAAGTTCAAGATGCGCGACTGCTTCTTTTGCCTTATCTATCTGCCAGGCTTTGTAGCTGTCGGCAGGCACGGGGGCCATCAGTGAGATCTGCTCGAATCGTTGATCTCGTTGGTCGCGCTCATGATGGGGGATAGCGTTGAACTTGTTGAGCTCGATCTCCGAATCGGGAGTCAACTCCGCTTCGACCCAGCTCTCGCTACGGCCAAGATAGTTGAGATTGTGAGCGAGTAGCGCGAGCAAAGCCGTTTCGTCGGAGTTCAATTCGCATGGCCAGTGGACAAGTATTTCACCTTCGCCGACGTTGGCGAAGGTGTCCCAGACGAGGGTGGTGCTTTCCCGTCCGTTCTTGAGCGATCCGACGGGCATGAAATGTCGCGTGTGGGCGGCAGTCACTTCCGGCAACTTGTACAAAGGCAAATCCAACGCGAGTTTGCCAATGAGCGCGGTTGCCAACGGAGGAACCTCACGCCACTGCTGAGTTGAAAATCCACAGGCGATGAGTGCGCGGAGCAGCCGCCACGGACTGGGTGGCCATTCGATAAGGCCTTCGTTGACATGGTGTCCCCACGGCGTGGCGTGATAGCGCCCGCCGGGAAACCGGAGTTTCAGGGTCGGCATGGCGGGCTCCTAGTCTTTGTCGGATTCGTCGTCGGATTCCGAAGGGGCGGCATCTTCATTCGATGGCTTCTCGGTCTTGGGCTTCTTCGTACCGTCGTACTCAACTTCTGTAACAGTCATCAAGTCTTTACAGTCGAGGATTGCCTTTTGAAGTTCTCCTTTGCCACCTTCTTTTCCCACGAAATAACTTAACTCGGGCAACTTGAAAGGAGTCTCGGTCTTCGGGTGCGTTGAGATTGCCAGATCACCCTCTATTTTGAAGTCGCACGCGGTGCGTAACCGAAGATCGCTATCGATGACCTTTCGGAGTTTGAACAGTGCGAGCAGAGTAACGAGGCGCTCGGCGTTGTCGGGTAGCCCGTAGCCACGAATTTGCGACAAGTCGAGATTGACGAACAGGCTGATTTCCTCAGCGACCCACTCGTCTCGTGAAAATGGGATATTTCCAAAACCACCGCTGGCATCCTTGCCTTCTTCTTTTCCCGCTTGGATCCGGTCATTCTTTACACCACCCGATGCGGCGACTTGAACACTGGAAGCTTCGATGAAAGAGGACAGGGACCGGGCAATCCGGAGTCGACCGTCCAACGACTCTAGGAAGACGCCGTGAATCAGTGACCCGATATCATATTTGAAAAGCGCCAAAAGAAATTTGTTGCGGTCAATCGGTTCTGCCTTGTTAACACCAATGGCCTGTGCCAGCGTTGTGGAAAAGAAATCACCTTTGGATTGCTCGATGTAGACGCTATTCAGTCGATGCGCTTCAAGCATGGAATCGGTAAGGAAGGGCTTGTCTTTAAGTGCCTTCTGCGGTCCGCGTCGCACAGTGACATGACTGATTCCTTCGAGGACTGCGATTGGTTTGTTCGCAGTAAAATCCCAGCAAGTCGCTTCAAGACGATTCGCCATGCTCTGCGCGCTTTCGACGAGAAGCTTTGGCCCGGCTTTGGTCTGGTACGTGGCCGCACCTAGACTGGGGAAACCGGTCGGCTGAAACCGGTCGCCCTGCAAGGGTTTGAGGGGGATGGTCAGCAACAGTCGGCTGGCTTTTTCAAGCGGACTAAGATCGAGATCAGACATGGAGAATTCCCTTCTTATTGGTATTGAATCGGGGATCGAGAACGGACATGAGTTTAAGGGCGGTGTAATGGTTGATCGGAAACGCCAGCGCCGCCGCCCATAGGCGGGCGGTTTCGGCGTCGGCGGTGCCGAACTGGAACGGAGGGCGGATGCCGACGGCGCGGATGCGCCTCCGGGCGATTTCGATCGCTTGCGAGGCGTTGTTGGCATTAAGCAATCGGAAAACGCGTTCGTCGGCGGGTATATCTTGAGCCTTCCCAAGAGCGAACGGTAAGCAGACCACGCGGATCGCGAGCCAGGTTTCATCGGGCTGGGCGTCGTACTTCGAGATCGGCGGCTGCGGAGGAATGTGCCGACGCTCCCATTTATCCCAGCGGATCGCCATGAACGCGCGGGCAAGGCCGACGATCTTTTCGACATCGAGTTGACCGGCGAGGAATGCCGCGAGATCATCGAGCCGCGCACCACAGCCCGCCGCTGCGACGAGTCGTGAACGGCGTTCCCCCTTCATTCCCGCTTCGATCATTCGACGTTCGACAACGGCAGCGAGGTCGCGCATCGCGTCGCGCCCCGAGGCAACAACGCGGACATCGTTCACCAGTCGCTTGTCGGAAGTCTTGAATTTTCGAGCACCGTCTTCGAGCGGCAGCCAGTGGTGACGAGCAGAATCGACGGGGCGACGATGTTTGTACTCTGCGGCTGAACTTCCCAGGGCCAAGGCAAGTCGGAGTTCGGCACTGCCGTCGTCGACGGCGGAAAGCCATTCAGGGCAAAGTGAAGGGATCGGCCCCGCGTCGATGCCCGTACCGGTCGCTTGAAGCGTCTCAATGTCGGCGGCTGCAAGAAGAATCGCCTGCCAACGCTCGGGAGTGTGATCGTGAGTGAGGGCAGAAAAGACGGAGTCGGCGAGGCGTTTTTCGGCTTGGCCAAGTCGGGACGGAGCGTTCTTGTCTCGACTCCGACGATCGAGTTGATTCATCCAGCCTGCAAGATCATCTATCAGATAAGCACGCGGGTGGTGGCGAACTGCGACCCGCCCGAGCGGAACCGCCAGCGTGGATTGGCCATTGCGTTCCAAATACCCGTAGCGAACAAAGGAGTCGATCCCGCGGGCGACACCAAGTCGGCTGATCGCTCTAGCCATATCCACAGGGCGGTTAGCAGTCTGACGCTCAAGTTGAACGCGCGCTTCCCCGTACATCGCCATTACGTCCTGCAATGTTGCAGGCTGTTTCCATAACGGCATCCATTGTTCGCCGCGCTGGGCTTTCTCCGATCCGGGCGTGGCAAACCCCGCAGCGTGGGGGCGAACGGCAAAGGGGGCGCTGGCCCGACTTAGCGCGTTCGGATCGAGACGACGAGTTGCACGGGCAGTGAAGAGTATTCCGCCTTCTAACGAAAGCAGAAAGTCCCACGGGTTGAGATGAGTCGCTCCCTGAGATCCAAAACCAGTTGTGACGTTCGCCCCGCCAGCAGCCGACGGGAAAAATTGACCGACCTTTCCTGCCGCTCCAGTCAAGAGACCAGTTGCGTGGTGCCCATACAGTGCGTTCTCGATATAGGCGGCGCTTTGCTGCTGGCTTTCCGGGGTAAGAACGACTTGAAGGTTCTCGAAAAATCTCCCGGTATAATCAATGTTCCCGTCGTTACCGCCGCTTCCAAAAAGCCATGGGCATTTCACCTCTTCTTCGACCTCAACGAGGGCCGCGTGATAGAACTCTGAACGGCGGGACTGTCTTAGCAAAATGCGCTGAACCTGGAGTTTGCCAGTGTCGTCTTTGGGAACAACAGGGAAGATCGGCCCAGAGCCCTCCGGGAGAATCATCAGCTTGTTTCGTGCCTTCTTGTCGAGCTTTGAGACATCGACTCGTTGACAGAATCGAGGCAGAACCTCACGAACCTCTTTGACCGCATTGAGAAGGGATGCGATGCGTGGATTGTTGGATGCAAGTAGTGCATCAAGTGCTGCGGCGTTCTTGCTATTGCGCAATCGTTTGGCTTTTTCATCCCAAGTTCGATAGAAACCGCTGCCAGCATTCCAAGGCGACAGCAGCGGTGTCGGCTGATATTGCTCAAGGAAAAATGTCTCCAGATCTTCTTTCGACAGTGTCGTCATCAGACAGAAGCGTTCGCCGTCCCACCAGCCGCGGGCTTTTGGGTCGGCTTGTTCGCCGACGAGACGGAGGATGCCGAGCGCCTTGAGATAGTTCGCGAGCGGGGCCGGCGAGCAGCCTTTCAATGTGTGGATGTGGACGCTCATTGTTTGGCCTCCGTCGTGAGTGCTGGATCATCCGTTTCGAGTCGTGAGGCACGAACGTCGGCGGCGCGGAGGATCGATTCGAGAAACGCCAAGCCCGCCGGGCCGTAGCGGTCGAGCAGGCCGATACATCGTTCTCGCCAACTGATGCCTGTTTGCTCGGAAAGTCCGATCTTGGAAGGTGACAAGGTGAGCGTGACTTTTGGCACAGCGGGCGCGTCGGGGACTAACACGACCGATGGCAGTTCGTCTCCTTCGCGAACGCCGCGAATGGGTAGACCTCGTGGGTCATTCTCGCGGACGCGATAATCCTGATCACTGGGGGCCGCGTGGAGGGCGACACGCACTTTGCCGTGATGGCTGGCGACGAGATACACGAGTAGGTCAAATTGCTCAGCGGTGCAGTCGAGGATTCGTTGAACCAACGGCGACGGAGCGGGCGGCGTTTCTACAAATGCGGGTTGTTGATGCCCCATCTGAGTAAGGACTTCCGCCCACGGACCGAGCAGCGCCGGATGCTGTGGAGCATAGGTTTGCAAAATGGAGAATAATCCGAGCGCGCTGGCGAGTTCATGTCGGAACGCCGGGCGTTCTTCGGAGTCGTCCAAATACTTGTACATGTTCGGCGGCTTGCGCCACGCGGCTTTCGGCCCTTTTGCCAGGTCGGTGCGTGCGGGTCGATCCGTGGTTTTCGTGCTGCGCAGAGCACCCTGAAACGCCGGGTGAGACTTACCCCAGTCGTGCCACAAAGCAGCCAGTTCAAGAATTTCGTGAAGTTCACGGGACAATCCGAGAGCACTCGCAATTTCCGTGACCTTTGCGAGTACTTCGAACGTGTGACAGGCGATCGTCTTCCAACTGTTGCCGGGAATCTCGGCATCTTGTTGATCTTCAGAGTTATCGAGTGCCTGCGTATCGTTTGGGATTGGCCTTGAGATTGCCGGTGGAACTGGGGCTTTTCCTTCTGGTCCCGGATCGAAGCCCCTCTCAACTCGATACCCGCCACTGTCGGCGGCCACGCAAACCACACGACCGGGCAAGAGGCTATCGCGTGTAGTTACCTTCCATTCCCCATCGAGCCAGTCCCACACCCACGCACGCACTCCGCTTCGAAGCCGGGGCTTGCGATTTGTTTTGGTTTCTTCGCCACAAAGCCAGTCCCGTGATTTCAGGAACGGAACGGCGCAAAGTTCACGCCGATGCGGTTGACGATCGTCGGCGGGCCGCTTTGGCCTTTCGCCTTTTTTGTCCTTCTCTATATCGATCCAGAAAACTTGAAGATCACGTTCATCCCCAGATCGGATGAACCGACTGATATCCAGATCAGCTCCGGTCAAATCAGGGGTGGTGTCGAACAGTTCGTCGAATTCCCGACGCATCAAAAGGTGTGACGGAGAATAGGGATACAGGCGGATTCGCGATTCCGTACTCAACGACTCTTCGTATGCTTCCAAGGCAGCAATACCGACACCGTGATCGATCAACTCTTGAAGCGCATCCCATGCACTTTCCATTTCGTCGGGTGGATAGGGAAGGGCGTTCGTTTCGTCGCGCCCACGATCCACTACCAGAACTTTGCCACTACCTCCGTATCGCGCACTGCGACCAAATCGCTGAACCAGACTGGGCCAAGGTGCCAACTCGGTAATAAGACAGCCGGCAGAGATATCGACGCCCGCTTCGACTACTTGTGTAGCCACAATGATTCGGTCGACCTCCGCCCTGCAGGCAGAGCGAGACAGAAAACGTTCCCGCCATGCTTCACGTTCGGCGGGCCGGAATCGGCTATGGACCAATTCGATCCCATCGGCCCGTCCTAGCTCTTGCAGTGCATCATACGTCTTGCAGGCGCGATCAACCGTGTTACACACTACCAACGTGATCCTGCCAAACTCGCTGGCCTTGAGGTCTCCGTGCTCTCTGAGGATTCGTTCAGCGAACGCTACATGGTCGTTTACGTCGATCGCATCGATTTTCAATGACTTGTGGATGTCCCAAAGGCCGCCCTTGCGCTGGCCTAACTCAACCTTACAGGGTTCCTTGGCCCAATTCTCGTGATACTGAGCGGTATCAACGCTTTTCAGCCAATCGGGTTGCAGGGTCGCACTCATCCACCATGTGTGGCACGGGCGAAATCCCTTGCCGCGGTCCTCCTCTCGAACTGCCTGAAGCTGAGCCGAGGTTGCCAGCCCAACATCCATCAACTGCACTTCGTCCATCACCCACAGCGCATCGTGGTTCAACAGGCCGAACTCCATTGGCCATCGTGCCCGCGCGCTGGCGTATCCACGATTCAATGCTCGTGACAGTAGCATGTCCTGTGTGCCGATGATGATCGCGGGACGCTCGGGATTTAGGAACCATTCACCAGCGTCTTCGCCACCCATTGCGACGTGAACGGCTGGACGGCTTGCCTCCGGAATGCGTTGTGCCAGTTCCCTAGCAACCTGCTCAGTTTGCTCCACCAATACGCGCATAGGAAGACACCAGATCAATCGTCGAGGCCACGTATCTTCTGATCGAGCGATTCGATGATAACTCCAAGCGGCTAAAGTCCCTTCGGTTTTGCCCAGCCCGGTCGGAATTCGAATGAGACGATCACGACAACCCAAATCGTTACCAAGGTAGGCTTGCCAATCGCGACACCCAGGATGCGACGTGAGGCGAGTAAACCAATCGCGGAAGCTTAATGAACTGCTCATTTTGAAAGTAAATCTGGACTTGAACTTTGCGTTTCAATTATCAACGCGGGTAATCGGCCGAATATGTCGCGGAAGTCACATGCAATCGGCGATTAGGATTTCCACTTGCGATGGCCACTACTTATAGGGGTTGGCATGCACATTTGCAATTAGCTGAGCAAGATGCGAACAATCACTCCACAAAGCTGCATCGGACAGTTCGATCGTTCTCAGTCCCTGCAACAGCGGACTGCAGAATCGGCGAAATTCTCATAGTTCACCAAAATCTGTGCGATCTGCTTCCAGGCGTTTCTGATAAAGCATCCACATATCAGTTCCTGGCACCCGTGCTCCGCTCCGAGCTTGCCTAGCAAAAAGCCATAGGCGTGCGCCATGGCTTACTGCACGTCGTGACGTGCAGTAAAAGTACCAGCCGAGTGGGACAAACCACGTCCAACGTGACGAATGTACAGGTGGCCTTTGACAAGAACGGCGAACGTCACTGCTCTCAGATAACGTCGCCGGCGTATTTCGCGCTGACTGGGACTTTGCCCCGGCGGTCTTGCCTTGACCGCCGGCAGGCAAGTCACATAAAGCCAAAATCGCACGTCTGGCGGAGAGTGGCTTGCTGATCTCTGCCGGGCACGGTTCTGGGCAGCCAAATAGACGGCAATTGCCCCCGAAGAAAAGAAAATCCGAAAAATCGTCATTTTTCTTTTCGTTCTCGGCTCGGAAAAGCGTTTAGTACTTTGCCTGCTTGTCTTCGGTACAGCAATCAGGACCAGAATCGCACCCTAAACGCCGACTGTCGGCGGCACTTTGCCGTTCCTCCGCGGAGACTTGACGATGGATGTTGATTTCCAAGCACTGGCCGATCGCTTCCCGAGCAGCATCCTGTTCCCAGAGGTCAATCGACCCTTCCGGGCGGGGATCGAGCCGTTGACTCACGTGCAGCAGGTGGCGGATCTGCCGAGCCGTTTGCTCTTCGGCGACTTGGTGGAGGACAGCTTCCGAAAAACACAGGACGGCTGGTCGGTCGAATATCGGGATCAAAAAGGGAACGGCGTC
Organism: Pirellulaceae bacterium; assembly: GCA_041739545.1. GTDB lineage: Bacteria > Planctomycetota > Planctomycetia > Pirellulales > Pirellulaceae > JBGSNR01. The sequence continues at coordinate 445 of JBGSNR010000100.1, read as the reverse complement.
GACCTGAAGGTCGACAAGCAGATGTTTGAACTGCACCCGTTCTTCCTGGGCACAGAGCTGCATTGTTTCGGTCGTGCCGACCAACCTGCAGCGCTCGGCCGGCACCTGAGCTTGAGTGGCGGGCGGGTTTGGGGGCAGGCGATGCAGAAGAAGTTCGAAGCGGAGTACCCCTTGCATGTCATCCCTGCCGCCGACGGTCAGTTGTCGGCCTGCATGCTCCCGGACGGCTGGCTCTGGACGCTCCTGGTCCCGGTACGAGCGAGCCGGTTGAATAATATCCTGTACCTGCATAACCTACTGGCGCAGCTCCCCGAGTTCTCCGGTTCGTTTCGGGGTTCCGTGCGACTTCAGCCTGGCACGGTGGAGTATTTCGAGGGAGGCAGCCTGGAACTACCCGAGGATTGCCAAAAACTGCTGATTCGCCAACTCGAACTTCTGGAAACTC
>JBGSNR010000056.1:0-25098 GCA_041739545.1 Pirellulaceae bacterium | reverse complement strand
TGTAAAAACTGCCACCAGACGTTGCGACATGTGCGTGACCTCCGTGAAAATGAAATTCCTCGGAGGGTCTTACTGCAAGTCTCTTGCCTTTTTTCCGGCTACCGCAATAGTGGGAAGTTAGATGCGATTGCCGTGCCCATGGATCGGCGCAGTCACCGCGGGATGCAAGATGTCCGCGGTGATGACTTTCCCACATTCCCGAGCGATGGGAAGCTTGACTTAGAATCCGATATAGAGACCAACACCGCTCCCGTAGTATCGCGAGGGACCGCCGTTGTAGTAGCTGCTGCGATAGCCTGGGAAGTTGTAGAAGTTGCCTGGATAGCCACCTCGGTAACCTCCGCCGTAACCAACTCCGTAAGGGCTGTAGCCGCTGTAGACGCGATTGTACCCACCATAGCCACCATAACCGCCGTATCCTCCGCCGTAGCCGATATGAGGACGTGGAGCGCAGCCCCACTGTGCCTGCGATTGTCCGGCAAACAAGCCGAGACTCGCGACCGCCAAAGCAACTGTCAACAAGATGCGTTTCATCTCACCACCTCCTGCAAAAAAAGGTTTGCGATCTACGTGATCGACTGCGATTTCCTAATGCGAAGGTTATGCCAATGGCATGAAGGTTTGACTGCAACTGCAATCGCCGCATGAGCTTGCGAAGAATTTTCGCATCAACTGCGACTTTCGACGTCTCGCACTGCCGTCGTCAGCTTGAATACACACTGTCGCGAAATCGATAACACTTTTCCTACGAGCCCTACCAACAAAAGAGACCCGTCGAGACTTACGGCGACGGGTCTTGGGCTATTGAAAAAAAACTTGCAGCAACGGGTTCGACTAGAACCCAAAGTAGATTCCCACGCCACTGCGGTAAGGCCGTGGCGGACCATAGTAGTAACTGCTGCGGTACTGCGGATAGGAATGAAAGTGCCCCGGATGGTAGTGATAATGGCCGTAGTGCGGCCGAATATACCCCGGATGATAAACGGTACCGTAGCCAGATCTGTAACCTCCGTAGCCATGTCCGGGATGTCCTCCGTGTCCGTGACCGGGATGTCCGCCACGGTTCCAGTTTTGAGCCTGCGATTGCCCAGCGAACAGTCCCAGTGCAGCAACAGCCAACGCTAGTGTCAACAAGATGCGTTTCATTTCTCTACCCCTGCGAAAAGTTTGGAATCGCGATCTACGTGATCGACTCACTTAAGGTTTTTGCGAAGGACGTGCCAACAGGGCGATCACTTTTCGCAAGCTCAGGCCACCAAAGCGATTGCGAAAAATGCGATGCTGTAGAGAGCAGACAAAGACGGAGTAGCATGTCATCATCTCGACGACAGACTGTCGCTAGTTGGACAACGCTGCTGGTCGCCAACGAAAAAAGCCCTCCGATCGGAATGGATCGAAGGGCTAGAAATTGCTTACTGGTTTCTTGTGAGCGTCGCCAACTAGGGCGATGGCAACGTCACTTTCGCGTCAAGCACCTTTTGGATGCGGGCTGCCGATTCCTTCAAATGAGCTTCGGTATAAGCATCCAACTTTTTGTTCCGCTTGAGCAACGTCTGCATTTTCTCTTCGAGCTCTTGCAGTTCCGCATACGCGAGTGTTTGGCAATCCTGCGGAGCCCCCAGGCCATACAAGGCCAGGCTGCAAAGTTCCTTGAGGTAAGCCCGCTGCAAGTTCCGCCGCAAGCTACTGACGGCTGGCTTGCGTGTGGTAAATTCGCCATCCTCTTTGATCGCATCGATCTCCGAGAAAATCGATTTCGACAGCCGCTCCAGCAATTCGGCCGTGGTGAAAGCGTCCGCGTCGGCAGCCACTCGCAGTTCCGCGTCGTGGATCCGCTTGAGGTTCACCGACGAGAGCATTTGCCCCAGCACGCGTTCCTGCCACTGCAGGATAAAGTCATGCACCCCAAAGTCCTTGCGGGTTACGTTCGAAACGCCCCAGTGACTCCAATTCGACCAGCCCATCTGGTTGTAGAGTTCAGGGGGAAAATCGAAGGCCTTGTCGTTGAACAGTTCTTGCTCCACAAATTCCAACGCTTCACGCTGTTGCTTAGGTTCATAGACGCTGATCGGCAACTTGCCTCCTTTGTCCCCCTTGTGGCTCCGCGAGGTTTGCAACCCGCCAACATAACGGGAGGCAAAGTAAACTCCCTGCGCACGTTGGGCCAACAGAATGTTGAACGCCCGACGCAATTGCGTGTAGTCGTCCCCTTCTTTCACAGCCCGGTCCGCCAACTTGGGAACCAGTTCTTTCACTAGGTCCGCCCGCAGCTTAGCGAATTCCAGCGCGTCGGAACCTAGATCGAAGCGATTTGAATCTGCATCGGGATCGCTGCCACGCGTGTCTTCGTCGGTCGCGTACTGCAGTTCTGGCTCGCCGCTGCGAGAGGCAATCTTTTTCAGCTCTTCTAGTTCCCCTTGCGTGCCGCCGGAAAAGGGTTTGTACCCATATTCAATCGCCCAGACATCGTAGGGGCCAACCGTTTGGCTGTAGTAAGGCCCCTGCTTCCAGCCCTTGGGAACGATGTTTGCCGGCGAGTAATCCATCACCGATGCGACGATGCATTCATTCTTTGCCTTGTCACTATCCTGCATCTCCTTCAAGCTCAGCCACTTGCTGGCCTTGAAGTTATGTCGCAAGCCCAAGGTATGCCCGACTTCGTGCATGGCCACTTCTTTGAGCCCCTGCATGATCAGCTTTTCTTTGTTTTCAGCTTCTTCCTTCGGATCCGCCGCGAAGCCTTGAATGGCTGCCGCACCGAATGCTAGTTGGTAGCTCATCCCTCGATTTAAAATGCATAGGCGAGCAGCGTCGCTGCCAGCAGGGCTGCGTAGAAAAGAGGGCTGTGAAGCCTCCGACTTATCGAGCGGCAACGCTCCGCCGGTCATCTGCGCGATGCTGGCCGTCGAAAATGTTTCGTACTCTTCTTTCCAGAAATTCAAAAAGTCGGCATCAAAAATAATGTCAGCATCGAGAATTTGACCCGTGTAAGGGTTCACCCGAGAGGGTCCCATTGCAAAGCCGGCCCCTGCCGTAATCCAGCGGAAGGTATTGTAATTGACATCTTCCGGATCCCAATCGGCATTGTCCGGCTGCTGGCGGACCTCCACCGCGTTCACGAAACCGGCCTTCTCGTAGGCTTTGTTCCATTCATAAATGCCGTCGTAGATCGGCTTGCGATACTTGAACGGCACCGTCTTCTCAATCCAAAAGACGATCGGCTTCTTTGGAGGCGAAGGATCTGCGTTGCTGTCCGCCTTTTGCAAATCCCAACGATTGATATAACGCACGAACTGGTCACGGTCGCTCTTCGACGAAAAATCCTTCACGGCAGTCAAAAAGTAACCCACCCGATCATCAGCCAGACGAGGCGTGTAACCAGTGTTGGGGATTTTGCTGATCGAGTAATGGACATTGATGGTCACGCCGCGCGAGTCGGGAACGGTTTCAATTTCCTGCGTCCCACTCGAGGCGTAGGTTGCTGCTACTTCCAATTCCATGTTGTCGGGGAATGCCTTCACACTCGCCCAGGTTGACTTCTGGGCCGAGAAGACGAATCCAGGCAACACTTGTCCGATTTGAGGCAGATCGCTCATGAAGATCGACGTAATATCGACCAGATCGCCCCCCTTGGGACCTTTCACGTCCCCTGAGAGGCTGAATAGGACGCTATCCGTGTAAGCATTCCCAACAGCAGTTGCTTCTGGCGAGCCCTTCGTCGCCTTGAAGCGGACGTTTTTGCGGATCACATGGACTTTGTCCCCAACTTTGCGGAACTGCCAAACCCAGTCATCCCCAAAACCCCAGCTCATCCCGCCGAGCAACTGCCCTTGCGAGATCCCCTTCGAGATCGAAATCAGCACGAGGTATTCGGCCGAATAATCGCCCCCCGTAAATTCCGCAAATAGTTTGTCGTCCGTGTAGTGGAACGTCAGTAGGCCGCTTTCGGTCTTGGCGTTCTTTAGGAGTGCCGCATGAGGCGGGGCCTTCTCCTCTTTCTTCTCATCCTGAGCATGTACCACTGGCGCGATGGCCAGGATAATAGCCCCCATCACCGGCATCAACCAATGCTTGTTGCAAAGCGACATAAGCGAACCTTCCAGAGCGACGACGTGAGTTGAACAGTGGAACCAGCGGCGGGGAATTTCGGTTTACACACAGGACCAGCCAAGGCTTTACCTGAAGCAAACCGATTGAGGCGTCCTAAAACATACCCCATTTTATCCAGCCGAACAGCCAGGAGTCAGCCTTGATTTATACGCAACGCGGGTTGGCAAGACGACTCGTAAACTGCTCCCCACCCCCGGTTTGCGGAAGATTCGGAACAACCGCACCTTTGCCAGCGACGGGGCAAAGTGAACCTCGCCATTGGAATCAAGTCCGTGCCTGATTCCGCTCTCTGGTCGGCTGGGATATTCGCACCAAATGGGTTTCGCGGCCAGTTACAAGCCCATTGCTAGATTTGAACTCTCCCGGGAATGATCCGAACCAGGAGACTGGTGGCACGGGGCGAACTGAGGGTAGAAAAGAGAGCAGTTGCCGTAGTGATCTTTTGGATCAACGACAGCAATGGCAGTGTCGTGCCTTAGCCGCACATCTGCGCGAAGCCGGGAACTTATACTGATGTGACCTAGCTGCACTTCGATACAAATCGGTAGACGTTGCAAAAATCGTCCAAAGTAAATAAGAAAATGTGAGTAAAAGCATGACCACCGTTTCAATCCAAAATCGGCTTTCCGGATTCCTCGTTGTAGCTGCCTTAATTAGTTTGGGTCACATGGCGGACGTAAAAGCCGCTGATGCGTTTCCAAAAATTGGTGATTCCGCAGCGGAGTTCGAACTGAAATCTCTCGCCGGCGAGAAAGTGGCGCTAGTAGAACTCAACAAGCAGGGGCCCGTGGTGCTGGTTGTGCTGCGAGGGTATCCCGGCTATCAATGTCCGGTCTGCAATCAGCAAGTGGGAACGTACTTGAAGTCGGCAGACGCTTTTCGCGAAGCTAAGGCTCAAGTTGTTTTCATCTACCCGGGACCATCGAAGAATCTCGTCGAGCGGGCGAAGGAGTTCTACGCCGACAAAACGATTCCGGGACATTTTCAATTACTGCTCGACCCAGATTATGCATTCACGCGTCGCTATCAGCTGCGCTGGGATGCAAAAAATGAGACGGCCTATCCTGCGACATTTGTCATCGATGCGGACGGGAAAGTCACGTTCGCAAAAATTAGCCAAATGCACGGCGGGCGAACCAAGCCGGAAGAGGCCTTGGAAGCATTGGCAAAGCTCAAATAACTCATTCACACATGAGTTAATTTGCATGCTCTACTTCAGGTCTTGATCGCCCGACTCCAAGAATGTGAGCAAGTCACGGATTTCTTCCGCGGAAAGGGTGTCGAGCAGGCCTACTGGCATAAAGGAAACCGGCGAGGTTTGCTCCGCTTCAATCTCCCGTTTATCAATTTCGGTCACCGCGAAGGGTTGTAGCGGATCGGTGTTCAGACGCAACACTTGCGAACGATAGTCGCCACCAAGTGCCGGCCGGCCGACATGCGTTTTGCCATCGGTGGTGAGAACTTGCAGACTGCGATAATTTTCGGCAATTACTTTCGACGGTTCAATGATCGATTCGAGTAAATCACGTTGGCCGAAGCGACTGCTGACCGCTGTTAGATCGGGTCCGACGAGCGTGCCGTGCTTGCCGACACGATGGCAGCGACTGCAACTGGCTGCGGTAAATAGTTCCAGTCCCCGAGTAAGATTGGGTTGGTCGCGTACAGACTTCACGGCCGCCAGTGCTTCCTCGGCAGTCCACTTTCTGACGAACGTCCGTGGCGGCAGCGGTTCTGCCATCTTCGCCCCCGGATCATCGGCGAGCAGCGCGGCAAATTGCGCTCGCTCTGTTTCGTCCGTCACGGAGGCGAGTGCTTCTTCTCGAATCAGTTGCAGAAACTTGGGGAGCCCTTCCCCGCCTACATAAGTCCGCGTCTGAGCTAAGGCGTTGAAATAGGCATCGCGCGTGGCAGGGGTCCAACCCGTGGAAGTATTTCGCAGGATGAACAAAAAATGCAACTGCTGATTCTGCGTCTTGGCCGCGGTCAACAGTTGCATCGTTTTCTCGACAAAGTCCTCGGCACCTACATGCGCGAATGCAAACGTGAGCTGCTCATTCACGGCGTAATCATGATCGGGATAAAGTCGGCCCAGTCGCCGGCGGACCGCCGCTGCGAGTAATGGCTCGAGAGCATCGTTGGCGACCACGCAGCGATGATAGATCCAGGCCGCCAGAAGTCGCTCCGTCCGAGTAGCATCCGTGAGATCGATTTCATTGAGACGAGTCAGGATTTGGGGGACAAGTGCGGAATCGTGTGTTCGAGTGAGGCCGGACAACGCTACCAACGCGGTAAGGCGTTTTTCTTCCTTGAGTGCCGATCCCTGCCACGTTTCGAGTGGTTGCTGTTCGAGTAACGTGCGGGCGGCATTGCGAACTGATGGGTCGAGGTTTCCTAGTTGCTGCCAGACCAAAGCCAGTTCGACAACTGACAGCCTCTTCTCCGTTAGAAGTGACTCTAGATGTTGCCGCTGCTGGCGGGCTTTTTTCGCCTGCTGCATATGCGCCGTGGGAGTTTCCGGCGATTTAAGAGCCATAGCCTCGCCAACATAGCGAATTCGATACAAAGCCGACTGCGTTTTCCGCCCGCCGGTAGTGAGGAACATCGAACCATCGGGCGCGAAATCAAGATCGACTACGTTCAAAGGCCGACCTTTCAAAAAGGTCTCTGCTTCGCACAAGTAACTCGCCCCGCGCGGCATACACTGCACGGCCAAAATGCGACCGTAGGTCCAATCCAGAATGAAGAGTGTTTCTTTGTAGCGCGGCGGAAATTTGCTCTTCGTGCCAAACAGCACTGCCGTGGGTGAACCTTTGCCGATGTCGAGATTGAACGGCGCGATGTCGGGATGATCGGGATAGTAGGGCGGCCATTTACCGGTGACCGCGCGCCAGCCGAAATCACTTCCGATTGTCAGATGGTTCACTCGCGTCGGGCGATACCAGGGGGATCCCATATCATGCTCGGCATCGGCGTCGTAAGTGAACGCCTCGCCGTCCTGGTTGAAGGCAATGCCGTACGGGTTTCGCAAACCAGCGACGAGCGTATCGATCTTCTTCGTGGCCGGATCGTAGCGGAGCAGGTGGCCGTCACTTTGCGGCGGAAGCTTTTCTGTTTTTCGCAGCGGCGAAGTGAAGTTCGTCGCGCCCGCCAGATAATGCACCGAGTCGCCGTGAATCGAATAAATCTTGTTGTCGGGGCCGACGGTCAAATCGTTCCGCCCATGACCGACGCCACCATCCGTCGTGAATAGCAACTCCGGCTTTGTTAAGTTGCCTTGCTCATCGCCGCGCAGAACGTACATTCCTTTCGCATTGTTGGCGTTAACGTACAGGTCTCTCCCCAAGAACGTCATGCCGCGGACTTCCTTCAAGTCGTCGTTGATCCGCTCGGTCTTTTCCACGCTCCCGCCGTCCTTCGACAGCGTCATGCGCAACAGGCCCGCTTGTTCTTGCGAGACAATCGCTCGGCCTCGCGGATCGAACACAAGGCTGATCCAGGAGTCCTCGCCCTCTTGCGCCGAGCGGACGAGATCGATTTCAAAGCCGGGCGCGATGTCGAACGTTGCCGGATCGGTGCCCGCTTTCGCCCCCCTCGCTTGCTGCCATTGCTCGTAATTGTCGGTGGCCGCGATGTCAGTACGGCGGCTATCCGGGATGAGCAGGCGATCATCCACGGTAGCACGCGCGAAAGTTTTCTTCCAAGCCGCAACCTCGTAGTCGAGTTCATTCCACCGCGGCGGATTTTCAGAACTGCATAGCCAATCGTTGCCAGTAGAAACTATTTGCGTCGTGCCATCCGCGAACTTTAACTGCACACGTAGAAAAAACATCGCGCCGGAATCGTAGCTCCTACTGCGAATCGCAAACACATGTTTGCCGCGCGTAAGCCGCTGAGTAAGGTCGGCCTTGAAGAGCGGATCGTACGGTTCGATCTCGAACAGCAACTCGCCGTCGAGAAACAGATCGATCCCGGCACCATCACCAGCGGCTACCAGCCGCGCCGAGGTCGGCAGTTGCGAAATGTCAAACGTGTGGCGATAGTAGCGATTCGCCAAACCTTCCGGCAGTTTCTCTTCTGCCGCGATCCAGTGCGGCGGCGTTTCTTCCGCCATCAGCACTCCGGCCAAGAGCAGAATCCCCAGCCCCAGCCCAAACTCCAGCCCTTTTGTCATACCATCCCCTTCATCAGGAATGAATCAATGTCGTTGGCCACGATCACGCCGTAGTTGATCGCCCCCAGCCAACCAGACATGATGATCCCAACGCTCCCGGCGTGATACAACCCTTGCACCTGCTCCGGCAACGCTCGGCTGACCGCGAGCCCTTCGAACTTGGTGCCAAAGCTGGAGCCGGCGATGTGGGCGGTGTAATGCTGAAACGTCTTCGGAGTGGCCGCTTCCACATGAACGGCCCGTTCGCGGATGTTCGGCACATAGCGATCCAAATGGTCGAGCGTTTTGTCGATCAGATCCTGCTTGCTCAATTCGTAGTCTTCGTCCGAAAGCTGCGCCCAATCGTTGTAGTGGGCATTGGTGCTCGAAACAATCAAGCACCGCGGGCGACCCTGCGGCCGAGTTCGCGGATAGTAGAACGAATAGGTCCGGCTGGTGATATCGCGGCTCAAAAGCAAATCCGTGCGGAACTCCTTCGCTGTCGATGTAAAAAACAAATCCCCCATGCTTTCATCCACCACGTCGCCGTCGGCGAGCGCGATGTAAACTTGGGTGCTGCTATTGTTCAGCCGGACTTCTTGTGCGTCTTGCACGAACTTCTTGTCGAGATTTTCCTCGCCAACCAGCCGGAAGATGGTGGCCTTCAGGTTCGCGTTCGAGACGACCGCCCGCGCGTTGATCCGCCGGCCGCGGGTGGTTACGCCGGTGACTTTGCCGTTTTCGACGTGGATTTTCTCGCAATCGCATTTGATGCGCACGTCGACGTTGTTTTTCTTCAGCTCCTCGTGCATCAGATCGACGAGGCGATCGGTCCCCCCTTCGAACGTCCAGACTCCTTTGCTCATGAAGTTCGAAAAAACGATGCCGTACGTGATGGCCGGGTCTTCCAGCGTGCTGCCGTTCGCGTAAGTGATCGGCTCCATCAGCAAGCGGACGATATCTTGCCGGCCGGGGAAGAACTTTTCGAACAGCTCGCGCGTGGTCACACGCTGGTCGTCGTAAAAATTCATGCCGCGGGCGGTATCGAAAAACGCTTGTACGTTTTCGGTCGTTTGGCCGAACTGCGTGGTCAAGAGCTTGGTGAAGTCCTCGCGGTTGTAGCTTGTGGTCAGCGAGAACTGCGGATTATCGAAGCGAATCCGTTCGAGTTGCACGATCGAGTCGGCAATCTCGGCACTCCAATACCGCTTGCAGCTTTTGATCATGCCGAACGGAAAGCCGTGCAGCGAGACATCGAAAATATGCCCGCCGGGGCGTTTAAACCAGGTCGCCATGCCGCCCAGTTTGTAGTGCTGTTCGAGCAGTAACACGCGGTTCCCTGCCCGCCCCAGGATATTGGCAGCAGTCATCCCGGCCAGGCCGGAACCAATGACGACCACGTCGTAGCTTTCGTGAACACCGGCGAGAAAATCTTTGGGCATGGTTCGTTGTACGATGGCCCTCCGCGGCCGTCGAATGTGCGTTCCAACCTGGAATACTTCAGAGTTTACGGGTTGAGCGGGCTAAGAACGCAGGCAGATAAATGTGAATTTGGTGACATGAGCGAATGCACATTCGACGGCCGCGGAGGGCCATCGTACGGAAGGAACATAAACCGCTAACCTTCCAATTTCATAACTTCGCGACGCAGCTGACCGCAGGCGGCGTTGATGTCGTCCCCCTTCCGTTGCCGGAATTTTACATTCAGGCCGGAGTCCAAGAGGATGTCGCGAAAACGATTGATGGCCGAGGACGACGGCGTGCCATACGGCAGACCACCTACTGGGTTGTAGGGAATCACATTTACCAGCGCCGTCCGCCGGCCCAGCAAATCAGCCAATTCCATCGCATGTTCGGGCTGATCGTTGATGCCGGCGAGGAGCACGTATTCAAAGGTCAGCCGCCGACCAGATTTTTCAAAATATCGATCGGCTGCGGCCAAGATTTTTTCGAGGCCAGTCGCCTTATTCGTCGGCACGATGCGCGTGCGAAGTTCGTCGTTGGGAGCATGCAGCGAAACGGCCAGATGATAGCGGGCGTCGCGGTTGCAGAGTTCATCCAGTTGTTTCGGCAAACCAACCGTGCTGATGGTAATCCGACGGTGACTGATTCCCAAACCATCCTTTTCGCGTGACGCCAGTTCCAACGCGGGAATCAGACCGTCTAGATTCGCCAGCGGCTCTCCCATTCCCATCACCACGATGTGGCTTAGTCGCTCTTCGGCCGGCAAAAGTCGCTGCAGACGGAGCATCTGCTCGATCATTTCGCCGGAAGTCAAATTTCGCTCGACCCCATCCAGGCCGCTGGCACAAAACACGCACCCCATAGCGCAGCCGACTTGAGAACTGATGCAGATGGTCCGCCGCAAGCCGTCGCGAAGCAGCACGCATTCGATGCGCCCGCGATCGCCTAGCTCTAGCAGCAGTTTCTCCGTGCCGTCCGCAGATTGGCTATGCTTGGCGATGGTGGTGGTCCACAGCTGCCAATCTTCTGCCAAAGCTTGCCGCAAGCCTTTGGGTAAATCGGTCATCCCTTCGAAATCTTCCGCCCGCTTTTGATAGAGCCACTGGCGAATCTGCCCCGCCCGATACGCGGGAAAACCGCGATTGGAGAGCCAGTCGGCCAGGGGTTTAGGGTCGGGATTCAGGAGATGCAGCATCCCCCGATTATATCGCGGCTCCTCAACTGGGAAGGCCGCGATTTTTAAGCTGTTTACCGAGCATTTTCGAGAACCTAGATCAACTGCCGTCGGCGTTGCCAACCAGCGATCGCGCGGCACATTAGGCGAACCAGCCCGCAGAATAACACGATCAGTGCCAGCCAGGGCAAGACGGATGTCAGGAATGCCAGTAGAGCCAACCCGGTAACGATCACATCGAAGGCGAGGCTATCGCACCACGGAATCAGCGGCATTAAATGGCCCCGACTCAGGAGGGCCACGACTATCCCGACAACTACTAAAGTGCCCAGCAATGCCAGAATCCGCCGCAAAGACTCCTGGTCGAACGAGCGACCAGTGATGCGTGTATCGCCGCGTGGAGTCTTGAAGTGGAAAACCTGACCCCGCAGCGGCAAAGTAATATCGAGACTGGCCATGCCCGTTGTTCCCGTTATTACAGGTACGACAGAAGTAACGAACGGACGTTGATCGGCCTCGGCAAACTCGGCATATAGATTATTCCCAATTCCATCGACCGTTCGCTCCCCTGGCTTCTGATTCATCTCATTCGTCAACAAAGGAATGTCTTGCTGTGGAGCATTGGACTGTGGGTTTGGTACTACCGAATGCTGTAAAGACTGTTGCTGCTCAAAAGAGTCATCCAACCGCTGCTGGTAGTTGCGCAGATTGCGCGATTCTTCTCCTTCAAGCTGTTTTCCTTTTTTGAACTGGCTGCTGCTCGCGTCATCGTCATCAATTTGCATTTTCAACTGATCGCCAAATTTGCCCTCGTTTAGTTGGGGGGCCGCATTTTTCTCGCGCAGCTCTTCTTGCAGACTATCTTTAGTTGCAACTTTGCCACCTGAACTGCGCGAGTAACGCCCGCTTCCTTTTCCCTCGCCGTCCCCCCCAGGCTTTTTTGCAGGCCCGTTGACCGCGCCGAGATTCGCTTGTTGCTGCAGCTTATTCTGGCCAAACCAGGCCTCATTAAACTCTTGTCCCCCTGGCTGCTTTTGGGCGAGTTCGGCTTCACGGAAATTTCTGCCAAGTTTGGTGACGACGTTCTTTGAACGCTCCACCTGCTGATCGTTGAAGTACGAGTTTAAGCGTTCCCGATTGTCGGCGACGACAAAATCGTTCGCCTGCTCATTCCATTCCTGTACCTTCTTCATCCCTTCGGTAACCAGGCCACTGTTGGAATAGGAGAGTTCCGCAATTTTCGAGCGATCTGCATCAGCGTCGCTAATCGTTTGAAAGTTATTCGTGGCCAGGCCCAACTGCTTCAGATTGTTCTGCGCCCGCAAGCGTGTGAACGGATTCGCACTATCGAGCATCTGCACGCAAGTGAACAACTGCTTGTTGAGATACATCAGGCGTGCCTGATCCGCTTCTTCCGCCTCAACGTTGTTCATCGACCCGGCAAAATTAAACCATTGCTGAGAATCGGGCAAATGCAGATGGACGACACTTTGCTCGACGTTGATATTGGTTCCCTTAATGAGCGGGAAGTTAATCGTGCGGAACATGCCGGGCGCGTCCAGCTTTCCGCCATACTTGAGGACCACTTCGTAGTCCGCCTCGCCTTCCGCAGATTTAACCAAGGGGAGACGGACCAGTTGAGCCTGCTTCCCCGGCGTGGGCTTTACAGGTTCACCGGCGACGACGGCTGTCCACAAAGCGGCTCCCGCAGGAAGTTCAACCTCGAGGTAAGGATTAGTGAAGTTCTGCATGCGGTAAACCTGTTGGACGCGATAGGCTCCAGAAGCATCGACCACCAGCCAGGCTTCGGAAAGCCCGATCCGCGCTCCAGCCGTTTCCACTCGGGCGCGATCCTGCAAATGGAACTGCAGCTTCGATTCCTCAGCACCTTGACTGGCCGCATAAACCGCGGTGATGCGATCGCCAAGAATTGCAGCCGCGGTGCGCCAAGTCGCTTGTTGCGGCGCGGCTTGCTCTAAACCGACTTGACCATCGATTACAATTTCGTCCCGGCCCGCACTTTCGACCGCCAGCAATTGACGCGCGACACGGCCGGTCTCGATACGCGGCAGAGCGACCTCCTGCTTATCATTGGTGATCAGGCCATCGTGTTCGATCAGCACGCGGAACTGCCCCATCAGATCATCCTGCAACATCAGCCGCACGCGCACCCAGTTCGGGCGTTCTGCGATCTCTTCATCAGGCAATCGTTGCTGCAAAAGCTCGGCCTGAATCCGCGCATTTTTGGCAATCTGCCGCGGCAATTGAAATACGACTTCACGAATGCCCGACTGGGCGACTTCGAAATCGAGAATGCTAGTTTGCGCCACGGCGCGCCGCGTTACCTTCAGATTGGTTATGGATTGCACGGTGACCAGGGAAGGTCGTGGCACGCGTTTGAAAGTAGCCTGATAGTCGGGAGATCGATAACGGATCGCGACCTTGGCCAAAGCGTGCTGCTCCGCCTGCAACCAGTGAATCGACTGCATGAGGAAAATGTTCTCGCCATCCTTCAACTCATTGACTTGAATGTCCACACCAGGATCTGCCTGGACCACTAACTCTCCTTCCTGACTCGAAACATCCAGGACCTCAATGCGGGGAGAAGTAACTTCTCCCTTGGCACTGGTCAAATCACCGCGTAAGGTCAGGCGCGTCGTCAACTCTTGCCCTTGCGGGAACAGGACTTGAACTAACTGTTGATTACCCTGAGTAGAAGTCGACCACTCCACGCCAGCCGGTTCCACCGATTGAATATCAAAGTCTTTGGGAACTAAGGCTCGCACCGCAAAGATCGGCGCCGTTCCAGACCGAAGTTCGAAGCTTGTTTCAAGAGTCGTCTGGCGATCAGCAAGCCGCAGGATCGACTGCACTTTCACCACCGGCTGCGACGAAGCGGGAATCGCTTTCAATTCCAACGCAAAAGGAACCGACGCAAAGCGATAAGCCTGATACTGACGCAACGCGAGGACGGAAGCGTCCAGTCGTTCATTCTGATCGACGAGAGCGGCCACCCCTGGCGAGACATCGTTTCGCGACAGACCTTGCGATCTTGCGGTCTGCAATTCGATGCGGGGACTGCGGCGAACCAGCAGTTCTCCCTGATGCAGGACCGCATCGTTTGCCTCGACACTCGGGACTACGATCGCTGCTAACGCCCCTTCGCCGACGGTTCCCCGGCGTGCGAGAAATACCGTAATGGTTTCACTTCCGGTGGCCGGCTTTAGGAGTGTGACATCCAGCCGAGGCTTTTCGCCCGGCTTCTGTATTTGCCAGCCACGGACGTTCTCCCCCGTGACACGCTCGACAAGAAAGTCGGCGGGTAGACCGAGTTCAAAGGATTCGCGGGCCGCACCACGGAATTGAAACGAAACTTGCCAGATCAGCCGCAAGGCATCTTCACGGACATCGAAGACCGCCTTCGAATTGGCAGTCAGACTTGGGTCGACCTGCGTTTCCGCAACTTTTGGCCGCCATTCGATGCGGAATTTTCCGTTAGGGGGCAGCGCATTTTCGAGCTTCTCGTTGGCCACTTTCGTTTTGTTGGATGGACGATCCAGAATATGCGCCAGCCGCACTTCCGATCCTTCCTCTGGAACTTCCAGCGTGAGGGCGGCCGCTTGATGCACGGGAAGTATCCCCTCAATGGTCCGCCAACCTCCTTGTCGCGTTACTCCAAAGCGCAACGTCAATTGCAGTTCCTTGGTTCCCTTGCCGTCGACGTACAGCAAGTAGATTGGTGCCGCCGGAAAACCCGGTCCCTGTGGCTTGGCTTGCTGCGCGGCTTGTTGCTGCGGAGCATTTTCAGGGACAGGCTGCGGTTCCGCCATTTGCAAGCGAGCGGGCTCGCCATCCAGCCGCGCTTCGGCAATCACGCCGCCAGCTAACCGGAGCGGAATCTGAACGGGGCCATCTTGATAAACGTGAATCGTTGCTTTGCCGGCGACGATTACCTGGTCGTTCTCGCCAAGCGTGGCAGAGAACGATTGCCCGGCGATTGCGAAATCCGTGGGGGGCTTAGTAGCCGCGATTTTTTTGTCGGGATTGGCTCGATTCCACAGTTCCACGTATTTGGCATAGGGAACGAGAATTTTCTCAGCTTTCGCCACGCCGTTTTCGTCATTCGGATCGTAGGGAATAAGCACTGCTTCGTCGGGAACCTTAGGAGCCGGTCCACCGTCGAGGGCCTTGATCAAATCGGCCACGCTTCCGATCGGCACTGCTTCCGGTGGAGCAGCGGCGGGTTGAGCCAAAACATCACCGGGGAACAACAGCGCCAATAGCAACAGTCCGGATACAACCGTTGTTCCGCTGGGGCCAGTTGTGTTCGGTGTGGAAATTGCCACGAGTTCATCCCCCACGGGCGAACGGCAACTCGGCCTGCAAAAACGACAGCAACCACCTAGTGCAGTCGCAACTAGGAAATACAACGCCACCAGCACGCCGGCGAGAAAGGCGGCATCAAAAACGGGAACTAAATCGCGGAAGGGACCGGGCAGCAGAGCGAAGATGCTGGCCGCGATTAGAACGAGGACAACGTATTGAATCCTCTGTCCCCAATTACGATTCGTGAGTGAGAGCCCGGCAACGAAGATGAGCGCCCCAATGCCCCAACTGGCGTAGCGAAGGCGGCGATCATCAACGACCGTAATGACCAACTCAGGGTCACTTCCCAAACTGGTGAACTGCACGTCGTTGATCGAGATCGGGCCTTCGAGGCGAATAGGGAGACTGCTCACTCCTTCCAAAGATTGAACACCATCGGCCTTTAAAGTTGCCCCTTGCCAGGTTGCCCCGCGCTGCGGGGCAGCTTGTCCTTGCCCCGTTTGCATCCCCAATCCCCCTCCGCCGATGCCTCCCAATTCAATTTGACTCTCTAGTGAGCCCGGCCCGAAATCGGCGGCAGTTGTATCCACGCCGTTGACCCCTTTGCCAGACTGAATTGATGGCAGGGGCAACTCACTGGGCAGAACCGGTTCGGGCTTCGCGGGGGCCGGTGCGGGCTCCTCGGTCGGTGCGGGCTCGCCGGCCTGCGGTGGTTCCGCTACGGGAGGCTCTATGCCTGAAAAAGGATCCGCAGGAACTGGCGTTGCCAGCGGCGGAGGTGGGCTTTCTGAGGACTGATCTCCACCCTGCGGCGCTCTACTTGCCAGTTCGCTGCTCCAACTTTGGGCCGATTGTCTACTCAACAGTTCTCGCTGGGACTTTGCTGATTGAACTTCGGCCGCATCATAGTAACTCATACTCCCAGCAGAATCTTGAGAATATGACTTCCAACCGCTGTGCTGAGCCCTTCCCCCAGTAATTTCTGTGGTGGCCATCGCCAGGGGATAAGTGCGCCCCACACCGCCGAACGTTTGATACAACCACCGACCTGCGCGAATGATTGGCAATTCCGCTTGGGGAATCTGATCCTGAAAGACGGTGCCGCTGGAACTGCTTACATGAAACCGTTGAGGCACGATGACTTTCCAAACCAAATCGGCCGTTTCCACCTCTACGGAACTCTGGGCCGACGGAAGCCGTAGTTTCGGCGCCTTTTGGCGCACCTCACCCGCCAGGCCGAGCGGCATCGACGGCGCTTCATACAGGAGTTGTAGCCGGCGATTCACTTCCGCAGAAGCAGTCGGCAATGAAATCAAAAGCCGACCATCTTGCCGCTGCGGTTTGGTCGGCTGGCCATCCAAGAGGACTGTCCAAAGCGTGGCATCCGGCGGAAGTTCGATTTCTAACAACGAGGCTTTGGTCCGGAGCGAATACAGGGCCGACGATTGGCTGATCGCTTGTCCGCCACGAGCGGCAGGATCGAGAATGGTAATGATCTCGGCGCGTTGCACCAGCGCAATCGGCAGTTCGTAGGGAACGTGCTGCGTGACATTGATCTTCAACGTCTCTTTCGCCCCGTTGTAGCCGTAGGTGCCGATGATGCGTCGGCCCAATTGATACTCCGCGCCGGAGAGCTCACCGACATCGACGGTGCGAGGATGCGGCTCAAGCACTTCTACTTGAAGATCAGCGGAGCCTTCGACAGCAACCAGAGTCGATTGATAGTCCACCTCATCCGCAACCAGGAGGGGCAACGGATAGTTCTGCGGCTCCTGTTGAGGATGGGGCAGGTCGAAATCGATGGCCAGTCGAACCACGCCCCCTTGCCGCTCGGCAAGTTGAACGACCCACCGTCGCAGATCGCCGACGGTCTCCTTAGCAGAGTAATCCTTGACTGCCACATTCAAGCCGCGCAAAGCAATTTCTGCTGGCGTGGAAGAGGGGAGATAGAACCGCAATTCGCGGCTGCGGCGTTCACGGACGGTAAATGCGACTTCGTAGTGGACGGCAGTATGATCGCGATCAACGCGGTAGAACGAATAAATATCGGCCGTGAGCGAGGCGGGAAGACTTTCTACCTTGAGCTTTGCCGAATAAGGAGGGGCGTCGTAGTAGTACGCATAAGTGGTCGGCAGGTCGGCAAAGCCGTAGTTAGCCTTTTCATTCTCGAGGAGAGGCAATAGGCCATTCAGTTCAAGAGGAGTGACGCGCAAGTCGTCGATCGCATGGATAGCAACAGCGCCGGATTCACGTTGCGCGCCCTCCACAACGATTACTGGGAAGTCCAGTGATTTGCTTTGCTCCTGCGCGAGCCAGCCTTCGGGGACGGAAGATGCTAGATACTGCAAACTTGTTGTTTCGCCGATTGGCAACCCTGTGGGAAAACGGAGGAGGACTCGAGTGCCTCCTTCCGGCAAATCGAATTGCTCCATCGGCAATGAGGTTCCGTCGGAGTCGAGCACTTCATTGACTCGCCAGCCTTTGGGAATGCGCAAGGCGAGGGCGAAGGTCTCTTCCGCTTGAGGTTCCAATGCCAATCCGCCCCGCAAGCTCACTTGCCGTTCCTCAATGAGCAAGAGAGAGCTGGCAACAACACGCAGCCCTTCTTCGGGCCTCAGAATCGGAGCAGACAGATTCACTTCGCCGCTAGGTGCATAATAAGTCGCCACCTGACGGACGCTTGGTGAGCCGGGCTCAGCATTGAGCACGCTCGCGGGAATAGCCTCGGCCAAAGTCGACGCATCAATCGGCAAAATGCCTTGCGTGGTAAGTTTACCCAACCGCAACCGATCTTCCAGCAACACAGCTGCGAGTGCCACGTGGCCGGCAGTGTCCTGCGGAATGAGCGAAGGGAACTTCCAGTTGGCAAGATCGACATCGAGCCTGACGGCCGAGAGATCGATCTCCACGGAATCGAGCGCCGGCTCACGAAGGGTCAGTTCGAGCACCTGCAAGCCGTCGACCTGCGTAGCCGTCCAGCGAGCAAGTAAAGGAGATGCAACGTCCGTCACTTCAAAGCCGGCTGGCACTCCAATCCGCAACGTATCCGTTGAGCCATGGAGGACCCGAAAGGCGACACGAGCGTGAATCCGTTCGTAAGCGAGAGTGACTTCATCCACGACCACGCTCCGAGCCACCAGCACACGCTCGGCTTGCTTCTGACGGTTATTCAGCGAAAACACCAGCGATAATGGCCCTCGCGGAGGCACAAGCTGAAAGGTCGTCTCCGATGCGGCCTCATCAAAACTGCGTGCGAGAACAGCGGCGCCTCCTTTGAGTTCGACATTGCCAGCGACGACCACCGTCATCGTTGCAGCCGAAGCTGTCGGCAGAGTAATTTGCAATGTCTGCTGGGCGGCTGATTCCGTGACGGGTGCAACCATCTCCAATTTCAACGCATGATTGCCCCGGCCTTGAGCAAAGACCACAGGCCCGATTTGACTCCGTCCGATTGCGGCCGGCGTGTCATCCCATTGGGCGCTTCGCAAACCAACACCGCTCATCTTCAAGGCCACCGCGAGCAGATCGTCGGTGACTAGTTCGACCTCTAAGGCCGCATCAATGGTGGCGCGACCTTCTGCCAGTTTGATCTGATAGTCGGCCTTGGCAACATTCGTCCACCACGGCCCTTTCACCTCGGCTGGCTGTTGTTTTGCTTTCGCCAAAAGCTCTTCGTAGTCAGGCTTGCTTAAAAAGACCCGTTCGACATTTCCCTCGAGCAAGACTTGCAGATCATCAAACGGGACAAACAGTTCCCGCACCAATGGTTTCGTTGCCGGCGGCTTTGGGGCTTGGGCGGTAACGCCTGTGACCCAAGACACAAGAGCCAGGAGGATCAGCAGTTGTTTAGTTAGTTGGCACATAGTCACACCTCCTTTCGGTTAGCTCTGTGGGGCAGAATCGTCAGACTTAGGTACGGATTGATCACTGGACTTATTTGCGAAGGGTGACGGCTCCGCCGTTGAATTGACAGGATCAGGCGGGACTGCTTCCGCGACCGATGCGGTGGAACTACTATCCGACGTTACGCGCGGAGCGAGCAAGTCGTTCCACCAACTCGCACAGTGCGTAGCACACCAAAAACCCCCTTGCGCGACCCACAGCAAACCGACAATGCCAATTGCCCAGAATAGCGCGGGGCTTGCCAACGCCGATGCCAGGGTCGGAGCAAAAACGCCGAGCAGCAGTGCCGCGGCAATTAGGGCAGCAACCCCCACAATTTTCATCCCCGCAGGCTGTGACATCAGAGCCAGCCCGAGCGCGAGGACGATTAAAAAGATACCGCCATAAACGAGCTTGTCATTCATGACTGTAAGTTGCAGAACGCCTTTGGTCCCCGCTTCGGGGCGTAGTGCCGAAAACAGATGGACGTGGCCATCGACCGGAAAACCTTCTCCTGCTTGCTCAGCACCAGGGACATCTTGGCGGACCCAGGTGAGGAGTTGGGAATCGTCGTTGATAGTGCGCACCGTTGGGGGGCTATCGAGCAACCCTTGGCTGTCGGAATCCAAGTGGGTCCAGGGACCTAGACTTCCGAGCAACTTGCTGTCCTCCGGAAGATACACGGCAAGATAGACCTGCTGCACGGCCGGGTCTTCCGGGAACTCCGGCAATTCGAGTTGATGAGTCCCCCCGACAGGAATCGTGTATCGCAGCTCCAAGACGAACGGCACTTCTGGATTGCGGCCGGCCAGTGGAATGTAGAGTTGATTTTGATCTTGCTCGAGCGCTACCGGTTGTCCATTGATCCGTAAGGGTTGCGAATCGAAGGCAACAGAGCGATCAAGCTTGCTAGGCAGCTTGAAAGCGAGGCGTTGCCGAGCAGTACGGACGCGAAAGAGCACTTGAACCGAAACTTCGTTACCACGCGTGACCACCATGCGGGCCACACCGCGATCAAAGCTCGTGCGTTTGACTTCCTGGAGTTCGTAACGAGTAGCCGCCAGTTCAAGCGACCAGTCTTCGTGAAATTCGAACGCCCGTGAAGCGTTGGCAACGGTCGCTTCGGGCATCAGGTCGCGTTGCGGATCAATCGGCCGCAGGCCTTTGGTCTTTTCGCCTGGGGCAACCTCGATGTCTTCCGTTTTTACGATTGCGATTTGACCCCAGGCGCGGTTCACCTGCTGGGGCTTCAATTGAGGTGGTGAAAAGTTCTTAGTTCCGCCGACCTGCAAGTCGAGTTTCTCTTCCCACACAAATTGAATTTCTACTGGTCCCAGTAATTCCTGATCTCCCTTCAGTTCCCACGCCTCGTAGTCGTCGGCCACGCCTTCCGGCTGGGGCTGCATCGGCCGTTCTTGAAACTGCGGTGTTTGATTGCGCAGTTCTTTGGCCAGGCTTTTCGGAACGTCCAATCGCAATGACTTAACGCCGCTGTAGAGGACGTCGTAGTAGAAATTGGCCTCGTACTTCACCACACCAGATTCCACTGTTACAACCAGCATTTGCTTGGCTGTAATCTGCGGCTCGCGGCGCTCGACATTTAATGTCATGCTGGCCGTCTCTTGCGTGAACGCAAATGATCGGACGGGACGCGTGGTTGGAAACTGACCATTCCGCTGAGACGGCAAGCCATAGTAAGCTTCGGCCAAGGCAATATCTCGCAGCTGCAGAATCTCGGCAGGCAAAACACGCAGACTTTCCGGGCTATGAATGATCAATCCACCGCGAGCGCGAACGATCCCCTCTCCCACGGCTTGCGGAGCACTAAGCGTCATCGTGGACGACATCCCTGTGGGCGCGAGCAGATTGGGATCGCTCAATCGTTGCTGAAGTTCCAGCCAGAGAGCCACCTTGCCGATCGCTTTTCGCGATAGATTTACAATCAGGCGATCACGCTTTTCGCCCGTGACATAGTGAGTATCAACAACCACCGGCTGGGCATCGTTAATCTGCCGTCCTTCAACCTGACGAATCTCCAGGCCTGACGGGATCTGCAGTTCCAGTTGATAGACACCCGCTTTGTCGATCTGATAGACACCTAGCCAATGCAAGGTGAGTTGATCTGGCTCCAAGTAAGTTTCAACCAACTGCGTCACATCGATTTCAGGCTGCACTTTCTCAACCCGCAGGGTCAATTCGTACGGCAAGGTCGAGTAGCGGTACGTGAACTGATCGACACCCTCGGCAGGAAGCTGCATCATCGCTCCCAATTCACTTCCATCGAATTGCAGTAGTCCCGAACGCTTCACCACTTCGCCACGTAACGCGTCGCTGAGCTTTACTACAACCACCCCCTGCTGCCGCACCGCAGCCTTGCTTTCTCCTGGAACGGCTTTGACGTTGGCGATGGAAATATCTCGTGGCGGAGCTGCTTTTGGAACAGCCGGCGCAAGTGCAGGCATGGGATCTGCAGCCGGGGCAGCCGGATCAGCGGCTGCAGGGGCTGCGGCCGGAGCTTCGACCTCTTCGGTTTTCGTGAACTGCTCTAGCTCCACCAACAATCTCTGATTGCCGCGGGCAGGCTGGAATAACTGCACGACAATGAGTTGTGTACCGTTCTCTCCCGCCTTCACTTCCCACTGCCGGACATTGGCATCAAACACGTTGACGACTTTCTGATCGGCAGGGACTTCAATTTCCAGTTGCTTTAACTCCGCGCGGCTGATCTCGTACTCCAG
Organism: Pirellulaceae bacterium; assembly: GCA_041739545.1. Lineage (GTDB taxonomy): Bacteria > Planctomycetota > Planctomycetia > Pirellulales > Pirellulaceae > JBGSNR01. The sequence continues at coordinate 3,254 of JBGSNR010000056.1, read as the reverse complement.
CTGGGCGCGCGTCCGAACCACCCCTTCTTCAATGAGTGCCGATTGCTGCACGCGAACATTTACCAAGGCGTCTAGCCCTGAAGCTCCCTCGGCTTTCGCGGTCCAATCGATGGTGACTTCTCCCGCGGCACCGACAAAGGCCAGCACAAGTGCTTCCTTCTTCGGATCAAAGCCTTCAATTTTTTGGTCGTCTTCCAGCTTCGTAGCGGCCAGCATGGGCTGGACATTGATTTTCGCTCCCGCATCGGGAACACGAATCCGCCAGCGATTCACGGGAGCTTGTGGTGCAGCAAACGAAACGCGATTCGATCCTGGTGACTTCGCAAAGGCCTTGGCGTACTCAAGCTTGAGTGTTAATCGCTCCGGCTCCTTCCCCTTCTTCTCGACGACCAACAAATATCCTCGGTGCTCATCGAAGATCACGCGAGCCGGCTTGTCAGCGATGGTCGCCCGCTGCAATGCTGCGTCGGTGAGCCTGAGGGGAATCTCTTGCCAGCCCTCTCGCAAAACTTCGACCGTAGCGATCGCCGTGACAGTCATCACGTCGCCGGTGACCGTTGCCTCGCTATCGATCTCCGTGATCAACGCGCCGAATGGAGCCGGTGCGTCATCGCGCTTCTTCGTCGCCTCATTGGCGGCCTTCCATAGCTCTTGAAACTTTTCGTAGGGGACGAATACGCCGCGACCATGTTCCTCAAAGACTCCCTTGAGCTTCGAGAACGGCACATAGATCGTCTGCTCGCGAAGATCACCGGGGGCTATTTCCTTTACTACCGCCGCCTCCGCATTCATCGGAGGTTGAGGGGTTTCCCCCTCTTGCCCGATTGCGATCCCACCCAGCCAAAACCATCCCAGCAACCAGCCTGATACCAGGCAACGAAAAGAAGACATGAGATTACTCGCGAGCGAGTCCGAAAGAGGATGCAACACTGAGCCGCCTGTTTCCCGAAGAGTTCTTGCTACGGACGAGGAGCGGGCTGGCGTGCTCCCCAGCCCCTGATGTAGACGATTGTGGCCGACAGTTCGATTTATGGGAACTGAAACAGTCGTAACGACTAAGTAACAATACGTCGCCTGGCGATCTGCGAAGCGGGACATCAGACGAATCAAGCCGTGTCGCCGGGGTGAGGGCAATTACAGCCGGCTGTCGCCTGAAAAATCGGCATATTTGGCCGCTTTATTGCAGATTTAGCCGAGTGCTGGCAGGGTCTCAAAAAACTGCAATTGACCCACGAGCCTGAATGCTGAGAATCAATTCCCGGTGAGACGAACCAGATTCGTCACTCGGCAAACTGTTCCCAGACATTTTGCCGAGCAGCCAGCGACGACAACCGTCGTCCGCCTTGGTCAGCGACATCAGGATGATGCCGTCTCAGGGCGAAAACTTACCGTGGTATTTTGGCAAGGAGGCCGAATCATGCCCGCACATGCGCCGTTCGCAATTCCCCTGCGCGACATTCTTCCCGAAGTTCGAGGTGCCCGAGACGTTCCCGTAGCGTCTCTCGCCAGCGACCCTCGTCAGGTGCAACCTGGTGATCTGTTTGTGGCCGTGCAAAGTGGCGAAAGTGATGGACACGAACATATCCCTGAGGCGGTCGCCCGCGGCGCTTCCGCGATTCTCGCGGAACGATTGGTTCCGGCAAGTATCCCCGTCGCAATCGTCGACGATACTCGTGAAGCATTGGGCATTCTCTGCCAGGCAATGGTCGGCCGTCCGTCGGCGCAAATGCGAACCGTGGGCGTGACCGGCAGCATGGGTAAAACGGTCACCTGTATGTTGATCGCCTCGATTCTGGAAGCGGCTCAACGACCAGTCGGGGTGCTCTCCACGCTGGGCTACAGCGATTCGATCGATCAAGCACCAGCCCTTCGGACGACACCGCATGCTCCTGAACTTGCTCACTGGATGGGCCGGATGCGTGCCGCCACTTGTCGCGATGCGGTAATCGAACTCAGCAGTCGGGCATTGGCCGAACGCCGTGTAGCCGGAGTGCAGTTTGATGTGGCCTTACTGACCAACCTGCGCCGCGAGCATGCTGCCTGGCACGGTTCACTGGCGAACTACCGGCAGGCTAAAGAACGACTTTTCTCGCAACTCAAGCCGAGCGGAATCGCGGTGTTGAATGCAGACGATGTTGGCAGCCATCCCGTGATTGAGTCGCTAAAAGTTCCAGTGCTCACCTTCGGGCGGCATATGGAAGCAAATGTCACTGCTGAAATTCTAGAACGGAGCAACTGCGAGCAGACGTTCCTTATTCATGCAGGGGAAGAGACAGCCCCGGTTTGCACCCGCATGATCGGTGACCACCATGTTTCCAACTGTCTTGCCGCGGCTACTGTAGGTCTGGCCATGGGACTCGATCTGGCGACCATCGTGCGGGGCCTGGAGAAAGTCGAATTCGTACCAGGTCGAATGGAACGAATCGAGTGCGGACAGAATTTCAGCGTGTTTATCGATGGCGGACGCACGCCGGATGGCTTGGCCATCGCCTTGCGAACCGCACGCCAGGCCACCACTGGTCGCGTGATCTGCGTGTTTGGCACGCGCGGGCATCATGACCAGGAACAACGCCCGTTGCTAGGGCGCGTGGCCGAACGTTCGAGCGACTTATTCGTTCTCACATCCGACAATCCCCGCAGCGAAGAACCACTGCAGATCGCTCACGATATTCTGGACGGCGTCGAGAACCCGGGCCGCGCCCACATCATTCCTAGTCGAGATAAGGCGATCGCCTGGGCTCTGTCGCAGGCCAAGCCAGGGGATGCGGTTGTCATCGCCGGCAAAGGAGATCGCAATTATCAACGGATCGGCAAACGTCGACTGGCCTGGAACGATGCCGACCTCGCCCGAGAGTGGCTCTACGATCAAGAGGCACCGATGATTCTCCCCTTCCGCCGTGCGGCCTAAGGAATTGGGACACGCATCGGCCAAGTTTTGCCTTGTCGTAATCCGCTGAGATAACTCTTGGGGGTTCAAGCCGAGAGGGATACTCCGGTTCATTTGCCACACTTGTTCGCAAATGAACCTTCCAACTCAGGACTCTAATTCCCAGAAACTCAGCATTCGCTTATCTGCATATTCAGCGACATGCGGCGGGAAATCGCACGTTTCAGTTGTGCTCCTCACGTATTCCCTGCGCACTTTACGGTTGGAAGTGGTTGAGGAATGGTCCTCCGGGTAATGTCGAGATAGCCTCGCTCAACGAGAGTGTGGCGTACGGCTCGACGATGACAAACAGCTCTTGGTATATCGG
>JBGSNR010000042.1:0-63997 GCA_041739545.1 Pirellulaceae bacterium | reverse complement strand
GGAACGTGGGGCTGGTAATTGTCCGGTTATCTTCGGTAAGTCTGCCGCGGTGGAATTTCTTCAGCCGGTGCAGGCCGTCGTATTCATAGAGTTCGTCGAAGTCCTTGCCGTAGCTCTGCGCCACGAGGTCTTCACGATGGGTGCGATTGCTGGCCCGGTCATGGCCGTACTTCAGATGCACCAGGTCATTGCCCGCCCCGCCGCTGGAAGACGACGAGGAGGAACTGCTTGAGCCGTACTTGGCCCACAAGAGGTCGATGATCCGTCCGAAGCGGTCGAAGCCCGTGTAAGGATTCGAGCCGCTCCCCAGCGCGTAATCCAACTTGACCTGCGGCTGGAGATAGTCGGTCGTGACGAACGTCGAAAGGCCCAGGTAGCTGTAGCGACAGACGTCGGTGCCGTCCCAACGCAGCGTGCGGATGCGCGAGAGCTTGTCGGCGTGAGTGTCGTCGTAGCGATAGTTGAGTACCCGCCCATTGGGATAGGTCAGGCTGGTTTGACGAATCGTGTTCGCGCTCCCGTCGGCATAAGCGTACTCGACCTTGGGCGTCGTACCCGTGTTCACCGCACCGGAATGTTCCTGGTACTGCGCCGTGAGTTGGCCAAAGCTGTTGAAGACAATTTGCACCTCGTTCACCACGCTGCCGCCCGCGGCGGCGCTGTGGCTGGTCACCTTCTCGACGAGGCCGCGTACTTCGTAGGATTGGGCAATGCGCCGCACCGCGCCATCCGCCCCCGCCGCCAGCGTTGTGACCTTGTCCGCCGTCTGACGCCCCAGCAGGTCGTACTCGAACTGGTGGACCGAGCCATTTTGGTCGGTTATCTGGGTGCGCTGACCCTGGCGGTTGTAGGCATAGCTCACGCGATCGGTCGAGCCGGCCGCATCGGGATAGATCTCGGCCCGAAGAAGATCGTTCGACGCAATTCCGCTCTCCGCCGGCGTCACACCGTACTCGTAGCGCGTAACCTGGTCGCCCGTCACCGGATTCTTGGCTACGAGCGCCACCAACTGCCCGCCGGGACCGTAACGCATCTCCGTAACCACGTTCTGCTCATCACCGGCTGTCAGGCAACTCACCATCGGTTACTCCTCCCTACCAGACTCGCCCAACCTAGGCGAGGGAGAAGGTATGAAGTTCTGAACCGTCCGAATCGTGCGGCCCGCGTGATCGGCATAGGTTCGATTAGCCATACCTGCCGGATCGACCGTCTCGAAGGCTTCGCCGCGCTCGTTGTAATGGGTTTGACTGACTAACACTGGATCGCTGGATACTGGTGGCTCCGGTGGGCGAATCGGCGATCCAGCATTATCGTTGGTGCCGTAATTGGCTGTGGCGATCTGATGTCCCACGCCGTCGTACCACATGGCGACATAGCTGTCCCTGCTCTGGGGCTGTGCCCCATTCGGCCCTTGTAGCGGTCCAGTCCCAGTCGCATCGTGGAATCGCTGCCGATTGATTGTGAAGACGACGTTGCCTGCAGCGTCGTACATGGTTTCCGACTGCTCGAAGATCACGTCGCCGGCCACTACACCGCCTCCGCCGGACGATGACGAGGAAGATGAGGATGATTCCGAACCTCCCTCATAACCGACATAGCGCACCGTGAGTCGACCGACCCCATCGTAGGTCAACTTGGTAAATGCCTCGCTGCCGGCAGGATAACTTTCGACGATGTTCCCCGAGGCGTCAAAGAACGTATTGTCCGTCAGGCTGTTGCCGACAGCGCCCGTGGCGGGATTTACGGCATAGTGAATCGTTTGATAGGCGCGTCCGCGATTGTCGAACTTGGTTTCATTTCGCGCGATCAGGTTGCCAACCGCTGATGTGTTGCGGCGGTCCACGCGAATAATTTGATCAAGATTGTCATAGACCGTTTCTTGATAGAAGTCGATCTCGCCGTCCACAACTGTTCGGCGATTGCGGAAGTCGTATTGAAAGATAGTAACTCGCGTGGTTGAGCCATCGACGTCCTGAGCTTGCTGCGTGAGATTGCTGTCGCCCCCTGCGCTGCCACCATCATACTGATTCGCCGCGACCCGGACCATATTGTTGCCGGCCGCACCACCCCCGGAGGGGTCGGAGTCGGTTGCGCCGTTGTCGTTGGTGCCAATCCAACTACTGACGTCCAAGCCGCGCACCTCGAAAACCGCGCGGCTGATCGTACCGGCGGGCGAGACAATCTTGTTTTGCCGCCCCATGACATCGTAGCCATACAACGTCTGGTCGTAATTGACACCGACCGATCCTGTGCCACAGGTGGGAATCTGATGATAGGTACGGCCGGAAGTGACCTGGCCTTGGTCGCTTGCCAAAGTTTGCGACCAACGAACCCAGGAAGACTGCGGGAAGCAGTCGCTCGCAGACAGTCGTCCGACGCTTTCAATCTCTCCGGCATCGGCTAACTCGCACGGACAAGCGGTCTCCGTCCAGCAGTGACGCACCGCCACAATTGAGTCCCGCGTTCTTCCATCGGGAGACACTCTCTGGATCGAGACGGGATTCACCAAAGTGTAGTGGTACTCATCCGCAGTCCCCACCGCATATCCTTGCCCCGAGCGGGTCTCATCTTCCAGGTCGAGATAGACCATCCAACTCACGGTGCGAACCGTCTGGCCATTGACTTCATGCGCCGGTCCCAGCGATTGCGTCGTCCGACCCAAGGCGTCATGCTCGAAATCGGTGACCAGATGCAAGCCGCCGCCGGAGGGCGTCGTCCAACCGCTGGGCAGCGTCAGCTTCGAGCCGTCGACATCTCGAATCTCCTGCACCACCGCGCCGGTCGGCAGGTCATAAGCCCGATAAGTGATGAAGCCCCGTGGATCGCGCTGCCAGATCAGATTACCTTCTTCGTCGAAGATCTGGGTGATGGTATCCGTCGCGCCAGCGCCGTTCTGGCCGCTGGGGATAACCGGAAGGGTAGTCGTCTTTTGCTGGATTTGCGTGGTATCTGTGAACCAAGTGTAGGCGAAGCTAGTGGTGATCGCCCCCGTGCCGTCGTCGAAGCGGAAGGTGGTTGCCTCCGCGACCGGGTAGATCGTGACGGAGTCCGCCACGCGCTTGTAGTACTTGGTTTCCGCAAGCTTGATCGGTGTTCCAGTGCTGCCCTGTTGCACCTTCCTCGCTTGGACGTATCCAGCTGCGCCACCGGGCGTGGTCGGAGTCGCCGTGGTGCTGGCGTAATAATCGGTCAGTTGCATTAGGCCAGCGGCGGCGTGCAGCACCACGTCCAAATCGTCTGCGCTATCGTCATAACTGACCACGGCCGAAGGCGCAGCGTGTAGCACTTCATGAGCCTGGCCATCGAACTGGTGGTACTCCACCCAGTGATCACCGCTGGTCGTCAGGTCGGTGAGCATCGCTTGGCCGATGAAGTTGTTGTAGGTGATTTGCTGACTGCCGTCGGGCCTCGTCAGCGTCACCTTTAGTTTCCAGTGGTTGTAGTCGTCACTGTGGGCGCTGGTCTGGTAGGCGTATGTAAACGTGTGCAGCCCCGCATTGACCACCGATTTCGTCACCCGCTGCTGCGCATCGTACTCATAATAATGGTCCGCGTACTGAGCGACCTGCGCATCCGTCGCCAGAAACGGAGCCGAAACCTGGGAGTCACTTTCAAGACGCTCGAAGGCCTCCGGCCCCAGCGCGAACTATAGTCCATGTTCGAAACCGCCCGGTTCACCCGACTTGTAATACCGATAATAACTCGTGTCCTTATCCACCCACGACGTGCCGATCAACAACTGCTCCGTAGCCGTCTTCAAGTCACCGGCACTGCCATGCTCTTCGTCCACGCCATAGTAGGCATAAACGACGCGGCGAATGCCGACCGTAGGATTCACCGACCGCTGAAACGTGACCTGTTTAATCAGGCCCGCCGCCGCGCCGCCGTCATAATATTCAAAGACGTTGGCGTCGGTTGTCGTCTTGCCGTTCTGGGTGACGGTCCTTGCAATTTTCTTAATCTTGCCGTCCGAGGTTCGCTCGGTGACCGCTGTCTGACGCGCGTCCTTATATTTAACGCTGTCGAAGCCGCCCTTGTTCGTGAACCGCCACACGTCGCCGTTGCAGTCCTTGAAGATGAACCGGCAGAGCGTGCTGTCGAACACCAATTCCTGTTTCGCACCAAAACGGGGACTGTAACTCCCGCCCGATGCCGAGAACCAGTAGGCCGTGCAGAGATCGAAGGTTACCGCGACTTCACCGGAACTGCACTGCGAGAGGGACGGCAGGCTGCCGCTCATCCAATTCTTGCCCGCCGCCGAATCGAACGTGGCCAAAGTCCCACTCTTCAGCCAGCGGCTCGAATACTTGCCCCCCGTCTTCGACACGGTCGAGAATGATCCCGCTTGTTTGACCTGCGCCGCGCCAGTATGGGGACAAACGCCCGTTTCACCGCCGCATTCGCAGCCGCAGTCTTCGCACTTGGCCTCCATGTAGTCCGGCGCGCCCGCGCAACTCAGGTTCGGCTGGCAACTGGAACTGCTGCTGCTGCTGCCGCTCGTCGAACTCGAACCGCTGCTCGACGACGAGCTACTTGAAGAGGAACTACTGGGCAAGGAACTTGAACTGCTGCTGCTCGAAGGGCTGTTGCTAGAACTCGACGAACTGCTTGGCGACGAACTGCTGCTCGACGAACTGGAGGATGGCGATGAAGAGCTGCTCGACGAGCTATCTGATGAGGAGCTGCTGGATGTTGAACTCGACGAGGAGCTGCTGGAAGACGAAGAACTGAAACTGCTCGAGGACGAGGAGCTGCTACTATTGGTTGAAGAACTGCTGGAACTTTCCGACGACGAGCTGCTGGAGAGTGAACTCGACGATGAAGACGAACTAGAAGGTTCACCCGAACTGCTACTCGATGGTGAACTGGAAGACGACGAACTTTCCGGCGACGATGAACTGCTGGAAGAAGAATCAGGCGGTGGGCCGCTTGAGGAAGAAGAACTCGGTGGCGGCGGGGGTGGACTACTCGACGAGGAACTGCTGCTTGACGAGGAACTGCTCGACAACGAGCTTGAGGAAGAACCGGAAGATTCAGAAGACGAACTGCTCGATGATGACAAAGCGGTCCCCGCCCTGTTCTACGAGATCCCAGCCGCGAACGCCAAAAAGAAAAGCTCCCTCAATTGTACGGACTCCGCCAGCCGACACAAGAGATTTTCGGAATTCCCCAATCCTTCGCAGTTTCTACATGGTCCAACAAGGCATGCACGTCGCCGATTGCTTAAAACATGAGACGGCTCGAAACTGACAGCATGGGAAAAAACTGCAAAGATCCCGAAGTGAAACTCCAACAAAACTCTTGTAGGATTCAACGAACCAACGAAGGCAAAGCACTTTGCTTCGCCCGGCAAGTTCATCTTGAAACGGCAGCCTGATGCATCGGATCATTGTGATTGGCTATCCCAGCGACTTCGGCGGTGCCGACACGGAGCTGTGGCATACAGTGCGTTTGTGGCGTCGAGCTCAGTGGCAAGTGGATCTCATTCCAACTTGGCATGCCGATCCCAAGCAACGACAGCGACTCGACTCCATCGGCGCGCGTACTATTATTGTGCCCGGCCCCGACCGACTGGCTGAAGTTCCGGGATTGCGGCAGAGCATCGTGATTAGCTTCTGCAATGGGGAGTTTCTCAAGCATGCAGCGCGGTTCGTCGAACTCAACTGCCGAACGGTATGGGTAAACTGCATGACTTGGGTATTTCCTGCCGAGACCGAGCACTATCAAATCCACGGGCCTTTTTCCGGCTATGTATTTCAGTCCGAGTTCCAACAAGCGGAGTTGGCCCCCGTTTACGAAAAGCATGGCGCGCAGCGCGAGCAATTTCACCTAATTCGCGGAGCCTTTGATCCGCATGAATTCCCGTTCGCTCCCTCGGTGCATCGGAAAGGAGAACCATTCGTATTCGGTCGCATTGCACGCGACGATCTGGATAAGTGGTCGTCAAACCTCTGGCAAATCTATGGAGCGGTTCAATACGCCAACAGCGCATGGGCCAAGAAAAATGTCTCTGTTCGCGCGCGACAACGAGACAACGGGTGAGACAAAGAGATTTGGGCCGAAAACAACCCGCGTGAGGGGTTGAGGTGGCGAAGGGCTAATGTCTCTGCTGTTGCGGATTAGAGACAACTACAGTTCGCGAACAGATTCCGCAAACCATTGGAATTCCTGGCGTTGAAACGAAAAAAGCCGAGGGGTTAAGCCTCGGCTTTAAGCGTTCACCCGTGGGCGGTTTTAGTTCGCACCAAAGGGCTTCAAGTTGCGGGGGCCAGATTTGAACTGACGACCTCGAGGTTATGAGCCTCGCGAGCTACCGGGCTGCTCCACCCCGCACTCCAAATATAACAAGGAGCAGTGATTGGTCGAAGGGGGTGCAGATGCGAAATGACGAAGCCCAAATGACGAATGACTAGTGACCAATGACGCTTTGCCAGTACAGCTTTCCTACAGCGTAAGCACCATCCAGCGTGAACCTTCCACCTGCAGTGCGTGACGATCATTCCGTCTGTAACGAACGTGCGGCAACACAATGCGCTATTCCGCGAGCGCTCGCTGGGGCATTTCAAAACAGGTGGCGACCGTACAGCCTGGTTCGAACTTCCGGTCAAAAAGGGCTGCAAATGACCACTTCCGGGCTGTCAACGGGGTGTAGTGGTTTTTACCTAAGTCCTTATTGCCAGTCCACTTAGGTTTCGTCCTTGAAATTGATGCCGGCCGCTCCGTAGGATAGAGTAGACAAGGGGCACTCAGTCCCAACCAAGTCAGGGCAACGTGCTCTGCAACAAGTCATCGGCCTCGAGGTAACGAGGTCTGTCGAGGTAGGGAAACCGTTCGAGCACTGAATCACCTCAGCGGCAGTCGCCGAGGATCGTATGCGCCGACGTCCCGACCACAATCTGAAGAACCCCGCTCGCTCGCGACGCAATGCCGTGGTGCGCTCGGTGCCGGCGCGAGGCGGTGCATCGGCCGGTCGCCGCGCACGCTTCACGGGGGATCTGGGGGAACGGGTTTACTCGCCACCTGAAAACTGGCACGAGCCCGTCGGGGATGGCAGCGGCTACCAGATTATAGTGCAGCAGGCGGGCAAGGGCTTTAGCCACGTCGTGACTGAGGCCGACATCCGCGAACGCCTGGCCGAGCTGCCGGAAGAAATGACGGCTGGGCTGGAAGTGGTGCAACTGAGCCAGATGACTCGCAAGAAGAAGCGGTTCCCCTGCTACGGCATGCAATGGGGCTCGGCCATTTACCTCTATCCCATCGAAACGTCCCGGACCGAGGTCTTCACCGAGCCGCCGATTCCCTCGCAGCGAATCGAAGCCCAGATGTACGGGGCTCGCTGGGAAGAACAGCCCAACGGCTACTGGCACCTGATCTGGACCGAAGAAGCGATCCGCGACTTCTATTTGAACAACGTGCTGATCCACGAACTCGGGCACCTGCTGGACCAACGGAACACCAAGTTCCGGGACCGGGAACGCTTTGCCGAGTGGTTCGCCACCGAGCATGGCTACAAGCCGAGCCGCCGGAAGGCGCTGGCGGCAGGTGCGCTGAAGAAGATGGTGACGAAGCGGCATCATAAGTAGGGTTGGAGGAAGGGCTGGAGTTTTCACTAACCCGAAGCGCAAGCGAGGGAGATTCGCGAACTGACTTTAAACTCTGCGAATCTTCGAACTAGTTCCCATGCCGTAGTCGGGTCCATCCTCGGAACGGCCGTAGGCGACGCTTTGGGTCTTCCCTACGAAGGCATTTCGCCACGTCGCGCGGCTGCAATGCTTGGTCCTCCCGACTGCCATCGGTTCATGTTCGGCCGCGGTATGATTTCGGACGACACAGAACATACCTGCCTGGTATCACAGGCCCTGATCAACTCGGGCGGTAATGTGGACGTCTTCCGTCGGTCCTTTGCCCGCGGGCTCCGCTGGTGGCTGCTGGGGATACCGGCCGGTGCTGGCTTGGCAACGGTAAAGGCCACGGTCCGCCTCTGGCTCGGATGGTCGCCGCAAACCAGTGGTGTTTTCTCGGCCGGTAACGGTCCTGCCATGCGGGCGGCGGTGTTGGGAGCCGCGATTGAAGACGAGGAGACTCTGCGAGAGTTCGTCCGCGCCTCAACCCGCGTGACTCATTCCGACCCCAAAGCAGAGTACGGAGCGCTCGCGGTTGCATGGGCCGCAAATTGGGCGGCTAAACAGGAACCGCTCGAACTCCAATACTGGTGCGACCGGCTGCACGCCTTCCTCCAGTCTGGAGACGAGCCTTCGAGAATTGAATTCAGAAGTTTGCTCGACAGAACCGTCAAGTCGGTGCAACTCGGCGAGTCAACAACGGCGTTCGCCGCGCAGTTGGGTCTGCAACGTGGCGTTACTGGTTACGTCTATCACACGGTTCCGGTCGCCCTCCATGCGTGCCTGTCGCATCCGTGCGACTTTCGGCGGGCCGTTATTTCGGTGATCGAATGCGGCGGCGATGCAGACACAACGGCTGCCATCGTGGGCGGGATCGTGGGAGCCGTCGTTGGCAAAGAGGGTATTCCCCGCGAGTGGCTGGCCGGACTCTCCGAATGGCCGCGAACTATTGGCTGGTTGGAAAAGCTGGGAACTAGCGTGGCGGAGAGTCGAGTTTCTGCAAGGGTCGTTTGCCCCCGCGTGCCAATCTTGGGAGTTCTGTTGCGCAACATGCTATTTCTGGTCGTGGTGTTAATTCATGGCGTGCGTCGAATGCTGCCGCCGTACTAGTCGGGGTGGCCCAGGTTGGTTGACGCAGTCAACAACCTGGGTCAACAAGAAGCATCGGTCCGCCACGTTGTCTCCAATTCGCGTGGTCAATTCTAATGGTTTAAGTTGCGTTGGCAACGCATGCAGTCGAGGCGGTACTGACACTGCATAAGGGCTCCCGTGCGTGACAAGAGAGGAAGGAACTTCCTTCAGGACGGGGAAAAGGTGGGGGAGTTTTCTTCTGTCCCTAATCGCAAAAATATTGCAAGCGCTACTTGATCAATCATCAATCACTGGCGATAAATGGCGCAATAAGTGCATCGCTCCTGGAAGCGGGACCGGGCGAGTCTTGCCTCGCCAAACGTCGTCAGGCTGACCCGTTTCCAAGCCACTTGCACCCTGTTCAAACCCCTACTTTACCCCCCACAGGAGTCGTTAACAGCCAGTTTTGAACTTTCGCAACTAAGTCGTTAATTATTTAATACTTACGCAATTCAAAAGGCGTGTAAACCGGTTTCCAAAACCACTCGATTAGTGGGTGTCATGCTTGGAAGGAAATTTTGAGCCGTCTCGTCGAATGCGGGGCGTGGATTGGGGTCGGTACGATCGGCGCAGGCGGAAAGAGCAAGGATAAAGTCAGAGTTATGAAAAACGATTGACAAGTAATCAATGATTCAAGAAGATCGTATTGGCTGATTGCTCCAGCGCTGCGCGTTGCGCACCGCTGGTCCGGGTTCGCAACTTCTCTTTGACAATTTGATCTGCGGCGGGTCGATCTGAGGAAGTGCAACTGTTCGACAACAATTATGGCTCGATTCGGCGCAACAAATGACCTTTTGTTGCACAACAACTTCAACCTTCCCAAAGAAAACCGCGTTTTGCAACCGAGCAGGAGTAAGAACATAGGTACTTGTTGCAAAAATCAGAGCAACTGCTGGGTGCCGGCGGCGGCGAACTGCTATTCGTACTGAAACGCGGCGAGGCCAAGGTCAATCCCCAGCCCACTGAGAAGACTGAGTAGTTCAAAAAAGAGACATCGCTATTCCCCAAGGCCGATCCAGCCGAGCCACTTGGACGTAGCTCGCGTTACCCCAAATCGCGCGCTGAAGTTGTTGCGGGTGGACCGGTGACGTATGTTGATCGTTCAGCGAATGCAAGGCGGGCCATTCCTGTTGGGGAGAGATTTATGAACAAGTTGCGTTCCACGATGCTTATTGTTCTGGTCGGTCTAGCTTCGAGCGCAGCCGCTCAACCTCTCCCCGAGCCCAAGGCCGACAATAGGGCAACCCAGGCGAAACCTGTGGCCACGTTCACGGGTCATAAAAGCGAGGTGATGGCACTCGCCTTCAACGCCGCTGGGAAGCGGATTTCGTCGGTGAGCGCGACCGATGTTCGACTCTGGGAATCCGACACTGGGAAAGAGATCGGCAGCCACGAACTTACCTGGTCGCCCCAAGAATATAGAGATCCGGTATTTGCCATCGCTCCCGGAGGACCCGATGGAGCGCCGGTGGCGCTGGTTGAGTATCGGTTAGTGAGAGGCGAGGGCTTCTTTGCCGACGTCGTTTCGTTTTCACCGACGGGCAAAAGACTGGTGACTTTTGCTGCCAACGATGAGCGGCAAAGAGACTCTCCCAATCGAGGCGGCTTCTCGGCAATCGTCGCTGCGCTGGCCTTCACCCCGGACGGCAAGCGACTGGTCACGGCTGGGACCTCGTGGCTCGTGGGGCCCGGACACGGGCTGCATGGCGGAGAGGTCAAGATCTGGGACGCGGAAACCGGCAAGTTGATCCGCCTGTTAGGCGAAGTGAAGCGGCCGGAGTTTCGATACCCGGAGGGCGGGGTAGAGAAGTTTATTCCGCCAGATGCCAAGGTAGTGGCCGATTTGAGCACGTCCACGAACGCGGGCGCGCTAAGCGTGAGTGCCGACGGGAAATACGTGATCGTTGGCACCGACGGTGCCGGTGGGGAGTTGCCCGAATCGGGTGAAGTCTGGATTTGGGAAGCTGCGACGGGCAAGACGGTCAACATGCTCACGATCATGAACATTGTTCCCCAGGGCGGATGGAGTTCCGCAGTGACGGCCGTAGCCCTCAGCCATGACAACAAGTTCGTGGCGGCATCCATCGGGGGTCGGCCCAACCGGCGCGACGGCCTGGTTCTCGGGCCCGGGCCGGCGGCGGAGTTGCGAATCTGGGAGGTAGCTTCGGGGCGCCAAATTCACACTCTGCGCGGACACCAGGGTTCGGTGATTCAACTGGCCTTTAGTCCCGACGGCAAATGGCTGGCCTCGGCAGGGAGCGACCGCACGGTTCGACTGTGGGACACCGGCCCGGGCAAAACAGCCATCACATTCCCCTTTGACACACCTCAAATCAACGCCTTGGCCTTCGACCCAGAAGGCAAGTTGCTGGCTGCCGGGGGTGGTGACGGCAAGAAGTCGGGAGAGGTTCGGGTGTGGGCTTGCCCGAAAGATTGGTGGCTCCGGAAAGATCGGTGACGGTCCGACGTATGCTTTGCGTTGATAAGACCGGCGGGGCGATCTCTTGGATCGTTAAGACAAATTGCGTAAATGGCACAAAACTATTTCGGATTATTTTATCACAGATTCCTCTCAGCAGAGCAAATATCCATGTCCTTTAGTCGAATGTCGCTGGCTCCATTCATTGCTTGTCTTCTATTCGCTTGCCTGACGGATAGCGGGTGGGCAGACACGCCTCGTCCCAATGTCATCGTAATTTTCGCCGATGATCTTGGTTACGGTGATCTTGGCTGTTATGGCTCGCCGACGATTCGCACTCCGCACCTGGATCGCATGGCGGCAGAAGGGCTGCGGTTCACTGATTTCTACTCGGCATCCGAAGTCTGCACCCCTAGCCGAGCGGCGTTGCTGACGGGTCGCTATCCAATTCGCAACGGCATGTGCGGCAGTCGGCGTGTGTTGTTTCCGAACTCGAAGGGTGGGCTTCCGCCGGAAGAGATCACCATTGCCGAAGCGCTGCAGGAGCAAGGATACGCTACCGCCCACATCGGCAAATGGCATCTGGGGATCCACGAAGGCTCGCGGCCGCTCGACCAGGGATTCCAGCACAGTTTTGGCTTGCCGTATTCCAACGACATGGATGCCCGGGCCGATCTGCCGCGGGGCGCGACTGGCTCGCCGAATCCGCCTGAGGACGGCTGGAATGTACCGCTGATCCGGGATGGCAAAATCATCGAGCAGCCAGACGACCCTCACGAAGCGTTACGCGGAAGAGGCCGTTAAATTCATTCACGATCAGAAGGACAAATCGTTCTTTTTGTACTTCGCTCATACTTTCCCCCACGTGCCGATGTTTGCCTCGCCAGCGTTCAAGGGGAAGAGCCGCGCGGGCATTTATGGCGACGCCGTGGAGGAACTCGACTGGAGCGTGGGGCAGGTGCTGGAAGCGTTGCGTAATGAAGGAATTGCCGAACGAACGCTGGTGATTTTCACCAGCGACAACGGCCCGTGGCTCATCATGGGGGATCAAGGAGGGAGTGCCGGACTGCTGCGCGATGGCAAAGGAAGCACTTGGGAAGGTGGCATGCGCGTGCCGGGCATCGCTTGGATGCCGGGGCGAATCAAGCCTGGCGTAACGAGCCAACTCGCAGGGACGCTGGATTTGCTCCCCACAGCGCTAGCCCTGGCAGGCACTAAGCCCTCCGACAAAGTGACGCTCGATGGCGTGGATTTGGCCCCGCTGCTGTTTGATCAAGCACCGCTGGCGCCGCGGCCCTTCTTCTATTACCGCGGCGACCAGCTCTTTGCTTGCCGCCTCGGTGAATGGAAGGCCCATTTCAAAACTCAAACGGGCTACGGTGCTGCGAAGGCCGAAGAGCACGCCCCTCCGCAACTGTTTCATCTGGGTCGCGACCCCTCCGAGAAACGAAATGTAGCTGCCGCTCACGCTGAGGTGGTGGCTCAGATTTTAGAAGCAGTAAAGCTGCATCAGTCTTCACTCGTTCCTGGCAAACCGCAGCTGCAGTAGATTCCGCTCGACTTTTAAGAGGTGACAGGTTCATGAAAACTTACTTGCTCATCAAGACGTTGATCGTCCTTTTCGCGTGCTGCACTACCCACGCTGCATCGGCTGCCGAACGACCCAACATTGTGTTTGTGATGGCCGATGATATGGGTTGGGGGCAAACCGGGTATCGCGAACATCCGGTGCTTAAAACGCCCCATCTCGATGCGATGGCAGCGAGCGGCCTGCGCTTTGAGCGGTTCTATGCGGGCTGCCCGGTATGTTCGCCGACCCGGGCGAGTGTTCTGACGGGGCGTTCGCCTGATCGCACGGGCGTGCTCACGCACGGTTACGCGTTGCGGCTGCAAGAGAAAACGATTGCCCAAGCGCTGCAGGGGGCCGGCTATGTCACCGGTCACTTTGGCAAATGGCATCTCAACGGCTTCAAGGGGCCCGGAGTTCCGATTCTGCGCGACGACCCGCGCAGCCCCAGCGTCTTTGGCTTTGACGAATGGGTCTCGGTGACCAATTTTTATGACGTGGATCCGCTGATGAGCCGAGGCGGAGAGATCGAGCAGTTTAAGGGGGACTCTTCCGAGATTGCCGTCGCCGAGGGGGTGAAGTTCCTCGACAAGCATCGCCAGGGGAGTCAGCCGATGTTCGCCGTCATCTGGTTCGGTACGCCGCACAGTCCGTTTCGCGCTTTGCCGGACGATAAAGCGCCGTTTAGCGAACTCAATGAAGCCTCTGCGAATCACTACGGCGAATTGGTGGCAATGGACCGGGCGGTCGGTACGCTCCGTTCCAAGCTTCGTGAGTTCAAGCTCGCCGACAACACTCTGTTGGTCTTCTGCAGCGATAACGGCGGACTGGCGGGCATCAAACCCGACACGGTCGGCGGGTTGCGCGGCAACAAAGGGACCGTTTATGAAGGCGGGCTGCGCGTACCGGGCATCATCGAGTGGCCCGCCGTCGTGAAGCCACGCGTCACCAGCTTTCCAGCTTGCACGATGGATCTGTTTCCCACCGTCGCGGATATTCTCGGCTTGCCTCAGGATGTCTTCGTGAAGCCGCTCGATGGAATCAGTCTGAAGCCGTTGCTTGCTGCCGAGGTTGGCGAGCGAGCGGAGGCGATTCCCTTCCGATTCGGGCAGAAACTAGCTTTGATCGGCAACCGTTATAAGATCATCAACAACGACCGCCGCCGAGATGCATTTGAGCTTTACGACGTCGTTGCGGACCCGCAAGAATCTCGTGACTTGAGTGCCGAACAGCCTGCGGACTTCGCGCGCATGAAGCAAGCGCTGCTCGACTGGAACAGCAAGGCCGAGGAGAGTTTCCAAGGGAAAGATTATCCAGAAGGGAAAGTTTCACCACCCGATCCGCCGTCGATATCCTGGACCGAAGCGCCGCAGTACGCACGTTACTTAACCGAGTGGAAGGACCGCTGGGAGTTCCAACTGTACCTCAACCGCCCCAACCCTGCTGAAGGGAAGAATAAGGGAAAGTGATGCGCGAGCGGCCTGTTTTGGCATCTCGCGTAATTCCCTAATTACAGTACAGCCACTTCGCCTGCGCCATTGGGCACGGGCACAAACAGCTGACTGAGTTTTTGGAGACAAAGGAACGGCAAGAGCGACCGCGTTCGTGAAACCATTGCTTGGAAAGTCACGCAGTTTGCCATCGGTCGGCCATTGGGTGCTGCCGACGCTTCAATTGTCGATCAGATTCACCGCAAGTCGCAACAGGCGATTATGTGAACGCCGAGTTGCCTCCCCTAGCCTGAACGTGGGGTGTAGCGTTCCGTCGTGGCCCCCTTTTGCTGGAATCACCTACAGCAATTGTCACTGCGGTTGCCGCTTGAATTCCAGGCCATCAGGTCAATCGCTCAAGTGTCCACTTTCCAATCCAATTGCATTGCAGGTCACTCGAGACGTCGCCAGCTATGAGACCCAGAAAAGCTGGCCTGGATGCATAACAATTCTGCTGCAGGCAGGACTTGCTTTGAATAAGATTAAAAGTCCCTAGAGTCCGAGTAAGTTGCTGAAAACATTCTCAGTCGCCTACTCGCTTGGGCGGTTACTTCCGCACTGCTTTTAGCTGATGATGATGGCGACGCGACTTTAGCACGTCTTGGTACTTTCTAAGCAGCTTTTTCCAAACTTGATTGGCGATGTATTTCAATTTCGCGTGCCCCAGTTGCAGTAAAAATCTTCGTGTTCGAGACGAATTGGCGGGTCGCAATGCGCGCTGTCCGTATTGCAAGCATCAAGTCACGGTGCCGGACAAGCCCGCGCCTGAACCAGAATCGGTTCCCTCTTTCGACCTGGCTTCCATGGACCTGAACTCGCCGTCGTTCGGGGCACCAGCCGAATCGCGCGGAACAACTCCCGCCGAGGGGCCGGCACTGGGTGGATTCGGCGGGACGGCCCCCCGAACCAATGAGCTGCGAGCGCCTGTGGCCAAAGCGCTGTCGAAGCCTGGTTCTGCGACAACGCCGGCAGGCAGGGGAGCATTTGCCGCCAGCGCGAATCGGCCCACGGCAAAGCCCAAAGGGAATCAACAAACGCGCTCGAATGACGACGGCACCAACATCAGCATGGTGTGGACGTCCGCCATTGGGCTCCTCTTCACGGTGATTTTTTATGCCGCCCTGGCACCGATTCCTGCCAACTACTTCCGCGACCTGTTTTTTAATCGGGGGTGGGTAACCGTTGCCGAAGCATTCTTCATGTTTTGGGCGATTGCCATCTTGATCCTCAAGTCGCGCAAACTCGTGCGGCAGCGCGAATCGATGTTGTTCGACCTGCTTCCAGAAAATATCAGCAAAGACATTTCTCTTCGCAATGTTGATAAGTTTACCGAGCATGTTCGTGATATCCCGGTCGACACCGGAGCCAGTTTTCTGGTGCGACGTGTATTACGCGGCCTGGAACACTACAGCGTGCGCGGAAGTGCTTCCGAGGTTTCGACGATCCTCTCCTCGCAGTCAGAACTGGATAACGCTGCCGTGGGTTCCAGCTATGGACTGCTGAATGTGTTCATCTGGGCAATTCCAATTCTGGGATTCATCGGAACGGTACAGGGATTAGGTAATGCCGTAGGAAATCTTTCGGGCAGCCTGGAAGCCGCCTCAGACGTGGATAGCATTAAGAAGTCGCTGGGGGCCATTACCGGCGGGCTAGGGGTCGCGTTCGATACGACGTTG
Source organism: Pirellulaceae bacterium (assembly GCA_041739545.1). Lineage (GTDB taxonomy): Bacteria > Planctomycetota > Planctomycetia > Pirellulales > Pirellulaceae > JBGSNR01. Next base: position 48,092 of record JBGSNR010000042.1, on the reverse strand, counting down.
GTGGCGCTGATCATGAGTTTGTTTCTCAAGTTTCCGGCCAGTTCGCTACAGAAGGCCGAAGAAGATCTGCTGAACTGGGTGGAGGAGTACTGCAATGAGAATCTGCTGAAGCGCCTCGTCGACGAAGAGTCCAGTCGGCCTTCAGCCCCACTGACCAGCGAAGCGACCCTAAATCAGGCGATCAATGCCGCACTGATTCCCCATCAGGCAGAGTTGCGGGCCTGGACCGCACGTCTGCAAGAGATTGGAAAATCATTGACGGATGAAATCACTCAAGGCTGGACGACCATGCAGGGAAATTTACAGTCTGTGCATGCCGAACGACTGAATGAATTTCAAACGGCCGTTGTATCGCTGGGCACCGTCACCACGCAGATGGCAAGTCTCACTGAGCAATTGCAGCAGACGCAGCAACAGCAGGCGGCCTGGGCGCACCAGATGAACGATCAGCTAACTACCCAGGCGACTGCCGGCCATCAGCAAGTGGCGGCACTCCTGCAACAATCAACACAATCTTTGGATGAGCAATTTGGTTTGCTCCAGGCGGCGGTCGTCAATCTGAACGACACGTTGGGGCAGCTAAACGGCAAGCAGGTTGTAATTCAAGTTCAACATCCGCCGCAACGCGGTTGGTTTGGAAGATAGCACGGTAAAGTTGTTAGTCGAGTTGGCAGCAGGATCGAAACGATGGCTCGAGCGAAAGCAAGTATCGAGGATTCCGTTAGCTTGTTTCCTTTTCTCAGCATTCTGGCTGCGGTGATTGGGATTCTCGTGCTGATGATTACGGCCATCACCCTGGGACAGATCGGCAAAGACAATCCCCAAGCGACTGCCGACGCCGAGGCAGCGGCGGAAGCGGCTGCCGAAGCAAAGGCTCGGGCAGAGAAGTTCAAGCAACTGCGCGATCAAGCCAAAGCCGATCAGGAGAAGCTGGCGGAACTCAAAATTCAGGTCAGTAAGGTCCAAGCCGCGGCGCAAGATGCCGCGATCATGGCCGCGAATATTGCCGAAGCAAAAAAAGAGGCGGCTGCGCTGCAGGCGAGCGTGGTCAGCAATGCAGAAATGGCAACACAACGAGAAATCGCTTTGAACGTGCAGCAGCAGCGTTTGGACCAGCTACTCCAAGAGAATGCCGCCTTGGAAGAACGTCTGAAGCCGCTGCTAGCGCAACTGGAAAAACTAAAAGCAGAAGTGGCTAAACTCAAGGAGCCGCCGGAAGAAGCTCAGGTGCAAATCAAGCCCAGCGGAAGTGGCTCGGACTTAAAGCCGGTGTTTGTGGAATGCAGTGCGGGGAGCATTGTGCTGCATGACCGCCCCGATCCGTTGCGGATCCCGGCGGCTCAGATGGCGGGACATGCGGAATTCACCAAACTGCTCGAGCAAGTCAAGCGGACGCCGAAAACAACGGTGGTATTTTTGATTCGCCCCGATGGGGTCGGGACCTATAACGCAGCCCGGAATATTGCCCGCGGCCGGTTGGTGTCGAACGGCAAGTTGGCGATCGGTTCGCAAGGAAACCTTGACCTCTCCCTCTTCACCAGCAACTAGGCAATGGACGCGTATGGCCAAGCGACCTCGCAATAACGCGGAGATGAATCTGGATTCCCTCCTGGACACATTGACCAATGTGGTCGGTGTGCTGGTGATGGTGCTGATGTTGACGACTCTCAATGTTCAGCAAGCGGTGCAGCGCATTCTCGATATCGATCCTTCTCAGCTCAATGTTTCGCCGGCCGATTTGACCAAGGCGGATAAGGAAGCCGCGCAGCTTCGCGCGCTGCGGACCGAACTCGAAGCCAAGGTCACTCAGACCAGTGGCCCGGGGCCAACGGAGAATTTCGGGGTGCTGGTTCAGCAGATTAGTGCCCTTAAAGCGCAGCAACCTAAACAGATTATTCCTGAAGCAAAGGTTGACGACGCCAAAACGAAGGTCGAAGCAGAGAAGAAGAAGGGGGATGAATTAAGCAAGCAGCTTGTTACTGTCGAATCGGAACTGGCTCGCCTGAAAGCCTTGCTCGACGAAACGGAAGTTGTGGCAGCACCCCCTGCTAAAATCGTTAACCTGCCGAACCCACGTAATCCTCCGACAGGGGCGAAGGAATATCGCGTGATTGTGCGCGATGGCCAGATCGTACCTTTCAATCCAACAGACATTAAGAGTCGCTGCAAGAAGCAGGTAGAGGCCTTGCTGCGTTCGCCCACGCTCAAAAAGAAGAGCGGAGAAGTCGATTGCGAAAAGCTGGTGGCCGAATTCAATAAGAATAGCCGGGTCTACGATAGCAACTTCAAGGTGCAGTTGGCCGTCGTTAATTTCAGCGTCCAGATTGTCTTCGAACTGCGACCTACCGGCGGTGAGACGCCTCAGCAAGTTGTCAACAAGAGTTCTAAATTTCAACGCGGTCTGCTGGCTCTGAAGCAACAGCACGGGGATAGTTTCTACTTGCGGTTTCTGGTTTGGGACGACAGTTTTGACGCCTACGTGGCAGCGCGCAGTGTCTGCGACGAGATGGATGTCATGGCTGGCTGGGAACCCTACACGGTGAGCTACACCTGGCGCGAAGGGTTAGGTTTAACGGTTCCCTGTGAAGGTCGTCCGCCGCCGCCGAAGCCCAATCCCAACCCGCCGCCCAAGCCGACTGGTCCTCCCGCCCCCGCGGCCCCGAATGACGTTGTGGACTAATAGGGCTGTTGGCTCGTTTTTGCAAAGGACGGCTGAATGGCATCAATTTCAGGTACGTAGGATTTCCCAACGATCGCAAAAGAGAATGTTGCCGATGAGCACACGCACGGTTGCCTTATCCTTGGTTATGTGGGTTTCCACAATCTTCGCAGCGTTCGCGCAAAACTCCGCCGACGTCATCGTTTATGGTTCTACGCCGGGCGGGTTCTGCGCCGCCATCGCCGCCGCCCGCGAGGGTGCTTCGGTGATTCTTCTCGAGCCGACCGCTCATGTCGGCGGCCTCAGCACTGGTGGTCTGAGCCACTGCGACTCCAATCAAATGGTGCGTTCTACGCTGCTGGGCCTATTCGACGAATGGCACACGCGGATTGTAAAGGACTACACCGACCGTGGGCTTCCCGCGCCCTACGATCCGCAACTCAAAGACCAGGCGCGGTGGACGTTTGAACCGCACGTCGCCTCGCGCGTAACCTCGCAGATGCTGAAGGAGAGCGGCGTCACCGTGATGACCAAGCAGTATCTTATCTCGGTCAAGAAAAACGGCACGCGCATCACGTCGCTCGTCACCAAGCAAGGTGAGTTCCAGGCCAAGGTTTTCGTCGACGGCTCCTACGAGGGAGATCTCATGGCCGCCGCTGGTGTGAGCTGGACGATTGGCCGCGAAAGTCGTGCCGAGTTCGGCGAATCCTACGCTGGAAAACAATTTCCGAAGCGGAAAATGAATATCAGCGGCTTCGATGAGAAAGGCAACCTTCTGCCGCTCATCACCACCAGCGACGCCGGTCCCGACGAAGCAGGGGACAAGAACCTGATGACCTATAGCTTCCGGCTCTGCCTGACGTCGGACCCAACGAATAGGGTTCCGATGCCCAGACCGGCGAACTACGATCCCGCCCGCTTCGAACTGGCCCGCCGGGCTCTTAAAGTTGGTGCCCACGTGGGTTTTGATCTCTATCCGCTGCCCGGCAAAAAAGTCGACGGCAATAATTCGATCGGCGGGCAAATTTCTTTGGGACTCGTCGGTGCTTGCAACGACTGGCACAGCGCGGATGAAGCGGGCCGCCAAAAGATTTGGGAAGCTCACCAGCAGTACACGCTGGAGTTCATCCATTTCCTCTGTACCGATCCGGCCGTGCCGAAAAACATCCGTGACAAGTTCGCCGACCTCGGGCTCTGCAAAGACGAGTTCGCCGAAACGGAGCACTTTTCACCCGCACTCTACGTTCGTGAATCCCGCCGCTTGCAGGGAATGTATGTGATTTCCCAAAAAGACATTATCGATTCGCCGAAAAAGGACGACCCCATCGCAATCTCTTCTTTCCCCATCGACTCGCACGACTGCCAGCGCGTGGCATTGAAGGACGGCGGGGTAATTAACGAGGGGACGATCTTCCCGGTGCGAGTCAAAGGGACCGGGATTGGATACGCCTATCACGTCCCCTATCGTTCCGTGCTGCCGAAGGCTGACCAGTGCAGCAACCTGCTCGTACCGGTGGCACTTTCCTGTACGCATGTCGGGATGTCATCCTTGCGGATCGAAGGGGCATGGATGGTCATCGGCCAGGGGGCGGGGGTAGCGGCGGCACTGGCAGCAAAACGAGATATCGCAGTGCAAGATTTGCCCTATTCAGTGCTGCGCGAGCGGCTATTGGCGCAGGGACAGGTACTCGACCTGCCTGAGGTGGTGAAGACGGAGGCGACGTCAGGAAGCGGATTCATCCCGGTGGATTCTTTGCCAGGCATAGTTCTCGACGACGCCACCGCAGAACTCGCCGGCAATTGGAAGCCATCGGCGCAGTTCAAACCATGTGTGGGAAGCGGCTACGTTTTTAGCGGAGCGAAAGACGCTCGTGGCGACGGCAAGGATTCAGCAACCTTCCGTTTCAAGGCTCCCAAGTCGGGCCAGTACAAGTTGCTGATGGCCTATTCCGCGCATGAGACCCGTGCCAAAAACGTCCCTGTGACCGTTGCCAGCGGCACGGGCGAAACGAAGTTCACCGTTGACCAAACCCTACCTTTGCCCAACGGTCAGCATTTTCAGCTCATTGGCACCGTTGAGTTGGAGGCCGGTGTCGAAACCACCATCCACATCAAAAACACGGACACCATCGGCTTCGTTATTCTTGACGCCATCCTGGTGGTTCCGGTCAAGTGAAACACAAGCGATGAACGTCGGTCTTACGGCGAAACGACTGCTTCGCCTCCGCCCCGTGTGCAGTAAGCCTTCCAGACATCTTCCGAGATGTTGTTGCTCACGCGGTGGACGGAGCCGTCGCCAAAGACCATGTGGGCACCGCCGATGTGGTAGCTGCTGAAGTCGTCGAAATGGTGATGGATATGGTTCGGAGTATGATCCGCCACACCGACGATCCGAGCGAGTGGCTCAGCGACAGTCGGCGCGAAGCCTTGCCACATCGAAGCACCCCACCGCGAGGAACGTTCCCCGGCCACGCTCGTATTGCTAAGGCCGTCCGTGATGTCGGCAAAGCGAATCCGTCGGCCGTGAAAGAAAACGCCGTCCCCTTCGGAAGGATTGTCTTCGATTTCAAAGGTGCCAAAAACCCCGACGTAGTTCGTGCGCGAGACTTGCAGGATAGGATTGCCCCGTTTGTCGACGCTCCGCTGCGAATCGTCTCCCGATTCATCCCCGGCAAAAACGACGGCTTCCAGCGGATCACTGGGACACAGAAAACTTTTCACAATGCTCACACGAGCTGCCTGGTTCGCAGGATCATCCACCGGCAACGAGCGATTGATGCTGTTGTGTAAATTGCCGGCTTCCATCATCTGCATCGCCTCCGAGAGCCAACCCCAGCCGGGGCCATCTTCAGGACCTGGATTACCGGTCCAGCCCGCGGGAAGCCCGCCGTTCACGTCATGAAAATTGTGCAGGGCGATGCCCACCTGATGCAGGTTGTTTTTGCAGGAGTTTGCCCGGGCCGCTTCCCGCGCGGCTTGCACGGCCGGCAGAAGTAAGGCCACGAGAATGCCAATGATCGCGATGACGACCAACAATTCCACGAGTGTAAATCCGGTACGGCGGGACATCATTCTGGCCTTCCAGCATTAATGAACGAGTGCTTTTGACGCCCGCTATTATCTCGAATTGAGTTGCTTTGTCAATTGAATTGCAAATAGAAATCGTGTTAAGGTGGCGAGTAAAGGCGAAAGATAGCCAGATGAAAGAGTTTAGGCAACTGGAGAATCAGCTTCATTCCGCCAGTTTTGCTCGGTCGGCGCGCTCAAGCCCAGCGATAACCAAACCAGCGGACAACGGCGGCATGCATCAGCAAAACCACAAACATGGTTCCGTTCGAAAGCATCAAATAGCCGACCGCCTCCAGGAATTCCCCCCGGCCCGTCGTCGCTTCCAACACACTGGCTTGCACGAGTGTGGCGACAATCGCAATCACGCCGCTGAGCACCAACTTGGTCCCCCACGAGCGTGACCATACTGCCCACAGAAGCGGCCAGGCAATTAATAAGGTGGCGACCACGAACTCAAAAAAAATGATCGCCAGGTACAGGATGTTTCTGCCCCCTCGACTGCTATCTTGGGGAATGATCGCCACGATCAGACGCCCGACCGCGAGCATCACGGCCACGATGGTCGTCCAGGCAAACATGTGACGCAGGGTAAAGGTGGTCGACCCCGCTGGTTCCGACTCCCAATCGGTTCGCAACCGCCAGCGACGAAACCGCGGACCGATCGGCAGTTGCAGCGCGACGACCAGAATGACGGTCGAGGCAGCCAGCATCAAGTGGACCTCCCACGGGGGCGGATTGTACATCGTTCCGATGCAGACCATCAGGTCGAGCAGTACAGTAAGAAACCACGCCGCGCCAGCCACGGGCAAACGAATCTGCCAAGGCCAAGGCCCCATGCTCCCTAGTGCCCCGATGTACAGCGAGTGGGCATAGACCAAGCCGATGAAAGCAAAGAAAGGGAGCTCGTGATAGAGCCACTGCTGGGAGCCAAGAATTCCGACCAGAATCAGCTCCCCGGCCAATAGCGCTAAATTGTACACTGCCAACCGGCCGTTCTGCTGTGAGTTGCTCATCGCTTAGCCCCAACGCAGCGGATCGCCTTCAGACTCACTCGGCCAAACGACGAGTTGCGGAAACTGCTGGGCCAGAAATGCAGACAAGCGTTCAATACCAAAACGTTCGCTGGCGTAGTGGCCGGGAAGGAGCAAGGCGATGCCGCGGGCGTCGGCTTCCAGGCAGGTGTGAAAGGTTGTTTCGCCGGTAACGAACAATTGGCAATCGCGGGCGATCGCCTGTTTGAGAAAGCCCCCCGCACTGCCGCAAGCGAGAGCGACGCGCTCGATCAGTTGTTCATCATCGCCGACCAGTTGTAGTTCTTTGATCTTCAAAAATGTTTTCAGCTGAGCGGCGATTTCCGACAGGGTCGTCGGCTGGGGCAATCGTCCTAATCTTCCGCTGCCGACGCCCGGCTGCGTTATTGCCGCGGCAGAAACCTCAAGCGGCTCGATGTCGAGAAGTCCCAAGCCTTCCGCCAAACCCTGATTAATTCCTGCCGCGGCGGAATCAAACGCGGTATGCGGACTATAGATGGCAATGTTCGCCCGGATCAAGCCAAGTAGCAAGCGGCCAACCGTCGTTTCGCTGGTGATCCGTTTCAATGGCTGAAATGGGAGCGGATGATGGGCGACAATCACATCCGCCTGCCGCTCGATCGCTTCGGCCGCGGAATCGGGGGTGATGGTCAGGCAGGTCATCACCCGCTCGATTTTCCGATCGCGCTCGCCGACCAGCAAGCCAACGTTGTCCCAATCTTCGCTCAGCACGGGTGGAGCAAAAGCTTCGAGCACGCGGCAGAGGTCGTCGAGGGAGAGCATAGAACGCTCCCTTTCAATGCGGGTGAGGGTGACACAGTTGAGCTGTCCGTTATACACGATCCAGACGTTCTTCCGCGTCTTGAAAACGGGCCGTAACGTCAAGGATATTACGTTAGAAACGATCGGATGACGCGATGGCCCGGCTGAGATATTGCTCGTCGTTTTATCAGAAATTTGCAGCGAGTGTGCTTAATCTGACAAACTTGCATGGCAACGCACAAAAGCGTTTCCGCCAGGCAATCTTTGCTGCCGAGGCCGTGACCCGTCAGTGCGTCGGGAGGTCAAGACGAAGCAGTTATCAAAGCAGCCTCCGTTGCGTGCTCAGTTCATCGCAAACTGTCGCTGCAACTCGGCAGCGATGCTTCTCAAACCAAACGCCAGCCATCCGGCACCAGGCCGTCTTTTACCACGATCGGAATCCCTTCGCGGATGATGCAGCTTTCGTCGTCCCCTTGCTCTTCGACTTTGCCTTCATTCACGATCCGCACGTTCCGCCCAACGCGGCAATTCTTGTCCAGAATCGCGCCGTCGATGTAGCTGCCGGCACCGATTCCCATGGGGGGAAGGCCGTTCACTTCCAACCCTGGCTTGGAGTCGTACGAGTCGGCACCCATGATCACGGTGTTTTTGATCGTCACCCCTTCGCCGATGATGCAGCGCAGGCCGACCAGACTGTTTTCAATCACCGCTCCTTTACCAATCCGGCAACCGTCGGCAATGAGGCTTCCTTTCACGGTGGCGCCATCCAGCAACGTGGGGGGCAAGTACCGCGGACGCGAGTAGATCGGCGCACCTTGTTCGACCAAATGAAACGGCGGATTGCTGGAACACAAACTCAGATTCGCATCGTAGAAAGCCTTGATCGTGCCGATGTCTTCCCAGTAGTCGTCGAACAGGTGCACACAAACATTCTTCGCTCGTACCGAGGCCGGGAATACTTCTTTGCCGAAGTCGAGATAGTTGGTCTTCAGCAGCAGTTCGAGCAATACATCGCGATTAAAGACATAAATCCCCATGCTCGCGATCAAGTCACGCCCTTTGCTTGGAATCCCACGTGAATCAATCCACGCGGGATCCATTCGCACGTGATCCATTTCCTTGTCGGTTTGCGGCTTCTCCAGAAAGCCCAGCACGCGGCCGTCGTCTGCCAATCGCATGATGCCAAACGACTTGGCCTGTTCGCGATCGACGGGGAGCCCGCCGATAGTGGCGTCGGCGCCGTTTTTGATGTGTGAATTCAGCATGTCGCAGTAGTTCATGCGATAAAGCTGATCGCCGGAGAGGATCACGACGTAGTCGATCCCAGGTTGTTGCAGGTAGCGAATATTCTTGCGGACAGCGTCAGCCGTCCCTTCGTACCAGTCGGTATCTGCACCGGCCGTTTGCTGCGCAGCCAAGAGCTCCACGAAGCCGCCGCTGAAGTGATCGAAGCGATAGGTCTGCCGAATATGACGATGGAGGCTGACCGACAAAAACTGCGTCAATACATAGATGCTGTTCATCCCGCTGTTGATGCAGTTCGAAAGCGGGATGTCGATCAAGCGGTACTTCCCCGCGAGCGGCACGGCTGGCTTCGAGCGGTACTTGGTAAGGGGGTAAAGTCGCGTGCCGCGTCCGCCACCAAGGACGAGGCAGATGACATTGCGCAGGTTAGTGCTTTGGGTCATGGAAAATAACGAGCCCGATGAATGGGGATGCGGAAACAAGCAAGGTCAGAGGCTTTAAGATAACCGTTGCTGCGGGGCAATGGCAACCGGCGCACCGTTAATTCCCACAGCCAAGATGCGTGTAAAAAGCACGCAGCGCCAACAAATCGCCTTCGGTCGGCAAGGCGGGGCGTTTCGCGAATTTAGTTCAGAGCCGCCCGCAGCAGCGTCAGAACTTCCGCGTCGCTCGGCAATTGAGACGTCAAAGGAGGGCGGAGAGGCAATGGTACGCCATCCACGCGATACGTGGTACCGCCTGATTGTACGCCCGTTTTGGCAACGCGAAACGCAACGGCGGCTGCTAATGCTTCTGCCGAACTAGCGCAGGAAATTACGGAAAGCTTATTTAGTTCCGCCGCAGTGCATTGGCTCAGCAAACTTGGGGAAGATCCCAACAGAAGCAGCACGTCGGCTTCGCCTCGTTTGAGAATCTCGCGGGCCGAGAATTCACCGGGGGAGTAACGCGGATATCCACGCGAAAAATCAATAGCTGCCGGATAGCCGGTGGTCCAAGTTAGCACTTGTTCTGCGCCGGCAAGATTCCCAGAACTCCCCAAGGAACGGCAAATAGCGCGAGTGGAGCGGTTTAAGTCTTTAACGAGCGCATGCAACGCGTCGAGCTGGATATGGCCGCTGGGAGCCTTGGTCAGCGAAGCATCGTAGAAGATCGAGACATACTTCGCCGATTGCATACGCTCTGCCAGATTTTTCCAGGCGGCCAAATCTTCTGTGGTGAAATGCACCAACTGCGATTCTTCCAGCGGTATGCCGGCCAACATCCCCCGCAAAATCCAAAGGGCTTCGAAATCACGTTCGGCAGGAAGAGGCAAAAACAGGTCGGATCGGGCACTAGTCGCAGTTGGCTGGTCGTCAATCACTACGCAGGTCCGATCGGCTCGACCGTTCGGCAGAAATTCGCCTCGTGCTTCCAGGCTGTAAAGTTCCAAATGCCGCGGATGGGTTGTGACCGGATCGCAACGCCAGAAAAGGATCAGGTCCCCTCGATGCAGAACCTCACCAAGAGTGGCCGTCACTTCTCCCACCGCTCGAAATGTGGTGCCGCTTGGACCCCGAGTTTGACTGAGCGGCAGATCAATGGCTCCCCCCAATCGCTCGGCAATTGCGATAGCCAGTCGCTGCGATTGCGTGGCCCCCTCCTGCAAGCCGTAGATCAGAGGATAGCGCGCGGATTTGAGGATTTTTGCGGCCTGGGCGATGCCTGCCTCGATCGTGGCAGGTTCCCCATCAAGGAAGCACGGGGGGCTATTTTCGGGGAGTTCGCTAGTCAGCCAAGTTCGACCTAGCGAGCACCCGTTTTCCAGTTCCAACAGCCGGTTCTTGTCTACCCGTGCCACCAGATCGTTGCAGGTGCAACCGCAGCCAAGGCAGGGGATATCGCGCAGGTCGGGCATAGCAGCGAGGTGCGAAACTGGGCCGAAGAAATCGTTACTGGGCAGTATACAGGCCGCAATGCCCTCTTTCGCAGGTGGGTCGAGCAGGCTGTAACAATTATCCTGCTTACCCCTTTTTCCCAAGTCGCTTAGTTTGGACTATAGTTTAGGAACCTCCTACCACAGACAACTATGAACCAGGCAATTGGCATCCTTGAAGTCGCGGGCTTTGTCCCCGCCATGGCCGGCATCGACGCCATGGAAAAAGCGTCCGGGGTGCGTGTCGTTCAGACCGAACTCAACGACGGCGGCGGCGTGGTCGTGAAGATCATCGGCCCGGTGGCGGTGGTTCGGGCGGCGATTGAAGCCGGGAAAGAGGTGGCCGATCGCTTGAAAGGTCGCCCGGTCGCGACGGTTCTCGCTCGGCCCGATGATGCCGCGTACGAAAAAGCAGTTTTAAGCAAGGTGGAGATGAGTGCTCTAACGCAAAGCCCCACCGTGAAGAACGCCAATTATTCCTCCACTACTACTGATCCTGAGGTTGCTTCGATGGCCGACAATACTTCCTTTGCTTTGGGTTTTATCGAGACGCAAGGTTTCACGGCCGTTTTCGAAGCGATCGACAGCGCCTGCAAGGCCGCCAATGTAGAAGTGCTGGGAAAAGAAAAGCTGGGTGGCGGCTATATCACTGTGATCTTGAAGGGTGACGTCGCAGCGGTGAAGGCGGCGGTGGAAGCCGGCACGACGAAGGTCGAAGGGTTGGGCAAGCTGATCGCCGGCCATGTTATCGCCCGACCGAGCCAAGCCGTTCTCGCGCTGCTCCCTAAATAGCTTCGGAAGTTGCTCGGCAAGGCCTGCCTGTTTCAAAGTATCCCGCTGCGCAAGCGAAGTATCTTTTACAAGCCACGAAGGGCTTGATGCTCCCTTGCCGGCGCAACGGCATGGTAGGCCCAGCTAGACGCTAGTTGGCGAGCACTTTGCTACAATTAACATTCTTGTTTAATTCCACACGGGAGGTGAAGAATGTTTCGTACGATTCAATGCTCGCTGATGATTTTGGGGCTCGCTGGCGTCTTCGCCACGGCTGGTTGCATTTCCAGCACTCCGCCGGCTCCGACTGATGAGCATGGCCACGATCACGACCACGAAGAAGAGGCCCACATTCACGGCCCGCACAACGGACCCGTCTTCAAGTTGAAGGGGGAAGAAGAACTGTATGCCGAATGGCTCAAGGAAGGTGAAAGTGGACTCGTAACCATTTACATCGTCGACCATGAAGGGAAGCAGGAAGTCCCGGTCGTAGCCGATAAGGTGACGATCACCATCACCACCAAGAAGCCTGAAGGAGATGAGATCACTCCTTACGAACTCTTGGCCGTCAATCCAACCGAAGGGGACATGCCCAAGGCTTCGCGATTTGAACTGACCGACAAGACGCTGGAAACGTCTCTCTCTGCTCTAGCTCCGAACGCAATCGAAGCCAAGCTAACCGCTACCCTTAATGGCAAGCCCTACGAAGCCGCCATTGAACGAGACGATCATCACTGAGAGTCTTCGGCCAGGATGTGTGCTAATCTTGGCTGATCGTTTGACCGTCTAAACGGTCAATTTTAAGGTTTTCGTAAGCGTAGCTAGGCCGCCGTCTTCATCGGCGACCATCAGCTTAACGGTGTAAGTACCAGTCAAAAAGTGACTGGTCCAAACGGGTGCGGCTCCGTTTAGTACCTTGCGATAATTGCTCGGCCCGGTGATGACCCAGGTGTATTTGAGCGTATCGCGAGTACCTGCCGGATCGATGGCACGGGAAGCGAGATTGACGGCCTGAACGATTCTGGCCGAAGTAGGAATCACCATCGCTTTGATGATTGGCGGGGCGTTCGCCACGGAAACCGCCGCCGACTTCGTATTGGTTTCACCAAATTGATCGGTGACGACTAGCACCGCGTTGTATGCACCGTTGTCGGGGAATCTGAGTACAACACGCTGAGTGTTGAACGTTTGGTCGTACGACGGCCCCGTGACTCGCCACTCATACGCGGCCACGTGCGTGGTGGTGCTGCCCGCTTCGAACGCCGTGGCAGTCAATACAAAATTTGCCCCTTCCACAGCAGTGGCGGGCACAATGAATCGTGGGATGTTCGGTGCGTTATCAATGACATTGATCGTTTGCGTTCTCGTCACCGATCCGCCCAGTGAATCGCTTGCCGTCAAACTTAACGTGTAAGTACCGATGGTTGGCGGCGTGAAACTGGCTTCGGCCGTGGTATGCGTCTCGGTGAAGCCGTTGGGTCCGGTGATGGTCCAGGCATAATTCTGCGTTGGTGTAGTTCCCCCCGCGTTTGTCGCTGCGGCGGAGAAGTTGTAAACCCTCTCTTCAACCCCAGTCGTGGGAACATTGAACGCTGTGATTGTCGGCGCGTTGCTGATTACGTTGATCGTTTGCGTCCGCACGGTTGCCACGCCGACCGCATCCCTGGCGGTTAGTCTGACGGTGTAAGCTCCAACCACTGTCGGCTTGAAGGTAAAGTTCTGCGCGGTAGACGACACACTCGTGAACCCCACGGGACCTGAAACGAACCAACTGTAATTGTCGACGAGGTTCGAAGTGGTTTTCGTGTAGGCTTTCGACGTCATCGCAATATTGCGCTGCACGATGCCGGTGGCAGGAACGCCGAAGCTGTTGATGGTGGGGGCCATTCCATAGCGAGCGATGGTGAAGCCCAGGCTGGAAGTGCCGGTCACCACAAGTTTCCCGTCACTTTGGATCGCGAGCCTGCGAGCTTCAGCATGGGTGGAACCAATCGCAGTAGTTACCAGCCCATCGCCATCGAATTTCGGGTCGACGGCACCGGTTGTGGTCAAGCCTTTCACAATCGCGAAATGCTTTCGACCGTTGATTGTCTGATAGCCTGGCACAAGAACCGATGTTCCTGTCAGGAATAAGTCATTGCCTCTGAAACCAGAAGGCTCTTTAAGTTCTCCTTCAAGCTTTTTACCCCCTGGGCCATAACTTGTATCCGCCGCCCCGGTGGAGGTTAGTCGAACGGAAGCGAGTCTGTCTCCGCTTTCTCCTCCGATTAAAATTTTCCCTCCACTCTCAACTCTGACCCCTAATCCGTAATCTGATTCTCCGCTGAAATCTATCTGTTTAACCTTGCCAACATTAAACGTTGAGTCGACTTTTCCCGCCGATGTGAATCGCGCGACGGCAAAGTTAGAACTTTGGCTCCCGTCAAAATCCTCTGCTACGCCGACGACGATGATGCTTCCATTGCTTTGTACTGCAATTGCACGTGCGTTAACGAAGTCGTCCACGGGGACTTTAATCGAACCTGTGGTGTTGAAAGTTTTGTCAACTGTCCCATTCGCTGTAAAACGTGCAACGACAAAACTCCCTCCGTTATCCCCAGCGACAATAATTTTGCCGTCTTGTGGTTGAACCGCAATGGCTCTCGCTGCGATAAAGCTATCGGAAAATGACAGCGATGTCGTACCTTGGCTTCCAAAAGTAGTGTCAACCGAACCATTCGAGTTCAGTCTCGTTACTCTGAACTGGGAAGCGCCCGACAATTCCGTTCCAGCAATAAGAATCTTGTTGTCGCTGGTAAATGCGACGGGGCCACTGGGGGAGTCGATGATACCCGAGTATGAGGCTATTCCGTCCCCTGAAAAGCTCGTATCTAGCACCACCGTCGCCATCAAGTCACGACCTTCTAAGCCTTCGATTCGCAAAGAACGCGATCGGTTCTGCTTAGTGGCGGATTTTCCCGAGGGCCTCGAAAGGTTCTTAATCCAACTCAAGAACCGTCCGGATGCGTTGTGGGGCTTGCGTTGAGACATAAAAATTCCCTGTTGTTGTGGATTGCCGCAAGCAGCATGCTACTTCTAAGGTGGGGTTTTTGCAATGTCGTCGGGAAAAAGATGTTCAACTGACTGCGAAGCTGACGCGAGGTCACGGGCCCGAATATCGAAGTTCTGCGGGGGCAATACTAGTCAAATCCGTCGTTTGCGGACGCAACCGCTACGCAGTCATCCACCAGCTCACCAGCCCCAAAATTCCCAGGCAAAACAGGGCCATGATGATGTTGCGAATAAAGCGGCGGCGGGCTTTTTCTTCGGGGGTGAGACGCCGCAGTTCGATCTCGTCGTCCCCCTTGCCGATCACCTTCCCCGTGTCCCGGATCGTGGTAAACCGGCCGTCCGCGGTGGGCAAGGTCACTAGCCCTTCGCCAGGAGCACCAGGGGGAGGGGCAAACGTGCCGGGAGCCAATTTTTCTTCCGGCTGGGGCAAGGCTTGTTCTTTGCCCGGCTCAAGCAACGGCTCGTCCGCGGCACCCGGCGGAAGCAGGGCATCGGCAGCGGTGCGATAGATGGGAATTTCCGCGGCCGGTGGAAGACCCAAGTCTGCCCCCGGAGGTAGGCCGAGATCTTCTGCGGTGGCAGCACCAGGCGGCAAGAGATCCTCAATTTCCCGTTCGCGGCGGCGGGACTTTTTTTCCGTTCGCGGAGCAGCAGCAGGAACCGGCGAAGGTTGATCCGCCGCGGGAGGGAGTTCGGTACTGGGTGGCAACTGAGGCGGAAGTTCAGGTGGCAACTCCGGCGGAAGCTCTGCCGCGGGAGGAAGCGAAGAGGCCCACTCGGCAGAGGGCGGAAGTTCGGCAGGGGGGGGCAAATCCGCAGCTGGCGGCAGGTCCACGCTGGGTGGCAGTTCGAATGCCGGTGCGGGCTCGGGAGCAGACGGCGACGGAAGTTCCGGGACGGCTGCGGGAGGAATTTCGGCCACCATGGTTGGTGGTGGAAGTTCTGGCTTGGGAGGCGAGGCACTCGGCGGAAGTTCGAAGCTCGGCGGCAAGTCCGCGGGAGGCGCTGATGTTTGGAGTGGAACTGTCGGCGGGAGGGAAAGACTGGGCGGTGGCAACTCTGGCGGCAGCGGTGACGGAGGTGAAGCCGCTGACTGGGCTTCGTTCGTCGCCGGCTTTGGTACCGCGTGGCTTGGCTCGGCCGGCTTGGTTGTCGGCGACTGCGTAATCTCTGGCGTTGTCTTGGGCTTCGTCTTTGCCGGCGTTGGAGCCTTCGGCCGATCAGTTGGCGGTGTTGTCGCGACGGATTCTTTAGGGACAGCTTGCTCGGCTGCTTCTCCCCCTGCCATGCGAGTCAAAACCTCCCGCGTAGGCAGCGTCATCTGGCGTTTGCAATGGCTGCAGGTGATCTCGCGACCGGCGGCAGTCAACGGGACGGTGAGTGGGCCCGAGCAGCGCGGGCATTTCAGGGAAGCATACCCTTCACGCACCGCTGGCTTCTTCCGCTCCGGCTTGCCCGGTGAGGAAGCTGCTGGAACAGCAGGGGTCGTTGCCGTTTCTGATTTCGCCTCCGTCGGCATCCCGGCTGGCACGTTCACCGGTAGGCCGCTGGGGATCGGCATCGCATCGGCAGCCGGCAGCGATTGCCCCATCGGAACTTGCCCCAGGGGTACAGATCCGAATGGAACATTTCCTATCGGAATCTGGCCCATCGGCACCGAGCCGACCGGCACACTTCCCATCGGCACTTGCGCAACTCCACCGCCCGGAGGTCCAAAATTACTTGAAGGTGGGGCAAACGGACCAACCGCCTGCCCCATCGGTGGCGATCCCAATCCTTCCCCGGGCAACGACCCCACAGGAGGCCCCGGCTCAACAGGGGGACCAAAACCGCCCGAACCAACCGGGGGCGGACCAAATGCCGGTGGCGGAGGATAGGCCGGCGAGGGCATGCCGAACGGCTGACCCGGCGGCGGTTCAAACGGTTGCCCTACCGGGGGCGGACCATAGGCATCGGGGGGAAAATTCGCTCCCGGCGGTGGAAATCCGCCCGGCGGACCAAACGGAGGCGGGCCGGGCGGCGGGCCAAAACCGGGAGGTTCTGGCGGAGGGCCGAAGCCTGGGTGCTGGGGACCACTCATCCCCTGCAACACTTCTAGCGGCGGCAGTTCCAGCAGGCTCTGGCAAAGGGGACATTGCACCTGCTGCCCGGCCAGTTGCGTATCGATTTCCAGCGCCCCGTGACAGATGGGGCACGATAACATCACGCTGCTCATCTTAGGTGCCAATCACCTGTTCGCGGTGCCGCATTAGAATTGCGCTCCCTCTTGCGGGCCGTTTTGCGTGAGCGTGAGAACTTCGGGACCCGTTTCCGTCATCAGGATCGTGTGTTCGAACTGGGCCGAAAGCTTGCCGTCCTTCGTGCGAACGGTCCATCCGTCGCGGCGGCTTTGCAAAGTATCTTTCGTCCCCGCATTGATCATTGGTTCGATGGTGAAGCACATGCCCGGCTGAATCTTCATCCGCCGCGCTTCGTCATTGGCCACGTGCGGAATGGTAGGAGGTTGATGGAACTTTCGCCCCAGCCCATGTCCCACGTACTCTTCCACCACGCCGTAGCCTAGCGGCCGCGCGTAAGCGGTGATCGCATCGCCGATGACTGCCACACGACAGCCCGGTTCAAGGGCGCGTATGGCTTTCCAGAGGCAATCGTGTGTGCACTGCACCAAGCGGCGGGTCTCGTCACTGACTTCGCCGATCATGAAGGTCTCGGACGAATCGCCGTGCCAGCCATCGACGATCGAAGTGACATCGACATTGACGATATCCCCCTCGCGCAGCATGTAGTCGCCGGGAATGCCGTGGCAGACAACATCGTTCACGCTGGTGCAACAGCTGGCGGGGTAATTCCCCTTCTGCCCCTTGTAGCCGAGCGTGGCGGGCTGATGACCGTGATCGCGGGTGTATTTGTAAACCTGGCGATCAATCTCGCGGGTCGTAATGCCGGGGCGGACGAACGTGCGAATGAAGTCCATTAGATCCGCGTTGAAGCGCCCTGCAGCGCGCATAAAATCCCGTTCTTCTACGGGGAGGCAGATACGTTCTTGAATCGGTTTCGCTTTGAACACGGACATTTCCCGCACGCGCTGACAAACTTGATTCGCGGCCGAGCGCTCCGCCCTGCCTCGCGAATCATCGTTTTTTCGTCTTCCTATCTTAACAGATTCGGCATTTCGGGGGCGGGAAATTTTCGCGCACGAATCACTTACCCAGGCAGTACAGATGGTCCACCGTGCGAATCAAAATCCGACCATCCACCGGCACCGGCGAAGCCACAACCAATTCTCCACCCAGTTCATTTTCAGCCAAAACCTTGAATTCGGCCCCTTGCTCTTGGGCAATAACAAAGGTCACGCCATCTTCGCGCGTCAGATAAATCTTGCCGTCGGCGATGATCGGAGAGGCGCTAAACGCGTTGCGATTCTTAGGAAGTTGTCCGTTCCACTGCGTCTTGCCCGTGGCAGCCTCGATGCACGTTACTTCTCCTTTGTCGCTGCAAACGTAGGCCAGGCCGTCGACGCCGGCAGGTGTGGGCACATCGGCTCCCAAATCATTGCGAGTCCAGGCCACATGGGTGGCCGTTACATCGCCACTGCCGCCCAGACGCACTCCAGTGACCGTTCCCCCACGAGCATATGGGGCGACAACGATTCCTCCGGTCACCACCGGGCCGGCGATCGAGCGATAGTACATTTCTTGTTTGGGATTCAATCCGCCAACACGCCAGATTTCTTTCCCGGTCACGGCTTCATGTCCGGTGACGTGATCGGCTCCGAGCACCACCAAAATTTCCCGGCCACCCTCCTCCATCACGATGGGAGTGGAATAAGCTTGCGCGGCTTCGCTGGGGGCAGGAACGTTCCGATCGGCTTTGTATTTGGCTTCCCCTGACTTCTTATCGAACGCGGCCAGGTAAGACGGCCCCGTTTGCATCACGGCCACCACCACGCACTCTTTGGTCAGAACGGGTGACGTCCCCAGGTCCCACCACAGCGTGTCTTCGCCATACAACTTTTGCAGGTTGTGTTGCCAGACAATTTTCCCGGCGTAGTCGAGACAGGCCAGATCGCCACTCTTGAAGTAAGCGTAAACGTGTTCGCCATCTGTCACGGTCGACGGATTGCTGCCGGTCGCCTTCTTGTGCTTGCCATCGCGCGAAGTTCCGACTTCGGTGTGCCACAACTGCTTGCCGTCCCGATCAAGACAAACGATGCCGTTCTTCCCTTCGATGCTGCAAGTCAGAAAAATCTTGTCGCCCCAGACGACCGGCGTCGAAGAACCCGCGCCAGGCAGCTTGAACTTCCAGGCGACGTTTTCGGTCGCACTCCACCGGGTGGGAAAGCCCTTGCCAGGCGCTACGCCGTTTTGATCGGGCCCGCGCCAATTGGGCCAATTTTCCGCAGCGGAGACAGTGGCAACCAGGGACAATAGGAGAAACGCAAAGGGAGAAGCACGGAGCATTATGGAACTCTTCAAGCCGAGGGAAATGCGGAGAAAGGCTGCACTGCAGGTTAGCGGTTGCGGAACGGCGATTCAAGTAAAAGCAGTGGGCGGACCCTGCAATACGGACTGTGCGTGCCTGAGTTACTTCGTGGGGACATCAAAGTCCTTCTTCAGCCGTCCACTTCCCACGGGAACTTCGAGCGTGAACCCACTCTTCACTCCTGACTGGTAATCTGCCGGAACGTAGCTCTTGGCAGCAGTGGGATCTTCGCCGGGGGGAACTTCCCATATTTCGAGGTTCAGCACGTATTTGCCCGGGACCAGGTCCACGCTGTAACTGCCGTCAGAACTAATCTCGGCCTGCCCCATTTGCATATCGAACCCTGGGGCAACTTCTTCGCAAGCGAAGTAAACCACGCCATGCGTGGGCCAGCTACCGCCGTCGCGGGTGATCTTGCCGGCGACGTGAACCAGGCCATCCCCGGGGCCGCAGCCGACGAGCAATACCATGGGAAGAATGGCCGCGAAAAGGGTCTGCCGAAGGTGCATAAATTCGAAGGAAGGAAGGGGGAACGAAGAGCCGGGAAGTGCCGCCGCAGATAGTCTAAACCGTTGCGCGGGCGCCGTCAGCAAGAATGCCTATAGTATTAGCTTCGCTCCGAGCGCCAACTACTTGGGAATTTGCCATGCGCGTCATCATTCAAACCGATCCCGAAAGTGCCAGCCGCCGCGCGGCCCGTTTTATTGCTGACCTGGTTCGCCGTAAGCCGGACTGCGTACTGGGCTTGGCCACCGGGAGTACCCCGCTCCCCACCTATCGCGAACTGATTCGCCTGCATCGCGAGGAGGGGCTCGATTTCTCCCAAGTGACGACGTTCAATCTGGACGAATACGTGGGGCTGCCGCCGACCCATCCGCAAAGCTATCGCCACTTCATGCAGGAATCGTTGTTCAACCAGCTCAATATTCCAGCTGAGAAAACGCATGTTCCCGACGGACTGGCGCAAGATTTCCCGGCAGCGTGCTCCGAGTACGAAGAGCAAATTAAGAAGGCAGGGGGAATCGACCTGCAGTTATTGGGGCTGGGGGCGGATGGCCATATCGCGTTCAATGAGCCGGGCTCCTCGCTAGGGAGTCGTACGCGGCTAAAGTCGCTGACGAGCGAAACGATTCGAGACAACGCTCGCTTCTTCGGCAGCGAAGATCAAGTGCCGCGCCTGGCAGTGACGATGGGAGTCGGCACGATTCTGGAGAGCCGCGGGTGTTTGCTCCTCGCCTTTGGCGAGCATAAATCGGCTGCGGCGAAAGCGACTGTCGAAGGGCCGGTAACCGCGCAGATCACCGCCTCGGCTTTGCAGTTTCATCGTGATGCGATTTGCATTTTTGACGAAGGAGCCGCCCGCCAACTTGAACGGCGGGACTACTACCAGGAAGTCGAAGCTGCCCAGACGTTGCTGGAGGCAGGCGAGTGGGAAAAGCTGGGATTGAAGCGGTAACGTTTTGCAAATCGAGTCAGACTCGCGCCCCCAACAAGCATTCCCCCGGCTTGCCGACGACTAGATCGCAGTGATAGCCGGTGGCGGTACAAAGAATCGCTCCACCCGCGCCGAACAGCGACCATTCAAAGACCGATCGGCCATTTTGCAGACCCAAAAAACGGAAGGCGATCCGGCAGCGTTCGCCAGCGTGGGCGAAGCGGGTTCCCAGGCGAATGGACTCCATTTCGTTCGGCATTTGCAGGGCCGAACCGGTCTCTGCCATGTAAACGGCGCAGCCCACCAGGGAGGCATCAAAAACGGCAGGAGACAGGCACCAGCGATCTCCCTGACGCCCTCCCAGTCCGAGCAAGGAGTCCGCGATGATTTCGCCCGACCCGGTGGTGCCTTGCCAGGTCAACTTCTGCAAACAGCGCATCCCTGGGCCGAACCACATCCGGGCATCGTCGACGTAGTTGACGTTTTTCATGGCTTCGTCCGGCGGAAGAGGGACCACCGCGTAGGGTTCGGCTCCGCGCGGTTCCAGTTCCACAATGCCGGTCGCGTAGAGTCGATTCGCGTCGACCACCATTCCCCGGCTATTTTGAAAATCGTGCCTTAGCTGACAGGTAACCCGCGACGGTCCGAGCGGTGTAACGACGATTCGCACCGATTCCGATCGCTGCTGGAAAAGTCTCAGTCCAAGATGAAAGCGGACGGCTGAGAATCCTGCGACCCGCTGCTGCGGAGAAAAGGCGAGGGTGGCTTGCGCGAAAAGCTCCAGAATGGCCGCTGCGGGGAGGATCGGTGCCCCTTTGTATTGATGATCGGCAAGAAACGGGTCCGACTGCGGATCGAGCAGCGCATGGGCCACCAGCGCGGTCCCATCGGATGCCGTTTCGATTGCAGACAAAAGCGGAAACTCGTTCCCGACATCAGTCATCTTGAACCCTCCTGACACCATTTTGAAAGCGACGATTTGCGACCAGTATAATTCAGGTCACCAGCTGGTTTGGCGCGCTCATAAAAATCGCAGAGTTATTAATTCATTGATTACTAACTATTAGTCATAGTGTACAATAACAATTGAATAAAATAGGTCGAATGCGACGCGCCGTGTCAGGTGTGGCCGCATTGCGGTAACCTTCAGGGCGGGTTGTGGCCGGTGGTCAAATGCCAGCTCTAAGGTGCCAAATCGATATGCAAACCCCCTGAAATACGCGCTAACAGCCAGGAATGCACTTCTTGTCGCAAACGATTGCCAGACAGGGGTTTATTGCGATGCGAAAGCGGTGGAAAGGGTTTCCAAAATGGGTGCTAGCACCAGTTTTGTGAGGTGCTAGCACCGGTTGTTCGGAAAGAGATATGGGGACTCAGGCCAATTTCCGCAGGACCTCGAGGCCACGGTCGATGGTGGCATCGCTGGCGGCATAGGAGATTCGAAAATGGGTATCCCGAGTGCTGAAAATGTTTCCAGGAATGATGAGCAAGTTGTTTTCGATCGCGCGGGTCACAAACTCGCTTCCCAGGCTCCCGGCAGGTGCTTTAGGGAACGCGTAAAAAGCCCCGCCCGGGGTGGTCAGTTCCAGCACGCCTTGCAGGCCGGCAACGATGCGGTCTCGCTTGGCGCGATAGGTGTCCACGTAGGAAGACATGTCCATATCGAGAGCTGTCGCTCCCGCCCATTGAACCGGCTGCGGCGCGCAGACGAACGTGTACTGCTGCAGCTTGAGCATCGTGTCGATCACTTCCCCCGGACCATGCACAAAGCCAAGGCGCCAGCCGGTCATGGCGTGGCTTTTCGAAAAGCCGTCGATAACGATCGTCTTGTCGTTGAACTTCGCAGGCGAGACGAACGGTTCGTCGTAACAAAACGAGCGGTAGATTTCGTCCGAAAGGAGGGCGATGTTTCGTTCCGCACACAATTCGGCCAGATCGCGAACCTCCGCTTCCTGGGCAACGACTCCTGTGGGATTGGCCGGGCTGTTGAGAAGCACCAGTTTCGTTTTAGGCGTAATTGCGGCCTTGACCTTGGCGACGTCGATGCGGAAATCGGGGTAGGTATCGATCAGCACCGGCACACCGCCGACAAGCTTGGTCAGCGAGGGATACATCACGAAATAGGGGTCGAAGATAATGACCTCGTCCCCCGGATTAATCAGCGACCACATCGCGAGGGACAAACCGCCGCTGGTGCCAGAACTGACGAACAATTTGCGGTCCGCGTGTCCGTATTCGGCATCGACTTGTCCCTGGAGTTTGTCGCGCAGGACGGGCATCCCTTGGGTCAGGGCGTAGGCGTTCCGCCCTTCCTGAATCGCCTGGATGCAACTGGCTTTGATCGGCTCGGGGACGTCGAAATCGGGTTGGCCGATGGAGAGGTTGATGGGATCCTTCATTTTCGCGGCCAGGTCGAAGACTTTGCGAATGCCGCTGGAATCGAAGGCTTTAGTACGGTCGGCGATCCAAGGATGCATGGCGGTTTGGCGGAAAATGAACGAGGAACTGAAGCGATTCGGCGAACGTGAATTGTTCGTAACCACAGCATTTTAGAGGGTTTGTGGGGCGGCGGCAGGCGGGTAAGGCTTGCCGGCAGGAGAAGTCGTCCCTTACGATGGAAGGGGTTGAGGAATCTGGGGCCTTTCCGCATTTGAGGAGATTTAAATCATGCAGGCGCGTTACTTATTGATCGTTTTGTCGGTGGGACTAACCGTGGTCGCGGTGGTGCCAGGTTCGGAGGGGCGTTCAGCATTCGCGGCCGCCTTGATCCTGATACAAGAGCCGGCTGCTCCCGCAGAAGCGGCTCCAGCCCCTCCTGCGCCGCCGGAAGCTCCCGCTGCACCAGAAACGCCTGCAGCACCCGCCGCTCCTTCGGCAGCACCTCCAGTTCCCCCTGAAGCTCCCGCTGCACCGCCGAGACCCTCGGCGGATGAAGAAGGGCCTGCCTCACCATCGGATATTGCCCCCCCCAAGCCACCCGTTGAGCCACAAACTGACGCAGTTCCGCCCCCCCCTCCAGCCGAGCCAGAAGCGGGAACGCCAACTGCCGAAGTTCCCCCTGCGGCCGTTTACAACGAATGCGTGGAGACGACACCAAGCTGTTGCCCAGTAACTAGTTCCCCTGTTTGCGAGGCAACTTGTTCACCCTGCGAGCAACGACCTGCCCGGCGGTGTGGCCGTCAACGCCGCTGCCGCTAACGATTCGCGCGTCGCCACTAGGCAAACTACTGCCGCGGACTTTCCCGGCGGTATCGCAGCGAAGCATTCAGCACAAACAACCGATTGGTAAGGATTGACCTACTGTCAGCTAGATTGATTGCTTGAACTGCAAAAAATCGGAGACCGAATCCGATTAAGAACTAGAGTTGCGCGATTCGATACCGTAGACTACGGAAATCTCCGTTCTTTTCATTTGACGGTATTGACTGAACCTTTTCGTCCTGGAATTCTCCTATGTTTTCGCGCCCTGAGCGTCGTGGCTTTACCCTGGTAGAGCTACTAGTCGTCATTGCAATCATCGGTATTTTGGTGGCCCTGTTATTGCCGGCCGTGCAGTCGGCGAGAGCTTCCGCGCGACGGGCGCAGTGTGTGAACAACTTCAAGCAGTGGGGGCTGGCCATTCACAACTACCACGATGTGTTGAAGGCGATGCCGATTGGGGCCACGGACTTGAATGGGCTTCCCGGTATGAAGCGGCACACGTGGGTGATCGGGATGACTCCCTTCATCGAGCAGATGAACGTGGCCTCGCAGTACGATTTCAGTATCGATTTTTATCTGCCGCCGAACATTGTGGCCAATTCGACCACTGGGGTGTTATACAACGCCGCCTTCCCTGCGATGTATTGCCCTAGCGATCGGGGCAGCAAAGCAAAATGGACTGGGGATACCTATTGGCGGACGCGCGGGAACTACGTTGTCAATTACGGAAATACCCGTTCGACGATTGCTCAAGAGTATTCAGCCCCGTTCGGCTTTAGAGAGATTCATCGTTTCTCGGACATCACGGATGGCCTGTCAAACACGCTCTTCATGAGCGAGATCATCATGGCCGCGCAGGATAACCAGTGGGATTGCCGTGGAGATGTGCACAATGACGACGATGGGCATTTCTTCTCGACGGCGAATACTCCTAATGCTGGGGTGGATTCTTGCAAGATCTGCACTCCCGTTCCAGGGACGCGATTCCCGCCGCCGTGTGTTTCGAATGGCTCGCGATTCAATCACACTGCGAACGCGGCCGCAGTATCGGCCCGCTCGCAGCATATCAACGGTGTGAATGTCGGGATGGGAGATGGCTCGTGTACGTTCGTTTCCAACAATATCGCCGCAACCGTGTGGCGAGCGATTGGCTCATCGAGCGGCGGTGAGACCGCGGCTTTGCCGTAATGTCGCTGATGGTCGGCTACTAATCTAGATTCCACCTCTTCGTTTGGTCCTGGGAACTATCGCGCTATGAATTCCTTGTTGTTGGTCGGCTTGAACCGTTTTCGATTTCTTACGGCTACTTTGTTATTGGGGATCGTGGCTCTAGCTGGTTGTGATTCAAGTGGGCCCGTCAAGCTTACGGGGCAAGTCACCTATGATGGTCAGCCCGTCGAGATGGGAGCGATTTCCTTTGAAGACGCGGAAGGAAGAACTCCCTCGGCCGAAGGTGCAATCATCAACGGCAAGTATGAAGTGTTGGATGTGCCCCGCGGCAACAAACGCGTGAAGATCACCGGCCAGCGAAAGACGGGAAAATCGACCCCTGCCTATGCCGGCGATCCCAATTCCCCCATGATCGAAGAGACGGAAGCTTATATTCCAGCCCAGTACAACGACAACACAACGCTCACCTATGAAGTGAAGAGCAGCGGCAGCAAAGACTTCGCATTAACGAAGTAGTTGGTCGCGGCTTTTTCCTACGGGTCTAGGGCTGCTTGATCAGGTTCGCTTCGCGTGGGCGGTCTATTGCCAGCGCGATTGCTGCCGAGCCGATCACGACTGCAACCCAAGCCCACTGCCAGCCGCGCAGATTGTCAATCAGGTATTGGGTGGTCGCAAAACTGAGCCACAGGCTGGTCAGCCCAAAGATGAGTGGTGTGAAGGGATAAAACGGCACCTGATAAAGACGTTCGCGTTTCTTGTCCCGGTAACGAAGCACGATCAGCCCGAGTGCGACGAGCCCCAAAAATCCGTAGTAAAATGGTGCGGTAAAATTCACGAGTTGCTGAAATCCGTTCTGAGTTTGCCCGAAGACGGCAATCAACAAAAGGGTTAGTGCACCTTGGGCAAAGAGTGCTCGCAACGGCACTCCCAGGCGGCTGTTCCAAGCTCCCAACCAGCCGATCAGCCGATGCTCGCTCCCGGCTGCGAAAAACGCCCGCGAACTGGTGAAGAGCATGCCGTGCACCGAACCCAGGCACGAGACAACGATTAGCGCGCTGATGCATCGTCCACCGGCCGGGCCAAAATGCATCGTCATTATTTCGGCAGCCACGGCCGAGCCATTGCGGATCCCTCGATACGGGACTGCCGACAGGAAACCATGAACGACACAGAGGTAAATAACGGTCACCGCGCAAACGCCGAGCAGTAGTGCGCGGAAGAGGTTCTTCTTCGGCTCGCGAACTTCGGCAGCCACATAAACCATATCGCTCCAGCCACCGTAGGCGAACATGATCAACGTCATCGCCACGGCGAACGATTGCGGCGGGCCATTAAGCCAGCGGTTTTCGGGAACCTGGTAATCGAGCGGTGCTGGCCAGGTCCAAGCTACGAGCGCGACTGTCAATAGTCCCAGCACCTTGGCTAGGGTGAGTCCGTTCTGCATCCACTTTTCAAGCTGAAACCCAATGAGATTCACCAGGGTGATGGCGGCGACCAGCATGATCGCCCACCAGGTTTCAGGTGATAGCCAGACGGTTTGCAGAGGTAGCAGTTGCTGTGCATAAACGGCAGCGACAAACGCAACCGCACCCAGGCTGCCAGGTCGAACCAGAAGAAATTCGACCCACACGAATGCCAACCCCACGCGTCGGCCGAACGCACGGGTGAGATAGACATAGCTCCCGCCATCTTGCGGATAGGCGGTCGCCAGCTCCGCGAAACAGAGTGCTCCAATCAGCGCCAGTACACCACCCAAAGCCCAGGCGAATCTCAAGCCGGCCCCCGCCACAAGTTCATACTCGATGCCGGCCGCACCTTGATAGGCGGCCCGCTGCGCTTCTTCTAGCCCTAGTTCCCCTCGGCCGGAAGTGAACGCTACAAACCAGCCGTAGGCCTCATGGCTGGGGCGGACCATGTTGTAGGCGATGAAGGGGAGGGCTTCGAAAATTGCCGAGCCAATGATGATGCCGACAATGATGCACGTAGTATCGAAGAGTGAGAGCCGGCGGGCAGGCGCTGCGGTCTCGTTTTCAGGGGAAGTCGGCGGGTTTGGTGCAGTCATATACGGTTTCGTGAGTTCCGAGCCGCCGTCAATATAGCGAACCGCCCAAGAAACGGTATTTCGTCCTGAAGTCGCGGAGAAATTCCCGCAGCATGATTCACGAGTGCTCAACCGGTCTTAAACTTCGCTCAATCTGCCAGGAGAACTATGTTAGACTAGGGGCCACCAAAGTACGCCCTTCCTTGGAGCCCCTCCGATGCATAGTTCCGGTCCGAGCAATATGTTGATGGTGGTCGTAACGATCTTCTTCACTGCCCTGTGTTGGGGAAGTTACGGACCCTTGTTGCAGTGGGGACATGGCGACATGGGTTCGGGGCGACTACGCCCCTTTATCTGCGTTGGGATCGCCTACTTCTTCGTGGCCATCGTCGGGCCGCTGTTGCTGATGCTGGTACTGGGTCAGGAAAAGGGGGAAGGATTGTTCTCGGGCTGGACGACGACCGGCATTTTCTGGAGCTTAGCCGGTGGTGCCGCTGGAGCACTCGGGGCATTCGGGATTATCTTAGCGCTGAACTACGGCGGAACGCCGACGTTTGTGATGCCCCTGGTGTTCGGTACTGCCCCGGTGATCAACACTTTCATCATGTTGACGGTGAATAAGAAATGGGGAGAAATCAGTCCGTTCTTCGCGGCTGGATTGATCCTCGTTGCCGCGGGTGCGGTCACGGTGTTGTTGACGGCTCCCAAGGGAGCTCCGCCGAAAGCAAAAACGGCAGCGGCGAAATCTGCCAAGGGTGCTTTGGCGGGTCGAATGCCGACCACGCAAGAAAAGGCTGCGAATCCTTACACGGCTCCCGCGGTGGCAGGCGAAGCAGGGGAAGAGGATCGTGACGACATTGATGCACCGCGAGCCAATTCTTAGAGCCCGGTTATGACTTCGCTAGAAAAGATGGAGCGCATCGACGCGCTCTTCGCTCATGTGTGGATGGTCCGCACCTTTCTGAAGCACAGCGACGAAGCAGCCGAAGATGACGAACTGGCGGAAGTCCATCGCCAGTTGTACGACATCCTGCTGTCACTGGGTGCCCCCCTCAAGGCCAATGATGCGGAAGAGTACCTGCGAATCGTGGGGAAGAAGCTCTCACGCTTGAAGAACGCGACTGCGTTGTTCGCCGAACTGCAGCCGCAAATTTCGACGCACACCAATTTTCAGATGGCGCTGAGATCCCTGCAAACCGCCGTTGCAGAGATCGTGGAATTGACGACCGTTGAGGAGAAGAGGAGTTAGCTCCGCTGCTCGTCTTTGGTCGGAGCTCCATTGGGTTTGTTCTCTGCCCCGGTAAATTTCACCAGCGATTCGGGCAGTTCCACGCCGCCGATATCCTTCATCACTTGCAGCATGGGAGGGAGGCTCCGTGCCATCCCGGAGAGAAAGTCGGCGGTAGCGTTTTTGCCGTTGCTTCCCCCATTTTCCCAGACCACAACCTTGTCGAATTTGATGCCGCTGATCGCTTTGGCGGACGCATCAGCCAGATTGTCGAGGTGCTCCAGCAACATCAATTGGAAGGCTTCTTTGGAACCGCCGCAGGCATCGACGATCTGCTTCAAGCCCTCCCCCTTGCGGGCCAGGATTTCGTAATTACCCTTCGCTTCGGCTTCTAGCTTCAGGAAGATAGCATCGGCCTCGGCCTGGGCGGCGATGCGGCGGCTTTCGGCGGCAGCTTCGGCATCGACAACTTGTTTTGCTTTCTGAGCGCGAGCGGGAGCTTCGAGCTTGGCCCGCTGTTCGGCTTCCACGCGTTCCGCTTCCGCGAGAGCTGCCTTGGCCAAAGCCCGGTTTTGCATTTCCATAACGAGGGCTTCGGCCTGCTTTTTACGACCTTCCCCTTTTTCGTACGCCTCGGCTCGCTTCATGGCCAATTCGGCTTGCGAGGAAGCGATCTTGGCGGACGCCAGATTTTCGCCGTCGATGGCAACGGCATCTGCCTCAGCGACTCTCACGCGCATTGCTCGTTCGGCATCTTTGACGGACGCCTCTTGCTCAAATGCCGCTTGTCGTTCGCCGACCGCTTGCTCTTTCGCGAGTGCTGCCAGGCTGACCGCTTCATCCCGTTCGGCACCGCGGGTGCCGATCGATTGCTCTTTTTTCGCTGCCGCGACTTGAATGGCCTTATCGCGATTGGCCAGTGCGACGCGCGTCTCACCCATTTTCACGTTGTCTGCCACGTCACCACGTGCCTGTTGAATGGCGAGCGAAGCTGCCTTCTGGCCGATGGCGTCGATGTAGCCTGATTCGTCGGTGATGTCGGTGATGTTGACGTTGATCAGCTGCAACCCAATTTTCGCGAGTTCCGGTTCCAGCGAGTGCTGCACGTGCTCCAGGAACTTATCCCGGTCGCGATTGATTTCTTCAATCCGCA
Source organism: Pirellulaceae bacterium (assembly GCA_041739545.1). GTDB lineage: Bacteria > Planctomycetota > Planctomycetia > Pirellulales > Pirellulaceae > JBGSNR01. The sequence goes on along the minus strand of JBGSNR010000042.1, from coordinate 18,882 downwards.
TCGAGGCAATCACTTGGCGAAGTTGGCCGAAGATCATTTCCTCCGCCTGCTTGCGGACTTGCTGCGAATTGAGCCCCAATAAACGGACGGCCGCGTTCTGCATGACTTGCGGCTTGGTATCGATGGCCACCGTAAACACGCTGGGTACATTGACGCGAATGTTCTCCGCCGACAAAGCTCCCCGCAGCGGCACTTCGATCTGGATTGGTTCCAGGCTTAGGTAGGCGTAGTCTTGAATCAGCGGGATTACGAGCCGTGCGCCACCATGAATGCACTTCGGCTTGCCATCCGCACCCGTGCGTCCGTAGATCACCAGCACGCGGTTGCTGGGGCAGCGTTTGTACTGCTTCATCACCAACAGAATCAATCCCAACAGCATGATGCCGGCGAGACATAAGGCAACAATGACAGTGATGGCAATGCTAGGGTCAGGCATAGTACAGTGCTCGCAGTTGATTCAGAGACATGAGAGAGTCCGCTGAACGGACGAATTTAAGCAACTTCTACCTTACTTGGGCGTTTCGCCGGTTCCACCTCTAAAACATTGCCGGTGACGGCGATGACTCGAATTTTGCTCCCGGTCACTAGCGGGTCGAGCGAATTGGTCACCGCGGCATATTCGACCAGCCTTCCTTGGAGGTCGAATTGCACTTTCCCCTGCCCTTCTCCGCGGGGAGGGATTGTCAAATACACGACGCCCAGTTCGCCTATCGCCCGTCCGATCTGCTCCGTTCCATCGGCTGAAAGTCGATTGAGCTGCCGAAATAACCAGTGCACCGCAAACAGGGCCCCGGTACCAGCGACGACCGCTACAACCAATTGCGCTGGGATCTCGGCTTGGGCCGAGTTCATCGCGTAACCGCCGAGACCAAAAAAGGCCAGCGCGGCGGTCAAGGTGCGGATCGAAATCACATTGAATAACCAGGTTGAATCATGCCCTGCTGAGCCGGGATCGAAGTCAGAGCCACCGTCAGCTGGCACATCGTCCGGGAAGTCATCCGCCAGGTCAACGTGCCCCTCCAGTCCGCTGAAGCCGACGAGCGTCAGGAGGAATTGGCAGACAATAATCGTGCCGCCAATGATTGCGCAGCCGAGAAATAGCCAAGCCATGTGTGTGCCTCCCGAGAAGACATTAGCGACCAAAACTGCCACGTTATTCGCTGGTGCGCGCTGAATCTTACCGCTGAAATCCCGGAAAACGAGTAAACCTTGCTCCCGTCTCGCCGAGGTAAGGGGAGCCGGCTTCCGAGAGTATCAAAAGAGTGAACTGCCAGCGGAACTTGTCGATCAAACGCGTACTTATGGGGTCAGAATAGACTTGCTGGTAAAGAAATACCAGAAAGTGAGCGCGATTTCTCAGCTCTTAATGCGAGAAAGAGGGCGAAACCCCGTCGCCTTGACAGTTAAAGCCCATTTTCCATAATTCGAGTATCCCGATTTGTCGGGAGGGATGGTACAATTCGGGCGAACACGCCAAACGCGGCTGCTCGAACGAGGGCGAGGCCGCGTTTTTCGTTTGACGGGGGAGACATGACCGAGGTGGAAATCCACGGCCTGTCGAAAAGCTACTCCGACGGGCGAAAAGCGGTGTTGGAATTGGATTGGAAGTTGCGCACTGGGGCACTTACGGTGCTGGTCGGAGCGAGCGGGTCGGGAAAAACGACCTTGCTGCGGCTCTTGGCTGGGTTGGAAAGGCCCACCAGCGGGAAAATTTACTGTGACGGCGAGGATCAGTCGACCTATCCGCCCCATCGGCGCGATGTGGCACTGGTTCCGCAATCGCCAGGATTATTTCCGCAGTGGACGGTGCGACAGAACATGGAAGTGACGGGGTCTTCGGCCGCAAGGTTGAGTTCCGAGCGGGTGACGGAGATTGCCCGGCTTTTGGAAATAGAGTCGCTTCTGGAGCGTTATCCAGGTGAGATTTCAGGTGGGGAACAGCAGCGAGTTTCGCTTGGTCGAGCCTTGGTTCGCCGACCGCGAATCTTGTTGCTGGATGAACCCCTTGGGCAGTTGGATGGTTGGTTGCGTCATGAAGTTCGGCAGAAGTTGCAGTGCTGGCAGCGGGAATCGCGAGTGACGACGTTACTCGTTACGCATGATCCCGATGAGGCTTTGTCGCTCGCGGACGAACTGGCGGTGATGGACGGTGGTCGGCTCTTGCAGTCGGACGTACCCGCGAAAGTCGTGGGGAAACCGGCGCACGTGCAGATTGCGAGATTGTTCGCCCGTGGCGGATTGAACCTGTGGCAAGGCGAAATCGCTGTCGACGGCAAAACGTGGTCGTTTGTGACCCAGGGCTGGCGGTGGGAACTGCCTGCCGGGTGTGAACCGTCGGTTAAAGCGGGCCAGGTTTGGCTAGGAGTGAGTTCAGCGGACTTTTTCGTTCGTGAGGCGGAAGGGTCGACGAAGCAGGAAGGATGGCCGTTTAGTCAGGGGGTGATTGCCAACGTTGGCGTATCCCTGGGCGGACGACGAATGATTGCGGTGGCACTCGCCGGCAGTTCGGTTGTTTGTCGAGCGGCGTTGGAAGCGGATGGAACTTTGATCGGTCAGGTGGGTGACGGGGTGGAATTAGCGGTGCGACCTGGTTCGCTCCACTATTTCTCAGCCCCAGACGGTTGGCGAATAGTAACCCCAAGCGCAAGCGAGGGAGCTGCGGTGTAGCACGCGAACGACGCGCTCACTTGCTCTTCGGGTTACCATTGGCAGGAAATTCAAACACAACTTAATACACATTTAGAAGGAATCCGAACGATGAACCCCAGCGAAATGTTGCGCATCGTCGATTCGGTGCATCGCGATAAGAACATCAACAAGGAAGTCGTATTTCAAGCGATCGAGGCAGCGCTGGTGACGGCGGCCAAAAAGCATTACGGCGAAACTGAAGAAATCGTCATCACGATCGATCGTGAGTCCGGTGAACTATCGGGCATGCACAACAATATCATTCTCGATCCCGAAGAAATTAGTGGCCGCATTGGCGCTCAAACGGCCAAGCAAGTCATTATTCAAAAAATCCGCGAAGCGGAGCGGGACGCCCTGATCGAAGAGTTCAGTCAACAGGTCGGCCAGATCGTGACCGGAGTCGTTACGCGTTCGGAAGGTGGGGCCACGATCGTCGCCCTGCATAACAACTTCGAGGCGATCCTCCCTCGCAGCGAGCAGATCCCGGGTGAAACGCACCACCCCAATGAACGGGTGCGAGCAATCGTGTACGAAGTGAAGCCCCAGGGGAGCCGCGTCAAAGTGGTGCTCAGTCGCACTAAGCCGCAGTTCGTTCAACGCCTGTTCGAGCAAGAGATTCCGGAAATCGCCGACGGAGTGATCTCGATAAATGCCATCTCTCGTGAGCCCGCCCATCGTAGCAAGGTGGCGGTAAGCAGCAGTGATCAGCGAGTGGACTGTGTCGGAGCTTGCGTCGGCGTGCGCGGCAACCGCATCAAAAACATTGTTGATGAGTTATCCGGGGAGCGGATCGACATCGTTCGCTGGAATGACGATCCCGAGACACTCATCATCGGCGCACTCCAGCCGGCAGAAGTAGATCAGGTTCTGCTCTGCCACATGATCGGCCGAGCGATCGTTTTGGTCCGCGAAGATCAGTTGTCTCTGGCCATTGGCCGCAAGGGGCAGAATGTCCGCCTGGCCAGCAAGTTGTGCGGCTGGGACATTGAAATCATGACGAACGATGAGCTTGAGCAGCAGATCAACCGTGCGGTCGGTGGCTTTATGACCATCGAGGGAATGACGGACGAATTGGCGGCTCGTCTCGTGGAACAAGGCTTTCTGTCTTACGACGACCTGTCGGTGATCGAACCAGATCAGCTTATGGAAATGGGCGGATTGACGGAAGAACAGGTCGATTCGATTGTCTTGCAAGCTGAAGAGCGGGCCGAAGAGGCGGAGCAGCAAGCGGCGACCGATCGCCAACGAAAAATACAGGATCAGCAGCAGCCTGAGCCTCCCGTCAGCGAGGATGCCCCCCCAGCCAGTTAATTTTCCGTAGCCGGCTTTTTAAGTCTTGCCGCGTTAAGCCTTGCCGCGAACTACCCGAATTTGGCGGTTTTGGCTGAAAAAGCCCCCGCTGGGTCGCTGGTCAAGGGGCAGAAAATTGGGTAACATTGATGGTTTCGCTTCGCGGCAGCGTGGCCGCGAAGGATGGGAATCGGCAGCTTTGCAACCGCGGGCTTGCTGGTACCGTTCCCCTCATGGTCGAACATCGGCAACGGTGTCGTCCAAAAGGAGTGGCGGATATGAGTTGAACTGTTTGTGCTGGGTAAGAGGTCGTCAAGCACGACGGTCTCTCCCATTTACTGGAGGGTGCCTGTGCCCATTCGGATTTACGCTCTTGCCAAGGATATGCAACTCGACAGCAAGGAGCTGGTGGAGTTGTGTACGAAAGCTGGTATTCCTGGCAAAGGTTCTGCCTTGGCTAGCCTGGAAGACGATGAAATCGTCAAGCTCAAAGCCTATCTGGATGGAAATGCTGCCAAGCGAGCAGCCGCCCCTGCGCAGACTCTCGTAGATACGCGATCCGTTTTGACCGCGCCGGTAACTTCAACTGCGGTGCTTCCTCCACCCCCTCCGCCGCAGAAGCCTTCTCCGCTTCGTGCGCGGCCTCCCAAAGTTCCCGTTCCACCTGCTGGAAATGCGCCGCCGATCGGAAATGTGCCGCCAGTAAGTAATGTTCCCCCAGTGGAATCTCCGGCTACACCGGCACCTGTGGCCCCTCCTGTGGTTGTTCCCCCGCCAGCTGTTCCCGTGGCCCGAGCTCCGGAAACAGCTCCTCCGGTTAACGCGCCAACTCAGCCTTCCGCCCCTGCGTCTTCGACAACGGACGAAACGGATAGTGCGCCGCTGCGTCGCAGCAATCTTATTCCACAGCGAAGTGGACCCATTCGAGTCATTGGTGGCGGGAAGAAGCCGATCGACCTGAAGAAAAAGCGCGAAGACGATAAGAGCGGCGATAAACGTTCGCCGGCCATTCGCTTTGCCGAGATGCCCGCGGTCAAGCAACCTGCTGCCAATGCGCAGACTTCTGAAGTCGCCCAAAAGCCAGTGCTACGTCTGCCGACCGACGTTATCAAACGCGTCACTGCCGGTACCGCGCCCCCGCTTCAGGACATCACTAAAAAACTGGATGCCGAACGCAAACGCAAGGACGGTGGTCCTGAAGTCAAGCGCGGCGGCAACCAACCGCAGTCGGGGACGGCGGCTCCGCTATCCACGGGCGTTCGCGGCAGGCCACCCAAGAAGCCGCTAGTCGTTGAAGAAGAAAATCTAGGCGATCTTAATCGCATGCGGGCTGAGCGACAGAAGGTTCGCAAGCCCGTCCGAGGTGTGGGTGAAGATGATGACTCCGGTCGTCCCCGCAAGCGCCGCACGATCATCCGCACAGGCCGGGGCAAGAGCACGGCCGCACCCCGTAAAGAAAGGGTCGGCTTGGAACTTCCTTGCACCGTGCGATCCTTCTCGGAAGCTGCGGGTGTGAGCGGTATGCAAGTGATGCGAGCACTCATGGACATGGGGCAGATGCTGAACATCAATGCCCAGATTCCTGACGAACTTGTGGAAGTCCTGGCATCCGAACTGGGAGTTGATTTAACTATCAAGCCAGCCGAATCGCTCGAAGACCAGATGCTCGACCGCTTCGATAGTGAAGACGATCCGGCCGATCTGCAAATGCGTCCGCCGATCGTGACCTTCCTTGGCCACGTGGATCACGGCAAAACGTCGTTGCTCGATCGCCTGATTGGGATTAACGTCGTTTCGGGGGAAGCGGGGGGTATCACTCAACATATCCGCGCCTACTCGATCGTTACGAAAGATGGCCGGAAGGTGGCTTTCGTCGATACGCCTGGTCACGAAGCCTTCACCGAAATGCGTGCTCGCGGTGCCAACGTCACGGATATTGCGGTGCTCGTCGTCGCTGCTGACGACGGTGTGATGCCACAGACCGAAGAAGCCATCAGCCACATCAAGGCAGCGGGCGTCCCCATCGTGGTGGCGATGAACAAGATCGATCTGCCGGCCGCAGACGAGCAGCGAGTGTTGCAACAACTGGCCGCGGCCGAACTGCTCCCCAGCGAATGGGGTGGCGAAGTCGAAGTGATTCGGACCAGTGCTCAGACGGGACAAGGTCTGGAAGATTTGCTGGAAACTCTCCTCGTCACGGCAGAACTACACGATTACAAATCCAATCCGAACCGTCCGGCTGCAGGCATGTGCTTGGAAGCCGAGCAGGAGCCAGGACGCGGCGTGATCGCCAAGGTCATGGTCCAGAACGGTACGTTGCGAGAAGGAGATATTGTTGTCTGCGGTGCAGGCCATGGCCGTGTTAAGGCCATGTACGATACCCTTGATGTGCGCAAGAAGATAAAGGAAGCGGGCCCTTCAACGCCTGTCAATCTGACCGGTCTAGATCTGCCTCCCAATGCCGGCGATCGCATTTACGTGCTCAACGATATCGGCGAAGCACGCGAGATCGCAGCCAAGCGGGAAGCGACGTCACGTCAACAATCGCTCAGTGGTTTCACCACGCGCGTCTCGTTCGAAGAGTTCCAACGTCGGCTTTCGGAAGGCAAACTCGTCACCGAAGACTTCGAAGTCTCGGTGTTGAATTTGATCATCCGGGCGGACGTTCGCGGCTCGATCGAAGCAATTCTCAAAGAACTGTCCAAGTTCGATCACCCGGAAGTTAAGGTCAAAGTGTTGCAGGCTTCGGTCGGCGGCATCACGGTAGCCGACGTGACATTGGCAAATGCATCCAATGCCGTAATCATTGGCTTCAATGTCATCCCCGACGAGGCAGCTCGCTCGCTCGCCGACGAACGGCAGGTTGAAATTCGTCGTTACGACATCATTTACAAACTCACCGATGACATTAAGGCTCTCCTGGAAGGGAAGCTGAAGCCCGAAACACGGATCATCGAAATGGGTCGGGCGATCGTCAAGCAGGTCTTTGCGATCAGCCGGGTGGGAGCCGTGGCAGGCTGCTACGTGGCCCAGGGGACGATCGAGCGGAACTGTCGGGTCAGGATCAATCGCGAAGGTCGAACTATCGGCGACTACGCAATCGACACGTTGAAACGGGTCAAGGACGATGTGAAGGAAGTCTCGCGCGGCGTGGAATGCGGCATCAAGCTGGTGAACTTCAACGACATCAAGCAGGACGATGTCCTGGAAGCCTATAAGCTGGAAGAAGTCGCGCGGACTTTGTAAACGTCCGTGAAGCTACCGTGCCTGTGCCTCGCCCTATTTCGGTCTGAATGCCATGACTGCCCGTCGACTCTTGAAAGCCGCTGAAGCCATTCGCGAGGTCGTGGGGATGGCTATCCTGACCGAAATTCGCGATCCGCGCGTGCAAGGGATTACGGTGACTTCGGTTGCCGTCGCCCCCGATATGCGCTCGGCCAAAATTAACGTTTCCGTCATGGGAGATGAGACGCAGCAAGCGCTCGCCATCCGCGGATTGGAGCATTCGGCCGGATTTTTACAGCACAAGATCGCCAAGCGGATCGACACTCGCTACACGCCGCGGCTGCAGTTCGTGCTGGACCAAGGGGTCAAGAAATCGTTGGAAGTCGCTCGCATTTTGAGTGAGGTTCTTCCCAAGCCGACGGAAGAGACGGAGCCAGTCGAGGAAGTATCGGAAGATGTTCCTGACAAGTCGTCAGACGTTTAAGTTGCAGTTTGAAGTGATACGCCAGCCCTTGTATTTTCTCCTATGAGCAATCGCACGGCCCTGTTAAACAAGGTCTATAAAGTCCTCAAAAAGCACTACAAGCCCATCACGGGTGAGGATCGCCCGTTACTTGAGCACATGCTCTACGCCTGCGTTCTGGAGAACGCGCGTCCTGACTCGGCAGACGAAGCCTTCGCCAAGTTGCAGGAATTGTTCTACGACTGGAACGAAGTGCGGGTCACAACGGTGGCCGAGTTGACCGAAGTGCTCAGCTGCCTCCCCGATCCGGCCGAAGCCGCTGGGCGACTGAAACGTTCGCTGCAATCCGTGTTCGAAGCCCACTACACCTTCGACCTGGAAACGTTGAAGAAGCAGGCCTTGGGTAAAGCGGAAAAAGAACTGCAAAAAATCGAAGGGGCTTCACCCTTCGTCTTTGCCTACGTCATTCAGTACGCACTGGGTGGGCACGCGATCCCAATCAACCGTGGCTCGATGGATGTGTTGTACGCGGTGGGGGTCGTCAACGATGCCGAAGCCGACAAGTTTCAAGTTCCCGGTCTCGAGCGCGCTATTCCCAAGAACAAGGGACGAGAGTTCGGCTCGTTACTCCAGCAGTTGGGCTCTGATTTTCGCGCCTCGCCAGGTTCGTCGAAACTGAAAGCGATCCTCGCGGAGATGGATTCCGGCTTCAAAGAGCGTCTCAACGCCCGGCAGGCCCATGTCGAACAAGCTGCCATTAAGAAGGCAGCCGATGCTGCTGCCGCGGCACGCACCGCGCGAGCTGCAGCGGCGCTAGAAGCCAAAAACGACAAATCCAAAAAGCCGGGAAAGCCTGCTGGCAAAGAGGCTCCCAAAGGAACGGCTGGCAAATCAGCCGAGAAGGCCGATAAGCCGATCGAGAAAACCCCAGAGAAGTCCCCCAAGGCTCCTCCCGTGGATAAATCCAAGAAGGTCGTCAAGAAGGACACGAAGGGTCTGGCAAAAAAGAAGCCTCGCTGAGAACGGGTCGACCATGTCTCGCCGCAGCCTGTGGGTTGTCACGCTCCTGTTCGTTCTGTTGTTCGGACGAACGGTGTTCGCAGCGGAGCCCGCGTCGGACGCAACCCCCGCGATCTTGCCGCTGCCGGAAAAGCTCGATTCCCAGCAGCCACGCAGCGAGATCGAAAACGATCGGATTGTCGCCGCAGCGAACTTCGTGCAGGCGCGCATCGCGCAAAAGCGCGGAGACTACGCCGTTGCTTTGACAAAGTATCAGCGTTCCTGGCGCTACGATCCAGAAAATACGGCGGTACTGGCGGAGATCATTTCGCTGGCAACGCAACTTGAGCGGAGTGCCGAAGCGAAGCGCTACGCGCTGGCTGCGGCTGAACTGAAACTGACCGATCCCCGACTGGTACGCCGGCTCGCCATCTTGCTCGCCAAGGAAGATGCCTATGCGGAATCAGCCAAGCTCTTCGAGCGGGCGCTGGAGCTGACGGGGGATCAGGGCGAACTCCCCAATGATTTATCTCAGGCGTTTTTGTTGTTGGAACTGGGCCGACTGCATGTGAAGGCCGGGAACCTGCCACGGGGAGCGGAAGTTTTTCTGCGACTTCGCCGGAGCCTGGTTGATCCGGAGAAGTCCGGCTTGGGTGCCGATAACGTCGCCGTCGTTTTAGACGAAGCAGATCATACTTGGGCCTTGCTGGGCGAAACATTCCTGCAAGCAGGCAATTTGAAAGACGCCGAAGATGCTTTCCGCCGCGGCAACGATGCGCAACCGAACGTAGCTCAATGGCACTTCAACCTGACCAAGCTTGCGCTGGCGCGCAAGCAGCCCGATGATTGCTTGGAGCAGTTGGACCGCGTATTCGCAGCCAAATTTGAGCCGCTGGGCATGGAGCCCCTGACGTTGCTGGAGCAGGCACTAAAGTTGAAGCATTCAGAACCGGAAGAGGCGCTCGAGGCACTACGCCTGCGACTGGAACAACTCCACGCCGATCATCCGGAAATTCCTGAAGTCGCGTTTGCCTTTGCGAAGGCGCTCCAAACGAAGCCTGCTGATCTAGCCAAGGCGAAGGCCGTTTATCAGAAGTTGCTCGAAAACAAATCCACGTCTGAGGCCTACGAAGGGTTGTCTGCAGTTCTTCTTGCCGAAGGGAACGCCAAAGAATTGTTATCGCTGCTGGGCACGGTGATCGAGAAAACAGGCACCCTAACGGTTATTGCGGATGCGGAAGCCGCGCTGCTTGAGCAAAAGCATCGGCCAATCCTCGATGAAATGCTCCAAGCGATCGAAAAACAACTCGACGCTAGTTCCAAAGATGCGGATCCTGGTCAGACCTTTGCCCTGGGCTTACTCGCCCTTGGCATCGAGAAGTACGAGCTCGGGGAAAAGTTGCTGAACCACGCGGCCGAACATGGGAAGCGAAAAGATTCCATTTATCAGCAATGGGGCATGGCACTGCTCGCCAAGGAAAAGTACTCTGCGGCCGCGAAGATTTTTCAAGAGATGCTGGAAAAAGATATCGACACGCGGTCCCCCGGCTTAGCCCATTTTTACCTCGCCGGCGCGCTGGAATTAGATCAACGCACGGACGAAGCTCTGGCAGCAATTTCCGCAGGGGAACAATTGCAAGAGAAGAGTCCTCTTTTCCTTCATCGCCGGGCCTGGATCTTGTATCACGCCAATCGGAACAGCGCGGCTGAGGATGCCTATCTCGACCTTCTCGCTGCTTGCGACAAGCTCAAGCAGACGGATGCATTGCGCGAATTGGTTATCGGGGCAAAGCTTGTGCTGTCGAATCTGGCTTCCAAACGCGATGACCTAACAACTAGCGTGGAATGGCTGGAACAAGTCCTTGATGAAGATCCCGGGCATAGCGGTGCGCTCAATGATCTAAGCTATCTTTGGTCCGAACGAGGCCTGCACTTGAATCGCAGCCTGGAGATGGCTCAGCAGGCTGTTGCTCAAGAGCCGGAGAATGCCGCTTACCGAGATACGCTCGGCTGGGCGTATTACCAGTTGGGAGACTTCGAGTCTGCCGTGCGTGAACTTAAATTGGCCGTCGAAGATCGGGCAGACGGCGTACTACATGAACATCTGGGTGACGCGCTCGACAAACTGGGCCAATTCGACGAAGCCCGCGCTGCCTGGAAAATGGCAATTGAAGCCTATGAGCGCGATGAAGATGGGGCACGCCTGAAAGCCGTACGATTGAAGGTGAACGGGGCCGCGGGGAATTAGCGAGATCGGCCAGCGTCGACAGAGGGAATAATGGCAGGGCATTCGGCATACTCGAACATCAAGCACCGGAAGGATCGCCAGGACAAGAAGCGCGGAAAGATTTGGTCCAAGATCTCCAAGGCAATCATTGTGGCTGCCCAACTAGACTAGGGGGCGGCGACCCCGATGCGAACCACCGTTTGCGCTACGCGATTCTCGACGATCACGAAGATATCCAAGCGGTCGCTGCCAACTTTACCCTCAGTGACGAGGCCAACGCAGTTATGGGCTAGGCTGACTGGTGCTAACCCGCCGGGAGAGTTTTTGCATGATGGCCAATGGTCTGCCGCGAGTAAGGTTGTGCAGCAGCGAACCAGCGGCCCGTGCTCGCTGGCGGCACGACTTAGGTGCAAATGCAGAGATCGTTGCCGACAGCGATCGGGCAGAAACGTTTGCAGACGCTGCGATCGACGTCGTGGTCAGTGACGCTGTATTTGTCGATTTAAGTGCAGGCATCCCAGGCCGAGTTTTTATTGGCGAACCCGCGGGCTTGGTTCCAGCCGATGCTTGTTTGCCCCCCGACTATTGTGCGCGAGAGTTGGTGCAGACCGTCTGCTTGGTGGCGGAGATTGTCCGACTACGGCGGATTCAACAGCGGGACTCACAACGCATTGAGCAGCTCGATGACTTCGCCCACCGCGATGCTCTCACCGGCTTGTTGAATCGTCGCGGCTGGGATAGCTCCCTGCGGAAGCTCCGTCCGCAAGACTTGCCCGCCTGCCTGGCCCTGGTCGATTTGGATCATTTCAAACTTTGCAACGACCTCCATGGCTGGTCCGCCAGTGATGTTGTGCTCGCAGGGGTGGGAGCAGCGTTGCAAGCTTCAACACGAAGCGGCGACGCAGCGGCTCGTTGGGGCGGAGACGAATTCGCCCTGTTTCTTTGCAATATTCCCGAACCGGCAGTTGGCGAAACCATGAAACGTCTGCTGCGCAGCCTGCTAGACGTTAATGTCCCCGAGGCCCAGCAATACAGGGTGCAAGCTTCGATCGGTTATGCCGTCCTTGCGGAACCACACGAGCTCGACCACCTTGCCGCGATATTCGCCGCCTGCCAGTCCGCCCTGCGAATCGCGAAATCTGCGGGGGGAAATATCGCCGAACGCGCGTCGTGGCCGCAGCCGGACTAGACTGAACATCTGCGTTACAGAGCAGTTACAGGGTCGGAAAGCCTCGGCCGCTTATAATCGGCCGAGTGGCCAGTCAGCTCCCGGCAAGGTCTTTTATCATGACCAATGAACGCACGATTCTCACCGTCGAAGACGATGCCGCCATTCGGCGTGGCGTGGTGGATGCACTTCGTTTCGTCGGCTTTCGGGTCTTGGAAGCCGGGCATGGTGATCTTGGAATGGAAATGGCCACGCGGCAAGCGTATGACTTGCTCTTGCTTGATCTAGTCTTGCCTGGCAAGCAAGGCTTGGAAATTCTGCGCGGCGTGCGCGAGGTCCGTCCCACTCAGCCCGTCATCATCTTGACCGCTCGTGGGGACGAACATGATCGTGTCGAAGGATTGCGCTTGGGAGCGGATGACTATGTCGTCAAACCTTTCAGCGTGAAGGAACTGCTCGCCCGCATCGAAGCCGTTTTACGACGCTCTCCCGCTCGCCCCAGTGATGTGGATGAAATTCCCATAAGGGGTGGCTGCGTTCATTTGGCTCGCCGTGAACTTAATTTCGATGACGGAGGGCGGGAAGACCTAACGGAACGAGAGGCCGAACTGCTGCGTTACCTGGCCTGCCATTCCGAACGTGCCATTTCGCGTGACGAACTCTTGGCCAACGTCTGGCAAATTGAACCGCGTGGCACGGCGACTCGAACCATCGACATGCTCGTCGCGCGTTTGCGAGAAAAGCTGCGCGATGATTCTGCCGATGCACGAATTCTGCAAACGGTGCGCGGCAAAGGATACATGTTGGCAGTCGCTGCCTTGCCTGGAGCGCTCAGATGAGGCGCCCCTGGCAAGTTTGGTTACTGTTTGCGGCCGGTCTAGCAGTCGTGATTCCCGCGATGGTTTGGCTCTCCTGGCAGGTTCTGTTTTTGGATCAGGCCGAGGCTCTTTCCCGCCGGCAAGCGGAGCGTGAGGAATTGATTGGTCGCGCGCTGTGGCGAATGGACTCCTTCGTCACGCCGCTTTTGGCTCGCGAAGCTTCCAGGCCCGAGAGCTATTACCAAACCGTCATCGTGACCAGTTCTGGAACGAAAGCAGCGGCAGGGGAGCGACTTAAAGCAGATTTGGCGAACGGTGAAGAAGCGATCGCCGATTCTACGGATGAATTTGCGTCTCCCATTCAGTCTTTGACGCCGTTGCTCGCCGATCCGCCGCAGTATGTCTTGCTGCACTTCAATTGGTTGCCGGACAATCGAGTTCTATCGCCGCAGTGTCCCTCGCCTGAAGATCGCAGCTTCGCCTGTGCGCAAGGAGTGACGGAGCATGCGCTGAGTGTCTTCGAAACCCGTCGACATCAATTGGAAGTGGCTTCCACGAACCAACAGTTGCTCGGGCTGCTCCCGGCAGAATCCTGGCCCGTATCGCGGTGGGACTACCTTTCCGACATTACTGGCGGATCGGAACCGTCGGCGATCAATCAACCGCCGGTCGTGTCGCCATTTCCGACTTATCAAACTGCGGTCTCTGGTTCTTACGACAATGACTATGCGGCAACTCAGTCCTTGGGCAATGAAACGTCGGGCGTTCAAGCCTACTCGAGTCCTGGTCAAAGCAATACATTTGCCGGGGGAAGGCCGGCGGTTATTTCCTCAGATCGCGAATCGGCGAATGTGCAGTCCGATCCTCGTTCAACTTCTAATCTTGGAGGCCAGGACGATCGCTTTGGGCAGCGTCGCGTTCCCGCGCCAACAACGCCGCAGGAAAGCCAGCTACTGTCTGCCGAAGCAGTTCCACAGCGCAGCCCCAGATCGCAACTTTCCGGCAGCAGGAACGACTTCGACCAACGCAACTCCGCCTATCAACAGTTTGCCCAACAAAGTGTCGAAAACCTGAAGTACCGAAATCCAAGTAAGGAAACGGCGGGCAGTTCCGAGCCGACTTCAGTTACCCATCAAGAGGGTGCATTCCGGCCTGTATGGGTTGGCGGAAAGCTGCTTTTCGCGCGCCGCGTGCAACAAGGTGAGCGAAATCTGGTCCAAGGATGTTGGCTCGATTGGAATCGCCTCGAAGCTCTGCTCAGGGACGAAGTTTCAGACATCCTCCCTAACTTTCTACTGGTCCCAGTTTTCGATCCCCAGCAGGCAGCGCTCAATCGTGTGCTGGCCACGCTCCCGGTGCAGATCGAGGTACCGCCGCTACAGCCGCAGTCGATTCAGTGGTCCCCGGTTCGTTTGGCACTGGTGGCTGCTTGGGCCGGCTTGATCTTTGCAGCGCTCGCGGCAGCGATCACGCTGCAAGGCATGATCGTCTTGAATGAACGCCGGGCCTCGTTCGTCTCGGCTGTCACACATGAGCTGCGCACGCCGTTGACCACGTTCCGGATGTACGCGGAGATGCTTGCCGAGGGGATGGTTCCAGAGCCGGAACGTCAGCAACGCTACTTGAACACGCTGCGGACGGAATCCGATCGGCTGGCTCACCTGGTCGATAACGTGCTGCAATACGCGCGGCTGGAACGGGGCCGCCCTGGAAAGCAACGGCAGAAGGTATCGCTCGCGGCACTGCTCGAACGGATGGAAGTGCGCTTGCAGGAGCGAGCAGAGCAGGCGGGGCTGAATTTGCAACTGCAGGGGAACGTGAAGGCCAACACGATCGAATTGGTAACAGACCCCTCGGCCATCGAACAAATCGTGTTCAACCTCGTCGACAATGCTTCCAAGTATGCTGCTGAAGCTGAGGATAAAAGCTTGCTCCTCCAATGGAAATTGGAGCCACGAGCGTTGGCCCTGCGGGTCATCGATCGTGGACCAGGCATTGGGGCTGCGGGGCAAACTCGGCTTTTCCAGCCGTTTTCCAAGTCGGTAAATGAAGCGGCAGAATCGGCGCCGGGGGTTGGTTTGGGACTAGCGCTAAGTCGGCGACTGGCGCGTGCGCTCGGCGGCGAGCTCTCGTGGGAGCAAACACCCGGCGGCGGTGCCACGTTTTGTTTACGTTTGCCGCGGGGGTAGGGGAAGATCATCCGCCTCGCGCAGGACTTCTTCAAGCAATTCGGAGAGCGAGAGTTTTGCTGCCCACTTGCGCAGATAGTCCCGATCAATACGCTCCTTTTGTGTCGTCAGAATCCCTTTAATGTCTCCCCATTGGCGTTCTGAAAGTCGATTCCCTAGCTCGAACCACTCCAGCTTGCTGAGCAGGATGTCTTCGGCGGAAGTCATCCAATACTTTGGTCCATCGTTAGTTCCGATCGATCGCAGAGTGATTCGAGAAAAGACGGAACGATCAAAATCTCGCTGCTTTGACACGAAAATATCAATCTTTAGGATCGAAGATAGGTCGATTAAGTTGAAACAAGATTTTCGACGAATGGCATCTTGGATCATGCTTTCGCTGACGTAATAGCGACCCCGTAGAGTTTTCGCAAACCGCTCAACATGCTCAAGCTTGATGTCCGCAACGAAGTCGATATCCAGTGTCAGACGAGGCGTTCCTACCGTGCTGCTGGCGACGGAACCGCCAATGAAATACGGAATGCTGAGCGTTTCGAAACACTCCGCGATGGGAGCCACGCCTGCAGAAATATCAGCGGTCATTCGATGCCAGAAAGTGCCTGACGGACGTTGCCAGTTCGGTCCCGTAATTGAGTTCGATGAACTTCAAATCCACGTCCTGTTCACAGAACTTCGGATTCGCATCTTGGATTGCTTGTCGCGAACTGGTGACGGCCCATCTTGTCAGCGACTGCATCAACTGGAAACGCTCGGCATCGGTTGCCTGGTAAAGCAATTCCGCCTGCAAGGCAGCGATTTCGGGATGCGTGTCGGTGGGAAATCGCATCGCCTGCCTCACTTCCCGCAATAGTCAATCGTGCGGGCAATTTCGCTCTTCAAGCGCGAGCGCGGCACGATGCGGTCGATAAAGCCATGCTCTAGCAAAAACTCACTTGTCTGGAAGCCGGCAGGCAATTCTAAGCGAAGCGTCGCCTTGATTGTTCGCGGCCCGGCAAAGCCGATCAGCGCTTTGGGCTCGGCAAATACCAGATCGCCTAACGACGCAAAGCTGGCTGCCACGCCACCCATGGTGGGATTTGTCAGCACGGAGATGAACAGGCCCCCCGCCTTATCGAAGCGCGCTAACGCCGCGGACACCTTGGCCATTTGCATCAACGACAAAATCCCTTCGTGCATACGGGCCCCGCCGCCGGAGCCACTAATAATGATGAGGGGCAAGGAATGCTCGGTCGCTCGTTCCGCTAAACGGGTCAATCGTTCACCGACGACCGAGCCCATGCTGCCCATGATGAAGGCCGAGTCGGTGACACCAATGGCGACGCGCCGAGCGCGAATCATCCCGGTGCCAGTGAGGGTCGCCTCCGTTAGGCCGGTTCGCTTTTGCTCGGCGACGAGGCGGTCGCGATACGCCTTTTGGTCGTTGAAGCCGAGCGGGTCGGCTGGGCGGACTCCGGCGTCCCATTCTTCAAAGGTTCCATCATCTAGCACTTGTTTGATGCGATCGGCGGCAGAAACGTAGAAGTGGTATTCGCAGCGCGGACAAACGTTCTGCTGTTGTTCGACTGCCTTACGAAAGATCGTTTGCCGACAACCCGGACAGCGCACCCACAGGCCATCGGGGACCGGGCGTTTCGTTCGCAGGGGAGTAAACACAGAACTACGACCGTTGGCTTCGGCAGGCGCGCTGCCGTTGCTCGCGTTCCCGTTTTTAGCTTGCAGGGCCTGTCCGTTTTCAGCGGAATTGGAAGAGGGAGGAACTGTCATGGGTGGGGCTTTCGTTCTCTAATGAGCTGCCAGTATCGAGACGCTTCAGGCGCCTCGCACCTGAGTTGCCGTGGCGGGGGCTTCTGCCCACTGCCAACCAGCAGGGGAACAGACAGTTTTCCACAAATCGCCGATTGGATTTCGCTGGATGACCGCGCGGAGGATGGTCAGCAACGGTTCCGAGGTGACCAGTCCGACGGACTTATTGCGGTGCTTCCAGTTTAGCCGTTCGATGGTCGACGTCACACGTTGCAGGGCGTCCGCTACCGCTTCTCCGCCGGGAGCACAGGCCAATTCAGCATTTTCCTGCCAAAGGCGGTAAACCTTGGGTTGCGACTGACGAACCTCATCGACCAGCTTGCCGTGCCACAGTCCATGGTCAATGTTCCGCAGGTCTGCCAACACCTTGGGTTTCAAGCCGCGCGCTAGGGCCAGTGCTTCGGCAGTTCGCTGAGCACACTCGCAGGGGCTGTAATACATGAAGTCCAAGTTCTGGCCTGCAAGTTCTTGCACCAATTGGCCGACTTGTTGTTGGCCGCAACTGCTGAGAGGAATATCCAGGGTTCCCTTCAGGCGGCCTTGTTCATCGAAATCCGTCGCTCCGGGGCGGACCAACAGAAACCGGGTCATACAATTAAATTCCTAAGGTGTTCGGGCAAGAGAGGTCAGAGATTGCACCGCCTGCGTGTAGTCCGCATGGGCAAAAATCCCCGAACCGACGACCATCAATTGAGCCCCGGCCTGTCCACACTGCTGGGCGGTCGCGGCGTTCACGCCCCCATCAATTTCCAGCAGAACATCCGGGGCAAGTTTTCGAATCTGACGTAGCTTTTCGAGCGCGACGGGATTGAACGACTGCCCTCCAAACCCGGCCTGTACGCTCATCACCAAAACCATGTCGCAAAGGTCCAGACAGGGAGTAATGGCATCCACGGGAGTCAGCGGATTGAGGACGACTCCCGCCGCAGCACCCAGAGAGCGAATTTCTTCCAGCAAAGGGCGAGCATTGGGCTCGGCCTCGATGTGGAAGGTAATCGAGTCCGCACCCGCTTCGCGAAACTGTTTAAGGTACCGTTGCGGCTTCGAAATCATCAGATGCACATCGACCAATAGATCCGTCAGTTTCCTG
The DNA here is from genome assembly GCA_041739545.1 of Pirellulaceae bacterium. Taxonomy (GTDB): domain Bacteria; phylum Planctomycetota; class Planctomycetia; order Pirellulales; family Pirellulaceae; genus JBGSNR01. Next base: position 922 of record JBGSNR010000042.1, on the reverse strand, counting down.
ACGGCATCCACGATCGTCATGCCATAAGTGAAGTTCGGGACAAAATCCCCATCCATTACGTCCAGATGCAGGGCATGCACGCCAGCCTCTTCCAGGCGGCGGACTTCTCGTTCGAGATGACCGAAGTCACACTGCAAAAGCGAGGGAAGGACCGAAGGGGCCCCCTGCCGCATACGCTCGATAAATGCCAGTCTAGACATGCCGTAATTACAACCAGCGGCCTGACTCAGGCTAAGCCTGGGGTGCCGCGTAACTTCGTCCAAGGTGGGATGAGGGAGGCTTCCGAACCTCCCCTGCTTACAGCTCTATTCTACCAAGCCGCGGGTAGGGCGTCAGTGGCGTTTTGGGGTCTTGAAAGGGGAAGCAATACCGGTTTGCCGGAGGATTGACGAGGAATTCTTGACGATTACCCCCATGCGCTCTTTCCCGGCGCCAGTGCTGGCGGTATATTTGCCGGCAGAGTCCGTTCTGCGGGTGGGTTGACGTAAAGAACGAGTTTCGTTGCGAGTTTTTGTTGGGTTCCCTTTTGGTTGATCGATCGGGCTGCTTCCTAAGTCGAACGACAGGGTCCACGGAAAACGGCACGCGCTCGCCTTCGGAGCGGTGGTTGTTTGGTTAGTGAGTCACATTTTTTTCAGGACCTGTCGATTATGGCGAAGCGTATCTATGTGGGGAATCTCCCCTGGGCCTACACCAACGTGGAATTGGAACAACTGTTCCAGCAATACGGTGAAGTGGCAACGGCGGAAGTGATTATGGATCGTGAAACGGGCCGCTCGCGCGGTTTCGGTTTCGTACAAATGGCGAATGACGCGGACATCGAAACCGCCGTCAACGCTCTGAACAATTTCAACTGCGGCGGACGCCCGCTCGTCGTCAATGAAGCCCGCGAACGTTCTCCACGTCCTTCGGGCGGTGGTGG
>JBGSNR010000128.1:0-81601 GCA_041739545.1 Pirellulaceae bacterium | reverse complement strand
CTCCAAAGCAAACCTCGGACCAGCAGTGCAAACATCGCTTAACCCGCCCAACAACCGCGGTTAACGCTCCATTGCCAGCAAGGAAAGATTGTAAATTCTTCAAAGATTTGTGGGGAATGTTGAGGACAAACTCGCCGCGAGTGCTGGCGCACCCGTCGGACGCCTACTCTTGACACCGGACGGCAATACTTTTCAATTCTGCTTCGGGAATGAAGAACTCAGGCCCTGCATCCATACCGTAAATTTCGTACATTACCTCACCAAGCCCATCTTCACGGTTGCGTTCGTCGAGATACTTCACGTAACACCACTTCGCAATTCGAACTGGGTCGTATCCTTGTTCCAGTTCCGCAAGAAGCTCAGTTCCAAACTGTTTCTTTGTGTAAATCACTTCAACTCGCTCGCAATTGGCGGATCGCTGAGTAGCTCACGCAAGCCGAGTAGTGAATGAATCCGGCCTCCCTCTTGGGTGCCGGCATGAACTTGGAATGAAAGTGCTACAGGTTGAGATTATAGACTCACGCTGTGCTCGATCCAATCGAGGGTGATCTAACTCAGGCCTGATCGCGATTCGCTTTCACGTAGCCCGGTAGGTCACGTGCGACGGCCGGCCTCTTTTGCAGGTCACGGCCGGTTGGCCACGTTAGTCGGCAGTTCACGTACGATGCGGGCCACTGAAGCAGGTCCATGCACCCATGCATGATGTAACCCGGTTTCGATCTTGCGAAACCATTTGCGGTGGATTTCGCGTTCCCTACGCCGAAGGCGTTGGATCGCGCAGCGCACCCTGGGAAAAACGCCCACGCGGTTCATCTACGCCAACGGCGTTAAATCAAACGGGTCTCGGGCAATCCTCGATCAAACGCCTGCGGCGTATGCGGCATTTTGAACCACCTCACCCAGGCTGCGCTGCGCGAGCCTGGGCTGTGGGATGTGACGCCTTCGGCGTGAAACAATTCCATTCGACCGAGTTTTGTAGTGCAGGCTCCCACCTGCCGAAAACATCCTGGGCCGCGAGGAGCAGCGCATCATGACGAGAATGCAACGCGAAATTCCAACTCCGAAACCCTCTCTAACCCTGGGAAAATCCCCGGCGGTCATCCTACAGAACTATTGACAAGTAATCAATGATTCGAGACGATCGTTTTGGCTGTTTGCTCCGGTGGTGCGCGCTGCGCTTGACGGGCCGGGCGGCTGCTCTTTGATAATTCGATCTGCCGGGTGTCGATCTGCGGGAGCGCAACGACGGTGAAACAATTTTGCAACACTTTTGGCGCAATTATGATAAAAAACAGTACTTTGTTGCAAAAATACTGCTCAATCCCCGAGGAAAACCGATTTTTGCAACAAAACGACGAATAAACCCCGGGTTCTTGTTGCAAAAATCAGCAATAATTGCAAGAAACCGGGGCTTTTCCGCAAAAACTTGAGCAACAGATAAAAGCAACAGCGGTGCAAAAATGGGTTTTCAGATGGTTGTGAGAACTGGCTCACCAGGGCCGGGATGGAACTAAATGGTGGGCCGGCGCTCGCAAGCTCGCTGGTCCCAACCTACAACTCGCTGGCCCCAACCTGCGAGACATGACCCCACGCGGTCATCCGTTCGCGATAGAACTCCATGAATCGACCGGCTTCAATGGCCGTTCGTATGCCGGACATCAGCGTTTGATAGTAGGTCAGGTTGTGGAGCGAGAGGAGCATCGGGCCGAGCATCTCTTCGGCTTGAAACAGGTGTCGCAGATAGGCCCGGCTATGTTGCGTGCAGGCGGGACAAGGACACTGGTCATCGAGCGGACTTTCGTCCCGGGCATGCTTCAGGTTGCGAATCTTGATGTTGCCGCGCGAGGTAAACGCCATCGCGTTCCGGCCGTTCCGCGTGGGCATCACGCAATCGAACATATCGACGCCGCGACGGACCCCTTCCAACAAATCTTCCGGACGACCGACTCCCATTAAGTAGCGCGGCTTGTCTGCCGGAAGCACGGGACAAACGACGTCCAGCATCGCGACCATTTCAGCAGGCGTTTCCCCCACGCTTAGTCCGCCAATCGCATAGCCGGGAAAGTCCATCGGAATGAGTTGTTCTGCCGACCATTGACGCAGTGCCGGATCGAGTCCTCCTTGCACGATTGCGAACTGGGCCTGATCGCTCCGCTGAGCAGCGTCTTTGCAACGCCGCGCCCAACGGACCGAACGCTGGCAGGCATCACGAACCCGTTCGGGCTCGGCGGGAAGCGCCACCACGTGATCGAGTTGCATGGCCACATCGCTGCCGAGTGCTTCCTGGATCGCGACCGCTTTTTCTGGTGTCAGTTCCCGCTTGCTGCCGTCGAGATGCGAGCGAAAGGTCGCGCCATGTTCCGTGATTTTTGCGATATCCGAGAGGCTGAAGATTTGAAAGCCGCCGCTATCAGTGAGGATCGGCCCCGTCCAGCCACAGAATTGGTGCAGCCCCCCCAGGCCGCGAACCAGTTCTTCCCCGGGACGCAGATGGAGGTGGTAGGTGTTCCCCAGGATCATGGCCGCCCCGGTATCGCGGAGCGACTGCAGCATTACACCTTTGACCGTGCCTTGCGTCCCCACCGGCATGAAGGCGGGCATCGGCACCGGGCCGTGCGGTGTGGAAAAAGTGCTACGCCGCGCGGCAGAAGCGGGGTCGACCTGGTGAACGGTGAAGGCAAAAGACATCCGCCCTATCGTAACGGGAAGACTGGCGGAGTACGACCGCTGTTTGGATCGCAGTCGGAGCAGCGCGAACTTTCTTGCAGTAGCCGGGTCATACTTGATGACTCTGTGCGTGGCAGAACCGAAGAGGGGCTGCCGATTCCCGGCAAGGTTCGGCAGGTCGCTTCCTGACGGTCGCGTCTCGGCGTGGGAGTTTCGGCTCTTACAGATCGGGCGTGTAGGTGCTGAGCGGGTCTTCGGCCAGCAGGTACTCGGCCCGTTCCATCAGCGTGGGAGACGGCGAAGCCATGTAGGGGCGAAACTGGTCCGAAGTCATCGGAACGTGAAACTTCCCGTTGCAGTGAACGCAGGCAATCTGGCTTCCCAGGTATTCCACCCGGATCTGCAACCGACGACCACAAACGGGACATTCGCGTAAAACATACGTGGGGTTAGCCATGAAACCGCTCCCGCAGAGAACTGCGAATTTGAAGAATCCCTTACCAACCTTGGTAGCCGCCAGGTATATGGAGGAGAGCGGCCGCTGTTCTTCAGCATTCCGCGATTATACTGGTCCCACAAATCGATGCAACGTTAATTGCCGGTGAAGCTTGGTTAAGGGGAGCAAGTTTTCCGCTATGACAGCATCGGTATTTTTACAGGGTTCTCCACTCCGGCTGGTCGGGGAGGCAACTTGCGAACGCCGCGTGCAAATTCGCAGCAAAATTTCCCGCGAATTTTTGGCCGAGAAACCGCCCACAACTTTCTTCAAAAAAATTCTGCCAGCTGGCTTCTTCGCTGCCGGGATTGATGGGAAAGAAGAGTGCGTTGTTCGCTTCCGCCGCCCGCTGATCGCCGGGAGCGTCGCCGATCATCAGGACCTGACCGGGCGGGTAATCTTTCGCGACCGCTAATATCTCTTTTTTCGTTCCCGCTTCCTGCCCGGCAATGCCGGCGACGTACTTCCTCAGGTCGTGCTCTTCCCATTCTTTCTCCAGCGCTGCCGTGGGAGTGGCGGAGCAGACGATCAAATCGGCGTGCGGCTGAAGTTTTGCGAGACTCTCGCGCACGAACGGAAACGGCGTGACGTTTTGAACGTAGCGATCGATCAACGCATTCACCGCGAGCGACCACGCAAGACATTGCTGCAACGCCGGATCGCCGGTGGCCTCGACGCGAGCTTTCAAGGCCGGGTTGCCCAATCGCGTTTCGGTCGTCACCCATTCGCGGAGCGACGCAGGCGTTGTCACTTGTACGCCGCGGCCGATCACCTCCGGCCTGTGCTGCAAACGATCGAGCGTTTCGACCAGGGCGGGAAAGCGATTCACGCCGCGGCTCTTGGAATACAAGTTCACGAACTCCCACGTTTCGCGGGCGTACTTGCTGACCCCTTGTAGATGATAGTGCTCGATGAAGAGTGGAATGAAGCATTCCTTGTGCTTCAGCTCCATCGTGTCAAAAATGCAGCCATCGGAATCGATGGCGATGAGGAAGTCGTGTTGGCGCGGGAAGGTGAACATGGGAGTTCCCTCTCCCTTCGAGAGAGGACTGGGGTGTCGTAGGATTAATGCTCACGTTGCAGCACAACCCCGGTCATCGTCGTGAGGCACCAGAACTTCAGCTGTTGACCGTTGGTGATCTCAAAATGTTTCGTGTTGCTGCACATGGACGAGAGAATTCGCAATCGATGTGAGCCAGATTCTATTTCGATTTCCAAGCTTTCGCCAGCGGCAACAGCCCCGACAATGACCCCGTTAAGCTCAACTCTCAATGCTGAACTCACAAGCGCGCTAGCAGCAATCGACAACGCGCGCGTCAATCCTCGCCCGAATCCTTGTCCTGACTCGCGATGGGTGATCTTCAATTTCGGCGGCGTCTGTTCATATTCCGTTTGAGCAGCAGATTTCCCTCCGCGAATTTTAGCGGCGAGGCCCGCGTAAGGACTTGTTGAGTCTTCGGAACTTGAAGTCATTTTATTAACGTCCCTAACACTCGAATGCTGCGTACTACGTCGTCCACCTGGGATACTTATTCGTCACCACCTTCGTGAGTGCTTCCACAAAAAAGTACTCGCCCCACATGACGGATTCATCGACGCCGAGATTCTTTGCCGTGTGATAAACGCCGTGCTTCAAGATTCCCTCCCAGCCGGGAGTCTGGTCGGCGAGATATTCGGGCTGCACGAGCGCATCGAGCATTTTCCGGGCAGTGGCTGCGTAGCTCTGCGCTTTGTCCGCCGACTTTGTCTGTCTAGCCAGATCGAGCAAACCGCTGGCAGCAATGGCGCCGGCAGACGTTTCTTTCTGTCTCCCCTGCGGCGCCGGGAGCGATAGATCGGCATCGAAATCCCAAAACGGCACGCCATCCGCAGGCAGATGGGCGAGCCAGTAATCGGCGTTGCGTTCGGCAACCGCGAGATACTCTTCGTTGCCTGTCAGTCCATAACACTGACTGTAGCCGTACAACGACCACGCTAATCCACGTGCCCAGGCGCTGTCGGGTCGCAGACCTTGATGCGTGGTCTCTCGTAGAAACTCCCCGGTTTCGAGATCAAAAATTCCTTCGTGGGCAGTAGAACCATCGGGCCGGACGATCGTGTCGCGCGTGGTGAGGCAATGGGCGTTGGCAATGCGGAGCAGTTCCGCATCGTTCGTCTCACGAGCTGCGTAAAAGATGATCGGCACGTTCATCATGATGTCGATGAAGAGCGAATCGTCCGAGACGAAGCTGCGGAGATACTGCCCGCGCTCCTTGAACCGCATCGCGAGCGTGCGACCCGCTTGAATCAGAATGCCGTGCAAGCGTTCGTCGTTCGTTAACTCATACCACGGGTAATACGTATTGAGAAAGATAAAGCCCAGGTCATGCACATTCCGATCGTGCTGCCGATGTTCGAGGAGCCGCGAATAGCGCTCGGCCAGTTCGCGCCAAGATTCATCGCCGGTGCGTTGCTGGAACCGCCACATCATCCCGGCCAAAAATCCGCCGGTCCAATCGGTCCACAATTCCCCCCCGTGATGCCATTTGCCGGCCACGGTGTAGATCGGAAAAAAATCAGGGTGCTGAGCAACCAACTGTGCGACTTGCTTTTCAGCAAACTCAAGCGCACGGACGTACTCGGCAGGTGGTGTCAATTCTTTCGTGTTCATGCCAGTTACTCCTTCTCTGCCAGGAGTTTATCGAGCAGTGGGCGAAGCAACGAAACCCATTTTGCATAACCGGCTTCGTTCATATGCAGGTGGTCCTTCACAAACAGTTCGTCGTCGGGGGTGCCGTCGGCCTTGAGCATCAGAGGTTCAACTTCCAGATAGGTGAAGAGCTTATCCTCGGCAAACTTCTCACGGACCAGCTTGTTCTGTTCGCGCTGTGGTTCGATCATTCCCCACCGAGACCCGCTCGGCTTGATCGGAATGTAGACAATGTGCGTCTTCGGAAATATTTGATGGACCTTTGCCATGAACTTCTCAAAATTACCTGCGACCTCGGCCGGCGACTTCTTCGCGGCGATGTCGTTATCTCCGGCATAGAAAACGATCACGCGCGGCTTGTGCGGGGTGATAAGCTCGTCGAAATGCTCCACAGAATCACTGACTTGCGAGCCGCCAAAGCCACGATTGGTAACCGGCAGGTCGGGGAATGATTTTTTCAGATCCCACAGCCGGATACTGGAGCTACCCACAAACAAGATGCCCCCAGTCTTTGGCGGATGAGCTTTGTCTTGCGCGGCAAACGCGGCCATGTCCTTGGCCCATTTGGGGGCGGGCTTTGCGGCGGGAGAATCGACCTTTGCTTCTTGTGCGAAGGTCGAGGGGTGGATCAAAATCGTGACCAGGCCAGCCAGCAACGACAAGATCGCGCGGCGGCGGAAGAGAGGTGCAAGCATGGGAAAAGTCTCGGGAGGGGAGTAGTGACCGGACCAAACGCAGCGAATTCCGGCAACCACCGTTGAACCAAGGCACTGCCGGAACAGGCTGCACAGGCTCCGGCTTACGTCCGTCCGATGGTATCATGAACCAATCGTTGAAACATCCGTTCGCGCCGCAGGAATTTGTTATGTCGTCGCCACTGGTGGGGATCATCATGGGGAGTAAGTCGGACTGGGAGACGATGCGCGCAGCAGCGGGGATTGTCGAGCAGTTCGAGGTTCCTGTTGAGTGCCGGATTGTTTCTGCTCATCGCACGCCCCACTTGATGGCCGAATATGCTGCTTCCGCAGAGAAGCGGGGCCTGGAAGTGATCATTGCCGGTGCGGGTGGCGCGGCCCATTTGCCGGGCATGGTGGCTTCGCAAACGATTCTGCCCGTGCTGGGGGTTCCGGTCCAAAGCCGGGCTTTGCAAGGGCTGGATTCGCTGCTGTCCATCGTCCAGATGCCGGGCGGCATTCCCGTTGGCACGCTGGCGATTGGAGAAGCAGGGGCAAGGAATGCTGGGCTGCTGGCGATTCGTATTCTGGCGGGAAGCAGGCCGGAACTACGTGCAAAACTCCACAAGTTTCAGCAAGAACAAACGGATAAGGTGCTCGCAGATACGCTGGATTAGCTGGTACGATGGCCCTCCGAGGCTGTCTGTAAGAAGTACGATGGCCCTCCGAGGCCGTCGAATCCGGAACAAGAAAATGAATTCGCTTCGATGTTTACCCTTACCGGTATTCCCGTAATAGCTCGGCCACCAACCAACCCCGCCAATAGTTAGCAAGCACATTCGACGGCCCCGGAGGGCCATCGCACCTTCACGGACGACCTCATGAACGAACTGGCCGCTTACGATTTTGACCTGCCGCGCGAGTTGATTGCGCAAAAGCCTCTGCCGATCCGAACCGATTCTCGACTGCTGGTTGTCCGCCGGGCGGAGCAGAAAATCGAGCACCTCTACTTCCGCGATCTGCCGGAGCTGTTGCGCAAAGGAGACATGCTGGTCTTGAACGATACGCAAGTCGTTCCCGCGCGCCTGGTCGGGCGGCGAGAGAGAACGGGAGCTCGCTGGACGGGCTTGTATCTCAACCACGATGAAACGGGGATCTGGCAGATTCTCAGCAAGACCCGCGGCAAACTCGAGGCAGGGGAAGCGATCATCCTGGAAAGCCCCGATCGCAAATTCAACGCACAGCTCATGCTGCTGGCCAAGCTCGAAAATGGCATGTGGGCCGCTTCGCCCACATCCGACGAAGAAGAAGGTACGTTCACCTTCTTGAAACGCATGGGTCATGTGCCACTGCCGCCGTACATCCGCGATGGCGAAATGGCTCCCGAGGATATCGAAACTTATCAAACGGTCTACGCCAGAAAGCCCGGCGCGGTCGCAGCCCCGACGGCTGGGTTGCACTTCACCAAGGACTTGCTGCGAAAGCTTAAAGAGCAAGGGATCGACCAGGCGCATGTCACACTCCATGTCGGCATGGGAACCTTCCGCCCGATGCAGACGGAAAAGCTCGACGAGCATGTGATGCATTCGGAACAATGTCTCGTGACTCGCGAAACTTGTGCAGCGATTCAGGCGGCGAAGATTGGCGGCGGGAGGATCGTTGCGGTGGGAACGACTGTCGTCCGCTCACTCGAATCGGCATCACTATCGGGCGAACTTCGTCCGTTTCGTGGGCCGACCGATTTGTTCATTCGGCCGCCGTTCGATTTCCATGCGGTCGATGCCCTGTTGACCAATTTTCATCTGCCCAAGAGCACACTTTTGGTACTCGTCCGAACCTTCGGCGGCGATGCCTTGATCAAGCAGGCCTATGAGGAGGCGATCGCGGAGAAGTATCGGTTCTATAGCTACGGCGATGCGATGCTGATTGTTTAAGTACAATGGCCCTCCGAGGCCGTCGAATGCGGATTGAGAGGGGATAGGTTTGGCCTTGAAGGGCACTTACGGCGCAAAAATCGGCAGAAAATTGTTCGGCATCTGCAGGATGATGCACGCCATCGCGGTGCCGAACTCCGAACAGACTTCGCCGTCGGGCCAACTGCCGTCGCCACTTTGCTTCTTCAACAGCACGTCCCGAATGGCGGGATACCATTTTTCCCAATACGCACCGCCAGCGTGCCACATCGCTTGCACGGCGTAGTAGTGGCCATAGAAGAAGTAGCCGTTGCTTTGCTGACTCGGCGGGAATTTTGACAGCCACTTGAGGGCTGATTCCACCTGTTCGCCGTCGTAGATGCCGGCACTGTAGAGCGAGACGACTCCTGCCGCGGTCAGTGGGAAACTGCCGCCGCCAGATTGCTGCAGGGTGTAGCGGAAACTACCGTCCTTGTTCCAACTTTTCTTGACGTAGTCGATGCATTTACTGCGGACTTCGTCCGGCACATGAATGCCTGCGTCGCGCGCGGCGCGCAGTCCCATGATCTGACAAATAGTGATCGACAAGTCCGCGTCACTTTTCGTCGGCTGATAGCGCCACCCCCCTTGATCGTTCTGGCAGTTGACGGTGAGTTGCACGGCCTTCTTCAGCTTCACCCCGACTGTGGAGTCGACATCTTCTTCCGTGCTCATCCCGTAGAACTCCGACAGGAACAGCACGCCAAAGCCGTGGCCGTACATATTGTCCTGCCCGACCCCAGGGACGGAAATGAAGCCGCTATCCTGCACGCAGTTGCAAAGAAACTCGGCACAGCGATCAATGTTCTTGCCGTAGGGACCTTGTCCGGGTGGATTGCCGCTGCACATGAAGGCCAGACCTGACAGGCTACAGACCGCGACTCCCCCTTGATAACCGCCGTGTCCGAACGCGCCCCGATTTTTGCCCGAGGCAAGTTGCTTGCGCGACAGCCAATCCAATCCCCGATCGATGGCCCGCTGCGTTTCCGGAGTGATCATATCGATCCCCCGCGTATCGGCCGCATCCTCGCCGCGTGTGATACGAGGCGAAGCCAGCGAGCCTCCCCCGGCCAAGAGGCCGAGCGCGGCGGCCTGGGTCAGGCTGTTCGATAAAAATGCACGGCGGGGTAGGTGAGGCATGAAGCGAACCTAAGGGCTGACGGAGCAATTCGGGACCGGCGTTCCGACTCTACTTTAGTTTACTGTAAACTGGGGGAGAATTGAAAACTTAGTGCCGCAATCCCCGCCACGGTTTAAAAACAGCCGCGAAAATGACTGATCCCACCCAAGTTGTCTGGCACGCCCATTCCGTTACCCGCGAACAACGAGAAAAACTGAACGGACACCGCGGCTGCGTTGTTTGGCTGACCGGCCTGTCGGGTTGCGGAAAAAGCACTATCGCCAATGCGGCGGACCAACTGCTCTATGCCCGCGGTGTGCGGACTTTTTTGCTGGACGGCGATAACGTCCGCTTTGGCCTGAATGCTTCGCCGGAAAAGCTCCGCCAAGAATACGATGAAGCCTTTGCCACACGTTTTGGCCTCTCGTTTGCGCCCGAAGATCGGCAGGAAAACATTCGTCGCATCGGCTGCGTGGCGGAACTTTTCGCCTCGGCGGGCATCGTTACTTTAAGTGCGTTTGTCAGCCCGTACCGTGCGGATCGGGATGCCGTTCGCAAACTAGTGACGAAGAACGGCCTGGCCGATTTCATCGAGGTTTTCGTCGATGCCCCGCTGGAAGTTTGCGAGCAACGGGATCCCAAAGGGCTTTACCAACAGGCTCGCGAAGGGAAGATTAAGGAATTCACCGGAATTAGCGCCCCGTATGAACCACCCCTGACTCCCGAACTGCGGCTTGATTCCACTTCCGCCAATCCCGAGGTGCTAGCTGGCGAACTGGTTACGTTTCTACAAGTTCGGGGAATAATTGCGTAAGTAGGCCACCAAAACGAGTTGACGATCTGCGGTTCTCGCGTTCAACTATCAATTAGCAAGACGGAGCAAATCTGACTTCTGTGATCTGATTTCAGGCGGAATCGGGCGCGAAGTCAATCCTCAGAGCTGTCCACTTTCATGGTCGCTCGCAAAATTTATGGAGGCCGAGGATATGGCCCTGGGACTGATGACCGATGTGGAGTTGCGGGCCCGTGACGCACTCTCGCGCAGCGCAATCTATGTGCTTCGCGAAATCGAAGTTGAGCTCGATGGCGGAGCAATCCGACTGACGGGCAGTGTCGACTCCTTCTATCACAAGCAGTTGGCGCAAGAACTGGTCAAGAATGTGCTCGACGGGGTAGAAGTAGTGAACGCCTTGCGCGTGGTTTACAACCGCGAACGAAAGCCAGCGCTGCGGCCTTGGGAATGAATCAAGGTGCGGTTCCCACGATGAAGCGTGATTTTTCGCAATGGGGCTGGAACGAAGTTCTGGCCCATGATTCCCGCCGTCTGGTGCGACTGGCGATCGACGAAGATCTGGGCCGCACTTACGACTGGACCACCGTCGCGCTCGCTGCTCCCGAAGCGAGAATGGCGGCGGAAGTTGTTTCCCGGCAAACGGGGGTCGCCGCTGGCTTAGCCGCCGTTCCCACGATCTTGGAAGAATTCCAAGTGCCGGTACAGTGGCAGCCCGAGGTAGCCGACGGCGCTCCCCTTTCGCCCCAAACCGTTTTGGCTCGGCTAGAAGGGCCCGCGCGGGACATGCTCACGCTGGAACGGACGCTGCTGAATTTTCTGGGGCGATTGTGCGGCATTGCTTCCCTCACCCGGCAATATGTGGAAGCAGTCGCCGGCACACAGGCTCGCGTCTACGACACGCGAAAGACGACTCCCGGCTGGCGGCGGCTAGAAAAGTACGCCGTGCATTGTGGAGGTGGTCATAATCACCGCAGCGGCCTGTATGACGCCATCCTGATCAAGGACAATCATTTAGCTTTGGGGCGTCATTCACCAATCGGACGGGGTTACACCCCCGGCGAAGCGGTGGATCTTGCCCGGCAATTCGTGCAGCAGCATTTTGAAAACGATGCCGAGCAGCAACGGATGATGATCGAAATCGAGGTCGACAACCTGGAACAATTGCGGGACGTGCTTCCTCATCGTCCCGACATTGTCCTGCTCGATAACATGCCCCCCGCGATGCTTCGCGAAGGAGTCGAGATTCGCAATGCCTTGGCTCCACAAGTGGAATTAGAAGCTTCGGGCGGCGTACGACTGGAAACTATCCGCAGCATCGCTGAAACAGGGGTCGACCGCATCAGTGCTGGCGCCCTGACCCACTCCGCCATTGTGCTGGATCTGGGGCTGGATTTTGCGGAGTAGGAGCTTAGTTCACTCACCGCCGCCGTTACTTCACAATCGTCTGCAAGAGCCGTGGCGTCACCGTGGTGCTGACAACATCCACTTCGCCATCGCGGATCAGTTTCAGATCCAAACGGCCGCGAGGCATTCCGAGTTCCAAAACTCGTTCGTCGGTAATGGGCTGGGCATTGATGCTTACGATTAAATCCCCTGACTTCAGACCAGCCGTTTCAGCAGGTGAGTTCGGGGCAATTCCTTGCACGCCGTATGCTTGCATATCTGGGATGTAAACGCAGGTCAGACCGACGAAGTAGCTCCGCTGCTGGTAGACGATGGTCGTGTAGTGGCAAGGGCGCCATTGGTTCCAGCTGTATTCCTGATAGTTCCAGCGACCCTGGTGATGGCAATGATGATGGTTCAATACGATTAGCCACCAATCGAAATGAGGTTGGCCGGTCAAACTCTTCGGCGCGGATGTGGCTGCGTGCTTCAGATTGAATTTCTCGCCGCTGTGTAAGTGCGACGTTTTCAGATCATTGGCATTCAAACCGGGTAGTCGCGATGAAGAAGTCCCAGTCGCACGACTCAGCTTACTTGGGTCGTAGCCAAACGGAACTTTGTTGTGTGAGCCATGGTTGTGGAGCGGAACAGTGCTGTGGTTCGAGGGGCTCTGGCTGTGGTTCGATTGGATGATCGGCATGGTCGATTTCAGGTCGACCTTCGGCGGATTGTTGACTCGCGGCGTGAACGACTGCACTACGCCCTGCGCCGATTTGCCACTACTAGACGAGCCTTTATATCCGCTGCTGTGGTTTGTTCCGCCCAGTTTCGGACCTTTGAAGTTGGAATTCGCTGGCGAGCCGCCCGGCGAGCCAACGCCACGCGAGCGAGCGCCGGAGCCGGATGAACCTCCACTGTAGCTTCCTCCCGGCTTGGCTTCCACGAAGCTCGCGAGAAAGAACATTCCCGCCAACGCCACCGACCCTACCCCGAAAAAACTTTTCATCACTGGGCCCTCCGATTAACAATGTTTTGAATGCGGCCGAAGGATGTCGGCCCATAAGTACTCAAGCGGGAAGACCGGACATTTGTTACAGCGAATTTTCGAAACCGGCTTCTTCCCAGCAAGATGCACGTATAATCAGGGGGATTTCCCCTCCCATCCCGGAAAACCTCAGCCATGCTTGAGCGCACGCTTGAAACGGAAGTAATGGACACGTTCCAGGAGGCCGTCGACTACGACGCCATGGACCACCAGGCGGTCAACGCGGTTTTTGTCGACGACCTGCTGCAGTTCGCCCCCGATTTACAAGACGTGCTCGATGTCGGCACCGGCACCGCCCAGATTCCGATCGAACTGTGTCGTAAACACCTCGGCTGCCGGATCATGGCCATCGATTTGGCGCATCACATGCTGGATATCGCTCGCTACAACCTGGAAGCAGCGGGGTGCACATCGCGCGTGCAACTGGCCCAAGTCGATGCCAAAGCGATGCCCTTTGCAGATGGAATGTTCGACGCCGTCATTTCCAACAGCATCGTGCATCACATTCCCGAACCACGCGAAGTGCTGCGCGAGATGATCCGCGTGGTTGCTCCAGGAGGGATTATCTTCGTCCGGGATTTGCAACGCCCGGCGGATGAAGCCCAGTGGCAACGATTGGTTGACACCTACGCTGCCGACTGCAACGAGCAGCAACGCAAGATGTTTGGCGATTCACTCCAGGCAGCGCTGACGCTGCAAGAAGTGCAGCAATTGGTAGCGGATTTGGGCTGGGATCCAGCCGCCGTCACCACCACCAGCGACCGCCACTGGACCTGGGCAGGTCGCCAGCGAAGTTGATCCCTCCGAGGATTGTCCGGCTTCGATTACCATAGACGATTCAAGAATCAACAATCTTCTCCGCAGAAGGAATTGGCACATGGACTGGCAAACGTATCTCCAGACTTGGGAAGCGCGAATGACGTTCAATCGCGCGCGGACGCTCGGCTTCCTCGACCAGGTCTTGACTCAACCTCAGCCAGCCCAAGCGCTCGGCTATCGCCCTGGTCCAGGACGTGCGCACATTGCCTGGCAGTTGGCTCATATTGGCATCACGGAAGGACTGTTTGCCACGGAGCGTTTGTTTCCCGATCAGCCGGTGCTGTTTGCCGAGCTTGTGCCGCGCTTCAAGGGAGGTAGCACGCCGGATGATGACATTCCCAGCGGCGAGTTGCTCAAAGATGTGCTCGCACAATCTCGCGAGAAACTCTTCGCAGCCGTCCGGCAGTTCACGGCAGCCGACCTGGACCAGGTGAAGGTCTCGCTGAAGGATGGCCGGAAGCTCACGTTGCAGCAAGTGCTGCAGATTCTGGCGTGGCACGAGCCCCATCATCAAGGGCAGGCGCACATCACGCTCAATTTGTACAAAGCGGCTTTGTAACGACCTTGGAACTTCCTCACGTCTATCTCGTTGGAGCCGGTCCGGGTGATCCGGGTTTAATCACGCTGCGCGGAGCCCAATGCCTCGCGCGAGGCGATGTTGTGCTTTACGATTATCTGGTGAATCCGCTCCTGCTTGCTCATTGTCCCCCCGAGGCAGAACTCATCTGCTTAGGAAAGCATGGCCGCTCGCGACTATGGTCCCAGGACGAGATCAACGCGCGCATCGTGGCCGACGCCCTCGCGGGCAAAGTGGTTGTTCGGCTCAAAAGTGGTGATCCCGCCATTTTTGCCCACTATGCAGAAGAAGTAGAAGCCATTGAACAGGCTGGCTTGCGATGGGAAATGGTTCCTGGCATTACTGCCGCCTTGGCCGCGAGTAGCTTTGCAGGGGTGCCGCTGACGCATCGCGAGTTTGCTTCCTCCGTCGCGATGATTACCGCCCACGAAGATCTTGACAAGACAGAAACGGCCCACAATTTTACCGCCTATGCTGCGTTCCCCGGCACGCTTGTGTTCTATATGGGAGTGACCACGGTCGAAAGCTGGACCCAGGCACTGATCTCGGCAGGCAAAGACGCGGCAACCCCCGCGGCCATTATCCGCCGGTGTAGCTTTGCAGATCAAACGACCGTTACCTGCCGACTGGATGAAGTGGCTGAGCGTATTAAGGCCGCCAAAATTCGCCCGCCGGTGATTGTGATTATCGGGCCGGTCGTTGCATCGGCGGGTCGTTTTTCCTGGTTCAATCGTCGACCTCTCGCGGGGCGTCGCATTTTGATCACGCGTGCAGCGGAACAAAGTGATGCGCTCGCCGGGCCTTTGCGAGAACTAGGGGCGGATGTCGTTTTGCAGCCGGCGATTGTTATCCGACCGCCTGCTGATTGGGGCCCTGTCGATGCGACGCTGTCGAATCTATCGCAGTTCGATTGGCTCGTTTTTTCCAGTCGGAATGGAGTGCGATCATTCTTGTCGCGACTGCTCACCAGCGGCAAGGACTTGCGTGCGCTGGGTAAAACGCGGATAGCTGCCATCGGGCCCGGAACTGCCGAGGAACTGGCTGCCTATCATTTGCGTGCGGACATTGTCCCGCAGGAGTATCAGGCAGAAGCGCTCGCAGCAGCGCTCGCCCCGCAAGCCTCCGGGAAGCGGTTCTTGCTGGTCCGCGCCAGCCGCGGCCGAGAAGTATTGGCCGAGCAACTTGCCGCAGCCGGCGGAATCATCACGCAAGTGGTTGCTTACGAAAGCGTGGATGCGAATCCAGCGGACGGAACCTTCGTCGAGCGAATGCGGCAGGGAGACTTCGATTGGGTCACCGTCACCAGTTCCGCCATCGCCCGCTCTGTCGCACGCCATTTTGGTGCGGCACTTCAGAATACCAAGATCGCCAGCATCAGCCCGCTCACCTCTGCCGCGCTACAGGAATTTGGCTTAACGCCCCACGCTGAAGCAACAACCTACGACATGCACGGAGTGATTGCAGCCATCTTACAGGCCGAGCACGATCGATGAATCGGCGGCAGCAACTGCGAGACGAAGCTCGCCACGCGCGGCAAGCCTTGACTGATCGCCCCCAGCGGAGCCACCGCATTTCGCAGCGGCTGTTTGCAACGCCTGAATTCGCTGCGGCCCGTTCCGTTTTGTTCTACGTGGATGTGCGAACCGAAGTGCAAACAAAAACCGCCCTCGCTGCCGCAGCCGCCCTGGGGAAAAGGATCGCGGTCCCCTTCTGTGTGGAGGATCGCTTGCAGCTCTTTCAATGGCAAAGCGAGAGCGATCTTGCCCCGGGAACCTTCGGCATTTTGGAACCCAGGCTGGAACTGCGACAAGAGATCGGCCGGAATGTCTTGCCGAGCGAGATCGACCTGGTCCTCGTCCCCGGTCTGGTTTTTGACCTCACGGGGGAGCGTTTGGGTTACGGGCGAGGCTTCTACGATCGCTTGCTGGCGGAACTTACCGACACAACCGTTCGCATCGGCTTAGCGTTCGATTGCCAGGTGCTAGAAACCTTGCCGCGCGAGGAACACGATCAGCCAGTGGACTGGCTCGTCACCGAGAGCCGTACGATCCGGTGCCGCTAATCCTTAGCACATCGCCCGCAGAATCTCATTGACGGTCAGCATGCCAACCATGCGATTGGCTTGATTCACGACTAGAGCAGCCTCGCGATTATGGTCCAGAAGTGTTTGCGCCGCTTCTGCCATTTTTGTGCCGGGGCGGAAGATGATGGAATCGACCACTAGACTGGCAAGAGTGGTGCACCCTTCCACCTGAGTCATTTCGCACGCTGTTTCGCGGCAACGTGCTTTGGCGAGTTCGCGGTGGGAAACCACTCCAAGAGGAAGTCCGCCACGACTGACTGCAATGAAGGGACTCCCGCTGGAAAGCACCGCATGCAAACCTTCATCCAAGGTTGCGGTGGCTTCGACAGTGTCGGCAATCTCCACCGCATGCTGCGAAACAAGATCACGTGCGCCGGGAAGTTCGCCAAAACTAAATTCCCGCAGGAAGTCGCTGGCGGTGATCATGGCCGTTAGCCGCCCTCGATCGGTAACCGGCAGCGATTGGATTTGATGTTCTAAGAGCAGTCGAGCAGCCTCTTCCATCGTGCCGGTCAGTTCCACGGCGATGGCTCGGGGCGTCATAATCTCCGCAACGATACTGGGCTGCCAGTCTTCCCCCCCTGCACCGATCGTCGCCTCGGCCAACATATTCGAGTGGGTGTGTCGGACCAGATCGGTTTCCGTTACCACTCCCACCACCTCGCGATTCTCGTTGACGACGGGCCAATGCCGCAGGTCAAGCTGATGGAGCATGTCCAGCAGTTGATCCAAGGGAGTTTCCGGCGTGACCGAAACGGGGTTGAACGTTACTAGCAGGTTGAGTGCGAGCGGCATGGGCGAAACTCGTGAGTTATTTAGGGGAGCGTGCTGACGGCTTTTCACGCCCCCCGAAAATGTAGTTCACAGTCGCGGGATGGTGACTGGCACGTCAAAAATCCACCTCCTCCAAGGCGGGGCGGTTCGCTCGTAACGGTCGTAGGGGATCGGCGAGCAGGTGCAATGGCGATAGGCTAATAACGAAGCCTTCGATGGGCGATGAAGCGATACTTCTGGCCCGAATTCGATTCGCCAAACGCCCCCTTGAGGTGCACTGCATGAGTTCTGCGACTGTAACCTATGCCGACATCCTTGCCGCGCGGGAACGAATTCGCGGCGGTATCCAGGAGACCCCCTGCACGTTTTCCCCCGCGCTTTCCGAGCAATTCGGCTGCGAGATCTGGTGCAAGATGGAGTTTTTGCAACGGACGGGAAGCTTCAAAGAGCGCGGGGCCCGCAATGCGCTCCTGCTGATGT
The DNA here is from genome assembly GCA_041739545.1 of Pirellulaceae bacterium. GTDB lineage: Bacteria > Planctomycetota > Planctomycetia > Pirellulales > Pirellulaceae > JBGSNR01. Next base: position 64,049 of record JBGSNR010000128.1, on the reverse strand, counting down.
CTCCCGAGGATCGAGCCCGCGGTGTAATCGCGGCCAGTGCCGGCAATCATGCGCTGGCGCTGGCCTGGCACGGCGCTGCTTTGGGTTCGCCAGTGACCGTGGTGATGCCCCGTTACGCCCCGCTGGTCAAACAGGCGAACTGTCGGCGGTATGGGGCGCGCGTGGTGCTTCACGGCAACAGTTTCGCCGAGGCGAAGGCGCGCGCGGACGAAATTCTGGCCGAAGAGGGACAGCGTTACATCCATGGATACGACGACCCTGCGATTATCGCCGGGCAAGGAACGATCGGATTGGAAGTGATCGAACAATGTCCTGATCTGGATGCGATTGTCATTCCTGTTGGCGGAGGTGGCTTGTTGGCCGGAGCTGCGCTCGTCCTCAAAGAATCGCGTCCCCAAACTACCGTGATCGGTGTCGAGGGGATCTCCTCGCAATGCTTTGGTACTGCTCTTGCTGCCGGCCATCCGGTCGAGATCGAGTCCCAATCAACCCTGGCAGATGGCTTGGCTGTCTCCTTGGCCGGAGAGTTGGCTTTAGAGTTGGCCCGCCCCAGGCTGGATCGGTTGGTGCACGTTACCGAAGGGGAATTGGCCCTGGCCGTCGTGCGGCTAATGGAATGGGAAAAGGTGGTGGTCGAAGGGGCCGGGGCGGCTCCGCTGGCTGCGTTCTTGCACGATAAACTGCCTGAATTACGGGGGAAACGAGTCGTTTTACTCCTCTGCGGCGGGAATATTGATCTGCCGACCCTCCCGCGCCTGATCGATGCGGCCCTCGTTGCCGATGGCCGACTCGCGCGCTTCACGGCCGTTATCAGCGATCGACCTGGCGGGCTGGCGAAGTTAGCCCAACTGATTGCCGATGTCGGCGTGAGCGTGAAAGAGATTGTGCACGATCGTGAATTCTGTGGCCCCAACGTCGCCGCCGTTCGCGTGCAATGCACCGTCGAGACGCGCGATGCCGAGCACATACGTGAGCTCTATCAAGCACTGACCAGTGCGGGCTTCGAACATTTTGAGCATGAAGGAAGAGGGTGAGCGGTGTGGGGAGTTGGGTGTGAGGTGTGAGGTGTGAGGTGAAAATCAAGTTCGAGCATGAAGATGGCCAAACGAGCACAATGGTTTCAGCATCACGCATTACATACCACTCTTTACTTCCCACACCTCACTGCCTACTCCTCACTCCAAAAAAACTTTGCTCATTCTTGCTCCAGACAATTGTCAAACCACGTCATCGTTGATTACCTTGAAGACAACAGGTGTGGCCCGCGCGAGTCCCACCTGCAACTTGTAACTCGCGGCGTCGTTTTTCTCTGGTATGACTCAAGCCATCGCTCGATTCCTGGAAGAGCCCACGGGGCGACACTTTGTGTCCGCGTGGCGGAGCGTCACGAAGAGTGGCCGGCGGGTAGATTTTGTCGCCTTGCGACAGTTACTCGCTCAAGGAAAGCCAGCCGAAGTTCGCGACTATCTCGAATCGTTGCCGCGCTGGCTGCGACTTTCACCGCGCGTGCAGGAACTTTCCGCACTGGCAGCAGAAATGATTGCCGACGACGACGAGGCCGAACTCGCCCGGTTTATGTTCGCAACCTGCCTTGAAGGGATTCTAGCGGCCGGGGATGGCTCGGCAGATCATCCGTATTTGGCCGTGCAACCAGCCGATGAACAAGCCGTGCTGGCCGTGCTCGGTCGCGAAGCGGCATCGCAGGCACTCGTGGAAAATCAGGGTCGGCTCTTGGATGTGATTCTGTGCCGGGATGGGGGCGAGGTCTGTTTCGACGTTACCCATACCGTTCGGCCGGCCCGCCGAAGATCCCAGCCGCGCAAAAAACGTGCTCGGCGGCGAGCAGCGGCGAAATAGAGGCCGTTTCAGGCCGCTTCGCGCGACTTCTCTTCGTCTTCGTCTTGAAACTTCACCAGTTTCAAAGTCGCCTTCCGCGAGATACGGCGTTCTTGCACGTAACCTCGTTTGCTGTTCTGGAAGAACTCGCCAAACAGGGCGGCTGGGCCGGTCGAGAACTCCGCTTGCAGTTGGCTGATGACTTCTGCCCAGCGGAGCCCCGCGCGATAAATCACGCGGTAAGCCCGCATGAGTTGATCCAGATCGGCCGAGGAGAAGCCGTTCCGCTTCAGGCCGATTTTATTTAAGCCGACCACTTCCGTCCCTTCGCCGTCGATCAAGACGTAAGGAGGAATATCGCGCTTGACGCGGGCATAGCCTCCGACCATCGCGAACTTACCGACGCGGCAATGTTGATGCACGGCCGCTCCGCCCCCAAAGTATGCCCGATCGTGAACCTCCACATGTCCGGCGAGCATCACGTTATTCACCATCACCACATTGTTGCCTACGTGGCAATCGTGGGCGATGTGCGTGTTAACCATAATCAGATTGTTATCGCCGATGCGGGTTTCGCCCGTCGGCTCGAAGCCACGATGAATCGTGACGTTCTCGCGAATACGATTTCCATTCCCAATGATTAGTTTGCCGGGAGTCGCCTGGCTGGCCAGGTGTTGAGCGCGACCGCCGATGGCGCACCCTTCCGCGATTTCGTTGTCCGCACCGAGAATCGTACCGGCCTTGATGACCGCGTGACTGGCGATCCGGCAACGATCTCCAACGATCGCCCCCGCTTCAACCACACTGAATGGACCTAACTCGACATCGGTTCCCAGTTGAGCTGTTGGATCGACGAGGGCCAAGGCATGGATTTGCGTCACTGCAAGATCTCATCTAGGTGGGAGATTATCTAAGCCGCCAACTTGGACCATCGGAAACCAGGAATCCATTCCTGAACCACATTTGCGAGCGGCGGCGGATTATGACAGTTTGGCGGATTTTGTCGATGTCGAAATGTCGTCGGCCGCTAGCAAGATATCCATGTTAGCGCCTCTACCAAACACGCCTTCGAAGTTTAGGCGAACTGCGGAACTTTCGGGAGTTTGGTAGCAGCGCGAAGAGAGGCTACTGCGGGAGCAGGGACTGCCAGGCCTGCCAGCTGGCAGGGAGCGGGGCAGTAAACGAGATCCGGTCATGAGAAATCGGATGCTCTAAGATCAGCTGCCGCGAATGCAGGGCGATCCCCGTAGGGAACAACTGCCGGCTGCCGTACTTTCCATCTCCCAGAATCGGGCTCCCCCGCTGCGCCAGTTGCAGGCGAATCTGGTGTTTCCTTCCGGTGAGCAATTCAATTTCGAGGACGCTGTGCGGGGGGCGTTGGGCAATGGTTTGGTAGTTCAACTGCGCGGCCAGGGCACCGGGCTCGCTCTGGCGAGCGATCCGCATGCAGTGATTGGGTTCATCCTTGAGCAGCCAATCCTCGCAACGACCGTTGGCAGGCTTGAGCGGCGGTTGCACGATCGCCCAGTACGTTTTTTGGGGCGTCCCCTCCCGGAACTGTTCGCTCAGCCGCGCTGCTGCTTTGGAAGTGCGGGCAAAGACTACGGCACCGGTGACGAGCGAATCGATGCGACTGACCACTCCCAAGTAGACGTTCCCGGGCTTGTTGTATCTGGCTTTCAGGTAGTCTTTCGCCTCGGTCAGCAGGCTGATCTCCCCTGCATCGACCCCCATCGTGGCAATCCCGGCCGGTTTGTTGAGGACCAGTAAGTGGTTGTCCTCGTAGAGAACACAGATGGGTGGAAATTGAGACAAGTCAGTTCCAGTTCAACGCCAACGAATATTTGAACGGGCCGGCGGGAGAAGAGTGTTCTGAGAGTCCGCACGGCAGCCGTGCGCTAATATACTCGACCAGCCGATACGAACGAGTTCACGAACAAAAGATAGAAGCAGCAGAACCTGCAACCTGCCTTAAGCGGGGATGCAGCCGGGCGATAGTTCCGCCCGACCGCAAATTTTAGGAAAAGCACCGACTAGGCAAAGAGATCGTCGTCCCCCCCATCGCTGCCAAAAATGGAATCGACGGCGTTGTTGCGACGAGTGACCTCACTAACCAGGTGCAGCAAATCGTCGATGTCGAAATTTCCGTTGCCGCTGACATCCAACATCGAGAATTGCTCCGCGCTAAAGCTAGCCCCCTGTTGGTGAGCCTGGAGGGAACTCAGAACGAAGAGAATGTCATCAACATTGATGCGATTATCACCATTCACGTCAAAGCGTACTGGATTTGGCGGGCTGAACAACGACACGCTGCCGTCCGACGGCGCAGGTGCCGAAGTATTTTCGGCTGGCGTGCTGGGGGCGGAACTAGCAAAACTGGTGAATACGAGCGGCGTCGATCCATTGATGACGAAATCCGTAAACTGCACGTAATTGATGTTGTTCTGGCCGATGCGCACCGGCTCGGAAATCGTACCTGCTTCCTCGTTGAACAGAGCATCGTGGGGTTGCAGCCCCGGAGGTGCCGCTGGATCGGCAAACTTCGCATCCGCAGGATCGACATAGAAATTCGTAGTCGTCAGGCCCGAGGGGACATCCGGTCGAACTTCAAGCAGAACCCGATAAAGGACGATCAGGCCGGTGCTGTTGAACCTGACATTGGGATCCGTCAGTGGATCGTTAGTGCCGCCGACTTCATTCACGATTCCAGGCACGTCCAGGGCGCCATTTTGGGTGGGGTCCTGAGAACCGATCTGGATGTTGTAAACTTGCAGCGGTGGAGAGTCGAAATTCTCCATCACGATGCCGATGGCGTCAAACAACCGCGAATCGTAGAGGAGATCTGCGGTAGCCCCCTTAATTCCATAATCAATGGTCCCGGTAGGGTTCCGCGCGTCTTGGGTATAAACCGTGACGTAGAACTGGTCCCCAGGATTCGCACTGGTGACCGGATTACCATTCTCGTCCGTCGGAATTGCGATAATATTCGCTAGCACGGTATCGCGCGTGGAATCCGATGGATCCGTCCCCACGGTTGGAGGATTGTTCGTCTGGATCGTGACAAGCGCTTTTGTCACCCGCCCCAGCGAATCGGTCAGCGTGTACTCGTAGCTTTCGATGCCGACGACCGTGGAACGATATTCCAACACATCGTCGGAACCGGTAGCGGTGTTCTTGGTGTTGACTCGGAGCACACCGATTTGCGTCGGTGACTCTACCGTCGATACAAACTGTACGTCCGTGATGCGCGAAGTATAGGCAGGCCCGAGATCGTTCTGGCGAACATCAATCTGATTGGCTGCGAAGGCAGTACCGACAAAAACCGTGCGGAAGTCGTCGATCGGGGTAATCGGGCCGGGCTGAATGAACAACGATACGGTGGCTACATTCGAGAACGAGTTGCCATCCCACACGCGGTAGGTGAATGAATCTTCACCGAATTCACCGGGGTTCGGCCGGTATTGATAGAAATCGTCAGAGCGGTCGTTCGGCGTACCATTGCCATTGATCCGAACCGTACCTTTGCTCGGTGGACTGACGAGGCTGCCGGCCACCAATTGCGGCTTGCCAAAGCGACTGCCCAAATCGTTCGCCAAAACTCGCAACGGATTGCTGGCGAAGTTACTGTCTGGCTGCACAGTATAAACCCCTGTGGTGGGATCGTTCACAGCGACCGCCTTGCCCCGTTGGACCTGCAGCGCATAGTCCTCAACTTCACCCGCATTCACAAAGCCGGTCGGCAGCATCCTATTTGAATCGCCATAACGTGCGCGAGCATAAATGGGGCCATTCCCGATGTTCCTCGGCGGAATGAACCCGAGGGTCGTTGTTCCAGATTTCAGGTTCAACGACTTAAAGACGTGCTCCGTCCCTTCTTCCCATTTGCCGTTGCCGTTGTAATCGATCCAGAGATCGAAATAGCCCTTAGTGCTCGTCGTGTTTGTGACCGTAATCTGAACGGTGGTTCGCGAGCCACCGAACAAGGGCCTGAATACCAAGCCGTCTTCATCATCCAGCCCGTTGGTGTCGTCGTAGTCGGCGAAGCCGATTCTGGAACGCACACCATTCGCCTCGGCATCGACCGTCGACCCTAAATGGAAGCTCGGCAGAATTCCGTGGTAAGCGCCCCCTTGCTGGCGAGTGGTCGGATAGGGCCGCGGTGCATCACCGTAGTCATTAGCACGGACATTCAGCAGCGGGCCAGCCGTGGTTACGCGTCCTGAAGTGACCACTATTGTCGTAAAATCAGATCCGATCGCTGCCGGAGCAAAACCGGCCATCGGCTTTTCACGCACCACGTAGGCCCCGGCCGGAACGTTGTGCATCACATAGCTGCCATCCGCGGCGGTCACGGTAAAGTGCTCACCGACGTTCAAAATGCCGTCGTTATTGGCATCGATGTAAACCGTCACTCCCTTCAAGCCTCGATCAGCCGCATCAAGCGTTCCGTTGCCGTTCACGTCCAGGTATTTCGTGCCGCGGACGGAACCAGGGTTCGCTTGCGCCGCGAAGGTTACGTTTCTGAACGTCGCCGCTCGATTCGTGGCGTTCAGAACGACCGCTCCCGAGGCTGGTGTGGTCTGGTTCCAACCGACCGGTGGCTTCAATCGCACCACATACTGCCCCACGCCACCGAACGAGTTGATTGTGTAGGCGCCGTTGGCGCCCGTCTTCACAAAGGTTTCGTTGGCATCGAACCGGCCGTTGTTGTTAGCATCGATGTAGACGCTGAAATTGTTCAGCGCCGATTCGTTCGCATCCCTCTTGCCGTTGCCGTTGAGATCGTTGAAGACCTGGCCCGTAATCGTCACGTGGGGAATTGCCGCGATAGCCGCTGCTAAGTCCAGGCGTCCGCCGGACGAAACTCGCCCTTCCAGCGAAGTAAGTTTCTCGGAAGAATTCAGCAGAATTTGTTTGGTTTCTTCAGGCGTCAGTGACGGATCGATCGAGCGCAGAATCGCCACCGCCCCGGTGACATAAGGCGCCGACATCGACGTGCCATCGAGGAAGTCGTAACCAACGGGGGCAAGTCCACTGTTCGTAATTGTAGTCGGCCAAGTGCTGAGAATGTTCGAACCCGGGGCGGCAATATGAACCGAGGCCGGACCCCAATTCGAGAAGAAGGAAAGGTCATCATTCCGATCGGTCGAAGCCACCGAGATCAAACCGGGGGCGTTGATCATCGAGGGAGTATCGAAAACCGTATCCAGATTCAGCGTATCGTTCCCCGATGCAGCGATGAACGATACTCCCGCGTTGGCTGCGTAATTGATGGCGTCATAAATAGGCGGATACAAGGTTTTTGCGTAGTTGAACAATCCGTAGCTGTTGTTGCTGGCGACGATATTGATTCCCTTGATGCGCATCAAACCGGTGTATCGAATCGCGCCAATCACGCCAGCGACATCATCGGCCTTGAGGACCATGATCTTGGAATTCCAAGAAACGCCCGCGACTCCAATGCCGTTATTCCCCACCGCCGCCGCAATTCCAGCGACGTGGGTGCCGTGGCCGTTATCGTCCATCGGGTCGGAATCACGATTAGTGAAGTCGTATCCATGAACGTCGTCGGCGTAGCCGTTGCCGTCGTTGTCTTTTCCGTCGAAGGTCTCAAACGGATTGGTCCACAGATTCGGGCGCAAGTCGGGATGGAAATAATCCACGCCGCTGTCAATGATCGCAATCACTGTTTCCCGCGAACCTGTCGTCAGGTCCCAAGCAACGCTGGACTTGATATCCGCCCCCGGAGTTCCAGGGCCCGGCAACATGCCTCCCGCAAAATTGCTTAAACCAATCTGTCCCGTATTCTGATGCGCCCACTGGAAGTTAAAAAACGGATCGTCCGGAACGCGCGTCCCTTCGACCTTGAAACTCGGGCTGACCGATTGCACGAATGGCTGATTGTTCACGACCTGCGCGGCCCCGAGCACATCTTTGCCATCCCCGGGCAAGTCCAATACGGCAGTGTTTAATTCCGGCCAATAGTCGACCGGATTCGTTCCCGTCTGTTGATAAACGGCAGCGCGCTGTTCGGCAGAAGTGCCGGCGACGAATTGGACCAGCAACCGATCCTCCGTGTAGGGAATCTCCGCCCATTCGGCGAGCGGCAGCGTATCGGTCGCAAAGACCCGGCGGTCTTCCAAAGTTTCAAAAAAGAATTTTCGCAAGTGCTTCTTTGAAAACAGCTTACGTGTCCGACTGAGATGAGTCGCGGGGGAGCGCTGGGGTAAAGACACGTTCTTTTCCTATGCAGTATCTGGGCTATACAGGCGGAACATTCGGCGCAGAGCGCCACAGACTTAGAAGTCGAGTGTAATTGCTGAGTTCCCTCGTTGCCACCAATTTTGCCGCCAATGAGGCGGAAAAGCTTACCCAGTGTTGACTTAGGGCGACAACTAAATCGGAAAAATCGGCATAATAGGCAGCAAACGGAGAACAGGAGCGTTACCGGCAGGCATCGAGCGTTGCCGCAACGTCTTCGGCAGGCACATCCCCCACCAGTTCGACCTGCCCCAGCTTGCTCGGCAGTACGAACCGCAGTTTGCCATGCTCGACCTTTTTATCGCTCTGCATTCTGGCGAGAAGGGGGGCGTTCGAAACGCCCGGCACCTTCACCGGCAGACCGAGCGCGGTCAATAACTTTGTCTGCCGCTCCAGCAGTTCCGGCCCGATCCGCCCCATTCGTTGCGCCAAATCGGCTGCACAGGTCATGCCGATCGCGACCGCTTCCCCATGCAGCCATTGACCATAGCCGCACTCCGCTTCAATCGCATGACAAAACGTGTGGCCGTAATTAAGCACCGCACGCAAGCCGGTTTCTTCGCGCTCATCCTGTTCCACCACATCCGCCTTCAAGCGGCAACTGCGGGAGATGATCTCTGCCAGAACATCGGGGTCGCGGGCATTCAACTCGGCCACATGCGCTTCGAGATAGGCAAAGAAGGCCGCATCCAGGATCACGCCATACTTAACCACTTCGGCCAGCCCCGAGCGGTATTCACGTTCCGGCAACGTGTCCAGCGTTTGCGTATCGATCAACACACCCAGCGGCTGCCAAAAAGCGCCGACCATGTTCTTCGCTTGCGGCAGATTCACCCCGGTTTTGCCCCCCACGCTGCTGTCGACTTGCGCTAACAGGGTCGTTGGAATCTGCAGAAAGCCGATTCCACGGGTAAAACCGGCAGCGACAAAGCCCGCCAGGTCGCCGATCACGCCGCCGCCGACCGCGACCACGACTGACTTGCGATCAGCCTGGGCTGCAATCATCTGCTGCCACAGTTCATCTGCCTGCGAAATGGTTTTGCTTTGCTCCCCCGCTGGGACCACCAACCAATCGGTCCGAATCTGGGCAGCTTCCAAGCTTTGACGAACCACCGTTCCATGCGATTGCGCGATGTGCGAATCGACAATCACCACCGCATGCGAGACGTGCCGCCGCTGCAACAAAAACTCTGCCGTCCGCGGCAACAGCCCGGCTGCAATTTCAATGTCGTAGCTGCGCTCGGCCAGCGCCACCTGCACGCGCATGATTATGCCAGCCGATCCAGATCGGCCTGGGTGACCGTAATGGTCCGGCAAAAACCGGAATGGGTCCGGATGTATTCCAGGGCCGAAGCCTCGGCCGGCTTGGCATGCAGCGCCTGCTCTACTTTTTGCCGAGTCGCTGCGGAATGACTTCCCAACTCGACGGGCCAAACGGTGTTGGTTTCCATCACCAAGGCTTCGCGGTAAGAATCGAACTGGTCGGCCACGGAGTTCTCCTGGGAAGAACAGAAAGACGGTTTCACCCCGGTTCTGGGGTGGAATTAAACACATTCAGACTCGACCCAAAGTATATCGCGCGCCCTGAGAGCGACAATCGCCCCGCAGGGAGAAACGAAAGGTGGCTGCTGGCTAGAACAGCCGGTCTGCGTGTCTGCCCGTGGCTTGCCGAAAACCCGTTAGCCGATATTGATTCCGTCGTCCTTCGGATCATTCGGCGGCGGCTGAAACGATGAAAAATTGGGGGGAGCGAACTGGCTCACTGGGGATTGCTGCTTGCTCGACAAGTGAGTCGCCACCACAGTCCCCACCAAAAGCCCGCCCAACAAAATTTTGAAGACAATCGCCCCCGTCAACAACAAACCGACGATCAGGAACGCCAGACCGATGCCGAACAGGATGTAGGACGAAAAAACCGCTCCTGGCTCCAGCACTGAAACGTTCGGATCTTCTGGGCTGTAATACACTTTTACGCTCTTCCCCTTGGGATATTTCCTCACTGCCTCGCGGGCAACGGTGTCGCTGCTCGAACTGTATCCTCCTCCAAACCACACGGTATCGCCGTTGAATGGTTTGCCATCCACAACGTACTCATAGTCGATAACGCAGGAATACATGGCCGTTCCCTGCTTGCTACGACTGCGCTCGATTTCCGACCGGGTAATCGTGCCCGTTGCCTGGGGCCAAGTCTTACTCGCCCACGCATGATCGAGGATTGGCTTGCCGAGCATAAAAGCGATCGCATAACCGACGATCACTAACAAGGGACCAAACACCAACCCCGCGAATAGACCACCCCTCTGCTGTTTTATCTGCATCTCGTTTCCCCTACTGCTCGAACATGTTTGCCAACCCGCCTAAGACCGATCCTTCCCCTTTTCTAGTTCCTCCTGCCGATGGCGCGTGGGCCAGCACCCGATTGGCCAGCCGCGAGAAAGGGAGGCTTTGCAGCAACACCGTACCATGCCCACGCAGAGTCGCTAAGAAAAAGCCTTCGCCGCCAAAGAACATCGATTTCAAGTTTCCGGCCAGTTGAATGTCATATTCGATGCCGGAGGTGAACGCCACGATACAACCCGTATCGATCCGCAGCGTCTCGCCGCGCAACTGCTTCTTCACAACATGCCCCCCCGCATGAATAAACCCCATGCCGTCTCCTTCGAGCTTTTGCAGGATGAATCCTTCCCCGCCGAAGAACCCGGCCCCTAACCGCTTGTTGAAAGCAATGCCCACTTTCGTTCCGAGCGCGGCACACAAAAACGAATCCTTTTGGCAAATAATGCCACCTCCCACCTTGGCCAGATCGATGGCCAGAATTTTTCCGGGGAACGGTGCCGCGAACGCGACCCGACGTTTCACCGAACCACGATTGGTGAAGTGAGTCAGAAACATCGACTCCCCAGTGAGCATTCGCTTGCCGGCGCCAAGAAGTTTGCCCATGATCCCCTGGTCGGCTTCCGCGCCATCTCCCATGCGGGACTCGAACTGAATATCCTCTTCCATGTAATTCATGGCACCAGCCTCGGCGACTACGGTCTCACCAGGATCAAGCTCGACCTCGACAATCTGCATTTCGGAACCGAGAATTTCGTAATCGACCTTATGGGATTGCATGGTTCGACTCTTGCTCCGAAACTGGGTGAAAGGTGTTAGATGGTCCGAACTGTTTACTAAGACGGAACTTATAAGCCTCAAGCCTCGACGCGAATCGGTCATCTCGACGGCTAGTCGGTCGCATTCTTAAGGCGGACAGGCTGCGTGAAGGTTGAATGTAGCTCTGTCGGAGCACTATTCGCGTGAACCCGCATGATCTTGGCTAAAGCTCGACTTTTTTCGAGGTTTTCCGAGCAATTCACGGCCCCTGCGTCAGGGCTAGACGCATGACCGCCGGGCAGGTTCCTTCTTGCCTTGAATTTGCCGCGATGCACAAGAAAGAAAGCATGCCGGGGTATTTCCTATACCCTGATCAAACGACAAACGACCACTGACCAACACCCCCAAGCCGCTCACTTCACCTCGGCGGCCCGTTTGTAAAACAGCAAATGTTGCCAAGGCAACTTGTCGAACTCTCGCGCCAGCTCGAAGCCGTTGGGTTCCAACTCTTTACGAACCTGCTCCTTCGTCATCTTATGCTCGGCCTTGATGGGCACTTCCGGATCTTCGGCCCGGAACTCGGCCAGGACCAGTAAGCCGTCGGGCGAGAGGGCATTGTGCATCCGTTCGAGCATCTGCTCGGGGTGCGAGAACTCGTGATAGACATCGACACACAGGATCAAATCGATCTTTCCTTTCGGCAGGTAAGGATCGAGGATCGAGCCGAGCACCGGCGTGATGTTTCCGATCCGCTTTTCATAGGCCCGTTCCTGCAGCAACTTCAGCATCTCGGGCTGGATATCGACCGCGTAAACGTGCCCGTCCTTGCCAACCATCTGGGCGAGTTGCAACGCGTAAAAGCCGTTGCCACAACCCATGTCGCAGCAGACCATCCCCTTTTTCACTCCCAGGTTGTCGAGCATCAGGGAACAGCGTTCCTCTTTTTCGCGGCTGGCCCGGATCAGCCAATCGGCCCCCAGGTAGGACATGGCCGGGGCAATGACGCGCCCTTTGTATTCGCGCAGCGCGGGAGGAAACTCGACTTTGGAAGGAGTCGCCGGTGCTTCTTGGCCGTGAAGCAAAGTGGGCGACAATCCGGCGATCAACCACAACAAGGTCAGCCAGCGAGTGCGCAAGAGTTGGGCGTGCATAGAATAGGTGGGGTGAGAGAGCGATGGGGCAACCCATCTTAGAATACTGGTTTGACTGACAATTGCCAGGATTGCGGCTCGCCGTCGAACATAAATGAGTACGATTGGGACTCTCGTCAGGCGAGCGATGACGTCTAGAATGGAGGAGTCAGGCATTCGAGCTTAATTCACGACAACCGGCTCCAGTAAACATAGGAATCAGCAATGAAATTTTGTGCAGGCATGGCGTTAATCATGAGCGGTGGACTGGCGTTGGCCGTTTCGATTTCCTCGGCGATGGCTGCCGATCAAGAAGGTAAGACCGAAACCGTGGTCACTGTGCGGGAAAAAGTCCTGCTCGGCGGGAACGACCTCACTGCCGGCATTCCCGGCAAAGGGGAATTGACCGTGTCGGAGATTGAGGCCTGGCTGGCCAATCCGAAGAACCATGTGGTTCTCGATCCGGATCTGCCGCTCGGGTTGGCCGTGGGTCAAACGCAGATGAAGGGGTTGGAAGAAAACCCGCTCACCCGTGCGAAGATTGAACTGGGGCGACAGCTCTATTTCGACCCCCGCCTGTCCGCCGACAACACCATCAGTTGTGCTTCCTGCCATCATCCAGACGAAGGTTACGGCAAGCGAACTCCGACCGGAGTCGGCATCGGCGAGCAGAAAGGGAATCGCAATTCGCCCATCAGCTACAACCGCATCCTGAGCGATGCGCAATTCTGGGATGGTCGGGCCGCGTCGCTCGAAGAACAAGCGAAAGGGCCGATCCAAAATCCAATCGAGATGGGGAACACGCACGACTCGTGCGTGGCATCGCTGAAGAAGATTCCCGGCTATCAATTGCAGTTCGAAAAGATTTTTGGCAAGGATTGGAACATCGACGACGTGGCTCGGGCCATTGCATCTTTCGAACGGGTGCTGGTGACGGGCCCCTCAGCCTACGACTATGCCGAACAACTGAGTGTCTTTGAAAAGCTCGATCCCGAAGATTTAGAGGCCCTGGAAGAAGAGAATCCGGCAGCCTTCAAGAAGTATCAAGCTGCCCAGGCAGACGCAAAAGCCAAGCCGATGTCTGAAAGTGCCAAGCGTGGACGGGAATTGTTCTTCAGCACGCGAGTAAATTGCTCGGCTTGTCACGTAGGGGCGAACCTCGCGGACGAGAAGTATCACAACCTGGGAATCGGGATGGATAAGAAGGACCCCGATGTGGGACGATTTGCGGTAACCAAAAAGGATGAAGATTGGGGAGCGTTTAAGACACCAACCGTGCGAAACGTTGTCCATTCCGCTCCCTACATGCATGACGGCAGCCTGCAGACTCTGGAAGAAGTCGTCGAGCACTACGCCAAGGGAGGGACGCCCAATAAGAACCTGAGTAACAAGATCACCAAAATCGACCTGACGAAGCAGGAGAAGGCCGACCTGGTCGAGTTCATGAAAGCGTGCACGGGGGATTTCCCCAAAGTAGAAATGGGGCGATTGCCGGCGGACAAATAACCCCAGGCTTTCTACCTCATGAGCTGGCCCTTCAGCGTCGAACCAATTCTGGACAGCTATCTGGCTGTGGCGCTGATCGTGGGCGTATTGCTGGTGCTGTTGCTCGTGGGGCCCCAGTTCGGCTCCCTTTCGCCCCGACGAAAGTGGACACTGGTGGCGTTGCGCGGCGTTGTGATTCTGCTGCTCACCTTGGCGCTCTTGCGGCCGACCAAGGTACATGAAGTTCGCTCTCCGCGCCGGCCGACGCTCCTCCTGCTGTTCGATATCAGCCGCAGCATGCAGCTGCCAAGCGGCGACGGCAACCGCACGCGATGGGAAGTGCAGAAAGACGCGCTAACTGCCGCACAAAAGTCGCTGGCATCCCTCGCCGACACGATGGACGTGCGGATCTTCGCCTACGACAAGCAACTGCAACCGCTTGAGCAGCAGGACGGCAAGTTCGAGATTCCAAAAGAGCCGCTCGGAGAGCAAACCGATGTCGGCACGCCGCTGGCAGAAGCTTTGGCTGCCGAGTTGGGGAAGCGGGTGGCCGGAGTTTTCGTTCTGGGAGACGGCGTGCAGACGGCCTTTGATCCGCGCGTGGAATCGCACGAGGCTGGGCGTCGGCTGCGCGATGATTTTGGTGCTCCGCTCATTACCTGCGCGATTGGTCCGTCGGCAGATGTGGCGCAAGGCAAAGACATTGCCGTCGATCGCCTCGATGAACAATTCACGGTCTTCGTGAAAAATGAATTGGCGGTCCGAGCGCTAGTTCGCATTCGCGGCTATGTGCAACAAGATGTCCCGGTGCAATTGCAGTTGGAACGACCCAACGGACAACGCGAAGTCGTGGCCTCGAAAACGCTGCGAGCCAGTGAAGATGGCCGGCAGATCGAAGCGAATTTCACTTTCGTTCCGCAAGAGGCAGGAAATTTTCGCTTGCATGTGGAAGCCCTTCCTCGGCCTGGCGAATTGGTCACCAAGAACAACTCCCTCACGGCGTATCTGACGGTGCTCGAAGGTGGTCTGCGGGTGCTGTATCTGGAAGGAGAGAAACGCTTCGAGCAAAAGTTCGTGCGGCATGCGATCAATGCTTCCCCCGATATCGAACTCGATGATCGCATCATCGATCGCCGCGGCAGAGGCCGGTGGCCTATCGACGTAGGAGACACTTTCACCAGCGACCGCTACGATGCGTTTTTGTTGGGAGATTTGGAAGCGGCTGCTTTGGGGCCCGAGCAAATTGCCGCTCTCGCCGCTGCCGTCGAACGGGGCAAAGGGTTGATAGTGATCGGCGGCTTGCACAGCTTTGGTCGCGGGCAGTATCACAAGACGGCACTGAACGATGTGCTGCCGATTGTGATCGATCCGCTGGAAGGGAGCGACTTCAACCGGCCCGATCCCGATGAGTTTTTTCTCGATGGTCCGCTGAAGGCCGTTCCCACCGAACCCCATCCCATCACTCGATTGGCCGCCCCCGACGAAAATCAAAACGCCTGGCTGCAACTGCCGGCGCTGACGTGGGCGTATAGGTTCCGCGGCGTGAAAGTGGCACCCGGCGTGCGGGTGTTGCTCGAAGCGAAGGAACAGCCCATCCTCGTCAGTGGCGAATATGGCCGGGGAAGAGTTCTAGCGTTTGGTGCCCCTTCCACTTACTTGTGGCCCATGCATGGTGAAGAGTTGGAACACAAGCGTTTTTGGCGGCAGATCGTGCTTTGGCTGGTGCGCCGCGAAGAGATCGACAAGAGCGAGGTCTGGGTGCGGCTCGATCAACGCCGCTTCCAGCCCGGCAGTCGCGTGGAAGTTGCTGCCGGCGCGCGAGCAGCGACGGGAGACGTCCTCACCAATTCCACCTTGCAGGCGATGATTGTGTTTCCGGATGGTCGCCGCGAACCGCTGTTGATGACTTCCCAAGGGAAGCAGTTTGGCGGCCATCTGATCGCGCAGCAGCCCGGGGATTACGCAATCGAGATCACGGCCACCCAAGGGGGAAAAACGATCGGCACCGCCCGAACCGAGTTCATGGTTTTTGATCGAGACATTGAACTGAGCAACCCGGCCGCGGACCCCAACCATTTCGCTTCTTTAGCGGCGTGGACTCAGGAGTTTGGTGGGCGATCGATTGCGCCCGAACAACTGGCCGATGCCATTCGGCAGATCGGCGCTGTCCCGCCGGAGTACGAAGTGCGGCAGTCCCGTTGGCGGCTGGCAGGAACTCCCGGCGAAGCTTGGCTCATGCTCTTGGCAATGGTTTGTGTGCTGGGTTACGAATGGTATTTGCGGAAGAAATGGGGACTGGTGTAGTTCAAGCATCGCAGTAGGCACACGCCGTGCGCCGTTCACTGAATATTCGCTCCTATTACTTGTCGACGCCGCTAGTGCTTGGAAATCTGTAAGCTGTGAACGGCACGGGGTGTGCCTACAACCTTTCAACGTCTTTCGCCGGTTCTGCCGCATGCTCTATTTTCAGCGCCGCTTTTTCGATGTGATTCGCCATGGCGAGAAGACGCAGACGATTCGTCTGTGGAAGACACAGCGCGTGAAGCTAGGACAAAATTGCTATGTGCCAGGCCTGGGACGGGTTGCGATCACTTCGATTGCCGAAGTGGAATTGGCCGACCTGACCGACGACGATGCGCTTCGCGACGGCTTTGCATCGCTGGCTGAACTGCGTGGCGAGATCGAGCGACTGTATCCGCAAGGGCTCGTCGACGGTCGCCGGGTATGGAAAATCGGCTTTGCTTATGCCGCAGCAGAATCAACGTCTCGCGCTGAACATTAATCCCAGCCGCGAAGTTGCCGCAGCAATCCATGCGTGTGGAAGCCGCCACCGATGCCGAAAATCTGCTGGATCGGTTCCTCTCCGTCGAGCTTATGGAAGGACGAAACGGATCGTTCCAGTTCGCTCGTGATTTGCAGGAACAACGGGCGCAGCGCGCCGTAGTACTTGGTGAGCCGCCGCGCCTGGGCCGGATTGTGTTTCAGTTCCTCTGCCTGATCGTGAACGAGCTTGAACTCCTTCACGAGGGCTTCGGTAAAGTTATGCCCGGCAGTTCCAATCGGCCGGAACCAGCAGAAGTTCGGCCGTGAGACCACAATGTTGGAGCCATCGTTCCCCAAATCCACCGTCATAATCGGTCCGGGGCGGGCGGGCTTGAATTTTTCATCTTCAAAGAATTCAAAGTGCATCGCGTTGTGGATCGCGAGCACATCCGACGTCAGCACGTCGACCGCAAGCCCGGCGTCCTTGAATTGTTGTACCCGATCCTTGACGTGAAAATCGCGTGCCGCCAGGAGCAGCACGCGGCGACTGGATTGATCGGCATCCGGCCCAGAAATCTCTTCCTGAAAGACGTAGCTCCAATGAAGTTCGTCGAGCGGAATCGGAACCTGATGCTTGGCCTCGTAC
This sequence comes from Pirellulaceae bacterium, assembly GCA_041739545.1. GTDB lineage: Bacteria > Planctomycetota > Planctomycetia > Pirellulales > Pirellulaceae > JBGSNR01. The sequence continues at coordinate 46,835 of JBGSNR010000128.1, read as the reverse complement.
TGAATGGTTTCCGCGATCTTCTTCGCGGCCATCGGGGGGAGGTCGAAGAAACGCCCCAGCACCAACTGGCCGGGCAATGCCACCACTATGCGATCTCCCTCGACCTTGTGTTTTTCCAGGAACTGCTTGATGGTGGCTGCGCGGATTTCCGCCCGCTGCATGTCGACTTCGGGATGGTTCAGCGGCTTCGAATGCGGGATAAACTCGGCTGCAGTCAGCTTAAGAATTCCCTTTTCATCCTGGCTCAGCCGGATCGCCTTGATCCCGGTCGCCGAGCAATCGATTCCCCAGGCGCTCTTGGTTTTCTTCTTCTGAAAGGAGAGAGAAGAGAGCATCCCCTGCAAAGCGGATTTCGGTTTTGCCAACAAGTCGATCTGAAGTTTTGCCCGCTCAATGCCTTGCAGAGCCAGCCCCAAGGCGACAAAAAATTGCCCCGGGTGCTTCTCCAAGGTTGCCGCCACCTGCGGGTCTTCCGGACGAAGTCGTGTGAAATAAGCCAGCCAATCGGACTGCACGCCCAAGGTTGTGCGGTGGGCAATCACGGCAAAGTCGACAGCTCGCAGACGAGGATTTTTGGGCTTCTGCGTGACCTTCTGTTCCAAATCGGCAACCAATTTGCTTGCGGCTGCAGAGTTCTTCGCTAACTTCAACAGACGCTTGCCGATCAACAGCGCAGTGGGTGTCGCCAACGGTGCACGGCGGAGATCCTGCAACAGCGTGAGGAGCTCCTCCGCCTTGGCAGACAGAACTTCGATGTCTTCATTGCGAATGAAGGGGGGAATCTGCCGTAAGGTATCGAGGGCTGCCTGGAATTCATTTTCGGTCAATTCCTGCAAGGCCTTCCGCGCGAGCTTATCGCGTAGCTGCCCAGCCAACTTCAACGCGCCGTTGTAGTTCGGCTTCAGGATTAACAGTCGCTCGATCTTCGGCAAGAGTCCATTCGTTTGATTCTGGGTTACAGCCTCGCGAATCTCACCGCCGAGCGCCAAAATTTCATTGCGTGCGGAAAGGGATTGCTTCCGCAGTTCGATCATTTCTGGAGTGCGCAAATGCGGTGGGATCTCGTCCAGCAGAGCAATCACATTTTCGAACGCGTGGTTCTGGGCATGCTGTTGCGCCAGCTCAAAACTGTGCTCGGCTTGGACCGTCGTCGTTTGTAGGGCCTTTTCGATCTCGTCAATCAAATCCACCGCTTGTTGCGCCCAGGGATCAAGCTTGGGGTCCTCGACCACCGCAACTTCTCGCGCGAGAGAAATGGCCGGTGCAAACTTCATTTCCGCCGCTAGTTGTCGAGCGGTGATGAGCTTCTGCTCCAGCGCCTGTTGTTGTTCACTCAAGACACTGCGGACATCGACTCCGCACTGCCCGCAGAAGCGCTCGTCGATGGCGACTGCCGTGCCGCATCCGTTGCAGCGCTCCCACAGGGAGTTCCCGCATTGGCTGCAGAACCGTCTTTGGCCCGGGTTCTCTTTCTGGCAACCCTGGCAGACGATGATCGTGCCGGGCGGAGTCTCGGCAGGCGGGGTAACGCTGCTGGCTCCCGGACTGGATAGCGCGGCACGCCGACGGAGCGAGGCATCCAGAACCGAACGCTTCTCGGTACTGGTGAGGGTCGAAATTGCCCCTTCCAACTCGGCTTGAATCTGGTTCCAGCGGTCTGGTTCGGCATCCGCGCGACAGGAATCCAAGAGCGCTCTCTGACGCTCAATGGCTGCTTTCAAGCGGGTCCAGTCAGCTTCCAGCGGTCGCAGGCCGAGCATCTGATAGGCATTCAGAGGGCGGCTTGCGGCATCGATCTTGAGCCAGGAACGGTACGGATCGGAAACTTCGTTGACGATGCTCATGTTCGGTCTATTGCTCAGGAACTCGAATCGGACCCACAGGAAATCCGTGGGCTCAACCGTCCTCACGAATGGCCATCAGCACTGCTAACGGTAATTCACCCACGTTAGGATTCTTGGTCACGAAGCGGATTTGGCCCAATTCCGTTTCACGCATGTAATTGCAGGTCGGCGCATTCGCTGGAACGGTGACGTGAATGTCGTACAGCCCCAAAGCTGGGTCCACCATCGGTTTGGGTTCAACCTTCACTTGCAAGAAGTCGGGAGTGCATTCGATGCTTTGAAGTTGCAAATCGCGGGCGTCTTTGTTCTTCAGCTTCAACGTAAACTTGACATGCTTTTCAACCCCTTCACGCAGGATGCCCAGATTGATGATTCCTGCCGAGTCAATCACTTCTCCCGAGATTTGAATGCCGCGGCTCACCTTCCCCTGCAGGGAAACATCGATCCGCGTGATCTCCCCCGCTTCACCTGCGGCCACTGGAGGGAGGCGGACGGTTACCCAGACCATCTCCGAGAATGAGCCGGAGGGAAGATTTTTGGGCAAAGTAACCACCAACTCTCGAGCCCAGGTCGGTTCGATGTTTGGATAATCAACCGGATCGACGGTTGTCAGTTCCGCCTGAAAATCGGGATGCGAGGTCTTGACCTCCAACACCTCAGCCCGGTCGAACTTTTGCGAATAGATCAGCGAACGAGCAAACGCCTGCGTTCCTGGATCGAGCGCGGTGAAAGTGTGTTCGGCCGGTTCAGCCCCCAGGTGCATTCGGACGCGACCTTCCACGCGCAGCTGAACGGACTTTTTGCTGGGATCGTTTTCGACGCCGATCGTCACCGACTGCGAGTAGTGCGGGCCGGGGCCGCAATCAAATTCCACTTCTACCAGGGAGATTTCTCCGGGCAGCAGGGTATCCTTCGTCATGGCGGCGACAGTACACTTCGTGCAACTGGTCCCCAAATTCTGCAGTTTGAGAGTCCCTTCTCCAACATTCTGCAATTCGAAAGTGTGTTTGCTTATGGTCCGCGGATCGAGAATCCCAAAGTCATAACTTTCCGCGGGAACGAGCAGTTTTCCTTGGGGCCCCTGGGGAGTCGTATTCGCCACTCTGGTGCCTGTCGAGGTCACCATAATCTTGTGGCTGCGGGAGCGAGGATGCACAAAGGAGAAATCGGTGGAATACGAAATTGCCACGACCGTTGCCCATCCCAGGATCAACAACGAAATCAAAGCCCAGGCCATTTTCCACATAATCGGCATCCCCGCACGAATCGAACCGCGTAACTTGGATAGCTATTCAACGCAAAGAGGAGCAGGCGACAAAGGTCGCCTGCTCCCAGTTTAGTTTCAACACTCTGCCTGGAAAGTGCAGAGTTTTGAAAGTTGATTATTCTTCGAACTTGCCAGCCTTCTTGTACTGCCCACCGATGAACATGCCGGAGAAGAATTCGCCCGGGTTGAGTTCCACGGTGTTATCGGTATAGCCGATAGCATCGTAGTCGTTGGTGGTTAGGGTCGAGAGAACAGGAAAACCCGGGTTCAAAAAGCGATCGCCGTTCAAATCGGTGACTTCCTTAACCGAACCGTCGCACATCAGCAGGTTGCAGCCCGGTGTCTTGCCGCCGCCATGCACGGCATAAAAGTCACGCGTGTCTTGCAGATACGTCTTCTGACCAGTAGCACCGTTCGGCCCGAGCGGTGCAGCACAGTTGCCGGTCCGTTCGCAAGCAATCTGATCGCTAAGGTCGGCATCGTTTTGCTTACACAACGACACGCGCTTCGACGTGGCGTTCCAGTACGCAGGACCATCGCAGGCAGCTTCGGTCAACAACGCACCAGCTGGAACGAAGAGGCGATCCTTCTTGATATTGTTCGCAAATGCGTCAGTGCTTTTGTATTCCAGGTTCGTAACCAAAGTCGCCTCGTTGATGTCCCCAGGGGCAGCACAACCGAGGAACGGAATTGTCGAAGTTACTACGGGTCCACCTTCGACCAAGCGGCGAGTCACCGGGCCGAGCGTGGTCGAAAGCCCCTTCAAACCCGACGAGGTCGAAGTGAGGTCGGAAGTATTGGTGGTAGCCAGGTTATTCGAGACGTTCTTCACCTTGGGGGCGGAACGGGAAAGGAACCAACCAGCGGAGTAGTTCGTTGAGTAGCCACCTTCCAAAAAGTAGCGCGCAACAAGGTTGCCGCGCTCGACCGACAGATCGTCCGTCTTGCAAAACACAGCGCCAGCGGTGCCGCCGCCGGTACCTGGCCCAGATAGGCCGTTCCAGTTGTCCTTGCCGCAGATACCTTCGGCATAACGGCTTGGGGGGCAGCCATCTTTACCGCTACCTGAGGTATCCTTGCCGAGCAGTTCATTGCTTTTCTCGGAGGCGATCAGCGGATTACTCGGGCAGAGCATTTCCGAGGGCTTGGCAGCCTGGATGTTCAACAGGTCCGCGGCCCAGCCGTAGGTGTCCATGCAGCCGTCGCGGAGGAAGTCGTTCTGTCCGGTGCAGTAACGTCCGGCAGGATCTTTGTCGGCAAACAAGTGCAGACCAATGCCGAACTGACGGAGGTTGTTCTTGCAGGCGGCGCTGCGCGCGGCTTCCCGAGCACGGGAAATGGCGGGCAACAACAGAGCGACCAGAATGCCGATGATCGCAATGACCACCAACAATTCAATCAGGGTAAAACCTTTCGAGCGTTTCATCACAAGTAATCTCCAAAATGGAATCGAATAAAAAAATAAAAATTTGCTTCAAACTGGGGCCGCTGACCACGGGCATGTAGTTCTGAAGTCACGGTGCAGACCGCGGATCGAACGCCTGGAACGAATTGTGTTTTGTCTGCCGGCAACTCCTTTCATGAGTCGTGGAACGAACGGCCCGAGGTTATTCGCCACTGCCTGACACCAAGCGATGGCTGAGTTAATGCTGTGTGGGGAACTACTTTTGGACGGCATCCAGCGAATAGCGGCTGAACATTTCGTCAGGCTTCAGTTCCAGTTGATTGGTCGCGAAACCACCCACTGCTGGAAAGCCGTTGTTCAGAACGTCGTCATCGTTTTGGTCGGTGAAAGCTCGCACGCTTCCGTCCGCAAACAGAATGTTGCAGGTGTTGCGATGGACGACCCCGAACTTGCGATAATCCTGCAGCGTTTGGTCGTTCCAAACAGCCCACCAGGTCGCTTTCGGTTCGCTACCACTAAAGGCGGGCGCCGTCAGCGCACTACCGTGGGACGAATCCGAGATCAAAGCGGGACCAGCTGTCATGGAGGCAGAACAGAGCGAGCCAGAGGGAATATTTCCCACATCGCCGGGAATTGTCCGCAGCACGATGGCCCCATCGCCGAGCAGCGGAATCAACGAGGCCGAAACCTTGGCGGTATCGGTCAGGGAGCGACGTAACGGCCCGCGTGTGGTGTTACGGTCGCTGATGGAAGTTCCGCACCCGGCCCCTTTGGTGGGAACTAGATTTCCACCGGTATTGAGCACCGCTTCGCTGCGACAGAGAAACCAACTGGCGGTGTAGTTCGTGTTGAAATTCTGCTCGAAAATCTTGCTCTGCACGAAAAGCCGGCGATCTTCGGTGTAGCCACTGGCCAGGGCCGACGTTTCGATGATGACCCGACAAGGGTTCTTCAGCAGGCTACCATCCGGAAGCAGCTCTCCCTGACTGCCGATGCGATTCACGCAGGTGGGGTCGCCGAAACCGCCGGCCGGAGCGGACAGCAGATCGACATAGGTTTCTGCGATCAGGGCGGGGCTCGAAGGGCAGGTCATTTTGCCCGGCGTTCCACCAAGCGAAACTTGATCGGCAACCCAGCCGATCTCGGTGACAGCGCCGTCTGCAACCCAGTCAAAACCGCCGCTGGCAAGCTGCTCATTTCGCTTGTCAGCGAACGCGTGCATGATGAGACCAAACTGTCGCAAGTTGTTCTGACACTTGGCATTACGAGCCGACTCGCGAGCCATCCCGAGGGCGGGAAGGAGCATGGCTGCCAACACCGAAATGATCCCCACGACGACGAGCATTTCGATCAGCGTAAAGCCGAAACGCGTCGCTGGATCCTGATTCTGAGGCAGTAAATTTTTGACCTTCATGCCAGCACGACTTTGGAAAAGGAAAGTTGTGTTCAAGGGCTAGGGGATCAGTGGAAGCTCCGAGTGTGAAGAGACCGCTTGTGAGACATTAAGAGAAAGCTCGGATTCGGTTAAGATTTGATGAATGCGGCCTTTCCTTGTTAATATTCCTTACGGACCTGTAAGGATGCGATGGTGCGTGCCCCTTAGTGAAGCGGGGAACCGCGAAAGCTGCGTTAAGGCTGGCAGCAAGTCGAGCCCAAGAATGGCTTGCGACTGGAGGTTGAAACTGCAGAGCAGGCGTTCGCTGAAATCCCAACGCTTATCCCACTATTCCTCGCCCGTATCGAGCACGGCCAGGAATGCCTTCTGCGGAATGTCGACACTGCCGATCGACTTCATCCGCTTCTTCCCTTCCTTCTGCTTCGCCCACAACTTGCGCTTGCGGGTAATGTCCCCGCCATAGCACTTGGCAGTGACGTTCTTGCTCATCGCGGGTTTTGTTTCCCGGGCGATGATTCGGCTGCCGATGGCGGCTTGAATGGCAACCTCGAACATGTGCCGTTCAATCTCTTCTTTCAATCGCTTACAAACCCCGCGACCGCGGCGTTCCGCATCATAGCGATGGCAGATCACACTAAGCGCATCCACCTTCACGCCGTTCACCATGATGTCCAGTCGTACCAGGTCGGCCGGTTGATAGCCAATTAGTTCGTAGTCCATGGTGCCGTAGCCACGGGTGGCACTCTTTAGTTTGTCGTGCAGATCGTAGATCACTTCGGCGAGCGGAATCTCGTAGATCAACATCGTCCGCGTCGGCGACAGATACTCTTGCCCCAACAGCACGCCGCGACGATCCTGGCAGAGCTTCATCACGGGGCCGATGTATTCCACCGGCTGAATCAGGCTGATTTTAACGATCGGCTGGCGGAACTCTTCGATCTGGCCGCTATCCGGTACATCTTGCGGCTTATGAACTTCCTTCACTTCGCCGTTGCGGAACAAAATTTCGTATGTCACGTTCGGTGCGGTCTGCACCAGGTCGATGTTGCTTTCCCCTTCCAGCCGCTGCTGGATAATCTCCATATGCAGCAAGCCTAAGAAGCCGCAGCGAAAGCCGAAGCCGAGTGCTTCGCTCGTTTCAGGCTCGAACTCAAAGCTCGGATCGTTGATGAGGAGCTTATCGAGCGCGTCGCGCAGTTCGGAAAACTCTTGCCCATCGGACGGATAGAGCCCGCAGTAGACCATGCGCTTCGGCGCTTTGTAGCCCGGCAGGGCCTCGGCCGGATGATCTCCGGGCACGCTCACCGTATCGCCGATATGGACCAGGTCGAGCGACTTGATGTTCCCCACAAAGTAACCGACTTGACCCGCATACAGCGCTTCGCAAGAACGGAACCGAGGCGCGAACTGTCCTACATCTTGAACTTCGTGAACCGTTCCTTTGTTGAGGAACTTAATTTTCTGGCCGCGCTTGAGCGTTCCCTGCATCATGCGGATGTAAATCACCGCGCCGCGAAAATCGTCGTAGTGCGAATCAAAGAGCATCGCCTGCAGTGGTGCGTTGTAATCGCCGGTCGGGGGCGGAATGCGATCGATGACGGCGTTCACCAACTCGCCGATTCCAATGCCCGATTTCGCACTACACGGAATGCAGAGCGTGTGATCGATGGCCAACGTCTGCTCCACTTCCATCGACACTTCTTCCGGCCGAGCGTGCGGCAGGTCGATCTTATTGAGCGCCGGCACGATGGTCAGGTTCGAATTCATCGCGGCAAACGCATTGGCCAGCGTTTGAGCTTCCACCCCTTGGCTCGCATCGACAACAAGGATCGCTCCTTCGCAGCAGGCCAGCGAGCGCGAGACTTCGTAGTGAAAGTCAACGTGCCCCGGCGTATCGATCAAATTGATCTCGTACTCGATGCCGTCCTTGATGTACTTCATCACGACCGCGCGGGCTTTGATCGTGATGCCCCGCTCCCGTTCCAGGGCCATGTCGTCGAGCAACTGTTCTTTCATCTCGCGTTTGGTCACCGCGCCGGTATATTCCAGCAAGCGGTCGGCCAGCGTGCTTTTGCCGTGGTCGATATGAGCGATGATGCAGAAGTTGCGGATCCGGGATACGTCGTGTGCCATTCAGCGAACTCAATTCAAACGCGAAAGGGGTAAGCAATCCATTCTATCAGGGGACAGATTTTTCGGCAGGCTCATCGTAGTAGGCACACTCCGTGTGCCGTTCCGCCACGTTTGAGCCTCTTTTCAAACCATCGGTGAACTTCCTGTGAATCCAAGTTTGTGGTCCTTGAACGGCACACGGAGTGTGCCTACTACTTTGATTACATCTGCTCATTCACCCCAATATTCAGCAACTGCAACCCCAGCTTGATCGTTCGGGCGGTCAAATCACACAGTAGCAACCGGCTGGTCTTTAGTTCTGGCGTTTCCGCCTTCAAGACGGGGCAGGCGTCGTAAAAGGTCGAATACGCCTTGGCGACGCCGAACAAGTAGCCGGTGAGGATGTTGGGGCGGTAGTCGTATAGCACATCTTCAATCGCTTCATGAAACTGTAGCACGCCGAGCGCGAGCGCCCGTTCGGCCGGATGCTCGAGCGTCAGCTTTGCATGCGGCGAACGCAGCGTTTCAATCGCTACATTATTCCGGCGAAAGATTGCTCGTACGCGAGCATACGAATACTGCATGTAAGTCGCCGTGTTGCCTTCCATCGCCAGCATCTTGTCGTAGCTGAAGACATAGTCGGTCGTTCGGTTCTGCGACAAGTCCGCGTACTTGATCGCCCCGATGCCAACCGTCTCTGCCACGGCCTGTCGTGTCTCCTCAGAAAGCTCCGGCCCGTTCGGCTTGCGGTCGTCGTTCTCGCTCACGATGGCGAAGGCGCGCGAGACCGATTCATTCAGCAAGCCTTCCAAGCCAACCGTATCGCCGGAGCGAGTTTTGTAAGGCCGCTTGTCTTCCCCCATGATCGTACCGAACTGCACATGCTGCATTTCGACCTGATCGTTCTCCAGCATCTTCGCCACCGCAAAGAGCTTCACAAAATGATCACTTTGGCGATGATCGACCACGTATAAAATCGCTTCCGCCTGCCATTCTTTGATGCGGTAGCGAATGGTGGCCAAGTCGGTTGTGGCATACAAATACGCGCCGTCTTTCTTCCGCACGATCATCGGCGCATCGTGCCCTTCCAAGAAGACGCACAAGGCTCCGTCGCTTTCGCGCGCCAAACCTTTTGCCTCGAGTGCTGCCACGGTCGGTGCGAGTTGGGAATGAAAAAAGCTTTCCCCAAGTTCATGATCGAACGACACATTCAGTCGGCGATAGACTCGCGAAATCTCGTCCCGACAATGGGGCAGGAATTGATGCCATAGCTTGAGGTTCTCTTCGTCTCCCGAGTGCAATTTGGCAGTTTCGGCGAGAACCGCTAGCGCAATATCCGGATGGGCCTCGGCGAGCGGCGCCAGTTTGGGATCTGCTCCCACCGCGGCAATCGACTCTTGCAATTTGACGAGCTCTTCTCGTTCTTCTTTCAACTGCGTTTGCAGCCGTTCGATGACTTTCGCTTGTTCCTTGTCTACTTTCTTATCGCCACTTTTGGGCTTGGCCGATTCAACGCCGAGTGCGATTTCTCGATCGGCAATCTGCTTCTTCGCCTTCGGCAACTCGGCAATCGAATTGCGATAAGTGACGAGCTTGCTCACCAACCGATAGAGCCGGCTTAGTTCCAGCACAGGCGTCGCCAAGAACGCTTCCGGATCGACAAAGTGCTTGTACCCATAAATGATCATCCCGAATTGCGTTCCCCAGTCGCCGACATGGTTGTCGCTAATGACCGAGTGACCGAGAAACCGCAACACGCGATCAAGCGCATCGCCGATCACCGTCGACCGAATGTGCCCCACGTGCATCGGCTTGGCGACGTTTGGCCCCGAGTAATCCACGACAAACTTCCGCGGCTTGGTTGTCGGCTGGATCGCCAATCGTTCGTCCGGAATCGCGGCCTGAAGCTGCGCGACAAGCCAATCGTTCCGGAGCTTCAAATTGATAAAGCCGGGGCCAGCAATTTCTAGCGGTTCGCAGATATCGCTCAAATCAATCTGACTGACGACCTCTGCCGCGATCTCCCGGGCGGGCTTGCCCAGTTGCTTCTGCAGCGGCATGGCGAAGTTGGCCTGGTAGTCCCCAAACTTGGCATCCTGAGAAGGACGAATCATGGCCAATAGGGGCTCAACGTCCGTGGCCAAGGAGGCCAAGGGGGCTCGAAATCGTTCGCGAAGCGTTTGCAGGATATTCATGGTTCTGGTTTCTAACTCCCGCTCCCGGTTGGGAGGGGAACGTAAATGACGATGGGGAAGTCGATTTGACGACAACTGGGCTAAACTGACAACCGGGTCGCTTCTTCCAGACGGGACAACCGATCGCTGGGTTCGCGGCGTATGACCAACGCGAAATGGTGGTTTTGGAAACGGGTTCCACCACTCCTGAGTCGCCGCCAAAGCCTTTGATCATCACCACTTAACCCCGTTTTCGCCAAGTACTAGCGTAAACCCTGCGAGCAGGGGGGTTGGTGAGAAGGGCAGTTCGCGCAGGCCCATTCGTCGAATTATCACTGTCTCGACGAGCAAGTCAATAGTAATCAAAAGTTTGTTAAAAATACGTCATCACATCGGTCGGAATTGTCGACCTCGTCCAATTCCCGCAGTCTCTCTATACTGACAATATGACTTCGTTCCGCCCGGGTGCTGACCTCACTGTTCCCCCCTCGGCCAGCCCCGATGAGCCGTCAGCGGAAGTCGCTGCGCCCGAGCCAGCACCAGCGCCGTCACCCCAGGCGGAAGCCCATAACTTTCTCGTCTTGGCCGTCTATCAGATCGTGCTGCGCACGGGTTGGATCTTCAAGACTGAAAGCGTGATTATGCCCGCGGTGCTCGATCAGCTCACCGCGAATCAGCCTTGGATTCGCGGGGCGCTCCCCGTGCTCAATCGGCTGGGGCAAAGTGTGCCGCCCGCCCTGTTCGCGCATACGCTCCAGCAGCAGCCGCGAAAGAAGTCGGCATTTGTCTGGACGACCGCTTTGATGGCGATTGCCTTCGGCGGACTCACGGCCATTTTCCTGGTTCCTCATCCGGCGCAATCCAGTTGGCCCGCGCTGTTGTATCTGGCGCTCTATGGATTCTTCTTCGCCACGCTGGGGGTGAACAACCTGGTGCTGAACACCTTGCAGGGGAAGCTGATTCGCGTGACCCACCGGGGGCGACTGCTATTGATTTCGAATGTCGTCGGAGCGGCGATTGCAATTTCTGCCGCGCTGATTTTGCTGCCGCAGTGGCTCTCAGAGACCAAAGTGAATGCGGCAGCCGTCTTTGGATTTTCGACGGGTGTGTTTATCGTTGCGTCGGCGATCAGTTGGTTCTTGAAAGAAGAGCCAGACGATCTGCAGGTGGTGAGTCGTCCGTGGTGGCAAGCCTTTGCCGATGCCGGCGAGACGTTGCGCCACGATCGCCCCTTTCGCCGCTTTGCGTTCGTTGCGGCCTTATACGCCACGTCGCTGACGCTGTTTCCTCATTTTCAAGCCGTAGGCATTCAGGAACTTCATTTCGATCAACGACAGTTGGTGTGGTGGTTGATCGTGCAGAATATCGGCACCGCAATTATCAGCGTACCGATCGGAATGTTGGCCGACCGCTTTGGAAATCGCCTGGCGATGCAGTTCTTGCTGCTGGGGGCTTTTGCCACGCCACTGTTGGCGGTCGCAATCGTCTGGCGGCCCGAGTTGGGACGCGATTGGTTCAATATCGTTTTCGGCATGCTGGGGCTGAGTCCTGTCGTTTTCAAGACGCTGAACAACTACGCCCTGGAGATTGCTCCGCCCCATCAACATGCTCGTTATCTGGGCACTTTGAATTTGTGCCTCGCCTCGCCGATTCCCGCTTCGCTTATAGTGAGTTGGGTGTTAGGTCGCTTAGGATTCGAAGCCGCATTTTTAGCAATCGCGGCCGTGATCGCCGTGGGTTGGCTGATCAGTTTTACGTTGATTGAACCGCGGAATGCCGGGAGGAAAAGTGTGACAGTGTGACGAAGCCAGGGGTGCCACTGCTGGCTTGCCCAGCAGTGCGGATTGGTGTGAGCGGTTTCCCTCTTGCTTGCTTTGGTTCCATTCGGTTTATCTTCGATGCAGGTGCCACTGCTGGCTTGCCCAGCAGTGCGGATTGGTGCGAACGGTTTCACTTTTGTTTGCTTTGACTAACGGCAGTAAAATCGAAGTGGTTGGCCATATTTTCGATCTACGAACTTCAGAATTGTGATGTCATGGACCTACCCCACCGAAAGCGTGTAAAGCACTACGACGATGCATCCCACGTTCGAGAGATTACTTTTTCCTGTTACCAGAGAATGAATTTGCTCACGAATGATGAATGGAGAGCGATGCTCTCCGAATCGATTGGGCGAGCGATCAAGGGTCATGCGTGGAATTTGACTGCCTTTGTCTACATGCCCAATCACGTGCATCTGATTCTCTTTCCGAGTCCCTCAGCGTCTAAGATGGAGGCGTTGCTGAGTGCGATCAAGCGGCCTTTTTCGTTTCGAATAAAAAAACTACTTGAAGCAGCACATAGCCCGCTGTTGACTCGCCTGACCATTCGCCAACGTCCCAAGGTGTTTACCTTCAGATTTTGGCAGGAAGGGCCCGGGTATGACCGCAACCTCGATACCGAGTCCGCGGTTCTCAACGCCATCGACTACGTTCATCGAAATCCAGTCCGCAAAGAATTCGTTACCACGGCAGCCGAATGGAAATGGTCAAGCGCCAATTGGTATCTGAACCCAACGCAGCCCTTGCCTGCTGGATTTCCACCGTTGACCTCCATTCCAGCCGAGTGGTAGAGGAACAGTTGATGGATCTAGGGTGACGTCGAAGGATATTGAGGCTATTCAAGTAGGAGCGAACACTCGCAGGAATTGCCGCACTGCTGGACAAGCCAGCAGTGGCACCGCAAAAACCGCGAAGGAATCGAAGCGATGCAAGTAAAAGGGAATGCTCGCAGGAATTGCCGCACTGCTGGTCAAGCCAGCAGTGGCACCGCAAAAACCGCGAAAGGATCGAAGCGATGCAAGAAAAAGGGAATGCTCGCAGGAATAGTTGCACTGCTGGACAAGCCAGCAGTGGCACCGAGGCACGAACGGATTCAATGATCTAAATTCTCATCTCATGGGCTTTGCCAACTGGTCGTTACTCGCAGGCGCATTACTCGTGGCGATTCCCATCGCTCTGCACCTGCTCATGCGCGCGAAGCCGAAGCATGTGATGTTCCCGGCCATTCGCTTCATCCGCGAACGGCAACAAACGAACTCGCGGCAACTGCAACTGCGGCATTGGTTGCTGCTCGCCCTGCGATGTGCGGCCGTCGCGGTGCCCGCACTAGCGCTGGCCCGACCAAGCGTCGCTTCTGCGATGATCAGTTCGTGGCTCTCGGTAGGCTTGCTGGGGATTGCAGTGATTGTTGTGGCGATCCTCGCTGCCGTCTCTTCCTCGCGCGGATTGCATCGAGCAGTGACGTACGGCCTGGGTGGCTTCGCGGCACTTCTGGCCGCGGTGCTGATTTTCTTCCTCGTCCGTTCGCTCTCCGGCCCCGGGGTTTCGCTGGGCAATCAAGAAGCTCCGGTCGCGGCGGTGCTGGTGGTCGATACTTCGCCCCGCATGGACTACAAGCACAACAATGCGAACCGACTGCAGGCGGCGGAAGCACTGGCGCGGGAATTGATCAAGCAGTTTCCTCCCGATAGCGAAGTAGCACTGGTGAGTGGCAGAGCAGGCGGGGCCGCGTTTGCCGTCGATCGTGGCGCCGCGGTGCAGGCCGTGGGGCGCTTGCAAACCATCGGCACGTCGCGTGCATTGCCGGAACTGGTTGCCAGCGGCTTGCAATTGCTGAAAGATGCTCCGCAGCAGCGGAAGGAGATGTACGTTTTCACCGATCTGGCGGCTGCTGCCTGGCGTGGGGCGGCTGCCGCTGATCTGCCCAAGCTGTTGAAAGAGCAAGCCGAGGTACAACTCTACTTGATTGATGTGGGGATCGAGCAGCCGCAAGATGCCGCGCTGGGGGACCTTGATTTATCAACGCAGCTTTTGTCCCCCAGTGCCGAGTTGCAAATCCGTGTGCCGTTCAGTGCCGTGGGTGTTTCTGGTCCCCGCGAAGTGGAATTGTTGATGGAAGAGCCCGATCCGCGGTTCCCGATCCTTCGCGATGGCAAGCCTGAGTTTGCTAAGTCAGAACGGCGCGGCACGCAAACGGCGACCCTGGTGGAAGGTGCCGGCGGAACGCTGGAGTTTCGCATCCGGGGCTTGAACCCAGGGCTCCATCAGGGGCAAGTGCGATTTGTCGGCAGCGATGCGCTGACGATCAACGACGTGCGTTACTTCGCGGTCGATGTGCAGCCTGCCTGGCCCGTGCTGATTGTTACGGGTCCGAACGTTTCGGAAAACTATTTGGACGAAGCGATCGCCCCCCGCGAGTTTCGCCATACCAATCAAGCCCGCTTCATGCCGGAGGTGATCCCGCAGCAAGAGTTGGCGGCGAAGAACCTGTCCGGCTATCGCGCGGTGGCATTGCTTGATCCGGGGGCGATGTCGGAAGAAGGGTGGCAGGCGTTGTCGAGCTACGTGGAAGCTGGCGGCGGGCTCGCGGTATTTCTCGGCCACAATGCCGATCCGCAATCGTTCAGCGCGCCGCTGCCTGCGAAGCTCTTGGGGGGCAAGCTGACACGGCAAACGCGTACGCCGGGGGATATTTATTTCGCCCCGTCGACCTACGATCATCCCGTGCTGCAACCCTTCCGCCAGATCGACGCCAACGTCCCCTGGGATCGCTTCCCCGTTTACTACCACTGGAATTTGGACGAACTCGCGGATTCCGCCCGCATCGTGGCGACGTTCGGAAACATGAAGCCAGCACTGATTGAAAACGTTGACGAAGCGGGGCGTGTGCTGGTGTTGACGACCCCCATCACCGATCCGCTGCGACCCAAAGGACGCTCGACCTGGAACGAACTGGCGACTGGCGAAGATGCCTGGCCTTGCTTTGTCTTGGCGAATGAAATGATGCTCCATCTGGCCCAAAGCGGCGCGGATACGCGGCTTAACTTTCGTTGTGGCGAAACGGCGGTCCTCGCGAACGGCGAATATGCGGAGCGGTATCAGCTCTTCACGCCGAACGAACTGCCGCAGGATGTGACCGCGCGGGATGGCCGCGTGGTGGTGCGCTTCACCGATCATCCGGGCAATTATCGGATGAAAGGCTTGCAAGGGGGGCCAGTCATTCGGGGCTTCGCGGTGAACCTGCCGGCCGAGGCCACCGATTTAACGCGGCTCACCAAGGAGCAACTCGATCCGCTGTTTGGGGCGGAGCGATATCACGTCGCTCGCAGCCAGGAAGAGATTCAGCGGGAGCAGGAAAATGCCCTCGTCGGCAGCGAGTTCTATCCGCTGCTGATGGCGTTCTTCGCCCTGGTGATGGGCTTGGAGCATGTGCTGGCGAATCGGTTTTATAAGGCGCGGGAGTAGGTACTCCGCCAGCCCTATTGATCTTCCCGTTCGTCCGCCCGTTCAAACAACGCACTAATCGATTGATCGTGGTGAATGCGCTTGATCGCTTCGGCCAGCAGCGGCGCAACGGTCAAAACCCTCATGTTGGGCAGCATCTTTTCCGGCGGGAGCGGAATCGTGTCGGTCACGGCAATCGAAGTGATCGGCGCGTTCGCTAAACGTTCCATCGCGGGGCCGCAGAGAACGCCGTGCGTGCAGGCGACGTGAATCTCGGCTGCACCTGATTCATGAACCTTCCGCGCCGCGCCGCAGATCGAACCGGCCGTGCTGATCATGTCGTCGAACATGAAACAGACTTGCCCTTCGACCGGTCCGCCGATGATATGTTCCTGCCGCGTTTCAGTAGCACTGGTGCGGCGTTTATCGACAATCGCCAGCCGTTTGCCGAGCCGATTTGCATGGCCCAAAGCACGCTTGATGCTCCCCACATCGGGGCTGACGACGATCCGCTGGTCTTTATTGCATGGCATTTCACGCGCCCAACGGGTCAGCACTGGTGCCGCATACAAGTGATCGACAGGCACATCAAAAAAGCCCTGAATCTGCGGGGCATGCAGGTCCATGGTCAACACGCGGTCGGCTCCCGCGCGCGTGATGAGATTGGCGACGAGCTTGGCTGTGATCGGCACGCGACCTTCGTCTTTGCGATCTTGCCGGGCGTAGCCGAAATAAGGAATGACCGCCGTCACGCGGGCGCAGCTGGCCCGCTTGCAACTGTCGATCATGATGAGCAGTTCGAGCAGGTTATCGTTTACCGGGGGGCAGGTGGACTGCATCAAATAGACGTCCCGGCCGCGCACATCTTCTTCGATCTTGCAAAAATTCTCGCCGTCGGGATGCTTCCCGAGTGTGATCTCTCCCAAGCTGAGATTCAAAGAGTTGCAGATGCTTTTGGCGAGCGGCCGATTGGCTTGCCCGCTGAAAATCTTCAGCTCACGCATGGGTACCCCAGTTCTTGCATTGCTTGCTCCACGGCTGCCAGGTCATCCGGTGTGTTCACGCTGAGCGCTTCGCAGGGCGCGAGCACCGGCAGCGCTGCGACTCGTTTCCCCGCACCTTTGAGGATGCCGGGGCAATCGGTCAAATAAAATTCTTTCTGCCGGTTATCGTTCCGCAGTTGGCCCAGCGACCAGACCAGATCTGGCCCGCTGAAGACGTAGGTGCTCATGTTCACCTCGGTGATGCGGCGTTGTTCGTCACTGGCATCTTTTTCTTCCACGATGCCGGCGAACTCGCCGCTGGGGTGTCGCACGATTCGCCCCAAGCCGGCAGGATTTTCTTTATGCAGGGTGCCGAGCAGGCAGGCGGGTTCGTGCTCGGCAAAGTGGCTCAGCAATTTTTGCAGCGAGGAAACTTGCACGAGGGGCGAATCCCCTGTCAGGATCACGACCGGTCCAGTTTGGTTCTGCAAGATCGGCAAGGCCTGTTGCACAGCATGCCCGGTGCCGAGTCGTTCGGCTTGCACCACAAATTCGAGCTTGCTGCCGTGGTGGGCCAGTTGTTCCCGCACCAGTTCGCCACGATGACCGATAACGACGACCATCCGCTCAATCCCGGCGGAATGGAGGGCATCGACAACAAATTCCACCATCGGCCTGCCGCGCACGGGGCAGAGGACTTTGGGAAGGTCCGACTTCATGCGCGTTCCCATTCCCGCTGCAAGAACGACGGCCAAGGGCTGATGCATGAGAAACGCTGCCGGAATGAAAGGGAACGCCGGGCGGGCGAAGACCACTATCATGCCACGAAGCGGGCAGATTCACCAGTGTAGGGGCTAAATCTGTGCGATATGCAGGCCCCGTCGCCGTCTTTCGTCCCGCCGGGCGTTGTCGATCAGGGTGGCAACGCGGTGGGCGTCGGCAATTCCATGCAACGTCAGGGTCGGGTCGGAAACGTCGCTCGACAGAATCTTGATCGTCCCCACTCCGAACATCCGCTCCACAAACCCTTGCACCACCTGTACGTCGTCAACATCGATCACTTCCACGCGGTTCGTGACGCGACTGAGCACGCCCCGGCGATGAACAAAACGCTGCGTTGTCAGTTCATATTCGACACTCATCCTTTGAAACCACAGCCAACCGAGCATGCTGAGCCAAACGGTTACCGCGATCGCACCGGCCGCCATGAAGACCGCTGGATTCAACGACAGCACTCCGGCCGCGATGCCGGCCACGGTGATCAACCCCGCCAGGATCCAGTTGCCGATCATCGCTTTGGGAGAGTAACTCCCCTTCCATAAAGGTTCTTCGGCCGGATCAGGGCTTGATTGCCGATCCGCAACGGCTTGCTTGAACTTATCCGCAGCGGTCGGCGCGGCAGACTTCATCGGCGCATCCACGAGCTTCATCCCGCACTTCGGGCAAAAAGTAGAGGCGGGCGGTGCATCGGTCTTACAATCCGGACACTGCATGAGACGTACTCCTTCAAGGTTTGCCGGATTATACAAGGTCGCGGCTCCATGACGGGGGCCGGGTACGTCAAAATAAAGATTGGTCAGCGCTGGAACGCCCCGTTGATGTTGGTTCCTCGCCGTCAGTACTAAGAAGGATTTCGTCCCACATATGCCAATCTTGGAAAATGAAGCCTCGTGGCGGCTGGGAGCTTATCTGGCCGTCCTGGTAACCTTGCTACTTGCTGAAACCTGGCTCCCGCGGCGAAAGCAACGTCTGGCGACCGGTCGCGGCTGGCATGTGGTGCATAATTTGGCGCTGGCGGCAATCAATGTTGGTGTGGCGCGACTGATTCCGCTGTTGTCCGTAGTGGCCGCCGCGAAGTGGGGGGAAAGTCGCGGCCTGGGATTATTTCAGCAGTGGGAAGCTCCCGGCTGGCTGCAAACCATCCTCACGCTGCTGGCCTTCGATTTATTGATTTATGTTCAGCATGTCACCATGCATCGCGTGCCGATCTTGTGGCGGCTGCACATGGTGCATCATGCCGATTTGGAAATCGATGTCTCCAGCGGGGTGCGTTTTCATCCGGTTGAAATTCTGCTCTCGCTGGCTTTGAAATGTGCCGTGGCGATTCTGCTGGGTGCCCGTCCAGTGGATATCGTGCTGTTCGAGATCCTGCTCAACGCCTTTGCGATGTTCAACCACAGCAACCTGGCTTTGCCGCTCGGCCTGGATCGCTGGCTGAGGTTGATCGTCGTCACGCCCGACATGCACCGCGTGCATCATTCGATCGAGCGCGATGAAACGGACACGAACTATGGTTTCAGTGTGCCATGGTGGGATTGGCTCTTTCGCACCTATCGTTCGCACCCGCGGGGTGAGCAAAGCACCATGCCCCTCGGCCTGCCGCAGTTACGCAGCGAAGAGGTCACCGGTCGGTGGTGGCAGATGTTGTGGCTGCCGCTGAAGTAGGCGGGGCATGTGCTCGCAAGCCTGCCTTTTTTTGTTGAACTTTTCCAGCAGTGAGGAGCCTGCCTTGCGATTGCTTGATACCCACTTTACGAACAGGATGGGGCAAATCCAGCCGACGATGCGAAGAAATATCAGGAGCGGGCCGTAAGCAAGGCAATCGAGGAATCCAAGTCATGAATGCTGCTGCCAGGTACGTCAAGTTGGTCGAATGGTCCGAGGAAGATCATTGCTTCGTCGGTAGTTGTCCCGGGCTCTTTTACGGTGGATGCCACGGGGAAGATGAAAAGTCTGTGTTTGCCGAACTCTGCCAGATTGTGGAAGAGACGGTCAAACTGTACGAAGCTGAAAAACGACCCTTGCCCCCCGCCACCTCTGGCTACGACTGGGCAAATACGATTACCACTACCAGTACGACGTGTTAGGAAAGTAACGCGGGCAGCCCCGATTGCTTGTTGACTTAAGCATCCTGGCACTTTTCTGGCTCTACAATACCCATGGCAAGCATTACCCCTATACCTAATGAATGGCTGCAGGAACGAACGACTATTGCGCAGATTTCACTTGAATGCCAAGAGCAAGGTCTTCCAGCGTCATTCACCGAAGCATACTTGCCTATTGTGGCAGAATTTGCTGAGCGGCTAGAATTGGGCGATGAGCTTTGGAAGTATTCGAGCCCTTCCGAAACGTGGCAGGCCAAGTGCGGGTGTGCTGGACTTGCGATAAAGAGAAATGGTTCCGTTGTGTATTTCAAGCCGTTGGCAATGAACTGAACACCGGTAAATCAAAGCCGAACTAAGCGCAGTGCTCGTAGAGAATGCAGCCGTATGCCTTCCTTCTGGTGCGTTAAGGAACATTTCTGGCAGGAAGGAGTCGGCCCTGCACTCGCTCACCAAAAAAACTTCTGCCCGATCCAATAGCTCACTCCGGCCACCGACGCGGACAAGATCGCTCCCCAGGCGAGATCAACGGGGATGATCCAGAGGGGAAAGCCTTTGAGGACCGCGTAGCCGGTCAGGTCGAACGTTGCGTAACAAAAGAAGCCGAACATCGCGCCGTAGACCAGGGCGTATTGCAGCGAACGTTTTTCTAAAGCTGGGACCGTGGCGAAGATCAACAACCCCAGGATGAAAAGCAAGTAAAAGGCAAACGCGGCGGGCCAGTTGGGCTGGTCCTTGAGGAGCGAGCCGAACTGCTTGCGGTACAGGTCCTTGGCAATCAGCCCCAGCCAGAGCATGTCGATCGCAAAGAAGACCGGAATCGTGGCCAGGTAAAGATAAACATATTTCAGCATGCGGATTTCCTTTGCTGCATCATACCGCGACGGCAAACCGCCACCGGACGTTCCTCCTCGAAACTTCAGATACTATTTGACAATTAATCAATAACTAAATATTATTCTAATTCGACTCGGCAGCAGATTTATAGGCACACTTCCGCCGCAGCAAATCGCCGTAAGTGCCGAAACGCGGCAAGAAAAAGAGTGCTAGAAACCCCCCGTAGGAGGCGCTAACAGCCAGGAATTCACTTTTCCCCGTAAATGGAGGTCTGATAGATGGTTAAGTCGTATCAGAAGATGGTGGAAAGGGTTTCCAAAAACAGTCCTTTCAGGGTAGTCAACGCGAAAATCGTGTCGGCGGACTTACGGCGAAGATGGCGAAGATCAGGTCGATTCGTCCGTGCGCGATTCGTCCTGAGCTTCCAGTTCCTTCAGCTCTTCCATCCAGACTCGAATTTCGTTGCCATACTCGCTGGACAGATTGCCGATCACCAATTGGCGATGGAAGGCGGCCGCCCCTTCCTTCAGCAGGTCGGCAGCTTCGGCACTGGGGAACCGGCGCATCGGGTCCGGAGCGATCATCCCCCGACAGAAGCTGACCAGCAGCTCGCTGCCGAGCACTTCGGCCGGGAGAATTTCGTGCAACCGTTGCGGCAGAATCCGCTTGGCTTCCAAAAGTTCCTTGTAGTTGCGACAGTGGGCGAACGGAGCCCGGCCGGCCAGGAGTTCGATCAGCACATAGCCCAGGGAGGCCAGGTCGCTGCGGGGGGTGCAGTCCGAACCTTCCAAAACTTCCGGCGCGGCATACGCGGGGGTGCAGGTTCGCACCGGCGGCGGATCGTCTACTTCGAAGGCCGAGCCGATGTCGATGATTTTCGCGATCCCGGTCCGCTTGAGCATGATGTTGGAAGGCTTCACGTCGCCGTGAACGATCCCTTCTCGATGCAGCGCAGCGAGTGCCGACAGACAATCACGCACGATCGCAACCGCCACTCCAGCTTTGATGCGGGATTGTTCCGGTCCATGCGTAACGATGACCTGATTGATGTAGTCCCAGCGGCGGGCGCTGAGGCGATTGCGGACGCGCTCGAGCATCGACGGAAGCACCAGCCGCTGCATGTCGTAGCCGTCGATCCATTCCATCATCAGCATGCGAATTCGCATGCGGTCGAGGAAGTTGTAAACGTACAACAAGTTATCGTGCTGGATCTGGGCAATCCGCGCTGCAGCGTGGGCGACTCGCGTCATCCCTTCTTCGTACTGGCGGGCGTCTTCGAATCGCTCAGGGGAAAACACTTTCACCGCGGCGGGCAAGGTGAAACCATCCGTACCGCGGAGGGCGGTCAAGAAAACGATTCCCTGGCCGCCGGCACCCAAGCGCTTCATCAAGCGCAGGTGACTGGTCCAATTGACCCGGCGTTTGCCTACCAATTCCTGATAGCGGTCGAGAAGTTCGTTTGGTTCAGTGGGCGTTCTTTCGCCACCCTGCGTAATCGTAGGATTGTGGTCGTAGATCGTAGTCGTCATAAGAAGTCAAACCGGAGGAGAGGTTTGGCCCAAACCTTCAACGTTTGGACACTGGAAACGTTCCCGAAACATGTTGGTTCGGTTAACCTTCCCGCAAGAAATCGTACTGCCGCGGGAAAAAAGCGTCTACATAGATGTCACGTCAGCCGAGTGACAGCAGGCAAACCTTACGAAATCGTTATCAACGGCGACGAAGCAAGCTGGGACGCGAAACCGGGTCGTCAGGCCGGGGGCCTTCGGCTAAGTCGGGGAAGAGTTGCCGTAGTTGGTCGTTTATGGCGGGGAAGGCCTTCTTCGTCACTTGAGGGCTTTCGGCAGGGCCGGCGACTTCGATCAGCAAGAAGCTGCGACTGGCCTCACCAAGTAGTGGCCGCAAAATGGGAACCTGCAATTCGTCGCGCCCCACCTGGGTATAGAACTGCAGGTCGACGGGGCGCTGATCAGTCATGGCCATCTGACCGCGACCTTTCAAGCTGACGAGTTCACTATGGAAATCGAGACGGTCGAACTGCAGATCATCGCCTACGACGCGGAAGTCCATGTTGGATTCGCGGAAGACGAGATTGTCTTGCCGCGTCACGCTGAGCAATCGCAACACGGCGAGGAAGACGGGGACTTCATAAATATTGGCGTCGCGGAGGCGGATCGCGCCGTTGCCGCGCCACGTATGCATGCCCTGCAACGAGCCTTGCAAGCTCAGCGTGCCATAGGCCTTGCCACTCATTCCCGCGCGTTCAGGCATCGTTTCGAGAGTGATGTTCCACAGGTTGGCTTCGTCGAGCGCGGTCTGCACGGCGAAGGTTCCTTCTTGATTGAAGTCGAGACTGGCATTGAGCACGGCTTGCCCGCCGAAGACTTTTGCGGTGACCGGTCGTGGTGGTCGAGTGCGAATATTGGCTTCGCTCCATTCCCCGACCAGCAAGCGACGGCTATCGAGCGCGAAGGGGCCGCGGACTTGCGCGAACTGCACTCCCTGAGCGACAAACGAATCGATGAGCAGTTCGCCGCGCGAAGCAAAGCCCGTGGGCCCGCCGCGACCGACCAGTCGCACGCCACCGTAGACATGTTCCAGCCGCGTGCCGGGATCGAAACGCCCGTCCTCCAGATCGAGTTGCAGATCCCAATCAACCAGAAAGCGTTCTGCCGGCGGCGCGATTTCGTCGTTCAAGTTGATCGACAACGTTCCCAGCACCCCCACCGGACCTTCCAGCCTGACCCGTCCCGCAGAGGCCGACCAATCGGGAGGCATGGCTTCCCACAGTTCCCGATCGATATTGAGGCGATCCACGGCCAGGCGGGTGAAACGCAGGAGCCAACCCCCGCGATCGTTCGGACGAAAATCGCCTTCGAGCGAGAAAATCGCGCGCCCATGACTGGCTTGGAGATTCTTCAGTTCGACGATCCCGTTGTGATAGTTGAATTCGCCGGTGACGTTGTCCAGGCGATAGGGCATCAGTTGCGGCTCCAGCGAAATGGTTCGGCCGTCCACATTCTGCTGGGCTTGAAATTTCTGCCCGTGCATGGTGATCGAAATCGTCTCAGGTCGCCCCACTTCAAACGCCAAATTGACATCCAATTGATCGAGCGTCCCGCGCGGCCGGAGTTGTCCCCACAAGTGCTGACCGGTGGCGTTGATTGCATTGCGCAGATCCTCATCAAGCGCGACATCGGTTGCGGCGAAGTGGAGATCGACCAGACCTGGTGCTTGTTCGCGGTGGGTGAAGACCCCTTCGCCAGTGATATAACCGCTGCCGTTCCGCCCCGAGAGATTCAAGAAGTTCCAGTTGCCGTTCTCGTAAGCGAGGACGCCACGCACCTGGTCGATGGGGTACGCAAACTGATCGCTGCGGATGGAAAGTTCGTGCAGATCGATCCGCCACATTTTGCTGATCGGCTCGTTGGGACCACTCTTTTCCATGCGTCCCGCGAAAGAAATCGAGCCGCGCGGACGAAAGGACCGCACCACTTGCTGCGTATTCTTGTCGCAGGCCGCAATCAGCCGTTCATCGATCGGGACGGGCCGCAACGTGCGAATCTCAACCCAACTCATTCCAGGGCGACCTGCGGCCGGCACTTCGCCCACAATCGAAACTGGTTCCGAACCGGCAAAGAGCTGCAGCTCGGTACGAATGCGATCCCCGTGCCCGATCAATCTTCCTTCGCCATCCGAGAGAGGATAGCGAAACGAGTCGTACAACAGATTTACCTGCCGCAGTTTGGCTTCCGCCTGATGCGTCCAGGCTTTGCCGTCGTAGCTGAACCGACCTGCGACATCGGCAACACCTTGCAGGGAGAGCTTGCGCAATTCTTCGCTGGCGCTTTTGGCAAGGAGCGTCGCCAGCAGTCGTTCGATCGGCCAACCCTCCAGATTGAGCTCCAGCTCCACCGGGCTTTGGGCGGTGAAACCATGCGTTCTCAGGTTGGCCCAGACTTCGGCCGGACCGCAGCGGCCGCTCAGGTTTTCGATCCGCAGACCGGAGGGATCAACCTCAACGTGGGCAGAGACATCGTTCAAAGGTTCCGGCAGACGGTCGTCGTCAATGCGACCTTCCGAGACATCACCGACAATTTGAAAGTCCCACTGCGGCTGGTTGAGCTTCCCATTCTGAGCAAGACGCTGAATGCGAAATCCAAACTGAGTGCGACCGCGCACCGACGCCAGTGGCGCGATCCAGCGATCACAGTCGCTGGGCAAAGCAGCCCGCAAGCGTTGGGTGAACTCCAATCCCTCGACAGCGCCAGTTAAGGACCACTCCGATGTATCGCGATCGAAGACTCCTTGAAAATCGACTTTCTCAAAGTGATCTCCCGTCCCCCGGCCGCGTAACGCGATTCGGCTCGTGGATTTTTGGGCAGTGGATTGATCGTCGTTCGCTTGGGGCGTGAGGCTTAAGTGAATCTCACGCAGCGTCAAACCGGCCTGGGGCGAACGGAGGGGGTCGATGATCTCGACAACCATGTCATCCACGGAGATTGGAAAACTGGCACCGGTGTTTTTGGGAATCGGCAGCAGGTGCTGCACGCTCCAGACCCCTGACGCTTTGCGTTCAGCCCGCACCCGCACACCGCGAACTTCCGCGCGGCGGAACTGCAACGGTTGCGTGACCATATCCGGAAGCTTAGTTTCGCAGGCGACGAAGAGATGTTCGACACTAAGCACCACCGGAGCGTTTCGTCCTCCACCTTCACGAATCATCAAGCCGCGAACTTCGATCCCTTCCCCTTCCAGGCGGCGGGCCGATGAAACGCTAACACTCAAACCCGGATAATGTTCGGCAAGCTTGGATTCGACGCGCCCCCGAATTTCCTCATCGATGCGATCGACGAGATAGTACTTCCCCGCCAGGAACAGCGCAGCAGCGACAATGACCGCCGCCGCAAGTTGCGACAGCGAATCAAAACAGCGGCTAAAAATGCCGGGCGAGTTTTCCGTGGGCCGGGAATCCATTCCCGAGTTCCTTCCCAAAAGTCAGCGGTCAGGTAATCCGTTTAGGCACAAACTGTTCGTAAATCCACACACTGGCGACTGCGGACAGAATCAACAGCGGCAGCAGCGCAGGGAGGCGATAGCGAAGCGAACTTACAAAAATCAAATGCAGCAAAGTGAGATAGATTGCGGGGAGCGTGAGAGTGAGAACATTGGTTGGAATCGGCGTGCGACGAACCAGCAAACAGGCACCAACAACCGCCAGCAGCAACACTGGGCCGTAGGTAAACGCAATGAGCCAGCGACCGGCGTTGGAACGAAAGTCGGAGGCATTCGGGAAGAAATTCCACATACGGAGAAACTTCACCCCTGCCAGCTCGAGCACGCGACCTGGGTTCTCGCCAGCCCAGGTGCTGGCTTGCAGCCGAAAAAACTGATCGAGGCGAACCTCACGAGCGGCCGGCCGGTCATTAAGTGTTGCCACATCTAACGCGGCAAACTGAGCCTCCAAGGCCGGCTTGAAATCCATGTTGCTGCTCCCATCGGCACGCGGATTCAAACCGTCATAAAGGCTAGAGCCAACTTCGGTACTCGTCGGCACGTAGTAGCCGCTGATGTTGTAATTCCGGATCCACCACGGACAGGTCATCAACACCACCCCGAGCATCGGCAAGGCAGCGACACCAATCCGCCGCGCGACACTCGCCTCGCTCTTGGCGGTGAAAGCGTGAACAATTCCCAGCAGGGGCGTGAACAACAGCCAACTGGGGCGGACCAGAACCGCCATGCCGCCGCACACGCCCCCCGCCACTGCGAACAGGGCGCTCGACCTAAACGTCTTCGCCGGCGGCGCGCGACTGGAAAGTATTAACTGTGCGATCATCAGCGGCACAAACGCCGCTTCGCTCAACACAAAGACACTACCGGCAATCGCTTCGGGCAACACCGCTGCCAAGAGCCCCGCGACATTTGCCACCCGATCATCAAAATGAAAGCGGGCCAGCAGCATCACTCCGCCAACAGCCGCTGCTCCCATCAAAGCATTCCAAGCACGAACAACGAGGATCGGAGGCTCTCCCCGCCAGAGCACGAACATCGGCGCGAGGACGATTGGGTAGCCGGGCGTGCGAAAGATCTGGGAACCTTGATATTCGTAAGCTCGCCCCGCTGCGATGTCTCCCGCCAGATCCCAGTAGCTCGCACTGTCGCCGAAGTAAAACTTCTGCTCCATGGGCAAACGAGCCTGCCACCAGGCCGCACCGGCCAGGCGCAGCACGAGCGCAAGGAGCAAAATGAAGGCGGGGACGAGCCACCGTCGAGAACGGATCATGGGAACAAAAACCAGGGAATCTGCCGACAAACGCCGCGGATATTAGGAGTCTGGCGGAGCAAAAGCAAGGTCGCAGGCACTTTATGAATTGTCACCCAAGCCGCTAGCAACCTTTTCCATTCGGCGAGGCCGATCTTAGCTGGCAGCGGATTTGAAATGAACTAAACCCACTGAACTTCACCGGCAGGCTGTCAATTTGGCAAAAAATGCAGGACCCAGCCTCGCTTCAAGCCGCCACAGATAGCGCAAGTCTATAACTCGCCTACTCTTGCTACTTCAACCTGGATCGCTGGCACAGCGGTTGCTTCTAAGGGCGAAACCAGCCTTACCGCTGCCAAAATGGACCAACCGGTGCGCTTTGGCTGCGGCAAGCCCCTGTGACCGGCATCTCTGCCGGATCATGTCCGCACATTACCGGTCGCCCGTTGAGGGGATTACCTCCCGCAGCAGCCGCCCATTCAAGATTTTTAGCAGCAACCTCCAGGAGGATCTGTCGTGTCTAAACAGATGGTTTTCGATGATGATGCCCGTCAGCCGTTGTTGGCTGGTGTTTCTAAGCTCGCTCGGGCTGTCCGCAGCACCCTGGGGCCTCGTGGCCGCAATGCCGTGCTCGATAAGGGCTGGGGCTCCCCCAAAGTGACCAAGGACGGCGTAACCGTTGCTGAAGACATCGATTTGGCCGACCCGTACGAGAATCTGGGCGCTCAGCTTGTGAAAGAAGCAGCCAGCCGGACCAACTCGGTTGCCGGCGACGGCACCACGACCGCTACGGTCCTGGCCGAAGCCATCTTCCGCGAAGGCTTGAAGATGATTGCTTCGGGCTATGATCCGATGGCTCTGAGCCGCGGGATCAGTAAGGCCTGCGAGGCAGTGTGCGATTCGATCAACGAACTCGCCACCCCGATCAGCGAAAAGAACAAGAAGGAATTGCAGCAGATCGCCACGATCGCTGGCAACAACGATCCTTCCATTGGCGCCGTTCTCGCCGATGCCTTCTTGAAGGTCGGCAAAGATGGTGTCATCACCATTGAGGAAGGGCGCAGCAGCGAAACGACAGTCGAAGTCGTGGAAGGGATGCAGTTCGATCGCGGCTTCCTCTCGCCCCACTTCGTCACCAATCAGGACGAAGTCGCTGTCGAGATGGAAAACCCGTACATCCTCCTGTTCGAAGAAAAAATCTCTTCCAACAAGAAGCTGATCCCGCTCCTCGAAGCCATAAGCAAGGCCAACAAGCCTCTCTTGATCATTGCCGAAGATGTTGAAGGGGAAGCCCTCGCGACTCTCGTGGTGAACAAGCTCCGTGGCATTCTCCAGGTCTGTGCCGTTAAGGCTCCCGGCTACGGCGATCGCCGCAAGGCCATCATGGGTGACCTGGGCGTGCTCTGCGCTGGGACGCCGATCTTCAAAGACCTAGGCATCGAGCTCGAGAGCGTTCAGCTCAAAGATCTCGGCCGGGCGAAGAAGGTCCGTATCACTTCGGAAAACACCACCGTTGTCGGCGGTGCCGGCAAGAAGGATGAAATCCAAGCTCGGGCGGAACAAATTCGCCGCGAGATCGGCATCACCGATAGCGAATACGACCGCGAAAAGCTGCAGGAACGCCTGGCCAAACTGGCCGGTGGCGTCGCCCAGATCAGCTGCGGTGCTGCTACCGAAACCGAGATGAAGGAAAAGAAGTGGCTTCTGGAAGACGGCAAGAACGCTGTTCAAGCCGCACTCGAAAGTGGTGTGGTTCCTGGTGGCGGTGTGGCTTTGATCCGCGCCGGCAAGGCGCTCGACAAGCTGAAGCTTGAAGGGGACGAAGCCCAGGGAGTTCAGATCGTGAAGAACGTTCTCGACTACCCTCTGCGGGCCATTGCAACCAACGCCGGCAAGGACGGTGCAGTTGTCGTCAATCGCGTTCGCCAGTTGAAGAATAAGACCGATGGCTACGATGCCGACAAGGACGAATACGGCGACATGCTGAAGTTCGGCGTCATCGACCCAGCCAAGGTCGTTACCACTGCTCTGAAGAACGCCGCCAGCGTTGCTTCACTCCTCCTCACCACGGAAGCTCTCGTCTGCGAGATTCCGAAAGATAAGGAAGAGGGAGGCGACCACGATCACCACGACCATGGAATGGGTGGTGGCATGGGCGGAATGGGCGGCATGGGAATGGGCGGAATGCCCGGCATGATGTAGGAGAAGAAGGGATCGGCAGTCGAGGATCGGGGGTCAGAGACTTCCGATTCGAACTTCTCTCCGACCTCTGATCCCTGAACTCCGATCCCCTTAATTTTCAAGTCAACAAAACTTCAAACTTCAAAACAACTTTAAACGAAGGAACCCCACACATGGCCAAAATCAAGATTCGTCCTCTCGATGACAGAGTCGTTGTCACGCCGATGGAATCGGAAACCAAGACCGCGGGCGGGATCGTTCTGCCAGACTCCGCCAAGGAAAAGCCTCAGCGTGGTACAGTCGTTGCCGTCGGCGGCGGCAAACTGCTCGAAAACGGCAACCGGGGGGAACTCTCCGTGCATGTTGGTGATCAAGTGATCTACGGCAAGTACGGCGGAACCGACATCGAAATCAACGGCGAAGAAGTCAAGATCCTCCGCGAAAGCGATATTTTGGCCAAGGTTGTGGACTAATCGTCCCTGCTCCGCTGCGGCGGAAATTAACCCGAAGCGCAAGCGAGGGAGTTGCGAATTACGGTTCGGCTCCCACTGAACTTTCAACCCCAAAACTTAGTACCAAACAAACTCCAAAGGGAGTCGATCCGTGCCCAAGCAAATCCTGTTCGAAGATCACGCCCGCGCTCGCATGCTGCGGGGCGTTGAGAAGTTAGCTCACGCTGTCGCGGTCACGATGGGCCCGACCGGCAAGAATGTCATCATCGACAAGTCGTTCGGTGGCCCCACGGTTACCAAGGATGGCGTCACCGTAGCCAAGGAAGTCGATCTCGAAGATCGCTTCGAAAACATGGGTGCCAAGCTGGTGGTGGAAGACGCTCAAAAGACTTCGGACCTCGCCGGCGACGGCACCACCACAGCTACCGTGCTCGCTCACGCGATCTTCAAGGAAGGTATTCGTAACACGGTTGCGGGTGCCAACCCCATGGCAATCCGCCGCGGCATCGAAAAGGCTGTCGAGGCAGCTACCGAAAAGCTGATGAGCATGGCGAAGCCTGTCACAAGCCAGGAAGAAGTGGCGAGCGTTGGTGCCATTAGCGCCAATAACGACAAGGCCATCGGTGATCTCCTTGCCGAAGCTCTGTTTAAGGTGGGCAAGGATGGCGTCATCACCGTGGAAGAAGGAAAGACCGCGGAAACCAAGCCTACCTATGTCGATGGCATGCAGTTCGACAAGGGCTTCGTTTCGCCTTACTTCATCAACCGGCCGGCCACGATGGATTGCTTCCTCGAGGACGCACTGATCCTGATTCACGAAAAGAAGATCGCGAACATTCGCGACCTCGTGCCGATCCTGGAAAAGGCTAGCCAATCGGGCAAGCCGCTGCTCATTATCGCGGAAGATGTTGAGGCAGAAGCTTTGACCCTGCTCGTGGTGAACAAGCTTCGCGGCGTGCTGAATGTCTGTGCGGTGAAGGCTCCTGGCTTTGGTGATCGTCGCAAGGCAATGCTCGGCGATATTGCCACGTTGACTGGCGGTACCCTCATCAGTGACGACCTCGGCTTGCAACTCGAAAATCTCTCGCTGGAACACCTGGGCCGGGCGAAGAAGATCACGGTGGACAAGAACAACACTACGATCGTCGAAGGGGCTGGCAAGCGTGGAGACGTTGAAAAGCGAATCCAACAGATCAAGAATCAGATCGAGCAGACCGAAAGTGAATACGACAAGGAAAAGTTCCAGGAACGCCTGGCAAAACTTGCCGGTGGCGTGGCTGTGATTTCCGTCGGTGCCGAAACCGAAGCCGACATGAAACAGAAGAAGGCTCGCGTGGAAGATGCTCTGCATGCCACCCGCGCTGCTGTGGAAGAAGGCATTCTTCCTGGCGGTGGTGTGGCACTGCTCCGCTGCACCGAAGTGGTGCAGAAGACAGCGAAGTCGCTGGAAGGTGACGAACGGATTGGGGCGGAGATTATTCTCCGTGCACTCTCCGCTCCGATGATGCAGATCGTGAACAATGGCGGGCGTGATGGCTCCGTCGTTGCCGACGAGATCCTGCAGAAGTCGAACAACTATGGGTTTGATGCCAACACGGGCGAGTATGTCGACATGGTCAAGGCTGGCATCATCGACCCAGTTAAGGTGGTCCGCACCGCTTTGTCGAATGCCGCCAGCATCGCGGCCTTACTCCTCACGACTGAGGCTCTGGTTACCAACTTGGAAAAGGGTGACGAGAAGAAGATGGTCGAAGGGGCGGTTCGCTAAGGTTGGATCAGGCGGATGGTAAACGATTAAAACTACGGGCCACTTCGCACCAGCGAAGTGGCTCATTTTTTGATGGTGTACGATGGCCCTCCGTGGCCGTCGCAGAACGGATTTTGCAGTAGCTCGCGGTTAAACTTTCGAGCCCACTGCCGTTTCGATCGAACTGCTCGGCAAAAATGGGTTGCACATTCGACGGCCTCGGAGGGCCATCGCACGACGGGCGAGAACAGAGATGCCAATGGCTACGAAACGTGACTATTACGAAGTCCTTTCCGTCTCGCGCACGGCCAGCGACAAAGAAATCTCGGTCGCCTACCGCAAGCTCGCGGTGAAGTATCACCCCGACAGCAACCCCGGCAATGAAGAAGCCATCGCCCGCTTCAAGGAAGCAGCGGAGGCTTATGAAGTTCTCAGCGATGCACAGAAGAGGGCTCGGTACGATCAATACGGTCACTCGGCCGTGGAAGGAACTGGACAGCAGTTCACCGAAGTCGAAGACATTTTTGAAGCCTTTGGGAGCATGTTCGGCGATCTCTTCGGCGGAGGTGGCGGAGGACGTCGCGGCGGCCGACGCGCTCGGCGCGGTGCCGATGTTCGCTGCGATGTGACACTCACCCTCGAAGAAGCGGCGCGCGGCTGTAGCAAAACAGTAGATGTTGCCCGGCAGCGGGCCTGCACCACCTGCAGTGGCAGCGGCAGTCGTCCGGGCTCGCAGCGGACCATTTGCCGCCGTTGTAACGGCCATGGCCAGATCGTGCAATCGGCCGGCATCCTCCGTGTGCAGACCACCTGCCCCAGTTGTCACGGACAAGGTTCCATCATCAACGAACCTTGCGAGAAATGTCGCGGCGCAGGGGCCATTGCTGAGAAGTCCAAGCTCGACATAACGATCCCTGCCGGGATCGACGACGGCATGCGGATTCGTCTCAGCGGCGAAGGTGAACCCAGCCCCGATGGCGGCCCTCCCGGCGATTGTTATTGCTTTGTTGCCGTCAAAGCCCACAAGCTATTTCAGCGCGACGGCACCAACCTGATCTTAAAAATGCCGATCACGTACACGCAGGCGGTCCTCGGCGCGAAGATCGAGGTCCCAACTTTGAATGGAAAGTCGCAGCTTTCGATTCCCAACGGCACGCAATCAGGAGAAGTCTTCCGCATTCGTGGCCAAGGGGTTTCCGATCCTCGCGGAGGTGGACCTGGAGACCTGTTAGTTGCAACGTACATTGAAGTTCCCAAAAAGATGAACTCCGAGCAGGAACAGCTTTTGCGTCAACTGGCGGAGATGGAACATGCGAATGTCACTCCGCACCGCAAAGGTTTCCTGGAACGACTGACCGAGTATTTTGCCCCGAGCGAACCTTCGCCATCCGCCGAGGATTAAACGATGACGAATTACGATCCTGAATCTGACGATCAAGCCGGTGCTGCCGACGAGAACTCCAGCGCCATCGATGCCGCCTTTCATGCCGAAGAAGATCAAATTTCCGCCCTGCAGGCGGAAGTGAAATCGGCGGATGAACGGGTGTTGCGCGCTCAGGCCGAATTGGAAAACTATCGCAAGCGCGTTCGTCGCGAAATGGAGGACGACCGGAAGTACGCCGCCCTGCCGCTCGTGCGCGACCTCTTGCCGGTGCTCGACAACCTGGAGCGAGCGATCGACGCTGCCAGTGCCAAGGCCGATCAAGGGGCCGGCTTGCTCGAAGGGGTAAAGCTGGTGAAGGGACAACTGGAAAACGTCCTTTCCCAACATCACTGCATTCGCATCGCAACCGTCGGGACAACGTTCGATCCCAACCTGCATCAGGCCATCGCCCAGGAACCGAGCGCCGAACACTCGGCCGGCACCGTCACGCGGGCGGCTCAGGCAGGTTATAGCCTGCATGATCGCGTTGTTCGCCCGGCCCAGGTGATGGTCTCCACTGGGGCACCGTAACCGGCCCACTGATTTTGTCCCACTAGAACGCCCCCACCGGATTGCTTACATGCCTACCTACGATTACGAGTGCGACGCCTGCAAACACAAGTTTGAAGAGTTCCAGAACATGAGCGACGAACTGCTCACCAAGTGCCCGAAGTGCAAAAAGAAGAAGCTCCGCCGGCTGTTCGGGGCGGGTGCGGCGATCGTCTTCAAGGGCTCGGGGTTTTACCAGACCGACTATCGCAGCGAGTCCTACAAGAAGGCTGCCAGCGCGGATAAACCGGCAGAATCGTCAAGCGAGTCAAAGTCGGCCGAAAGCACGACCAAGCCAGCGGAATCGAAAACCGACGCTACGCCTGCGGCTCCCCAAAAAACCAAGCCCGCTAGTGGCGAATAGATGTCTAACGCATGTTGACATCGGGAAACATGTTGTTGCCGGGCCACGTTTACGAATTGAAACAGCAATCCCCTTGTTCGAAGTAGCATTTTATTCAACCATTTGCCGCAAGCCTAATCAGGTCTTTGACTTAAGAAGACGACCAGGAATTCGCTGTACGAATCGTTGATTGGTACGACATCTGCTTATGAATTTCCATGTCGACCGGATTTCAGAATCTCCGGAAACCTGGAAGGAAAGAACACGATGAGTTGGCTTAAGCAAAACGTGCCCACAAGGCGAGTCAAGCGACGCGGCGTCCTGACGTTGGAATGGGTTCTTCTGGTCACTGTGCTCGTGATCGGCATTATCGGCGGGCTGGGAGCCGTCCGAAACGCCACGGTCAGCGAGCTCATGGATTTGGCAGAAGCC
The DNA here is from genome assembly GCA_041739545.1 of Pirellulaceae bacterium. Classification (GTDB taxonomy): domain Bacteria; phylum Planctomycetota; class Planctomycetia; order Pirellulales; family Pirellulaceae; genus JBGSNR01. The sequence goes on along the minus strand of JBGSNR010000128.1, from coordinate 13,279 downwards.
ATCGAGGCAATCAATGTCAAAACCCAAGCGGAACTAATGTCTGAACCTGCTCCGCCGCCGCCGTAAACCCAAGCGAACGACTCTCCTGACTTAAGTCACTAACACACGTGCAGGCGGCTCCGGATGAACTGGAGTCGCCTGTTCGAGTTTCTTGCTCCCTTCCCGCCAGCCGGATAATCATGATAAGCGTCGTTACCGGCAACACGCTCAGCCAGGCAACCTACCCCTTCGGCTGAAAACCCCCCGGCGGTTCGACAATCGTGCCACCATCGTCGATTTTTGGGGGCCGTGGCGGTTCCACAATTGTTCCGCCGTCGTCGATAAGATTCCGCAGTTCGGCAGCCGCCGGTTCATCGTGAACGGATTCACGTACATGCCCTTCGAGCATGCAGCTTACGTTGACATCCCCCATCACGTTTACTGCCGTCCGGCAGCGATCCAGGAACCAATCTACGGGGAGCAACAGCGCGATGTATTTTGTTTCTAACCCGACGGCATTGAAAACAAGAGTCATCGTTACCAGCCCAGCCTCGGGAATTCCTGCCGCGCCAACCGACGCAAAGACCGACGTTATAACCACCAGCACTTGCTGCATGAACGACAGGTCCTTGGCCAGCAATTGGCTGATAAAAAGTGCCGCCATCGCTTCATAGAGGGCCGTGCCGTCGTTGTTAAAGTTCGCCCCCACAAGCGAGCCAAGACTGGCCGAACGTTCTCGCAAGCCGACTTTCTCACGCAGGCAGGCATAGGTCACCGGCATGGTTGCCGTGGAACTTCCCGTTGTGAACGCCATCACCAGCGCGTCGCGCATGCCCACCAGCACATCCCAGGGCTTCGCCCAACAGCCGAAACGAATACGGACCAGGTAGTAAACCATCTGCAGGGCCAGAGCGAGAAGCACGGCCACGATAAAGCCTCCCAGGCTGACAAACTTTGCTAGTCCTCCCGTCCCGATGATGGAAGCCACGATTCCGAACACGGCGAGGGGAATGACATCGACGATCCAATGCAGCAATTGCAACAACACGCCGAATCCAACCTCCAGAAATTTGATGACCTGGTCGGCCGTCTCGTCCCCTTTCATCTTCCGCAGGGCAATGCCAAACGCCACGGCAATCATAATGACTGCGATCACGCTGCCGCCATCGCTAAAGGGACCGACGAGACTTTTGGGGACGCTGTCGAGAATCTGATTCACAGGATCGGCTTTTTCAGCCCTTTTGATCTTCTCTTCGTTGGCCAGTTGCTGACTGTCCAAAGTTGCGGGGTCTTCCCCTGCTGCTTCAGCTTCCTGGGCGCGCACCGGGTCGGTTTTAATCCATTTTCCAGGCCGCAATGTGTTTGCCACGAGCAGCCCAATCATGATCGCAACTATCGTATTGAGCACCAGTAATCCAGCCAAACGCCAGCCCGAACCGGGCGGAAACTCGGCATGAATCAGGGCCCGCATCACCGCGAGCAAGATCAGTGGCGACGCGAGTGCCCCGAGCACACGGAGTACCAGCTTGCTGGGCACCTCAATCGAGTGCGCAATCACGCGAACTTGTTCCACCGCCTCGGGCAATTCCTGGCTGGCGAAGTAGGCGGACAAACCGACAAAGCCAAAACCGACCACCACCCCCAGAACCATTCCGCCCAGGATGCGGATATAAAGTGGCGTGTGATGGTAGTGCCCGTACCAGGTGCGTGGCGCATTGGCGGCCGCTTCAGTCATGGTCGATCTCGCTCGCAGGCGTGGCAAAAATGCCGGCGATAAGAGGCGGATCGCCGACCAGGTGCCGCTATCGTGGCACGAACGGCCCTCGGGTTCAACTCCAAAAGCAGACCACACACGCGCAAAAAAACTCCGTCCTCAGGGCACGTGAGGACGGAGTTGGACCAAGGAGGAGAATTGTTCCAGGCGATCAAACGCCCGGAGAGTGCGGTTACTGGTCTTCGTTGAACGGTTCGTCGTCCGGCTTTTGCCGCAGCGAGTCTCGTTCGCGGCGGGTCGCTTCCAGATCGAAGACCAAATATTTCATGTCGAGTCGGAGTTGGCTTAACGCTTCTTGGACGAGGTTTAGGATGCGGCGGCGGCGTTTGGTGCTATCGACAACTCGGGCCAGTAAAGGGTCGAGCCGCATACGGTGCTCCACCGGCAGGAGGTTGATGGCTGCCATCAATTCCTGCACATCTTTGGGAAGTTCTTCGGTGGGGGGCACAATTCGCGGCGAAGTAGTCATTCGATGCAAGCTCCTGGTGGTGATGCAGAAGCTAAAAAGCAGGCGTTGTGCCGGAGATTGCAACGCTTGCCAACGAACGCAACGCACGCTTCGCAAGCCTTTGCAGCAAAACGACTTACGAATAATTCAAGCTTAGATCTAGCGATTCCAGCACGTTGCTCTTTGGCCACAACTGATCTGGCATGTTGCTGGCACTGCGGATAAAAGCCCACATCCAGAATTCTCGGAATCCATCTCCCTTTGCGCGCCATGACAACCAAAATCCGTTTACCGCGATGCTCGCCGACGCTTGTCGGTGGTGCTGCGCGCACGGCTTGGTGTCTATGCATTTTGATGTTGCTTTCGCTTCGTCCCGGTTCGCTACAAGCCGACCATAGTGATTCCTTCGAAGGAGCCCAACCATCGTGGCGACTGGCTGAAGCGGATTGTGGCGTGCGCGTGCTGGCCCATCAGCGAACTTTTCGCGATGCCCAGCATGGGAGCGGAAGCGAGTTCATTCGCTTGACGGCCGGCAAAGGAACCAAGCTCTACTTCACCTACACCCTCGGCAAGGCACCGGTCATCGCAGAGTTTGCACCTAGCTTGTGGATCAAGGCCTCGCGTCCCAATGTGCAGTTCATGGCCCGCGTGGTTCTGCCGCGGGCAAAAGATCCTCGCACTGGTCAGAATCTCACGACGTTGCTGCGCGGAGACATGTACACCGAGGTGGGCACCTGGCAGCGCCTCACCGTACCGAATCCAACGCTGCTCTTGCAGCGGGAAGTGGTCATCTTGCGTACGCAATTTGGCAAGGATGTCGATCCGACTGAAGCCTATGTCGATCTGTTCGTATTGAATGCCTTCACCGGCGAGGGAGAACTCGATCTGTCGATCGACAATCTTCAGGTTGGCGGATTTGTCACGGCCGAAGGGGAAGACATTCCCACGCTGCAAGTCGATGCCAACGCTGGCCCGGGGCTCGTTGCTCTACAAGGCGAACTGCTGTTGATCGATGGCAAGCCCTACTTTCCTCGACTCATCGAGTATCAGGGTGAATCGCTGGAGTACTTGCGATCGTTAGGCTTCAATGCCGCCTATCTTAATCAGATTCCGGATGGCAAGCTTTTGGCCGAAGCCAAGCGATTGGGGATGTGGCTGGTCATCCCTCCACCAGAAGAAAAAATCGACGAGCGATACAATCATGTCCTCGCTTGGAATCTGGGCCGACAACTTTCGAGCCACGAATTCGAAGCCGTTAGCGAACGCACGACCAAACTGGTCCGCAGCGATCCGCAAGCCCAGCGTCCTGCCATCTTTGGTGTGAACTCGCTCTTGGAACGCTATAGCCGACTGGGGGGCATCGTCCTGCACGAGCGACCGGTGCTCGGCACCAGTTTTGAGCAGGCGAACTATCTCCCCTGGATTAAGGCGCGCAATGAACGTGCCCGTGCGGGAACACCAACCTGGGTCGGGATCGACACTTTCCCTTCCTCTGCCCTGTTGCAACAGTTGCAACTCCTCGGCCTGGCGAATCAAGCGACCTGGGAACTCAACCTGGAAGTGGTCCGACATCAGGTCTATTCGGCACTATCGAGCGGTACACGCGGGCTACTGTTTCGTTCCGAATTTCCACTCGACGAATCCTTGGCAGGTCGACAGCGGGCGGAAGTACTTCGGCTCGTCAATCACGAACTGGCGCTGCTTGAACCTTGGACCAGTGCCGGGCGTTTGCGAGAAGAACTCAAAGGGGTTCCCGGTGGCGCGCGAGCGGCCTTACTGCAATCCTCCCGTTCGCGGGTTGTGCTCATCACGCAAAATCAGGCCGGCTTGCAGTACACAGCGGGCACGCCTCCACGAGAACAAATACCGGTCACGTTACCGGGCGTACCGATTTCGGATCGCCCGCATTTGCTCACGCCACTCGGCTTGCAGCAATTGAATGGAAAACATGGTGCTGCCGGGTTGCAGTTCACTTTGGAAAATCCCGGGATGGCAGCGGCCGTGGTTGTTACGCAAGATCCCTTGGCAGTCCAGCATCTGTTTCGCAACAGCTACGATGCTCGTACGAAACTTGCCCGGTGGAAAGCAGGGCTGGTTGGAAACTCTTTGGCAACGACGACGGAGGTCGATCGCACGCTCAATCTAGCCGGACGCCCGCAGTCGAGCATCGAAAAATCACTGCTCGAAGCGCGCGGCTATTACGAGGAATCCCAAAAACTTCTCACTCGCGGCGACTTGGAAGCCATGCATCGGTACCTGGACCGGACAGAACTAGGACTATCCCGCGTGCGCCGCGGCCATTGGGAAAACATCGCGGGAATTTTTCCTTCACCTAGCGCCAGCGTGTGCGTTTCCAATTTCTCGTACCTCCCCGCGCATGTGGAATTGTCGGAGCGACTGCAAAGTGCTCCCTGGACGGCCAACTTGCTCCCGGCAGGGGATATGGAATCACTGCCTGCCATGTTGAATGCCGGCTGGGAACAAAAACGACTTGCGCTCCGCAAAGTCACTACGGATGTAGCACTCTCCATCGAGACCCTACATGGCGGCAGATCGGCATTGAAACTCTCTGCGATTCCTGATGAGGATCGGGAGCCGGCCTACGTGCAAGAGCCGGTCGTCACGATTCGCAGCGCACCGATTCGTGTCGCTCCCGGCCAAATGGTGCGAATTCACGGCTGGGCGTATGTGCCGCGGCAACTGCAGGATTCGTTCGATGGTCTGATGATTTATGATTCACAAAGTGGGCCGATCCTGGCAGAGCGCATCATGCAGACGCGCGGCTGGCGAGAGTTCACGCTCTATCGGGTTGCCGAACGCCCTGGGCAGATGTGGGTGACGTTTGACCTGACAGGACTAGGGGAAGTCGCTCTCGACGATGTGACTATTACCGCCGTGCAAGCGGAACCGATTCGCGAACGCGGGCTATGAACAAGGATATTGGGGCCGCAAACCGCGGCAGGCCAAGGAGGCTATGCCATGCAAGTAATCGTCTTTGAAGATACAGGAGTCGCGCGACTCTACCCAGTCACCGTGGGGCGATTGGCCTACAACATCACTTGCGGCAGCTTCCGGCTAGTCGACTGGCTCACACGCCTATCGAGCGAGTGGAAGGCAGACTTGCGTGGGGTGGTTCGTTCCCACCTGGTCGAAATCCAGGCGACCGATTTCTCGCAAATTCGCGCACCGCAGGGAGGAGTTCGCCAACCGACGTTGCTCGTCAATGCGCGGCTCGTCCCTTCGCTCGATAACGTTCAACGCTTGCGCGAACTGGTGGCGGCGGCTCGACCGGGACTGGTTGTAAGTGGCGAAACTATCCAGGCAGCTTATCTGGGAGCCGATGCGCCGGCACTCCCTGCGGCGCTCTACCCTGAAACTCTCGGGGACTTTATGCAGCACTCGCTGTTGTCACACCTGCCAAGAATTGAGTTGCCGCTGAAGCACTTCACCTATCCTCACGATATTGTCAAAGCGAACATGGAATCGCTGGCGAGCAGCCTGGAGTTTCGCCTGCGCGAAGAAAAATATCGCGAGGTGCGTGATGGACTGTTCGTGGCCGACGATGCTACGATTGGCGACTTCCTGGCTCTCGACACCAAACAGGGCCCCGTGCTGATCGACCACGGCGCCACGATCGGGCCGCATTGTTTCCTACGCGGGCCTGCGTACATCGGTCCGAAAGCGCGCGTGATCGAACATTCGGCGATCAAGGATGCAGTTTCGCTGGGACACACGACCAAAATCGGCGGCGAGGTGGAAGCATCGGTAGTTGAACCCTATACCAACAAACAACATCACGGCTTTCTCGGCCACAGCTACTTAGGTAGCTGGATCAATCTCGGTGCTGGCACCTGCAACAGCGATTTGAAGAACACCTATGGCACGGTGAAGATGGAATACCGCGGCGAAACGGTTCCGACAGGCATGCAGTTCGTCGGCTGCATGATGGGAGATTACGCGAAGACCGCGATCAATACGGGCATCTTCACTGGCAAAACGATCGGCGTCTGCAGCATGGTCTACGGCTTCGTGACCACCAACGTGCCGAGCTTCGTGAACTACGCGCGACTCTTCGGGCAGGTGACGGAACTCACCCCCGAAGTGATGATCGCGACTCAGCAACGCATGTTTGCCCGCCGCAAGGTCGAACCAAGACCCTGCGACGCGCAATTGATTCACGCCATGTATGAACTCACGCGGCACGAGCGGCAACTAGCGCATGAGCCGCTGTCGCTGTAAGGCAATAAGCATACGCCGAGTGCCTACTACTTTCATTATTTCAATTCGCGAATCTTGATATTCCGCAAGCTCAGTGGCAGGCCGTGATCCTGAAAGCTGATGAAGCCACTCTTCGGTCGGTTCTTCAGCTTCTCATGCTCCAGGTCCACGTCGTTCACGACTTCATCGTTGAGCTTAATGATCAGTGAATTCCCTTTCACCGTGATGTGGAACTTGTTCCATTCGCCGGCTGGCTTGGCAGTGTTCTTCGTTGGCGGAATGCCCGGAATCACACCACCGCTATCGTGATCGGTGAGCTTCGCGTCTTTTCCCTTGCTCCCCGAATCGTAAATCTGCACTTCGATGCCGGTAGAAACAGGTTCCTTCACGTTACCGACGTGGAAGTAGAAGCCACTGTTACCATTCTTTTCCACCTTGTATTCAAACTCGATCTCGAAATCTTTGTATTCCTTCTTCGAAGAGAGATAGGCATCGTAGCGAGTCCAGCCCGACTCACCTTTTCGCGGCGTGAGCTTGACACTTCCTTCTTCTTGATTCGTCTCCCAATTGCCGGTTGTTTCCCAATGTTCTTTGAAATCCCCTTTCGGGAGCAGGTCGACCGACTCAGCGGCAGAGGTGATGGAAAGAGAGGCCAGGCCGCAAGCAAAGGCGGCAGCGAAGGTAAGGAATGATCGACGCATGCAACGAACTCCAAGTGAGAGGAAGACGAAAGAACCGTTCTAGAACCATAACCGGCCCGGAAACCCGACGCAATCAAGCGACAGTTAACCTTCCAGGCAACGCTGAAAATCTTCCATTTCGACCTTGCCGCCGACGATCAGCGGCGTGCGTTCATGCACGGTGCGGGGTTGGATTTCCATCACGCGGCCCATGCCATCCAGTGCCACGCCCCCTGCTTGTTCGATCAGGAATGCTATAGGGTTCGCTTCGTACAATAGGCGCAACTTTCCCTGCGGATATTCAGACGTTGCCGGATAGAGAAATACGCCTCCTTTGAGTAACGTCCGATGGACGTCCGAGACCATCGAGCCGATGTAGCGTGTGGCATAACGATGGCCGAGCGCTCCGGTTCGCAAGCGTTCCAGATACTTCTGGTAGGCAGGAGGCCAGGTATCGCAGAACGCCTCGTTGCAGGAGTAATATTTCCCCTGATCGGGCATTCGAATATTGGGGTGACTGAGCACGAAGGCACCGATGGCTGGCTCTAGCGTGAAGCCATGCACGCCGTTCCCCGCGCTGTACACGAGCATCGTCGATGAGCCATAGAGTACGTATCCAGCTGCCAATTGCTGAGTACCAGGCTGCAACAGCCAATCTTCCGCGGAATCGGTGGTCGCATTCGGCCGGCGCATGATGGAAAAAGTTGTGCCGACACTCACATTGACATCGATGTTCGAGGAACCATCGAGCGGATCAAAGACAACCGCATAACGTGCTTCTGGATGCGACAAATGATCGAGAACCACCGGCATTTCGTTTTCTTCGGAAGCCAACACGCCAATGCTGGCCCGTTTGCTGAGCGCGTGCATTAAGGCTTCGTTGGCGTAGACGTCTAGCTTTTGCTGATACTCCCCCTGCACATTGATATCGCCAGCGGCACCCAGGATATCGACCAGTCCCGCTCGACGAACCTGAGCTTGGATCATCTTGGTGGCAAGAGTGATGCCTGAGAGCAACCAGGAGAACTCACCACTCGCACCAGGAAACCGTTGTTGTTCTTGCAGGATATGTTGCTGAACGGTGACGATCATGGGTGGTGTGGTGTGTGAGGTGTGGTGTGTGATGAGTGAAGTGTGGCATGCGGAATGGCGAAACGCAATGTTCGGAGTGAAATGGGGCTGTGGTTGAGTGCGGAAGGAAAGTATTCCTTCACATCACACACAACACCTCACCGCCCACTACCCACTCCTCACTCAATTCCCGCCGTCGACCATTGGCCATCGATCAGCCGCCAAGTCTTGCCGCCGGTGGGATTTGCGTTCTGGAGGATCGCGGGGAGACGAACCGCACGAACGCCGTCGTAGCAATGCAGGGCGGCAAAGCGGCGCAGCGCAGCGGGAATGCCCACTGCAGTAAAGCCGGGATGGCCGGTCGCCGGGAAGGGTCCGCCGTGATTCATCGCAGGGCTGACTGCAACTCCAGTGGGCATCTTATCGTTCAGCAAGCGGCCGACTTTTTGCCGCAGGATGGGTTCCAGCCTATTGTATGCCTCTTCGTCACCACTCTTGCCGGAGTAAATGCAGCCGGTGAGATTTCCTTCCAAATGGTTGAGCACCTCAGCCACCTCTGCGAGATCCTGTGCGATCACGATCAGCGACTCATTGCCAAACGCTTCCGTCTGCAGAGCCTCGGGGTTTTTCACAAATTTCTCACCCGAGACGGTTAACAGGGTATTCGCGTGGCTGAATCCTTTGCCGCCGCCCGCCGTTCCGCCGGCAACCACTTCGGCCCCGGCAGCCTGCAACGTTGTGACCGCTTTGGAAAGAGAAGTCGCCACGCCGCGCGACAGCAGCGTGCCAATCGGAGCCGCTTTGAACTTCTCCGCGACCGCAGCGATGAACTTATCCGTCTCAGCACCGGCAAGTAGCACGATCAGGCCAGGATTCGTGCAAAATTGCCCCGTCCCCATCAAGCAACTGGAAGAAAACTGCCCGACGATGTCGTCGAACGATTCGGCCAGCGCGTGCGGCAGGATAACGACCGGGTTCACGCTGGAGAGTTCCAAATAGATCGGCTTGCCAACCGCATCGGCAGCGACCTTCAATTCCAATCCCGCGTGGCGGCTGCCCGTGTAACCCGTTGCGCCGACTCGCGGATCACTGACGAGCCGTTTTCCATCCGCATGACTGGTGCGATAAACCAACTGCACCGTCGCCGCTGGCAGGTCGGCGGCTTGCACGGCCGCGAAGGCGAGTTCCGCCAACAGCTTCGTCGTGCCGGGATGCGAACTATTCGCTTTGCCGATCACCGGATTGCCCGCCGCAATCGCGGCCACAAAATCACCGCCAGCGATGCTGTTGAATGCAAAAGGAAAATTATTCGGCCCGAAGACGCAGACGGGTCCGATCGGTGCCAAGACCGAGCGGATGTTGTTTTTGGAATCAATCGTCGGCATCGCCCAGCTTTGCTCTCTCGCGGCGGCCGCCCCTTGTCGTAGTTGATTGGTAGTGCGCGGCAATTCGCCGTCCGCCAACCGGGGCGATTTGGGCAGCGCCGTTTCCGCATGGGCGATCTCAACCAGCGCGTCCTTGCTGGCTTCCATCCGCGCTGCGAAGTCTTCTAAGAATGCGGCAATGCGCTCCGGATCAATATTCCGCAACGCGACGGCGGCTTCACTTGCGGCGGTCAGTGCCGCATCGAGATCCTGCCAGGTGCTGATCGGATACTCATCCGGCAGAGATTCTCCTGTGCTAGGGCAATCAGGGCGAAAGGTTCCAGAGGCCGCAGCAGGTCGCCACGCGCCGGCAATGAGAACAGGGTGAGTCATGAGCAGAGCAGAATGCGAGAGGCAAAAAGAGTCGAAGTCCGGACAAATTCCAGGCCTTTAACATACCATGCTGCTGACAATCGCCGTGATTGCGACTACCGCTTCTGCTTCGCGTTCGCCTTCTGCACACCCACATAACCCAAATGAGCCTTCATGCAGGTTGATCGGAACGGAGCCGGATAAGAAACGGCTTCCAAGCGGAAGGTCTCGGTGTTGCCGAGCTTAAAAACCAAATCGCCCGATGTGTACCAAGCCTGCCCCGAACGAACTTCAATCTCAATACTGTCGAAGCGGTCGAGATCAACGTGCTTTTCAACTTTCCACGCCAGGCCCCGTTCGACAAGCACGCGACGATTGGTCAGCCGGTAGCGATATCCCCCTTCGAAACCCAGAAACGGAATGGCGGGGAGCACTTTCAAGAAGTAGAGCGGCAGCGCCAACGGGATCGAAAGGAGCGCAATCAAATTTCCGAGACGGAAAAAATAGATATCCGGAAAGCGAATGGCGTACATATCGCCCAGAATCCGCCCGAGCAGAAACAGGGAGTTACTAGGCCAGGTGACCATGATCGTCGTTTCCTGCGACTCGGCAGGAGAAACGCCGGCGATGGGCTGAATCGTTTCGGTAGGTTCCACAGCGAGGGCGGTCATAGGACGAAAAATGGCAGGGTTGCTGGACTTAAGCAGAATATCAGACGCAGGACGCAGCGCACAGTCCGGCGAATCCGCGGCAATTCCGCGAAATTCCTGCCGCTTGCAGGCTACACGGCATTTTTCGACCTAGATTTCAGATGCGACTTTTGTCCGGTTCGTTGATTGTCCACGAGGGGTAAATCTATGTTGCGTATGACTTTCTGGGCTGCCGTAATGGGAACTGTGGCTGTATTTGGATTTGGGGTAGTTACGGCCGTTCGTGCGGAGGTTCCAGATTCGGCCACGAAAAACACGCTGAATATGGGCCCCCTGTCGGCAAACGCTCTCAAAGCGGTTGTCAGTGGTGTCGCCCTTTACCCCGATACCACGGTCGAGCAAGTTTTGGCTGCGGCTCAAGATACGGCGGGCATCCATACTGCCGCGGGACTGGATGATGCCAAGTTTCAGCAGCAACAAGGGAATTTTAACGATTCGATCCGCTGGCTGCGAGCAAACGAGCCCCAATTGCTCCAGCAGTTGAATCTACACTTGTTCGTCACCAACGTACTGGGACGCGCGGCCCAATCGCAATTGAATGATGTCTGGTTGGCGGTGAATGCCGTCCGAGCCGAGTACGCCGCCCTGCAACAACAGCAGGGAGCGAACAACTACTCTGCGAACGAAACCGTTCAATACAACAATTACGTTCGCTATGGTTCCGGGCTGTACTCAGCGGCTGTCCTCAGAGAGGTGGGTTTGGCGTACAACCCCTATCATCTCAATGCGCGGATCACTCCCAATGGCCACCCAGTAGCGACCGTTGATGCCGCTGCGTTTCGTCGCCCCGGCGACAACTTCCAAAATTCGTTACCGCCGAACAATTTCTCTCCGGCCGCGAATGTCGGCAACGCACGGAACTTCAAAGCCCCCGCAGCCACTTCACGGTACCTGAATCCGCAGATTGCTCCTGGTCCGGGAGCAATCTCCCCGCCTGCCCGCCCTGCAGCGGGAGGTAGAGGCCGGGGACGTTAATCAGTTGATCGGCTGCTCAGAACTGCCTGGACCAGGGCGGGCAAAATCTCCCCCGCTTTGCCGCGCAGACTGAATGAGGCCGAAGCGCTGAAGGCCGTGGTCGTCGGATTGATTTCGATGACCACGGCCTCATTTTGCATAGCAATTTTAGGCAAAGACGCGGCCGGATGCACAAGAGCGCTGGTGCCGATCGTGAAATAAACGTCGGCTTCGCGGGCCGCCTGCTCACTCAAAGCCCAGACATCTACAGGAAGCACTTCGCCAAACCAAACCACATCGGGACGAAGAAAATGCCCCGTCTGTGGATGTCGCGGAGGAGTCTCTGCAGTTAGGGGAAAGGAATCTTCAAAAGGCTGACCAGTCCGGCTGCACTTGTATCGCAAAATACTGCCGTGAAGCCGCAACACATTTTGTGATCCGGCCCTCTCATGCAGGCCGTCGACATTCTGCGTGGTGAGCGTGAATTGCGGAAAGATTTTTTCGAGTTCCACGAGCGCGCGATGGCCGGCATTCGGCTCGGCAGCCAGACACAGTTCGCGACGGAACTGATACCAGTCCCAGACAAGTTTTGGGTTCCGTTCAAACGCCTCTGGCGTGGCAAGCTCAGCTGGGTCGTACTTCTCCCACAAGCCAGTCAGCGCATCGCGAAAAGTCGGGACGCCAGATTCGGCGGAAATCCCGGCACCGGTGAGTACGGCGACACGGCGGGCGAGAAGGAGACGCTTCGTCAATTCGCTGGGAATGATTGCCGGCAGCACTAGCAGAAAACGGTTCGAGGATCGAATTGTGGTGCTTTGATGTCAGCCCAGTACCATACGGCGACCACGGAATCGCCGCTGTCGCAGGAGTGAGAAATGTTAATGACATCTTCGGGTCGCAATGTTGACGCGAACTCAGCTGCACGCTGCATCAGATCTTCCCACAGCAGTTGACTGGTTCGAAACAACCTGAAGCGAACTTCCATCGGCCACCTCCCCTGCGAGTAAATGGAATCGCATAGTAGCGAAGTCCGATTGGTTTGAGCAAGAAACCGCGTGCAAGAAATAAAAAAACCCGTCCAGGCCTGGCTCAGCCTGAACGGGTCTATCAATTCAATTTGGTGGTTTGCTTTTACCAACGATTGCTCGTTGATGACTTGCTGATCTCTCATCCGCTTGAGTACTGTGTGCACTCTATCACTGAAACATCACTGTAACAGTGATCATTATCCTTAGAAAGGAGGTGATCCAGCCGCAGGTTCCCCTACGGCTACCTTGTTACGACTTAGTCCCAATCGCGGAGTTCGCCTTAGGCACCTTGTTCCTTGCGGTTACTACAGTGCTATTGGGCGCCCCCCACTTTCGTGGCTTGACGGGCGGTGTGTACAAGGCTCAGGAACACATTCACCGCGGTATGCTGACCCGCGATTACTAGCGATTCCGGCTTCATGTAGTCGAGTTGCAGACTACAATCTGAACTGGGGCGCGCTTTTTGCGATTTGCTCCGTCTCGCGACCTCGCATCGCTTTGTACGCGCCATTGTAGCACGTTTGCCACCCTGGGCATAAAGGCCATGAGGACTTGACGTCATCCCCACCTTCCTCCGGTTTGACACCGGCAGTCTCGCTAGAGTCCCCGCCATTACGCGTTGGCAACTAGCGACAGGGGTTGCGCTCGTTAAGGGACTTAACCCGACACTTCACAGCACGA
>JBGSNR010000069.1:0-105396 GCA_041739545.1 Pirellulaceae bacterium | reverse complement strand
CGCAGTTGGTGCGGTGGTCCTTCCGCGGTTGAAAGACCGCGGCCCCATTGAAGCGAGTCCGTCCGCCGCTTGATAGAACATCCCTGCAAGCCCCTTCCGCGGTTGAAAGACCGCGGCCCCATTGAAGCGGCAAGCGCACGTACGAAGAAATTGAGTACGGCAAACCTTCCGCGGTTGAAAGACCGCGGCCCCATTGAAGCAGGCAAGCGCATTCCGCATCGGGGCCGTGGGTTGTCCCTTCCGCGGTTGAAAGACCGCGGCCCCATTGAAGCTGATGGAGATCAGGGATCAGGGGTCAGAGGCCGGACCTTCCGCGGTTGAAAGACCGCGGCCCCATTGAAGCCTGTTGGTGAACTCAAAACACTCGCAATACCTAGACCCTTCCGCGGTTGAAAGACCGCGGCCCCATTGAAGCGATCTGATGGGGTTAAGGGGACACTTCGAGCCGGTTCCTTCCGCGGTTGAAAGACCGCGGCCCCATTGAAGCTGCGAGACCAATATCCGCTTGAATGGTGGGCGGCGTCCTTCCGCGGTTGAAAGACCGCGGCCCCATTGAAGCGATCCAGGGTGGAGTAAAGAAGAACTCGAACGGCTTCCTTCCGCGGTTGAAAGACCGCGGCCCCATTGAAGCTCGGGTTTCGGCGAAGCACTTGGAATCGTCGGATGGCCTTCCGCGGTTGAAAGACCGCGGCCCCATTGAAGCGGCGAACTTACCGAACGCCTTGAGGAAGTCCGCGAGCCTTCCGCGGTTGAAAGACCGCGGCCCCATTGAAGCGTTTCTGTCGGCCTATTCTTCGCCTCGCGTGCTTGATCTTCCGCGGTTGAAAGACCGCGGCCCCATTGAAGCCGTACTTCGTGCCGTGCATGATCCAGAAAGAGCAGATCCCTTCCGCGGTTGAAAGACCGCGGCCCCATTGAAGCATCGGAATCGGTCGCTTTCGCCCGCGGAACAACGGCTCCTTCCGCGGTTGAAAGACCGCGGCCCCATTGAAGCGATTCGTGCTTCGAGGATTGAGTTTGCTTCAATCGTCCTTCCGCGGTTGAAAGACCGCGGCCCCATTGAAGCGGCCCATTCAGCCGCGGCGTGAAGCGATTCGAGCGGTCCTTCCGCGGTTGAAAGACCGCGGCCCCATTGAAGCGCGAGCTTGAGTCGCGTTTGGGCTATCCAGCCGACCAGCGGCCTTCCGCGGTTGAAAGACCGCGGCCCCATTGAAGCGGCTTCTTATCGGGATCGGGCTTAGCAGGCCGCCGCCCTTCCGCGGTTGAAAGACCGCGACCCCATTGAAGCGCCCTGATTGGGATGGCAGTATAGCCGCCGCGTTTACCCTTCCGCGGTTGAAAGACCGCGGCCCCATTGAAGCCATTCCCGCAAGCTCTGGTGATTCGTCAAGCGGTAGTCCTTCCGCGGTTGAAAGACCGCGGCCCCATTGAAGCCTGCCATTAGCGTATTCGACCGCTGGTCCGTCAGTCCGCCTTCCGCGGTTGAAAGACCGCGGCCCCATTGAAGCCGACCGACAACCTTCAAAATCCTGCTCGGGTTTCTGCTCGTTCGCTTCGAGCACGGTACAATTAACTTCAGCCCTGCTCGAGGTGAGCGGGCAACCAACGCCTTTCAGTCTACGAACAGGATGCAATCATGCCGAAGCTAACTGTTGAAGGCATCGGAGAATTCGATATCCCCCCAGGAAAACGGCTCGTTCAGGCACTTACCGACGAAGCAGGCATCGATCAATTGCATGCTTGTGGTGGCAACGCCCGCTGCACAACCTGTCGGGTAGAGTTCGTTGCCGGCGAGCCCGATATGATTTCCGTTGCGGAACGCGACCTTTTGATGGCCCGGAACCAGACGGGGCTTCGTCTCAGTTGCCAAATTGCTTGTGATCAGGACATGACCGTGCGAGCGATTAGCCGTTTGGCAGGGAGCGGCCGCAAAGATGCAGGCTCTGCCACAGCGGCCGAAATTCAGCCACCACCAGTGTGGGTGAAGAAGTAGCGCCAACATTTGCTGAATTGAACGGATTGGATAGGCGATCCATTAAACGGCATACGGACGTGCGGACGATGTGCAAAACGATCCGAATAATGTCCCCACCGCATCATCGTCTACGGCAACGTGTACGTACGCCGAAGTAATTGACACGTTCGCATGGGCAACAGCATCTCGGACCTCCGCCAGCGTTCGACCGACTGGGACCGAATGTGAGATGAACGTGTGCTGGCCGTGGTGGATTGCCCTGCTGTGGGTCACGACATTCTGGAGTTTTCTGCGCGAGTTCTCGCCACTTGGGCCCATGCCGGTCCCGACTTGGCAGCCCCGAACGGTGGTTTCTCCGCGAGCCAAGCGTTGTAGCGTTGCTGTTTACCTCGAATTTCCCAAGCCGCGCGTACTCCGGCCACGGACGGTTCGCGTTTTCACCCGGCTAAACTCAGTTGAGGCTCACGGTAACGGGCTCACAGGCGCTACAAGTCCGATTCCGATTGGCCCTCCCCGTGCGGAACCTTCTTCGAATCTGTACTCTTTTTTTGGGCTGCGCGATTGATTCCTAGGCAATGACTTGCTGATTCTGAGACCCTTTCGGAGTTGAAACCGAAAGGAACCCTGTTCGAACTGTTGTGGACGGAAGTTAACGGCGGCGGCGCCAACCGCATTCAGCACTATGCTCGCTGTTGGTATGGAGAACTCGCGCAGAAAAGTGCAGAATGTCGCGACACACAGCCCGGCGCGCGCGGCGGGAAGTGGTAAAATCAGGGCAGTTCACCGACTTAGCACTGTGACCGCAATGACGCACGCATGACGCTTGCCAATCAACTCTCAGCTCAATTCGACGCCGGCGATCGCCGGCGCGGCACGGAATATTTTCACGCTGGCGATGTCGTCTCCCTGTGGAGCGACGGCAAGTCGTATCAGGCGATCGTCGCCGGTTCGCGGGGCGACTACGAGGTCGAAATCGGCCCCGCCCCAGGTAAGCAAGGAGGCGTGGCCACGCTGCACTTTGCGTGCAATTGCCCGCGGTTTGACGACGGGTTCAACTGCAAGCACCTGTGGGCGACGATCCTGACGCTCGACCGCATGAAGTACGACCTCTCGCAATTGAACGGCGAAGCATTCGGCATCTTCGACGAGCGCGACGACGAAAACTTCTCGTTCGGCTTCGACGATGACGATGATGAGCCCATCTTCGATGCCAAGCTCCTCGCGCAGACTAATCCCCTCGCGCGGCAGAAGAACATCCAGCGCCTCATGTCGCGGGGCTTAGGTGTGCCCGGCAATAAGCTTGTCGCAAAGCGCAGCAGCAAGCCAGCGTCTTGGAAAGCTCAGTTTCAGCAATTGCAAGCGGCGACTCCGCCGCCGCACGAAGGCTTGTGGAACGCCGCCGGCGCGAAGCAGCGTCAAGTGTGGTACGTGCTCAATATCGCGGCCAGCTCCGCCTCGGGGCGTTTGGCGATCGAATTCCATCAACGCGAAATGAAGAAGAATGGCGAGTTTGGCAAGTGCAAGCCGCTCTCGCTGAACATAAATCAAATCGACGCATGGCCGCTGGCCGAAGACCGCGCCGCGCTCGCGCTGCTCATCGGCAACGACATCGTACAGCAATATGCTGCGAGCCATGCTTACAACAGTGCTTACGTCCCCTCGGTGACCGGCGCAAAGATTTCGCCGCGATTGCACCATGAAATCTTGCCCCGCCTGGCCGCGACGAAACGCTTCGTGTGGCTTTTGGCGGCGGGCCTGCCGGTGGAAGAAGCCCGCCCGCTGGCGTGGGACGAAGGCGCCGCATGGCAGTTTCGCTTGCGCGTGAGCGAGGATCAGGCTGCGAAGCGGTGGCGAATGTTTGGCGAGTTCCGCCGTGGCGAAGAAATTCGCCCTCTTGAATCCGCCGTGCTCACGCTCGCCAGCGGCATCGTGATCTGGCCCGACGATTTAGCAAGGCTTGAAGTCGTCGGCGATTTCACCTGGCTGGCGCAGCTCAGCAGGAGCAACAGCATCGAAATCCCGTTCGCGGATCGCGACGAGTTTATCGCCCAACTTTGGAACCGCCCGTCCTTGCCGCCGGTAGAACTGCCGCCGGCGCTCGACTGGCCGCAAACCCAAGCGACTCCGCGCGGGCGGTTGCGCGTGCTCAAGGATGAAGCACGCAACTATTACCGGCCGCAGAATGAATTGTTCGCGAACGTCAGCTTCGACTACGACGGCCACGAAGTATCGCTTAGCGACGCGCGCCGCGGCATCGCTGACGCGGCGGCGCAAGAAGTTCACCTGCGCGATCGCACGGCCGAGGCAATACTGCTGGCCGAACTGCGAGCTCTAAAGATTCAGCCGAGCCGCTCGTACTACAACGCGACGTTAACGGACGTGCAGTTCGCCAAGAAGCGACTGCCCGACATCGTTGCCGCACTCGTCGAAACGGGCTGGTATGTCGAAGCCGAAGGACACCAAATCAAAGCGGCGGGCGAGTTTCGTATTAATGTCACCTCGGGCATCGACTGGTTCGATCTCGACGTCGCGGTCGACTTCGACGGCACTTCCGTGCAGCTTCCGGCACTGCTCGCCGCATTGCGGAAAGGCGAAACATTCGTCGAACTGGGCGACGGCCAGCGCGGCATGTTGCCCGACGAATGGCTCGCCAAATACGGCCACTTGGCCGAGTTCGGCGAAGTCGAAGCAGGCAAGCTCCGCTTTCGCCCCACGCAGGCAATGCTGCTCGATGCGCTCGTGGCGGCGCAAGAAAACGTCACGGTCGATCGCGACTTTTCGCGATTCCGCGAGAAGTTGCGAAAATTCGACGGCGTTAAACCGGCCGCCGCGCCGCGCACGTTTTCCGGTGAACTGCGCGAGTATCAAAAGCAGGGTCTCGGCTGGCTGCACTTCCTGCGCGAGTTCCGATTCGGCGGCTGCCTGGCTGATGACATGGGTCTGGGCAAAACGATTCAAGTGCTTGCGCTGCTCGAAGCCCGCCGCACGCGCCGCTTGGCGAAAGACGAACTCCGTCGCCCGTCGCTCGTCGTCGCGCCGAAAAGCCTGATCTTCAACTGGATCGAAGAAGCCGCTCGCTTCACGCCCAAGCTGCGCGTGCTCAACTACACCGGCCTGGAGCGCAAGGCGAGAATCGAAAATATCGACGACTACGATCTAGTGCTGACCACCTACGGTACGCTGCGGCAAGATATCACCTTGCTCAAAGAATTACAGCTCGACTACGCGATTCTCGACGAATCGCAGGCGATCAAAAACGCCACGTCGCAATCGGCCAAGGCCTGCCGCTTGATTCAAGCCGATCACCGCCTGGCGATGACCGGCACGCCGATTGAAAATCACCTCGGCGAACTCTGGTCGCTGTTCGAGTTTCTCAACCCCGGCATGTTGGGGCGATCGGCCACATTGACGAGCTTGACTAAATCAGCGACGAGCGGCGAACAGCAATCGCTCGAGCTCTTGCGCCGTGCCATCGCCCCGTTCATGCTCCGCCGCACGAAAGAGCAGGTGCTCACCGAACTGCCCGAAAAAACCGAGCAAACGCTCTATTGCGAAATGGACAAGGAGCAGCGCAAGGCTTACGACGACCTGCGCGAATATTACCGCGCACTCTTGCAAAAGCGCATCGCCGAAGTCGGCATGCAGAAGGCGAAGATTCACGTGCTCGAAGCGCTGTTGCGATTGCGCCAAGCCGCCTGCCACCCCGGCCTAATCGACGCGAAGAAAGCGAAACACCCCAGTGCGAAGCTCGATACACTGCTCGAACAACTCGAAGAAATTCTGGCGGAAGGGCACAAGGCCCTCGTTTTTTCGCAGTTTACCAGCCTGCTCAGTTTGGTTCGCCAGCGGCTCGATGAGCGCAAGATAACTTATGAATATCTCGACGGCAAAACCCGCAATCGCCAGCAAAAGGTCGAACGCTTCCAAACCGACGAACAATGCCCGCTCTTCCTCATCAGCCTGAAAGCCGGCGGCCAAGGACTGAACCTCACGGCTGCTGACTACGTGTTCATTCTCGACCCGTGGTGGAACCCGGCGGTCGAAGCGCAAGCGGTCGATCGGGCGTATCGTATGGGCCAAACGCAGCGCGTGTTCGCGTATCGGCTGATCTGCCGTGACACGGTCGAAGACAAAATTCTCGAACTGCAAAAGCAAAAGCGCGACCTGGCTGACGCCATCATCTCGGCCGACAGCAGCGTTGTGCGAAACCTCACGGCCGAGGATCTGCAGTTGCTTTTGAGCTGAAAAAATGTGCTCTTTCTTTTCTCATCTCTCTCATCCTCCCCGAGCATGATTCGCACCTGCGATCGCTAGATGAACGCCCAGCGGCTAAAAAAAACTCCCCATCCCACTACCAGTCTCCCCCACCTCCCCCCGCAAACCAGCCATTGATGGCCAGTTTGCGAGGGGGTTCGTGGGATCAACCCGTGGGCTAGCGCTGCTTTCGAAGGCGCGAGTTCGGCCGTTCCCATTTCTCTGCCAAGCGTTGGCCATAAGTCCGACCAAAACCGCAGGCGAAATTGGCCACGAGGCCGCCCAGAATCAGAATTAAGATTAGTTCCAAAGTCGTGCTCCCCAAGGAGGAAAGAATCACCGCAGCTAGTCTTACGTCTCGACCGTCCGCTCCTGGTAGAGGATCCAGTAACCAACTCCGAGCGCGACGGCAATAAACAGCAGTTCCATGACGTTCTCCATTGAAATGAGGTTGAGTAGCTTGAAAAATTATCCGGGCCACTTCTGGCAGGCGGCCTTGTACGGACACCCTGCGCAGTTCAGCGGTGAAGGGACAGGGTAAAAGTGTTCGCCCTCGATCGCCCGCCAGACCCGTTCAACGATCCGCTTGGTCCGGGCCAAAGGTCCTGGTTCCAACACCAAGCTATGCCGATCAAGACTGACCTCTTTGGTTTTGGTCAGCACCGCGAATTCTAAACGGACGGGCTTCTCGGGCGCAAGATCTTGGGCCAACTCGCCGTACAGCAGCAATTGGCCGGCGGCTTCATCGACTTGATCCTGGGAATAGCGGGAACGAGACGTTTTCCAATCCCGAATTAACAGTGCGTCGTCCGTTTCCAGGATCAGGTCGACTCGGCCCAATAGATCTGGCAGGCCTGGCAGAATCGCCCCGCGAAGGGTTTCTTCCACGGCCAGAATCTGCCCCTTGGGCTCCGCCAGTTCATGATTCAAGAACGTTCGGAGCATCCTCTCGGCCAAAGGATCGAACGAACTCGCCTGCTCATCCTTTCCGAAGCGGATGGGGAGCGTCGCTTGTTCCCAGCCGAGTCGATACTCCGCCAGCAATTCCGCGAGGGTTGGTCGCGGAGCACCTTCCAACAAGCGCCGAAAGTGAAACTCCAGCGCCCGATGAATGGCATTTCCAAAAACCAGGCTGGCGGACACCGTTTCTTCCGGCAATCCGGCCCGGTAACGATAGAAGAACTTCAGGGGACAGAGCTGATAAGTCTTAATCGCGGAGTAAGAAAGATAGTCCCTTTCCGGCGGAGCAAGAGACTCAGGCGTGGCATTCGCCATGGTTAATACACTCCTCCGCTGGCACCGGCGGGAAGAGCCTTCAGTTCATCGATGGCCGTCGAGGCCTGAGCGATCGACAGCTGATTGGTGGCATGCAGCCCGAACTTCTGTTGCAGCCAGTTGGTCAAATCGACTTGCAGCCGGTCTGCAATCGTATGGATCGCCCGCACCTGGCTCGAAGTGGCTTTCCGGGAAACCCGCTGCTGGCCATTGGCGGTTGAGGCTGTTCCAGTTGAGTTAACGTTAACTGAACTAGGGTGACCGCCGCCCCCAGTCTGATGCCGAGAAAGTTCGTTCTGGACGGCGTGCTGGCAGGCCAGGTAAGCCTGCTGCACTTGCCGCTGGAATTCGGACGGATCTTGCAACAGCAGCCGGCTGTCAGCCTCGTACTCGACGTGGCAAGTGGCACCGAGCGAGCCGTAATCGGGGAGTCCGACCTTCTGGGACAGCCCAACGTTGATTTTGAGGGGCATAATGCGTTCCTAAGAGGAATGGGGATCGAAAACTATTGCCGGAGGCCGTTAGTCCACCGGCTGCAGTTGCTTCAGGGATGCGAGGGTGCTTTTCAGGAGCCGCTGCTGCGCCCGTTCCGCTTTGAGCTGGCGAATCAGGTACTTCAGCGACCGCAGGGTGTGGCGTACCTGCTCTTGCAGGGCAATCGCCACGTCGATCGAAGTCGTTGCAAGTGGTCGTTCCGCTGGGCTGGGCTGGGTCCGGCTCGTTGGCTTAACGTCAGCAACTTTCTCGGGTGGAGAGCTTTTACGTTTCAAGGGGATTTCACTCCTGACAGGGGTAGAAGAACGGGAAGTTGACGCAGCGGGCGATTCAACCCGCAGCGCTTGTTCATGCGGCGGCACCACTCCCTCGGCTGCGTAAGGCATCCAGACATAGGAGCGACGTTCGTCGGACGCTCGGATTACCCCCGCAGCGCCGTAAAGATGAAGCTGGGAAAGCTCCATAGCTGCAACGCGGGCCAGAAAGCGCCGATCAAAGCAGAGCCGCAGATCGTCGCCGGACTTGTTGGAACGCGTAAGCACCAACTCAGTCGGCACGGCCGCTCCGGCAGGGGCTACGCGGAGAGCCACACTGCCATTGAGATCCAGCGTGACTTTGCGATCGTCGGCCGTTCCCGGCAAGCGAGCAAGATTGGCACGCAGGAACCGCAGGTCCGATGCGCCCAGTTCCAGGCTGGTCGTAGCCTCGCTCACGGCCGGAATCGAATCGTTCAGCCTGGGAAACCGGGACTCCTTCTCGGTCGGGAGCCAGAACGTCCACGGGCCAGTCCGAAGCACAAACCGATCCTCGGCCAATCCGACCTGCACCGGCGATCCCGTCTCCAGCGCGCTACACTCGAAGACTTTTGTTCCTTTCACCAGCACATCTTCCTGGAACGGAAACCGAAAGCCTGCTTGCAGCAGTCCTTGCCGACCGTCCGTCGCTCCAATCTCGCCGGAAGCTCCACGAAGTTGCACACATTGCAACGCATAACGGGTACTGGCATCGTCCGTCGTGGCAAACGCCTCGCGCAAGGCAGCCACGAAGCTGGAAGGATTCTCACTCCAGGTCTCTGGCAACTGCGGAACCACCACCGGCTCCAGCTCAGCTGGAAGTTCGTATTCCTGGGAGCGAGGAATTCCCCGTTCCTGCCATTTGGCCAATAGGACACCAGCCCGCGGGTGGGATAGTTCTAGCGGCTGATCGCGGCTGCCACTGAGTTCCGCCAGCAGAACGAGCGGAATCGCCGTGCGAAAGGGAGGGTGAGTCCCGGGCTGAAAATACTCCACAGCGATTTCTGCATCGCTCGCGCGGATTCGCAGCCCCGTGGCATCCACCCCCAGCTCAAAATACGGAACACGCCGCTGCCCCCAGCGTCCGAATAACTTGCGTAAGACCAGGCGGAGCGCCGCTGGCAACCAGATTGTCGTTGGGTTCAAGATCATCTCCTCGGGAAACGAGAAAAGGGGACGGCAAGTTGCCTCGCCGCCCCCCTGAAACTTCAGTTAACAGGTCGTGGCTTACGCCACACTCCGTCCCCGCACGGCATCCAGTTCATCCCAATCGACGATCTGGGGTTCGGTGGGATTGCCGTCTTCGGGATCAAACGTGCGCAGGGGCTCGATGATCGAGAAGCCTCGGCGACGGATGGTGCGAAGCGATTCACCCGTTTTCGAGGCGATGGCCTGATTTAGTTCCCATTGCGTCATAATCAAACTCCTAGGTTGAAGAACTCAAGAAACAAAAAAGGCCCCGCTCCCCTGCCGCAGCAGGAAGAACGAGGCCACGAAAAACAACGATTGAAATAACTGACGGCTTACGTCAGCCAGTAGGTTTCGAGCCAGGCGACTTCGGCTGCGAGAGCGGCACTACGCTTGGCAAACGGACCCAGCACGGGGCCGTTCACCGGCGATAGATCGGCCCACCACTGACCGTTGGCATCCGGCTCGACGTGAGAGGCTCGTTGAATGATGAGCGAACCCAGTTCCGCCAGCGGCAACGCTTCGTCGTAGATCGTCCGCCCGTTGCCGTTTGGAGCAATGACCAACTGCATGGCTGCTCCTTAACGGCGACGGAGAATGTTCCGCCGCGGGCGATCGACGAGTAAACCATCGAGCGTGGCTTGCACACTCGACAGCTGGG
Organism: Pirellulaceae bacterium; assembly: GCA_041739545.1. Classification (GTDB taxonomy): domain Bacteria; phylum Planctomycetota; class Planctomycetia; order Pirellulales; family Pirellulaceae; genus JBGSNR01. The sequence continues at coordinate 95,255 of JBGSNR010000069.1, read as the reverse complement.
TGGCGATCTGTTGCCGCAAAGGAATGCTGTCCCGCAAATGCTGCGGTTGCACGCCCCCCACGATCCGCTGGGCATCGACGACCAGGGCGTCCAGCTGGTCATTCGACCGGACATTCAAATGTCGGAAGCGGTCAAAGAATTCACGCAGATTCTCGACGGCCGAATCGCGGAAGACTTTGGGCTTGCCGTCATCGGTGCCGCTTAAACGTTCGGTCAGATGCGAGACAAGCTTGGCCAGCTCTTCGGTAAAGGCTTGCTCCGCCAGTTGCACGGCTTCCTCAAATCGAGCCGCCACCCGTCGCGACTCCTCCTCAAACAATGCCGGGTTGAGCTGCTGCAAGTAGCTCGGTGGTTCGATGTTTGGATACTCCCAGGTCACATTGAACATGCCGATCAGGGTGGTAGGATAATCGAGCGAGTTGTAGAGCCTTCCCAGGCGTTCTCGGGCCGCCGATTTTAGCTCGCTAAAGTGGGCATCGAGGTTCGTGACCGCTTCCGCCAGTTCCTGTCGCAGACTGGTGAGTTTCACATCAAACAACGGCAAGTCATCGCGACGGATCAGCCGAATCCCCGGTTCGGGATAGGGAACCGTGAGCGATCGCCAGAACGAAGCGGTCTGCGAACGCAGGGAAGTCACCGCTTTGAAGGCCGGATGGGAAGTGTCGATCAGCTTCTTCCCCGCGGACAGAAAAGCTCCTTCGGCACCAAAAGTATCAGCCGCCTGGGATTTCTGTTCCGCACTCAGGCTCTTCCGAACGCCAAAGGCCGTGAAGCAGAGCCGCACAGCGGCCATGGTGGACCGCAGCCGGGCCAGAGCCGAAGCTTGGGATGGGGGAGCGTCTAGTAAAGTGGTCATAGTTTTGAAATGGGATAGAGAATGGGAAATGGATTGGCGAGCGAATTGAATTAGCTGGCCACTGTCGGAGACTCGAAGTTCAACCGCTCGCAGAGGTCATCAATCTCCGCGACGGTGAGCGGAGTAACCTGTTCGAAATGCGAGTCGTACTGGAGCAAGCGAACCCCCACGGCGTGTATTTCTTCCTGCCAGTGGCGCAGGGCAGCCAGAACCGTCGCCGTTTCGCGAATGGTCAACATGGTTTCTCCAGAAGGTAAGGGTGCGACTACAAACCTGCTACTGAAGCGGCAGGCTGCCCGATCTCTAGGGCAGGTAAAGGGCTAGGCCGGGCGGGAAGAACCTGCTGCAGGCGCTGCACCAAATCTGGAGCACGAAGTGTTGAACCTTCACGATGCAACGCATCGATCAAATCCCACAGGGGCCCGGCTTCCACCAGCAGCGAACCGTCATTCGTCGACCGCCAGTCTTGCGCCCCCGATGCAGGTCGATAGAACACGCAGTACGGCGGATAGGAGTAGCTGGCTTCCGTGCGACGATCGAAAGGGATTTTGTAAAGCACTAAGAATGCTTCCAGTTCCGGAAATTCTCCATAACTGACCTCGTCATCGCTCAGTTGCAACACCAGCTGCCCGGCCACGAGTTGCCGGGCAGCCAGCAGTTCTTCGGCAGAGCTGGGCTCAAACAGAGAACCCTCGTTCTCCAAGGCCAATCGTTCCTGGCTGATTACTTCGCAGAGTTGCGGAACAAGCTCGGCAGGGATCGCGCCTCCGATCGTGATGTGGACGGCAGAATATTCGGCCATGGAAAGTCTCCGGGGAAGAACAGGAATTACTGGGCTGCTCCTACTGTCGGAGCAGGTTGCGCCAATGAGCAAGACTAAGATGTTGTCAGCTCGACGTACCCCTTTGCCAATTTCTGGCGGACGAGAGTGTCGGCATGCTTTTGTGCCGCCGCACTGTCAGGGAATGACTTCGCATTCGATTGGCCGCTCGTCCCGATACGGCCGTAATTGACGGTGACCGACGGTCCGTGCACGGCCACTTCGTAAAACTTGCAGGAACTGCCTTGCACAAACTCAAATCGACGCATGTTTCCAGACTCCTAAATGATGGAATGAAAAACGACAGAACCGCATCGCGCGGCTAAGACTGATCCGACCGAACTCGCACGAAGGTGGGAAAGCGAGGAACGCCGTTCGTGGTCAGTTCCTGGTAGCGAAAGGTGATAAAGCTACCGATCGGCGGCGGTGATTCTCGCTGGCGATCGCTAAATCCCGAGCCTACCGAGAACTGGGTCCCGTCAGGCAAGGACACTAAGAGAGCGCCCAGCCGACCCTTGTGCCGCCCGGTTCCGGGGAGGTGGCTCAAGACACGCGCTTCGGCATCGTGAAAGGTCTTGATCTTGAGCAGGGTCTCGGAACGTCCCGACTCGTATTGCGACTCGGGCTGACGGAGCATAAGACCCTCCCCGCCGAGAGCTTCCACACGAGATAACTCTTCGCGCAGATGGTCGTTGCCCCGGCAGAGCGATTGCTCCAAGACTCGGACGTACGGCGAAGGGCTCTGCGTCTGCAATTGCTTCGCAAACGCCTGCCGCGCTTCAAACCCTCCGCTAACCGTCGGTGCATCGAAGATCACGTAGCGGACAGGCTGCCAGGCCTCTCCGCCATGCTTCCGCCGGACAACGCTCACCGTCTGCTGGAATTGGCCTCGTCCGATCCATAACTCCCCATCGAGCGGCTGATGGGGGAATCCGGCCGTGAACCACTCTGGCGCGTAGAAGCAATTCCCCTGCCGCGAAAGAAATTGCTTGCCATCCCAGTAGGCACGGACGCCGTCCATTTTTTCGCTCCACCACCAACCGCTCAGGTCCTGCTCGTTGTCCCAGGACTGCGCAAGCAAGAGTGCCGGGGGAGAACGACGCGGTTCGGCACTCGTTGGCGCAGACTGTGCGTTCATCCCCAGCCGTTCCTGCTCCGCTTGTTCTCCTCGGTACTGCCGAATGTGTTTGCACGAGCGGAGGTCGATCGAAAGGGATTGGTTTCGCCACGAAGGACACGAACAAGAATAAACCCCGCCCACGTTTTTCAGACGATAGACAGATCCCGACGAGCCGCGGACTTCAGCGGATTCGCCGTCCGATAGTTCGGGCATATTTAACTCCCCATGAATAGAAGTGAGAAACATCAGCCGTCCAACGGAGACGGTCTACGCCGCATGGCGCAAGGCCACCGACTTCCCGATCTCAAAGGACGGCAGCGGCGAGGGACGGGAAGCCAGCACGTCTCGCAACGATTCCAAGCAGTGTTGCAACCGTTCTTGCAGGACCTGGCGTGACGTTCGGCGCACCGCGCGTGTCACCTGCTGCAGTTCCTCCAGCACATCCCACCCGATCGCTGCCGGAACGAGAGGCTGACCGGAGGACGATGCCAGCCATTCCTGGCGCCCTGTCTGAGGACGAAAGACAACCAGATGGGCTGAGTAGGTGAAGTTGGATTCGGAATGCCGCTCAAACGGAATGCCCTGCTTCAGCAAGTACGATTCCAGCTGATCGAATTCCCCAAAGCGGGCTTCATCGGCGCAGAATCGAAGGACCAACTCGCCATCCACCAATTGCCGTGCCGCCAGTAAGTCCTCTACGCTCTGCGGACAAAAACAGGCTTCCCCGACTTCCACCGTCAACCCTTCCTCACCGATCAAGCGACAAAGTCGGGGAACAATGCGGCGCGGGATGCAGCCGCCGATTGTGATTTGCGCAAACGAATAGTCGGCCATGGTCAGCCTCCTGATGTTGAAAGAAAGTAAAGTCATTCGCTGTCTCAGTTCAGCGACGAATCGCGTCCGATTTTGCGCCGGGCCTTAGACCCAGTAGCCGGACCCTGATAAAGTCCCGGCCGATCGGCCGCTAAGCACCGGCCGCTGGCCCAGGTGCGCAGCTTCTCTACCGATTCGGCAGCAGTCACTGCGACTGGCACCACGTTTTGAGCAGCTTGCACCAGAGGCACATCCAGCAGAGCCGCCAAGCGGCAACAGGCTTTGATTTCGGCTCCGGTCCAATTCGTGTCGTCCGGCAGCCGCTGGCTGGCGTCGATCTCGAACAGGTTGCGATAGATGTTCCAGATCGCCTCTTTCTCTTCCCGGCCGGGCAGGTCCAGGAAAAAAATCCCATCAAAGCGTTCGCTCCGTCCGAACTCCGGCGGTAACCGGGAAACATCGTTGGCGGTGCAGACGACAAACACGTCCGACTCGTGGTCGTTGAGCCAGCTCAAGAACTGGCCAAACATCCGTGAGGTGACCCCCGAATCTCCACTGCCACTGACTCCCGCGAAGGCCTTTTCAACTTCGTCGATCATGGCCACGCAGGGTGCCATCGCATCGATGATCCGCAGGGCTTGCCGAGTTCGCTCTTCGGACTGCCCTACGAGGGAACCCATCAAGCTGCCGATGTCGATGGTCAACACCGGCCGACCGACTTCTTTCCCCAGCGCCTTGCAGAACTGGGACTTACCACAGCCGGGTGGCGAGAGGAGCAGGACGCCTCGCGGACGTGCGCGAGAATTCCCGCGACTGAGATGCAGCAGCGCTCGTTTACAAAACGCCTTGAGCGCCGCCATCCCTCCCAGGGTCGAAAAATCCTCGCCACCCCGATTCAGGGACAGCAGACCACTCTTTTTTAGCGTTTGGGTCTTGAGTTCCCACACCGCAGCAGCTGAAATCCGGTTGCTGCGGACCAAGGCCAGACTAAAGGCGTTCTCCGCTTCCAGGCGAGTCAGACCCGAAGCCGCATCGAGCACCGTCTCCAGTTCGGCACCGGTGGGCATTTCACCCGCTTCGGTTGCAATCCCGCGGGCGATCTCTTCCAGTTGCTCCCGACCCGGCAGTTCATGCTCGATCACCACGAAGAGCTTTTCGAGTTCCGTGGGGATCTGCACCACTGGGGACAAGATCACCAGGATCGTGCGCTGCTGCTTCCCCGTCACAATTTGGCGGCAGAGGGCCTGTACGATCTCGGCCGACTGCAAGAACCGGTGAAAGTTTTGCAGCACCAAGATCGCCGTCCCCTCCGGCGTCGCCAGGGAACTCAGGGCCCGAATCGCCGCCAACGGATCACCTCCGGCAGGCTCGGGGTCAGCCCGACCGGGAAGACTCAAGCCCGACTCAACGTCCCAGGTGGCCAAGTGCCACTGTTCGTCGCGACACAGTCGCGTCAGTTCCACGAGGGCATCGGCGTGTTCGTGGGATTCAATCCAAATACCGGTGAAACAAGCGCGCACCAATTCCGTAAACCGTGTGGCTAAAGCCATAGGGTGTCTCCCAAGGGAAAAGAAGTAGAAGTCCGTCCGCGTAGGGACGGTGAAAGCATCAGCGGCGGGAAAACTCCGCCAGCCGTTTTTCGAGACGAGCCACTTGCTGCTGGTGTTTAGAAACCGCGTTCAAGGCTCGCTTCAGACGAGGAACCCAGCGTTGCAGAGCAGCGCGAGCTTGGGCCAGTTTGACTTCCGCTCGTCGCTGGGTCGCCTGAGATTGAGAAGAGTTAGCAGGCAGTTCCCGAGGCGTTCTCAAGACACGGCGACGGGGACTCGTCATGCCGAGCCTCCTTGCTGGAGCGACTGGGAAGCTTGCTCGACCTGGTGAAACTGCGCCTTCAGCTGTTCACTGGTTTTAGATCCCAGGGCAGCTTCCAGGAAGGCACTGGCTGACTTGCAGGAACTGCCGGTGAAGCCTTTGGTTTCGATCTTCGTTTCGCCGGTGGGCGTCACGATGACTTCGATGACTCGGTTCGTCATGTGGCACCTCCGGCAACTTGGATGGTGAGCTTGATCGAACCGTCCGCCAAAGGCTGCTCGGTGACCGAGTGTCCCTTGCGTCGAGCTTCGAGCTTGGCCTTCTCAACGGCATGGGCTTGCAGGAACTTGTCAAGTTCTTGCCGCTTGCCCCACCTGCCCCCAAAGTTATCGTATTTCAGAGAACCGGAAGGCAAGTCACAGACCACTGGATAGAGCCAACCGTTCAAGCGAACGGTCAGACCCGTTTCGGTACTGTTGAACAGCTTGACCGTTTCGTTCTGCGGCTGAGCTAAACCCAGCCGTTGGCAGGCGGCCGCGACCGCTACCGGATCGCGAACCTGTGTTTGGATTTGGACAATGTGCGACATCGATCCTCCTTTCAAGAATGGAGTCGTCAAGAAATAAAAACAGCCCATGCTGCCTCGTGAAGGAGACGAAGTGGGCTGGCACATAAGAGAGACCGTCCAATAGATGGCTAGTCTCGGAGCACTGATTTATAACGCGAAAATCGGGGAAATTCAGCGGTAAAGAGTCTTTGCTGAAGTCTGATCGCGGAACTGCTCGATGATGCGACGAAGCTTTTGCGGGCTCGACAGGAACAGGTAGTGGTCATCGTTGATTTCCACCATCTGTACCTCGATTCCCTGCGTCTTCAAATTCTGGAATTCCCCTCTCGCATCATCGATCGGAAACCATGGGTCTTGCGTACCGCTGATCATCAGAATGGGGAACCCCTCTGGATAACGAAGCCCTTGGGCATTGCCTGCCGAGGTAGCGACGGCCACCAGCCCACGTAGTCCTTGGGGATTCGCGGCCGCTACGCCAAAGGCGATCGGGCCGCCCCCGGATAGTGCCACGAGCCATGGGGCAGGGATTTGAATGTCAAAATGACTTTGCACCGCCGAGATAAACTCTCCCAAATAGCCGCTCACGCGTGCGACGTTCTCGTCGTTTCTTGCCGGCCAGCCGAGCGACCAAGATGGCAACAGCAGGATATCTTTCGGAAACAATTGGCTGAGCTGCCACAGGTTGTACAGCATGTTGCCGCCATAGCCGTGCAGGTAAAGGATGTCTTGCGTGGTAGCATCGATCTGCGCGGGTATCGAAACAAAGCCGTGTCCTTCCGTCAAAACCTCTGGGGCCAGAGTCGAGGCAGCTGCGGACGGCAGCTTGCGGAATCGGGAATCGAGCAGGAGCGAACTGTAGGTACTAGCAAATAGTCGGCTCAGTCGTAGCGACTGCGATAAGGAGCGTCCCTCCTGTCGGCAAAAGATCATCGGATACAGTGGCAGGAGTGCCGCTTCCGAGTAGGCGGTGGAGACCCACTTCATTTTCGGTTTGATGCCATGCGGCAAGTTGGCCGGTGACGGGCAGTGCTTCGTGGCAAAGCGTATCGATGCAATCCTGCTTTTCGGTTGATTCATGGCCATGCTCGCTGCTGGGCAAGAGGGGGCAAATGTGACGGTGACTTTAGGACGTTACGGAAGCCTGCGGCGTCCTTCTTCCATCGACCGTGGAAAGTGGATCCTCATCCGCAAGGACAACTCGAATGGAACCAGAAACCCTCACTCGCTCAGCCTTTACAACGACTACTTTCGGCACGAATCGAGGCTAATTAAAGCGAGAAGTAAATTCTTGATTGGCACAAGCAGCCCTTGTTACAGGCGGCCATAACAAATTGGCAAACAGCGTTTGATTCAGCATCTGGAAGCCCTCCAATGTTGGGGTTATACTGCCTCAAGTCTGCGATCTTCGCCGACTTTATACTCCGCGACCAAAGGAACGCATTTTTAACAAATGATAAAACCAGCCGGTCAGATTTCTGACATCGGCTGACAATTTGAAACGTTGCGCGAGCAACGATTTACTGCTTCCCTGTGAAACGACCAACCTGAGCCGCAAGGCTCTTGATTAGCAGAAGCAGCAATTGTGCCGCGCCCCGCAAGGGGCGTCGGCCATTGCTGTTCTGCTATGCCCCTTGGTCGGGGCCACAGGGAGCGGCCTTGGTTCGACGCTCTTTTTCATGCGCAGTGCCAAGGCGAGTCGTCCATTTCCGACCGCCGCTTCTCTTGGGGCACTGATGCTAGATGATCTGTTACGCTCTCGGCAACTATGACTTGGTGCTCGCGGCATTCAACTGGCCCTCGTTGGCAGATGTCGAACTTCTGGCGCACCCCTTTGGCATTTTCATGGTCTTGCGGAACCTTTGCGAGAAACTCGGTGTTCCACCCTGGCTCGCAATTTTGGTGGCCATTGCTGGTTTCGCCTTGTTCATTTTTTTGAATCAGAAGACCTGGCGAAGCCGATCGGCCTCTTCCACTTCCATTTCCACCCACTCCCCACCACCATCCACAGCTGGACATGTCCTGATCATTGGCTCACGCAGGTGGCAATTGGGAATGGGTGCGGAATTGCAGACTGGCGATCTACCCGGCTGCGATGCGCGAAATACTGGAAGTACGGTGGCGCAGGTGGTCACGAATCCTCAGAATCCAAGCATCTTGGGCCTGAAGAACTTGAGTCGGCAGGCTTGGTCTGCACGCTTGGCCACGGGCGAAGTTCGCGATATCGATCCGGGAAAGAGCATCCAGATTGCAGACGGAACAGCGATAAATTTCGGATCGTGCCAAGGAAGTATTGAGAATTTCACTGGAGCTACAGGGAATCATTCCGGCTCGAATTCAGGTCCAGTCCCTACTGCTGCGCCAGCCACCAATTGGCTTTTTGTTGTGCCTTTCGTTGTCGTTGGATTGCTTGCCTTCGGAATCATACGAGGTTGTCCGAGTTCTGAGCAGCGGGCACTTGAGCAACTGACCCAAGACTTCAATACCCATCGGCAACAGCTATTTAACGCAATCCACCCACGCGGGACCGCCAAGTCGGTCGTCGTTCATGAAGTGATTCCAATTTCAGCAGCGGGTGGGCAGCAGCAGTTTGGAGTTCGGGTGACCATTTTCTGGTCCGGCCTGGTGACTCAAGACGGGTTCACAAAGCTTTTCCTGACCTACGATTCCGAGCTAAATCGCTGGATCGGGGTTGAAGTGCTTGAAACCAACGGGGTGACCAATGCAGACGTAGCCCAGGGAATGGGAGAGTTTGCGATTGGATTCCTCAAGGGGTATTTCGACGCAGTCAGTAATCAACAAAACAGCAGGTGAAGCAGCCATGATTGCGATCTCGGACTTACAGCGGGCAGGGCTTTTGGGGTGCAGCGCTGCGGTTGGAGCATTGTGTGGGTCGCTATGTCACGAACTGTTTGTCCCTGCCACTCCAGAGGCAGCCTGGCAATCGCTGTATTCTGCTGCCGTTTGGAATGCATTCATGTCTGCCGGGATTATCGGCGCATTGATTACGGCAGAAACATGGTCGCTTAAACGAGCATGGCCCACCATGAAGCGACTTTCAATCGGGATCCTAACCGGCTTTCTTGCGGGCGGGGCTACCGGTGCCTTTGTGCAACTCTTTTATCCAATGACTGTAGTGCTATTCGAGGAACAGGTCTTTGGCCAGAATTCTTCATTCCTTGCTGAGCAAGTGGTTCGCATATTTGCGTGGGGAATCCTCGGAGTACTGATTGCAGAGATGGCGAAGAATTTCCTCGTAAATTTACCATGGTGGCGAGCCTATTTAGGCGGAGTTCTGGGCGGCCTGTTGGGTGGACTCACGTTCTCTGTTGTCTCTACGGCTCTAATCGTCGCAGGGGGTGAAAACTCGGATTTAGGCATGATTAGTTTGATTTGCCGCGTTATCGGCGTGCCATTTGTTGGTTTCGGCATCGGCATTATGATCGCCGCTGCCGACATTCTGTTGCGAGAAGCTTGGCTGGAGATTCGTTATAGCGCTCGCGAGGTGCGAAGGGTTTCTCTGGGCAAGAACCCGGTAGTGCTGGGCAGTGACGCACAGCGTTGCACCGTCGTCGTTGCTGGAGCACCAGCGGTCGCCGGTTCATACGGCCTGGATCAAGGAAAAGTCACCTTCGAGGATGCAGTCAGCGGGCGAAGGGAATTTGTCCAGACGGGAGATCAAAGGGCCATCGGACGAGTGCAGGTGGTTGTTTGCGGCGCGGGAGTCTCAGCAACTTCCGCAATGTCTGCTGCACCGCCACCGCCGGCCAACCGATTCAGCCTGACGGTCGGCGTTCGTCGGTTCCAATTGTCCGCCGGCACTCAATTGCTCGCCGCGGATCTACCTGGTTGTACCCCCAGAGGAAATGGCCAAATTGTGGCCGAGGTCGTCCCTAATCCACAGCAGCCCGATGTGTTGGGGCTCAAGAACTTAACCCGTTCACCCTGGTCGGCGCGTTTGGCATCCGGTGAAGTCCGCACCATCGAGTCGGAGAAGACGATTCGCCTTGCGCCGGGTACGCGGCTGAATTTTGGCCCATCTCAGGGAGCCATTGAGTCAACCTAGTTTCGACCCAGGTACGGCAACTCTCGAATTTTCACTTCTCGTTTTCAGGAGATCCAAGATGGCTAATAGTCCCGGTGGTGAACTCGCTCGACGTCCCCTGCATTTCTTCTGGTTGGCAGATTGTTCCGGCTCGATGCAGGGCAAAAAGATCGAAGCGCTAAACACAGGCGTCCGGGAAGCAATCCCGGCCATGAAGGATATCGCCGATGAAAATCCCAATGCCCAGATTTTTGTCCGAGTTATTCGCTTTGCCGATGGCGCCCAATGGCACGTCGGCCAGCCGACCGAAATCGAGAACTTTCGCTGGCAAGACTTGGACGCCGACGGAGTCACGGATCTCGGGGCTGCTTTGAAGTTGGTCGCTGATGCGTTACGTACCGAGAACATGCCGGCCCGGGGCCTGCCGCCGGTCCTCGTCCTGCTCAGTGATGGTCAACCAACGGACGATTTTACCTCTGGGCTGAAGGCCTTAATGGATCAACCCTGGGGCAAAAAGTCAGTAAAAATCGCCATCGCCGTCGGTGACGATGCCGACCAAGAAATGCTGCAGCGATTCTTGGGTAGTAGTGAAGTGAAACCGCTCCTGGCGAGGAATGCACAAGAACTCGTTAAACGGATCAAGTGGGCGTCGACGATTCCCATGGCATCGGTTGCCAGCCCGATGACGCGAACTAAAGACGACGAATCGGGGGAGACTTCACCGGTTCCAATCCCTCCCCCGCCTCCGGAAGACCCGACAGTCACAGACGTATGGTAGCAATCGAAGGAGTTCCCATGGAAGTAAGAACCAGCGTCAAGCAGAATTCAACGCTTTGGGATTGGCATATCCTGTGTGAATCGCAGACCGGCGATTCGCATTTGCGGCGGAACGTAGTTAACCAGGATTACGTTGCCCAAGGAAAGTGTCCTCATCCCATTATTGTCGCAATTGCAGATGGTCACGGGAGTCCACGTAGCTTTCGAAGCAATGTGGGAGCGCGATTGGCGGTGGAGGCGGCGTTGGCAACGTTGGCTGACTTTGCGGCCGAGACGGCAGATGAGCCGATACTCAATCTCATTCACGATGCTGCACGCCAACGACTTCCACGCAGGCTGATCCAGCATTGGCTCGGTGCTGTACAAGACTGGCACAACTCGCAGCCCGTTACAGAATCAGAGTGGGAGTCGTTGGAACAGGCGACCAATTCTGAGACGCGTCGTCTCTTGCAGGTAGCTTGCGCCGAGAACGATCAAAAGAGCTGGCTAATTTTGTACGGTTCCACCATTTTGGCAACGTTGATCACCGACGCCTTCGCTCTGTATCTGCAGCTGGGGGACGGGGAGATCGTGGTGATTAGTGGTGAAGAAGAAATCCCCAGGTCGCCACTGCCGGAAGATGGATCGCTGATCGCAAATGAAACGACATCGCTGTGTCTGCCGGACTGTAGTCAATACATGCGAGTCGGATTCTCGGTTCTGCACTCCGAACCGCCGCGTCTGGTACTACTCTCCACGGACGGATACCCCAACTCGTTTCAGTCGCGAGACGGGTTTCTGAAGGTCGCCACCGATCTTTTGCAGATGCTGCGCGAGGAAGGGCGTGAAGTTGTAGCACAAGGACTGCCGGGGTGGTTGAGGGAAGCCTCGGAAAAAGGGAGCGGTGACGATGTCTCGCTGGCAATCGTTTACCGCGCTAACGCTGCCGTTGAAAAGCCGGAAGTTGAAAGAGAACGAATCGCTTCTTCAACACAGGACGCGGAAATTAGACCGGCCCCGTTTTTACTCCTACCTTGGATCTTCATTTAGCCTGTGAGTCACAAAATCAATGAACGATTTGCTTAAAAGTGGCCAGATACTTCCGACCTTAGTGTCTGGACAGCCGTGTGAAATCCAAAGCTTTTTGGGAAGTGGTGGACAGGGAGAGGTCTATCGCGTTCGCTGGGGTGGAAACGAATTCGCTCTGAAGTGGTACTTTCCACAAACCGCGACGGAGGATCAGTGGGAGGCTCTGCGTCGGTTGGTTGAGACGCACCGCTGTCCCAGCGATGCGTTCCTCTGGCCACTCGACTTGCTGCGCGTGCCAGGTATAGCGGGCTTTGGCTACGTGATGCGTCTGCGCGAGAAACGGTATCGCAGTTTGCTGGACCTGATGATGGGCCGGGCCGATCCGAGTTTTCAAACGCGTGTAACCGCCGGTCTGCGTTTGGTGGATTGTTTCTTTCAGCTCCACAGTGAAGGTCTTTGCTACTGCGACATTTCTTTCGGCAACGCATTCTTCGATCCGCAGCTAGGGGATGTCCTGATCTGCGACAACGACAATGTTCGGGAGAACCGACCCAAGAAAGTCGCCGTGTTGGGGACACCCGACTTCATGGCCCCGGAGATCATTCGTGGAGAGGCGCTTCCAAGTCGGCAGACAGATCTTTATTCGCTGAGCGTCTTACTCTTCTACATGTTTCACGTCAGCCATCCGCTCCAGGGCAAGCGCCTACTGTCAATCCGCAGTTGGGATTATCCGGCACGGAAGAAGCTGTTTGGTGAGCAGCCCTTGTTCATTTTCGATCCGCACGATGCGTCGAACCAAGCGGTCGGCAAGGACGTCGACCCACTCGGGGAAGCCGGCGCCTCAGCGTTGAGCTATTGGCCCATCTACCCGGCATTTATTCGCGCCGCATTCACTCGAGCATTCACGACCGGTCTAACCGACCCAGACGGTGGTCGGGTACTAGAGGGAGAATGGCGACAGTTGCTATCGCGCTTGAGAGACGCAATCGCTTTGTGTCCCGGCTGCAAATCACAGAACTTTTACGATGACGAAGCGGCTCCGGCTGATCGAAAGTGCTGGAGTTGCCGCAAGCCGATGATCTACCCATTTCGAATGAAACTAGGGAAAACCGAAATCGTACTGAATCTGGGCGCACGGCTTTACTCTCATCACTTGGACGATCGCTTTTCGGACTTCGATTTCACGACCAATGTTGCGGAAGTTATTAGCCATCCGTCCGATCCGAAGATTTGGGGTTTGCGGAACAATTCAGCGTCGAAGTGGGTGGTCACACTTTCGGACGGTAGCGTGCGAGAGATCGAGCCCAAGCAAAGTGTTCGTCTGGCGGGCGATTCCAGAATTCATTTCGGCAAGATCGAGGGGACTCTGATTCGGTGACAAACTCTTTTGCCCAAACGATTCACCGCATGCCCTATCGCGGGGACTACCGATGAACGAGCGACCACGACTCGTCTTGGGACAATTGCTGGCACGCTACGGCGAGGGATTGGTAGACGAGCCCAAGCGGGTTGATGCGCTTTTGCGCGATCTTTGCCCCAAACTACAACGCGAGAACTTCGCCCTAGTTACTGCCGCCCAAGCCGGAGTCCCCGGCGAACTAAAGTCAGGCGTAAAGCACGAGTCGGTGCAAGTACTTACGGCTCGACTTGCCAAGCGTCTGAGTCAATCGTACGGACTTTCGACGGCTGTCGCGATTTGGGCAGTAGAATCGTGGGCTCTCGCTTTAAAATTAGCTTCGACAGATGAAGTTCGAATCGTCGCGAAATGTCCGGCCTGCGAAGCTCCCGTCCACGCTGCTAAGCATTTGCTCGGCAAACGTGTGAAGTGTCCGAAGTGTCAGGCTGAAATGACTGTAGGGGTGGGAAGCTTAACCGCTGCTCCCACATCAGTGAACGTGCCACAAATTGCATCAAACTTGCGAGCACAGACTACTGACTCCATCCCCACAAATCAGCAGAAATCTACCCCGACGAATTCGCTATCATCCCAATCTAACACTGCGGAATACTATGTCTGGTCGAATGGGCAGCCAACGGGCCCTTATTCACTGGAATATCTGATTAACCAACCGATGCCGATGAGTGTTGAAGTTTGGCGAAAGGGCTTGCCAGGCTGGACTCGTCCAGAGTTAATCCCGGAATTGAAACAGATGGCACTGGTATTGGAGGAGGAGACAGAGAGGATTGTCGTAGATGTGAAACCAACAGCGAGATCTATTCCGGCAATACATTCCGTATCTAAGTCTAGTTCAAGCTCTGCAGGTGAATCCGCAGTCACGAATCAGGGAACACGATTAGAGCCGCATCGTGGTGCCCTGGTGGTGGCGCTAGGGGCTTCCGGAATTATTCTCTGCTTCACGCCACTGGGAATTGCCGCCTTGATCATGGGCATGGTTGACTTGGTTGCAATGGAAAAAGGCAAAATGGATAGCTCTGGGAGAGACCTGACTGTAGCGGGGTTGATATTAGGGGCCTTCGGTACGGCTCTGTTCTTGATCATCATAGGGCTGACAGCCGGGATTGGCTAGTTTTGGAATAGTGGCTGCCCTTAGTTGCGGCGCTAAAGTTTAGTAATTATGATTTTTGCGCAGAAACCAGCAAAGGTTAGAAAATTTTCGAACTTAGCCTATCGCTGCATCCCCGGCCCTCTCCCCACCACGCCGCCCGTGTCACGCGTTTCCCAGGCTCTGAACTCCGCCCAGATCGGCAGATGGTCGGAAACCTGCAATGCCTGCTCGCGTGTCAGACCAAAAGCACTTTCCAGATCGAACACACCCCAGCGACCGGTGTATTCGTTCGTGGCCTGGCCGTGAAAGAGCACGTTGTCATACGCTTTGTCTTTGCGCGTATTGGTCATCGCCCCGCTGACCACCCAGCGGATGCCGGGAATTTGTCCCAAGCGGCCCAATTGCTTCTCGCTGGCGTTTAAGTCCCCCAGCAGAATCACATCGTCTTCGTCCGGCCGGGCTCGTTGCATGGCCTGAAACACATCGGCGAGGGCAGCAACTTCTTGCGGGACTTCGTCTGGATCGGTGTGAATGTTCACGAGCCAGAAGCTAAACGCCTGGTCGGGGAAGTTTGTCCGGGTTCGGAAGCGGGCGATAAATGGTTCGCGATGCAATTGATCGGTGGGATCGGGCATCGTTCCAACCGCACTCGGATCGTATTCGACGCGACGGGTGTCGTAGATGAAAGCGTACTGCTCCGTGCTCACGGTTCTTCCGAGTCGCGGCCCAATCAGGAAGCTGTAATGGCTCCCATCAGCATTAATTGCCTGCAGAAACCGGGGCAGGATCTCGTCGGACTTGGCACGCACTTCCTGGATCGCCACGATGTCGAATTGCCGGATGACTTGTGCCAACACGCCGACCACTTCCGGCTTGGCCAATTTGCTCTCGCCAAAGACTTGAATGTTGAAGGAAGCGATCAGCAGTTTGTCGCGCAGGGGTTGGCCGGCGATGGGCGGTGGCGGTACCGTGTTGACATACACGGGCGAAGTACCGGGCGTAGCCGGCAGCTGAACGTGCGCGAGAGATTCTTCGAGCGACTGAAGAATGTTCTCTGCGCCCGGGTAGGGCCCAGGGTTGGCGGGTGCATTGGCCGAGATCAGGCCCAGCAACGAACCAACCAGGGGCCAATTGGCGCTCAGAAAGGCACTGAACCCACCTCCAGAGACCACGGTGCACAGCAGCCAGATCAGCGGCTTGAGGGTCGACGTCGCTTTGCTGACTAGTTTCTTTCGCGCCATGGTGTGGCCTCCCTGCCCGCTCGATCAAACTTCCTGTTTGACCTGACCTGTGCATTCCTGACTTCTGCCACCAGCGTTCACGGCTTGAGCTGCTGCAACGCAGTAGTTGCCAAACGTGCCAATCTTGGCTCGCCAGACTTGGCAGCTTTTTCCAGGGCCGCTCTGGCGTCATTGGAGGAAGCCCCTATTTCTCCTAGCGCCCAAGCTGCCCGCTCACGCGTCGCAGGATCGGGAGAAGTTGTCAGAACGCTCACCAGCGCCGGTTGACTGGACTTGGCCAGGGCACCAAGCCGCCCCAGCAACGTTACGGCCCAATAGGCTTGTAATGGCATCGATGAATCGACCAGTTCCGTAAGCTGCGGCTGTGCTTCCACGGGGGGCGGCCCCAGCATCTCTAAGGCCTCAACCGCCCACTCACGGACGAGGGGTTCGTCACCACTCGCCACAACCAGATCAACGGCTGCCCAGGCAGCATCGGGTCCTGCCTGGCAAAGCTGCTCAGTGGCAGTCGCCCGCTGCTGGCAATCGGTGCTCTGCAATTGAGCTCGCAAGCGCGCATGTTCGTCCATAACTAGGCCTGAGCCACTGCGACAGATTTCGTGGTATTCATCGCAGATGAATACAGGACTAGCAGCGTTGCTGGCAAGGTCGAATTGTGGGGCTAACCCTAACTGCGAGGCAAATTTTTCATCATGCCAGCGGTATTGGCCATCGGCCGCAACTTTTCGGGCCATTGGGGTCTAACAGCCAGCCTTCCAGCCACCGTTCACGTCAGAGAGCCAAATCTACGAACTGGAAGGCAAACAGTGCATCCATTTCGGCTCAAGGGAGGTCGCCATTTAGTTAACGTTAACTCAATTAGTGACCAATGCCACACGTTTGCAGTCTGAATAGATCATCTGATTTACCGCCTGCTCTTCTTTGAGCCAGATAGAAGCTGTTGAACTGCGATGGCAGCGACGCTGAAGGACTCGGGATATTTGCCGAGTTGGTCTTGGCGTTCCCTGGGCGAGAGTGATTTGAAGTGCTCCCTGATCTGATCTTGGCGAACTTCCCAACGCGACGAGAAGCCTCGCAGATCATCAAGAAGTGCGTTCCACGCCTCCTGAGGTGTGGAACTTATCGAAACGGTGCGTCCTCCGATGCCCCGCCTACTTTTTTTCTTCGCGTCTTTACTTTCGAGGTCCGCCTGAATTCGATCGCGGAGGGCATTAACGGACAGGCCGTCGGATTCAATTTGTTTCGCGTACTCTTTCCGGTCCGACGCTTTCTCCACAGAAAGTAACGCCACCACATGACCGAACGAAAGGTTCGGTGCGAGCTTCTGCAGATGTCGCCACTCCTGACTGCTAAATTTCTGCGCGAATTCTCGGCAGTGGTACAAATTGGGGCTCGACATTTTGATCCGCTTGGCCAGTTCCGAGATGCGGTCTTTCCCACTCGTGCTTCGCTCTGGAACTCGCTTGTTTAACACTTGACCGATCGCGTAGCAGGTTCGAGCCCGCTTCATGTCCCGCTCGGTATTGGCTTTCAGAACCAGAGCTTTCAGTTTTGCGAACAGGGCATCAGCACTTTTCATGGGGATTGTTCCAGCGGATTAGGCGCGAAAGCAGCCGGCAGTCATTTCGACTGTTCGCCTAGATTAATTGCGAATGCAGGTGGTCGCCAGTGGCAGAGACCGGCAGGTTCGCGAACTGCATCCACGATCCATCGCAGGCTGCGAAATCAGGTAGCGTTAGATGCTCTGGCAGCTGCTCTCCCGAAGCGGTTCAGAATCAAACAACAGCCAGTGTCGACGGAAGCCCTAAATGGAGTTAATAAGACAACCCCTAATAGCCTCGAGAAGGCCTCTGGCGTCGCGCGTAACGCGCGCATCGCCCACGGGCGACCAAGACGCCAGTCAGTGGCTAGGATCGACTTAAGAGCCAAGTTCCAATCCAGAGTGTTTGAAACCAGTCCGTAGAGTTAACGCTAACTAGACGCAGGACCAAATAGAGAGGATAATCAGCCAGAAGGTTTGAAACGATTTTATTGAGATAAAACTAGCTAACCTGAAATGCTCAGCACCCAGGAGATGATGTGGCTCAATATCCGCAATTTGATTGAACTCAGTTAGCCTCAATGCTCAGCAAGGAAGGGAGCAATGAAAAGAGGGTCTTTCGAGAAAAAAAGGCCGAGCGGAGCGAGGCCCATAGAAACTGAGCGAAGCGAGGTTTCTCAAACCCTAGACGACTCGGAGAGTCTCTAGCAGTGTCTTATGTTAATAAGACTAATAGGTAAAGTCGTCTGTTTCACTTCTTTGGAGGGGATTGGGGCAAATATGGATCCTAAAATAGTTGAGTTAACGTTAACTGAAACAGCTAAACTGACGCCGGCGTTACAGGACCCCAAAAACAAGAGACGCATCCGCCTAGCGTTAATAAAATTCGTCAACTCTGTAAGCATTACAAATGTAGCGCATATCGGCGGCTCCAAGAACAGCGTTTCGACCCTGCTTTTACCTAAAATGGGTCGTAGTCGACGGTCTGTCACTTTGTTCGTTTCTGAACTTATTAGGGCAAAAATCAGACTTTCTGGCCTCGCGATTCGCACGGTTATGTGCCGTTCTGCCAATCCGCATGTTTGGCCCAAAAGGCTTGCCTATTTTGCTAATTGTCCGCCACCGGGAGTGTTCTCTTATCAGCTAAAACGAGAAGATAATCAGCTCAAAAAGATTTGGAAGCGAACACTCTGCGCGATGCCTCAGTTCTGCCCGTTTTGTTACACCCGAGCACTTGCAGCGGCGTGGACTCGCCTGTCTTTAAAAGCCAGCAAATTCGAGGTGGCCGGGACTTCGCTAATCCGTCTGTACGACGGGTTCTCGTTGAACTCGGAGTTCTGTTGTTTCCCGTCCTCTGATCTGTCCGTGGCAAACGTCACGAAGCGATTAGATGGCCTCGTAAAATCGGTCGACCTAGGTCTAAAAAGCTACGCAAACGACTTTAGTGGGGAACTGGAAGTTCGCCAGATCTATCCGGATGGCGCCGGCTACGGAATTCAAGTCGTACGCGCTGCCGTGTTCAAAACAAGGCCGAAATGGCTGCCGACGTCGACCATTCAGTACGTACCGTTTACTGATCCGGAGTGGACAAACAAGTTTGTGGACTACTTTCGCTATCCAGCAGATGTCTTGCAGGCGTTGAACAAGAAGCGTCTAGCAGAATTGTTACTTGTGGCAGAACAGCCAAAGTGGCCTCGACTTCTTGTAACCCGCGGTGACATGCGCCACAAGTTGCAGAAAACGTCACAACTCGAGTAAAGGCCGCACGGGTGGACAGGCGATCGAAGCCTTGCCGCATGTACTCTGGCATCGAGGCCAGTCATTTCTGTACGCGATCGTCGACGACAATCGCGGTTGCGGACCGGTAGGGTCGTTAACTGGTGATGCGCGTCCCGTAAATGGTCGATTCCTTAACAAGACGGTCGTTTTGTCGACACGCCTTTCCCTTGATCCGGCCGGAAGTTGGCGACGCTGGTCCCGAGCTCACGGAGCCGCTTGATGATGATTTCTTCGGCCGATGTGACCGACGCTGGCAAATTCCGTCATCGCCATCATTCCGCAGAATGATTCCCGACTTGAGCCCAATGCTCTCGCGATACTTGCCTGGGGGAATGAGAATGGTGTCGCCAGGTTTGGACACGTCGATAGCGGCTTGAATCGTTTTGTGGTCCTGCGGAACTCGTAGATTGGTCGCTAGGGCGGGTTGAGGCGTGGCGATTGCCAACAACGCGTAGAAAACGTGACGCATCATGATGCCTCACCCCTCGACCGATCAGGGCGACAGCGCGTCAACGAACTTAGACATGGTGAAGATGCCCATCCCATAGCAAGCCGTCCCGACGAACGGGGGAGCCACCGCGAAGGGCGGCGCGAGCCCAAAATCTTCGACTGAACGGTTGGTGCGCGGAACCTCAACGTAGACCTGCCACCCGGCGAACGCCCAGAACGCTTTACTTAGGGCCAATACGACGCAGTGGCTGGCGATCCCGCGAGATTTTCCAGTCGGAGCGGCAGTACGCACAGTTTCTTCCACATGCACTCCTTCAGCCACCAAAAGGGCTTCGAGCCGCGCGTGAAGAAGCAATGCCCCAAACCCCACAAGCTCATGACCAAACCCCGCCGTGACTATAAAAGACGTGCGGCATAGGAGTCAGGAAAGTTCAATTGCCATTCCGTTCCGACACATTTTTTGATTCATTATTTTTCCAATTTTAGTAATTTCTGGACTCGCAATCCCCACTTATTCGCGGCTTTGGGATCAAGTAAAACCTTGGGGAAATACTTATCATCCATCACCGCTGGGAACTCCAATTTGGTGATTTTGAATTTGTTGATCCCCTTATCAGGGGCCTTATCAGCGACGGATGGTTGTTTCTGAATCTGGCTCGCGAATTTCAGTCCGTCGAAATCCTGATACTCCGAGAATTGCAAGACACGTGGCGGGCGGTCCCATTCGGGAATAGACCAAGATTGCAAGAGTCCCGTGGAAGAATCAAACACCATCTCATAAGCTGATGGGTGGGTATTTAAGGAATCCTTATCGAGCGGTGGTTGCCCAGGATTTAGGCCAGGCAATGAAATTACTCGAATTGTCTGCGTGGCACTTCCGACGGGCGCGTCTGTCAATTGAATTAAAAAATTCTCCGCTTTCGCAAACCCAAACAGGCCAGCTTCTAAGTACTGAACCATAGCCTCCCTGGTCTGCAGCCAAACCTTCTCGGACTCTTCTTTGGACGAAGTCGATTTGTCGACATCGGAGGAAGCAGGATGCTCCAAAATGCCATCGCCATTCAACTGCTGTGTCCTGTACCCACCACCTCCTCTGTCCGCAGAATGCGAGTCATAAAAGACCACCTCAGGATCATTTAGGATCCGCGCCCCGTTTAATATACGCGTCTTTCCTTGATCCCAATCGAATTGAACAATCGCCTCCACTTGGCCGTCCAACGACCATAAACCTTTTAGCGCGGGCTCCCCATGCATCGTTATTCGGAAACGATCTGGCAGGTCCAGACAAATATCCAGGAAGAGCTTCTGTTGGTCCGCAAATGGCTCGATTAGAATCGGAACTATCCCAAAGGGGTTCGACGACTGGCGACTTCCTTCAATAATTTCGGAACTCAGTTGTATTTCGCATTGAATATGGGACCGATACAGCCGTTTTAATTGTGCTTTGCCCCCTTGGGCAGCCTCGGCTTTATCCAGCACAGCCAGTGCGGTAGCACGGTTTTCCGCACTGACCAAAGTCTGCAACTTGGCCCATTTTTCTCGTAATAGCTTTTGCTCGTATGCCGGATATTCCCAGGGAGCTATGGGGTTTTCACCAGCCCACAAACCACGCCGCGCTGCTTTTGCCTCGGCTTGCAGGGCTGCTAATTCAGGGGAGGGAAAATCGCGAGGATCGTGCCACGCCAAACCGGCTGAGATGACATCTGCATTGAGCCAGCCCTTTCCCACAGGAACTTGCAACCAGCGTTTGCCACTCACGGTTGTTACTAAGCACTCCAACTTAGTTTTGGGAATTAGCTTTTCAGCGGCCTCTAAAGATTCTCGCCCGTGTGGCTGTTGTGACAGAGGGAAGGCGACTCCTTTCAGCGGTATAACCTCTGCCCGGCCGTCTCCTATTGGAACTGAGACACCGTTTGTGAGCAAACGCCATATTGAGAGCAGTTCTTTGCTTTCTCCATCTTCAGCCAATAACTGCACAGCACAGCTAGTTGTAATAAAGAACAGGCACATTGCAGTCTGGAAAAAAATTCGGTTAAACGCACATTTGCACATAGTCTTGCTCCTTAGAGGGCATCCGGTAAGTCAGCTGATTTGAGCGAGCAGGTGTTCATTATTCGTATTGAGTCTTAGGTGGTCGCGTCAGGCGGCGAAGCATGACGCGAGTCATGGCGATCTGAATAACCGGACAATCCGGCAGATTTTCGGATCGCTCCACCTTCCAGGCCAATTGTTCAATTCTGGCGATGGCCGCGGATTAATCGGATGCGTCCGGAGCAATCACAAGGCTCGCCAAGACGACCGTGGCGGCAATTACAGTGAAGGGCAATTGGAGTTGTGCAAGCATAAATGGTTTCGCAATCGAAGAGATAGAAGTGAATATGAACGTGCTTTGGTTGTACTTTCGCCTTCAGTGAATCAAATGGCGCATTAGCGGCGGTGCGTACCGATGCTGCAAAGCAATAGTCGACAAGGCTCGGTGCTCTTATTGCGCCATGCGTGCCGAGTTCCGTTCTGTACGACTGTGTCGCCGGTACGCAGGTGAACTTCTTTCCCGTCGTCCAACTCCAGCCAGACCTCGCCGGAAAGGACGTATTCAAAGTCGATGGTGTTCGTGGTGTGCATGCCGGGGTTATCGACTTCCAAATGGGCCGCCAGGCCGGGTAATTTCTGCTCTATCTCTGCCAGGGCGGATTGAAGATTGAAGTCCGTTGGTAACGCCACCGACAATGGGGCGACCGTAAAGAGGCCAAACCGAAATCCACCCACCGGCGGATAGTAAGCCGGCGCGGGTCGCGATGATCCATCATCGGGAAATGTCGGCGCTTCGTCGCGGCCCCAGAGTTGATGAAACTCGGTTCCGGGCAAGAGGCCCAGTGTGATGGCAGCGACCTCGGTATCGCTCGCCACCGTCGCTTTGCCAGCAGCGGTGTGACCTGTGACGACGCGTCGGACTTTCATGGAAGTACTCTCTAATAGAATTGCCGGAAGAGGAATCAGAATCGATGTTTTGCTACCGTCTTAATCTTGGCGTGAGATCACTCAGTTACAATTAGGAAGAATCTTACGCAGGTCACGAACGCCGGCAGCAGCGTGCGACAAAACTCGTCTGGATCGGCTTTTTGCTTTGAAAGCTTGATTTTTCATGGGTCTTCAAGATTCATCTTCTACTTGTTGACACTCTGCTTGGCCCTCGCTGCGGCGCTGCCAACTCTGGCCTCAGGGTCCTTCAAGGCTTCGCTCAGGGCGGGCACAGAGTCTTTGGCCGCAGGACCGATTCGTTCCAAGGCACGAGCGGCATCGAAGCGGACGTTCGAGTCCTTGTCCTTCAAGGCTTCGATCAGGGCGGGCACGGCGTCTTTGGCCGCAGGACCAATTCGGCCAATGGCATTAGCGGCAGTTTGGCGGACGCTGGCCTCAGGGTCCTTCAAGGCTTCGATCAGGGCGGGCACGACGTCCTTGGACGCAGGACCGATTCGGCCCAAGGCATCAGCGGCATCTGTGCGGACAGTGAATTCGTTATCCTTCAAAGCTTCGCTCAGGGCGGGCACGGCGTCTTTGGCCGCAGGACCGATTTGGCCCAAGGCACCAGCGGCACTTCGGCGGACGCTGGCCTCAGGGTCCTTCAAGGCTTCGCTCAAGGCGGGCACGGCCGCAGGACCGAATATGACCAAGGCATTCGCTTCACGAGAGCGGTCGGCGGAGTTACTGTTCTTCAAAGCTTTGATCACTTTGGCCACACGGGCCGTGACCGCAGGGTCGCTAGCCTCTTTCTCTTTCTGCTCCTTTTCCCGTGCGTAATCGACCAAACCGTGCTCCGTGAAAGGTGGGACCGATTCTGGGTGGGAAGTTTTCTTTTGCGGCTCGGCGAGCCTCACTGGCGGTTGCTGGCTTTTGATAGACGAATTGTCCAAGTCGTCGGCGTTTGCTACTAGCGGAATCATTGCGCTAACTGCGAATAGTAGAGTGAAGTTAGTGAACAGGCGAGCGCGTCGGGTCGCGAACTTGTTCGCACTGCGCGTGTGATTCGAGGTCATGGCTTGTGATCCAAAAAAGTGAGGCTGAATTATTCAAACATCAAGTGCTACCGCGAACCAATTCCACCCGAGTAGTGACCGCGCCGCTCGGACGAAGCGTCACCGTGGGCCAAGGCTGTGGGTTTGACAGGAGTGATAAATCGAATCGGGCAGCGAGCATCGAGAGAATGCAGACCGCTTCGGCCATGGCGAACTCTTTGCCAATGCAAACGCGCGGTCCGCCACCAAAGGGAAGGTAGGCATGTTGCGGTATAGCACGCTGGAAATCTTCGGTCCAACGTTCCGGGCGAAACTCTGCGGGTTCGGGAAAGTAGCGGGAGTCACGGTGCATCAGCCATTGGCAGATCAGCACGCTCGTCCCTTTGGGCACGCGGTAACCGGCCACAGCGGTATCGCAGATCGCTTCCCTGCCAAACACGTAGGCGGGCGGATATAGCCGCATTGCTTCTTGCACCACCTGCCGGCTGAAAGTCAGCTGCGTTAGATCGCTGGCGGTGGGAGTCCTCGTGCCCAGCACGGCCAGTGATTCCGTGCGTAACTTCTGCATTGCTTCCGGATGCCGAGCCAGCAGCACGCAACCCCAGGTAAGTGCGTTCGCGGTCGTGTCGTGACCAGCCAGCAGCAACGTCATGACTTCATCACGGAGTTGGCGATCCGACATGCCACTCTGTCCTGCCTCCGCCTGCAGCAACAGGGAGAGCGCATCGACTTGTCCCGTGGGCCTTGAGCGCCGATCGGCAATGAGTCTTTCGATGATCCCATTGAGCGTGCGGACCGCTCCGCGCAACTTGCGATTGGCCGCGGTCGGAATCCATAACGGCGGATTGAAGGCGGACATGAAGCGATGCTCGAAATCGGCATGAACGATTTCGAGGGCTTCGGAAAGGGCGGCGTGATCCGCCGCGAGTTCGCAGCCCAGCAATCCCTCGGCGGCGATGCGAACCGTCAGGTCCGTCATGTCACGATAGATGTCCCGCTGGGAATCTCGCTCCCATTGAGTCGCCAGCCGTTCAACCTGCCTGCCAACGACGTCGACGAATCCCTCGACGGCTCGGTGGCTAAAAGCCGGTTGCACGAGGCGACGCTGTTTCAGCCAAAACTTCCCCTCGCTCAGCACGAGACCGTTGCCAATGACCGGTTGCAGGAGCCGGACCGCGTAGTGCTTCTGAAAGCTCCGATTCTTTGTGACCAAGACCTCTTCAATCGCCGCGGGTTCGGAAACCAGCACGATGCGGCGTGGTCCGAGCCGAAAGTAACTAATCGGTCCATGCTCGGCGCGGCAGCGATCAAAGAAGGAAAGCATGCCCGCTCGGAAATCCCGCAGGCTTCCGAGCAGCCACGTCCCCCGGGGTCCCGGTGGCAAGGGAAGTGAAGGAGTTGCTGATGGAATCCTGGTTGCGGGCTGCAAGGTTTTTAGCGACACGGTGATGGCTCCGGCGATCGAAAGGTTGAAGGGCGGAATCAATACCTACACACGTTCCGTGCCAAGCGATCCGGGTAATCGCAAGAGATTAATAGGCAAGTACTTACGGATGTACCGTGATGCGGGCCAACAGACGCAAACGAGAGGCATCGTCATGAAATGCCCAGCGGCATGTACAATAGACGTACAGGTGTGCCCATGCAATTTCACAGTTCGGAACGATCATTCGCGGCTGCAATCGCCAAGTTGGCGTATGCCAATCCGTTTCGCCGCGAGGAGACTGGTTTGGAGGAAGCGGCGCTGGCGATACCGCTCCCCCAGCACATTGACGTGGAGGCTACGCCAGTCCAGCCGGTCAGCGAACGCCCGCTAATTACTCAAGTCATTCGGCGGGCAGAAGCGCTCGCAAGGTCCGTGCTTCAACGCGGCGGAGTTTTGGAAGGACCGGATGCCGATCTCTACGGCGATCTCGTGCGCTACGTGCTCTATTTTCGTTACCGCGAACAATTCCGCAGAGCGCTGGCGGACTCCATCGAGTTGGACCGAAGTGCTTCGGCCAAGGCCAAATCTCGCATTGGCTACTACCGGGACTTTCAGCGCGATGTACTACACTTCTTTCCATCGAAAGTTGTCGCACACGGTCCGCTGACCGATCCGGCTCACTTGTTTGCCGGGTTCTATCAGATCGTGCGGGCGTTTCGATTGATCAATGCCAACATCATTGGGCGATCGGCGGCGGCGGAGAAACTGCGTGTGGCCGTCTGGGAGTCTATCTTTACCCACAACATGCGGCGCTATTCGATTGGGCTCTTCGATCGAATGCACGACCTCACCACGCTCATCACCGGCCCCTCAGGAACAGGCAAGGATCTGGTGGCCGAGACCATCGGACTGTCGCGTTACATTCGTTTTGACGCGGCGTCAGGGCAATTCGAGGACGACGCGGTCGTCGGCTTTCACCCCATCAACCTCGCGGCCCTCCCCGCAACGCTGATTGAATCGGAACTGTTCGGTTATCGCAAAGGAGCATTTACGGGGGCAGCTCAAGATCGTGCTGGATTGTTTGAAGAATGCGTCCGCTCACACTCTGTTTTCTTGGATGAGATTGGCGAACTTTCGCTGGCCATCCAAGTTAAACTATTACGCGTGCTCCAGAACCGCGAGTTCCAACGCGTGGGCGACACACAGTTGCGACGGTTCGAAGGGAAAGTCATCGCCGCCACCAATCGGGACTTGGGCAGTGAAGTGCGCGCGGGCCGATTCCGCAGCGACTTTTATTATCGCCTGTGCGCCGACATGATCCGGACCCCGACGCTGGCCGAGCAAGTCTGCGGGAATCGCGAGGAGCTCACATTATTGGTTGGATTCATTGCACGTCGCTATTTTGAGCCGATTGCGGAACCATTGACAGAGGATGTGGTTGACTGGATCACCCAACATCTCGGCTTGGATTTCTCCTGGCCTGGCAATATGCGCGAGTTGGAGCAATGCGTCCGCAACGTGGTGGTTCGGGGTGAATATCACCCCTTGAAATCAGAACGTCTCGCAGACAAAGCGAATGCCGACGTACTGGCACTCAAACTGTCAGCGACGGAGTTGCTCGGCTGGTATTGTCAGCGAGTTTATGACGAGACTGGAAGTTACCTGGCAACCGCCGAGCGGTTGGGCCTCGATCGCCGAACCGTTAAGTTGCGGGTCGACGAATGGAATAATAGACAACGGGAGTAGACTCTGGCACAGCAATGTTACTATCATCTCCAGAGCTTCGTGTAGTCGAAACTTTTGGAACATCAACGATGATTGATGATAATACTGCGAACAAATCTCAGTTCGCATTAGTCGTGTTAAGCGAGGCAAACGTCTATTTCACCGGAGCAATGTCACCGTGCCCTGGTGACACTTTTTATCTGTTAACCGATCAACCAAATATCGTCGGACGCAAAGAGGACGTAACGACAATCTGCATCAAGGATGGCATGGTCGCAAGGCAACACTGCAGGATTGATTGGTGCAGCAAAACCAGTACTTTTGAACTAATGGACATCGGAGCCCGCAACCCGACGGCGGTCAATGACAAAACGCTAAAAAACAATGAGTCAGTCTCAATTAGGCCAGGAGATACGATCCGGTGTGGACGAACGGTTTTTCGACTGCATCATTTTCTAGCAAGTGGTCAGCGCTCTCTGAATGCGACAAACGTGACCGAAACAAATGTCGCGAACCTGAAAGCCGATCAGTGCTAGATGTTGGGCACAAATGGAGAATCGCGAAGAATTGCGCTGAAGTTGGCGATGCAGATTTCGTTACTTAGATTTCAGAATTCACCAAGCGATAGTGCTTCGAATGCAAATGTCGCATTTTGCTCGCCCGTCGCCACCCACGGCGTCCGGTGATTCGCCCGATACCACTCCGCCGTGCAGTTGTTCTCGCCGAGCTCGAAACCGATATTCTGAATCCGGCTGAGCACGGAAAACAACTCTTTCCGAACTAGCTGGGCCTGGGAGCGAAAGTTGCAGGTGATGCACTTCGGGTTGCGGGTACACCAGATGGTTATTAGCCAGACCAATCGCTTTCCGCAACCAAAAAAGTGGCTTTTATTACTGCCGAGCGCGGCAACTAAGTAGGTGCGATCGCAAAGCCATGCTTGCCTACTTCTTGGAGTCTATGATTCTGGTGGGGCGTATCGGAGGGAAAATGCTCTCCCAGATTCCTAGGACGCCCATGTAACATAGGGTCATGCCGCGGAGTCCCCCGAAACCACTTAGCCCTAGCACTAAGATCCCAAACACCAACGATGTCGTTCTAGAGGAAAGACCAAACATTGTGACCCTGGGGTTCACAAAGTAGTTTCCTTCCCGGCTGAATACGGCAATGAAAGGATAAGCAAAACTCAAGATTACGCTTGTGATTAGGTATAACCTAGCCATCGATGGCAGATCCGAATTGGCTACGCCTGGAGACTGTAGGTGGATGTACACCAACACGGCAACGCTCGCGAGAGAACAGCCAACAGCCGCTTTTATACCGTTGAACAGTAGTGCGCGTGTTTGTCGCTGTGTTATTTCCGTCTTGTGGCCAAACAGCGAGCGAACCCAGCGACCCAAATCTTGCCAGTTGACCCTATAATCTTGATTCGCTCTCAGATTATCGCGAATTAGTTGCTCGCCTTTCACAGCCTTGCGCGCTCGACCAAGATCGTCGGATGTCTCAATGGATTTCCGCAGTGCTTGCGCCGCAGAATTATCGTTGATTCCAACGATTGGCAGGGCCTCGGTCGCCGCGATCTGTACCTGTTTGCTGGGATCATTATTCATCCGTTCGATCAAGTCGGGCACCGCTCTTTGCGCTGCCGGTCCAAGACTTCGAAGCTCTCCGATTGCCTGCAGTCGTTCAAAAGGCGACGTGTCCTTCAGCTTTGAACGCAGATACCAGACCGGTGGGGCGGCCAGTAGAAAAGCGAGCATCACTGGAAGGCCCGTGACTGCAAACAACAATACAAAGGCTGCTGACATCTCATAGCTCATACCGTTACCGTACATCGTCAATCTGACAAATATCGCCGAGAGTATTCCAACGATTAGTAGGGCTGCAAACGCGATGGCCCAGCGCCTAACGGAAAGGGCCCGCTGCCAAACCGTTTTTGCCTGAATACTGCCTTGCACTTCCGCCCCTAGTAGTCCGGCCATTTTGTCTAAGTCGGCAAAGAACTCCAACAATTGGGGCTGCAAATTTGGATATTTTGTCAACAACGCAGGTCGATCGATACTCCTGCCTTGCTCCTGTGCCTCGTAGCAGTCGGCAATGATGGCGTCCAAGCACTCGTTTCCGAAATCAGATTCTGAGCTCATGCGGAATCCCTCTCGGACATCAGCTGGTAAAGACGTTTTAGACCTCGCTTGAGCAATCCGCCAATGGCCGTAGTGCTCTTATCCATCTCCTTCGCGATCTCCACCATGCGAGGGCTGAGCTCAATCGCGGGGGCGGTTGATTTTCGCCGATGGGGCAGAGGATTTCAATGCAATTTCCGGCGTGGGTAGTATCATCCTCCCCGCTAGGCACGCTCAATGAGCGAATTGGGCGCGCCTCATCACATCAGCGCACCCGAGTTCTGCGAGCACCACATCGGAGAATTACTTTGCCGCCCGGGCATGCTGATGTTTGCATAGCTAAGCGGCAGTAGTGGCTCACTCAAGGCACTCGACTAAAGCGCGTCGGTCCGACACGTCGAGGTGGCATGTTTGTTCGCTGCCCATGTCGATGTGACCGAAGCGCGAATCTTATTTGATTAATTCCGCAAGGTCTGCGCGACCCGAGCAAGCGTATGGCATGCAAGGGCGACGGCAAGCGATTGCCCTGAACTAAACTTTGGCGGTACAATCGAGCGGATAGGCTGAATATCTTCTTGAGATTAAAAGCTCGTGTCTGAATCGCTCCCCACAATGTTCGCTGGCGATGAAGCTGCCTTGGTGCAACGATTGCGCTCGGGAGACGATGCCGCGTTTACCGAACTAGTACAGACGCATGGTCCCCGCCTCCTCGTCGTCCTCCAGCGCTATTTGCCGCAGGATCAAGACTGCCAAGATGCCTTACAAGAGGCATTCATTTCGGCCTTCAATGCGCTGGCTCGATTTCAAGGAGACTCCAGCCTGGGAACGTGGCTACATCGCATCGCGGTGAATTGTGCGCTGATGCGCATTCGCTCGCAGAAGCGTTCCCGCGAACGCCCGATTGAAGACTTCTTGCCGCAATTCCTCCCCGATGGCCATCGCCAGAATCCGGGGGCTGCATGGGCAATCACCTACGACTCAGCTGTTACCGACAACGAAACGAGAGTGCTGGTTCGCCAATCGATCGATGCCTTGCCCGAATCGTATCGGCTGATCTTATTGCTCCGCGACATTGAGGAACGCACTACCGAAGAGACAGCCGAACTCCTGGAATTGAGCGTGGCCAATGTAAAGACCCGCCTGCATCGTGCGCGACAGGCTTTGCGAGAACTTCTCGACCAACACTTTGGATGAACGTTGAAATGGCTGAAACGCTTATTGGCACGGAATTGACGTGCCGCCAAATCATTGACTTTGTGCAAGCCTTCCTCGAGGGCGAATTGCCGTCGCGCGAACAAACCATTTTTGAATTGCATCTGACCATCTGCCCCGACTGCGTGAATTATCTTCAGAGCTATCAGGCCACGCGGGCAATTGCGAAACTGGCGGGCAAGGATGAATCAACACAGAGCCCACTTCCGAACGACTTGATCCAAGCGATCTTGTCCGCGCGGAAGAAGCCGTAAGTCGCTACCTTTTGGCGGCCTGGATCGCTTGCAGAAGCTCGCGGGGGATCGCCGGCAGTTGATTTGTCGTAACGTCACGAGCCGTAGAACGCACTAAAACCAAAGTGCGACGAAACGACGCAACGTAATTGCGGCAGTCCGAGCAAACCCGTAAGTGAACCCAGAATAGGGCTCGCCGATGCCAGGGTAAGGTACCGTCTAGATATTCCGAAAGAAAATCGATCACTTCCTGGCAGTTCATCGCAGCTCTTCTTTCCGACGCCGACTCGCACGTCACAGTCAGGTCTCGCGCACGCGATTATTGATTCGATGCCGCCACAGCCACGGAGGTTACACGATCCATTGCAATTTGCAGATTCTGGCAAATGTCCCTTCTTTTTCGATGGTTCAAGGTATCTGCGTAACCGCTGGAGCGCGGTCGGCATCGAAGCTGTCAAGAGGCAAGGTAACTCGCTGCGAGCGAGCCGACTCGGCCAATTTCTTTCGACCCCCTTTGAACAAGGTGATGCAATGCGACTCCTGGGTATTTGGACTGCTGTATTGGTTCTGGCGGCTATCGTGACGGCAGCTGGTTGCAGCTCGTCGAACATCAAGCCTGAAACTGGAAAAATGGACGATGAAATGAAAGCGGATGGCAACATGATGGGCGGGGATGCGATGAAGTCCGACAACATGATGAGCGGCGAGAAGATGATGACCGATGACAAAATGAAGTCGGACAAGATGATGTCCGGGGAAAACAAAATGATGTCCGGCGAGAAGAAGTAGTACGGATTCCACGACTTGGTTGTATCCCCAAGAGATTTGTTATGCAAACGCCATCCCTCCCCACTCGCGAGATCACGCCTGAGCATTTGTACCTCAACCGCCGCAACTTCATGCGCGCGGGGGCGGCTGCGGCGAGTATGATCGCCACGGGGGCAATCTACCGGCAGTTGAATCGCACCGGTTCGATGCCGCTCATGACAGAAGTGGTCGAAAGCTACGCGCGCGTTCCGCCGGACGCGATCGCGCGCGGTTTCGATCTCAACGAAGCCCAGACACCTGTCGAAAACACCATCAACTACAACAACTACTACGAGTTCACCACCGACAAGCAAATGGTGGCGGAAAAAGCGATGAATTTCGTCGCTCGGCCGTGGCAGATTGCGGTTGAAGGGTTGGTTCATCAACCCGCCGTGTTCGATGTCGACGAGCTGTTGAAAACTTTTCTGTTGGAGGAGCGGATTTATCGGATGCGGTGCGTCGAAACTTGGTCTATGGTCGTTCCTTGGATCGGCTTTCCCCTTGCCAAGCTCATTGAGCGAGTCGAACCGATGGCAGAGGCGAAGTTCGTCGCGTTCGAGACGCTCGTCGATCCGAAGCGCTTGCCGAATCAGCGGAGCGCTGTGCTCGATTGGCCCTACGTCGAAGGTTTACGTCTGGACGAAGCCCAGCACCCATTAACAATTCTCGCCGCGGGACTTTATGGCCGCCTTCTTCCTGGGCAAAACGGTGCGCCGCTCCGTTTGATTGTGCCGTGGAAATATGGATTCAAAGGGATCAAGTCGATCGTCAAAATCCGTCTTGTGGAGGAGCAACCACCTACTACTTGGAACTCATCCGCTCCAGGCGAATATGGCTTCTACGCGAATGTGAATCCTGCCGTGCCGCATCCGCGTTGGAGCCAGGCGACGGAGCAACGGCTGGGAGAATCAGGCCGACGGGCGACACTCCCTTACAACGGCTACGCGGAGCAAGTCGCTCCGCTGTATGCGGGCATGGACCTGCGAGCAAACTTTTAAGAGACTTCCATGCTCAAGATCACTCCTTTCACCAAATACGTTGTCATACTCAACTGCGGAGTGCCGGGAATCCTCCTGGGTTGGGACGCATTTCAAGGCCACTTGGGAGCCAACCCAGTCAACTTTGCAATTCGCACCACGGGCTTGCTGGCGCTGATCTTCTTGGTGCTTTCGCTCGCGGTGACACCAATCATGCAACTGGCCGGTTGGAATTGGCTGGGACAGTTTCGTCGCGTTGCTGGGCTCTACGCATTTTTTCACACAGCCGTCCATTTTCTGTTGTTCTTTCTGCTCGACCGTGCCGCGAACATCAGCGACACGGTTTCGGAAATAGCATTGCGACCTTATTTGATGGTCGGCATGTTGGGCTTGCTGATTATGGTTCCGCTGGCAGTCACTTCAACCAACAGCATGATTCGCCAGATCGGGACCAAGCGCTGGAAGTGGCTACATCGAACCACGTACCTCGCCGCCTGCGCGGGAGCTTTGCATTACTACTTGCTGGTCAAGGCGGATACGACCTGGCCAACTATTTTCGCTTCCGCGTTGGGTTTACTGCTGGCCTATCGCGGGATGGATCACTATTTGGCGTTGTGGGCCGATGCGCGCCGCTATCGATTTGGCACGCCAGTGAAACCCGTAGCAGCAGGCCCTGTTCGCTCGTGGTCCGGCCAGTTGCGTGTCGCGAAGGTTTTTGTCGAAACGCCCGGGGTTCGCACCTTTCGCCTGGTGATGCCTGACGCACCGCGTTTGCCTTTCGAACATCAGCCAGGTCAATACTTGAATCTCACGTTGCAAATTGACGGCCGCAAGGTGCGTCGTTCGTACACGATTGCTTCGTCGCCGACTCGAACTGGCTATTGCGAACTGAGCATCAAACGTGAGGAGCAGGGGCTCGCCTCGCGTCATTTGCACGATCGGATTCGCGAAGGGGACCTGCTGGATGTCATCGCGCCCGCAGGCAAGTTCACGTTCAGCGGGAAGCAAGCGCAGGAGATCGTAATGATCGCCGGCGGAGTTGGCATCACGCCCCTCATGGCAAAAATACGTTACCTGACCGACTTAGCCTGGCAAGGACAAATTCGTCTAATTTTCTCGATCAAAACAGCAGAAGATTTTATCTTTCGCGACGAACTCTCAGCGTTGCAGCAGCGGTTCACGAACCTGCATGTGACGGTGTCGGCGACACGCGAAACCGATCCCAATTGGCCAGGAGAGCGGGGAAGAATCTCTCCCGCGCTGTTGCAGCGAGTGGCCCCCAATCTCACTGCCAGCCGTGTGCATCTGTGCGGGCCAACGGAAATGACGGAGCCCATCATCGAAATGGTGCGGCAACTCGGCGTGCCTGACGACCAGATCAAATTCGAATCGTTCGCATCTCCCAGTCGCAACCAAAATTCCGCCGCGGTGCACGAACTGCCTACAGAGTCTGCCATGCCAGTTGTCGCGACTCATGAGGATGCAACGCTGGAGTTCTCCCGGTCGGGCAGGTCCGTGTCCGAACTACATGGCCAAACCGTTCTCGAAATTGCGGAAGAGCAAGGAATTGAGATCCCCTACGAATGTCGCGCCGGAGTTTGCGGCCAATGCAAGACGCGGTTGCTCCGTGGAAACGTCGTCATGGATACTGAGGACGCACTTGATTCTGCAGACCGAGCCCAAGGATTGATTCTAAGTTGCCAGGCACGTTGCTTAGACGATGTCCTCGTCGACGCCTAGATTATTTGCGAGAGTTCGTCCGATGAAGTACGCGATCCTATTTGCCGCTGTTTCCATGTTCATCGCAGGGGGTATCTGGTTCAAAACGCGGGTTCATTGCGAAGAAAAGCCCGCCGCGAAATCGACTGCGAATGAATCTGTCGGAGTGCTGGCTCCCGAATTTACCTCTGTTTCCGCCTGGATCAATTCCGAACCATTGCGTCTGGCCGACCAAAAGGGGAAGGTAGTCGTCGTTCACTTCTGGACGAACGGTTGCATCAACTGCATTCACAACTATCCGCACTATCGTGCCTGGCAGAACAGGTATCGGGAGGAGAGGGGTTTCTTGATGGTCGGCGTGCACACGCCTGAGTTTGAAAGCGAACACGACCTGCAACAGATCAAGGCGAAGGCCGCGGAAAACAAGCTAACCTTCGCGATTGCGGTCGACAATCATGGCGTCAACTGGAACACCTGGAAGAATCGTTTCTGGCCGTGTATCTATCTTGTGGATAAATCAGGTGCCGTCCGCCAGCGCTGGGACGGCGAGTTGGGAGACAAAGGATACCAAACAATGACTGCAGCCATTGACGCCTTGCTGAAGGAGTGAGGACAAACATCAAACATTCTTGACGGTTAGATGTAACCCAGAACAAATCCGGCGCATCTAACCGAAAATGAAACAGGTTTCACGTCCATTCAAATTCAATCCCCAGAGAACACGATGCTCTCGATTCACGCCTCGCGAAACAGATTCTGGACTGCCGCTGGCTTAGCCTTCCTCGCTTGTACGGCAGCTCTAGTTGCCGCAGCGGAGCAAACACCTGTCGTCGGCAAGCAGGCACGCGACTTCGAATTGAAAGCGCTCGGTGGTGAGGAGGTCAAACTCTCGACCGAGGTTGAAAAGGGGCCAGTCGTGCTGGTCGTTTTGCGCGGCTATCCAGGCTATCAATGCCCGGTTTGCACGGGGCAAGCAGGAGATTACATCGCCAAGGCGGAACAATTCAAAGCGGCCGGCGCGCAAGTTCTTTTCGTCTATCCCGGCCCAGTGGATCGTCTGGCCGAGAGGGCTGCGGAATTTGTCCGCGGCAAAGATTACCCCGCGCAGTTCCAGATTCTGCTTGATCCGGACTATGGCTTCGTCAACTCCTATGGGCTCCGTTGGGACGCACAGAACGAAACCACCTTTCCCGCGACGTTCATTATAGATTCCAAACAGAACGTGGCCTTCGCGAAGATCAGCCAGGGGCATGGCGATCGGTCGAAGGCAGCAGATGTGCTCAAATTCATGACGGGAAAGTGATTGCGAGACAGGTTCGCTGGCCGCGGAAGTAGTCACCGTGTCACCGAACTACTCAAGCCGAACACATTTTTGAAAGGATCGCACATGCGCTTGCTCACTAGTCGCGTTCGCACTACGTCGTCATCGACTGGTCGGGCTTTGATCTTCGAATCGCTTGAACTGCGGATGACCATGACGGCCACTTGCTGCGTGACGCATGACGAAATCAATCTGCGCGTCGCCTTGCCAGGAGTCATTGAGTCCGCGACGAACGCATCTATGAAGGCGGCGAAGCAGACTGCCGAGTTGGTCATGCCCACCTCGGCGGTACTCCCTGGTGACGCGGATATAGTCTTCGCGAATTTCGACGAATACCTGCTTGCTCCCCGGGCTGCCGATCCGCTGCCGCCTGCCGCCTTGCCCCCGTTGGCGGCGATTGAACCGCCCGATGATGAATCCTCGGTCACTCCTTGTTCCCAAGCGGATTTAACGCTGGCGATCATCGTTTACGAACGGCGGATCGATCAGCTCTTCGGTCGCTTGATCGGGTAGCTGCTTCTATTGTTCGACACGCCGAAGTAGGCGAAACTGCCTGGAATCAATTTCCATTACGCAGGACTCATGATCGGAGAATGCCATCAGTATCCATCGCGTGAGTCGCTCCTTGCCGGGAACACCCGCGGCAGTGAAGCGGCGTAGGCGTGACCAAGAAGTAGCTCACTCCCGCGGCGAGCGCCCAGTTCCGTTGCAGCTCATGTAATGCAGTGTCATCGTTAGGTGCTGCATCTTCTCACGAGTCTCGAATACGATCTTGAATAGCGGATCCGTGCGCGGGAATCGCCGCTTCTCCATCCGCTCAATTAGCCGGCTCAAATAGCCTAACTTCGGCGCAATCGCGTCGTGAAGCTGTTTCGCCTGCTCGCGAGATTTGCTGGCTGTCCACCGTGCCCCGGCCCTCCCTGAGGAACATTGTGGCGGAGTAGTGGCATTTTGTACACATGCCCCAAGCGACGGCCAAGGAAACGCCATTGCTGCTGCAGGCAGGAGGAAGCCAAGTCTTCCCGAACGCAGAAGCGACGACAATTTCGAAAAACGCACTCGGCAATTTTTGGTGACTGTTCGGTCAAAGCGTCAGCGAAATGAGTTCCCGCATTATCGGGAGTGCCCTGGAACCCTTTGAAAGGTCAGCCAATAATATTGGGATGACCATTAATCTTCTCGTTATCGATTGCCCAGTTGTCTGCGCCGGAGTGGCCAGTCTCTTGAAGTCATCCAAGATTGAAGTCTCGGAAGGCAAGGCAGTTGGCAAAAGTAAGCCAGACGTTGTCCTGCTGGGGACCGAGAAGATCGACGCCTTGGAGCAACTCATCGAAGCTCACCCGAAGCTGCCGGTGATCGTGTTCGCCTCATGCTGCGAATCCATGTTCGTTTCGAAGGTTGTTTCGCTCGGGGACGACCATCTGCCGAAGTACGCGAGCAAGGTGGAATTGAAGACGGCGATCGAGCGAGTCGCCAAAGGTGAACCCTCCTTAAATCCGCTGGTTGTAAGTGCCCTACTCGGCCGGAATCGCAGGGAGTACAACCCCAAGCACCCGCTCACCCCGCGAGAACTCGAAGTCTTAGAGCAAGTTGCTACGGGCCTAACGAATATCAAGATCGGAAAGAAGCTCTCCCTGAGCGTCGAGACAATCAAGGAACATGTCCAGAACATCCTTCGCAAACTGGGCGTCGGCGATCGTACGCAGGCTGCCGTGTGGGCCGTGAAAGAGGGGCTGGCTTAAGGCAGATGGGTCGCCACTGCCACTTCGAGTTAACAGAAGTGGCATATGTCACGACCCATAATGCCGTGTCGAAGAGCAACGCTCTACTTGTGCCGGGAGCAGGCTAATGCTCACCGGCACTGGTGATGTGCCCGTTAAATGGCTGCTACTTAATCAGGTACGTCGTTTTGCCGACACGTCTTCCGCCGGAGCCGGCCGGAAATCGGCATCGCCGGTAACAAGTTGGTCAAACAGTGTGTCGAATTGCTTATCGCGTACGGCTTGAACTGCATCGGACGAATTTGGCAACTGCCAGTAGACGACGCTGCCGCGGCCGAATCCGCGACGGTGGTATACAACCTCCAGATCGTCCTTGGCTCGTCGAATCGTTCGCGCCTTAAAACCGCTTTCGCCAGCTAGCCGATGAACTTCCTCGACCAGCAACGCGCCTTCGCCCAGCAGGCTTACTAGGAAATCCTTGGCCTCCTGAAGCACCGAACCATTACGCAAATTTGAAAAATCGTCGGCAGTGAACTCACAGGGACCGATCTTGCTCAGAATGGCGACATCGCCCTTCGGCTCCACCCTCAGCAGCAATGAGGGGGGCGGCGATGAATAGCTGCTCTTGGCGGACGCCAGAATCCGCTGCTGGGGATTTTTCGGATGTTTAGCAACCTGCAGAACCGACCGAGCGACCGCCGTCATACCGATGCTGCCCAGCCCCCGATAAAGCGAATTCCCGGAACCCGACTTAGTGAAATGACGGATTCCGATGACGGCGATCGAGTGCTGTTGTGCGAGCTTGACGAGCGGCTGAAGTGCCCGTCGCACCCCGGCCTCTGTCATCGTCTGTTCCAGGCAGGCTGAAAGCGGATCGATGATGATAAGCCTCGGTGGCGAACGTCTCATTTCCGCGGCGAACTTGTCAAAATCACGCGGGAGCAGAATCTGACCGTCACCTTCAATGTTGGGCAGCTTCACACGGGCTAGATTCGCACCTGCTGCTCGCAATCGAGCCGCAATGACGGCCTGATCGTCTTCCGTGCCCATCAGCCAGACATCACCCGGTTCGATCGCAATGTCGAGCAGTTGCCGTGTACCACGAGTGACATCGGCAGCAAGCTGGAGAGTGAGGGTACTTTTGTTCGTCCCTGGGTCTCCTTCGACGATCGTCAGACCGCCTTCAGGAATGTATCCTTTCCAGAGCCATCGAGATTCGGCGGAGTCGCCGCCGAGCGTTCTGAGTGCAATAACCATCAGGATCCCCCATAGATGTCCAAGCTGGTTGGCCACCTATGGCGGCCAACACACGGATCTGAGAGTTCCCTCTGAAACCTACCGTAAGCTACGTTGCTGAGTTGTCCACAGGGGGATGCCCTCATTTTGCGATAACTCGCACACCCCTGTTTTACGGTTACTGTTCCTACCGTTTTTCTACCGTTTTACCGCGTCCAGAGTCTTCGTCGTGCGAATGGATGCGACTACTTGCGAAGGCCAGATTTGCGAGCTATTCTGCGGAAGTCCTGGAAAATGTCGGTAATTGTTAATGCGATAAGCTAGTTCTCCGAAGCCGAAGGTTACAGGTTCGAACCCTGTCGGGGATACTTTACTTAAGTCTTGCCGAAGCCTGAATTTAGGCTACCTGTCGACAGTCGACGGTGCGGCTCTGAAGTCTGAAAACGGTAGTACCTATTACTACTTTCGGATTTGGAGGTCGCACATTTCTGCAGCTTTCCGGCGTTCACCGCCCAAGTACCGTCACTACAAACCCAAGGGCCTGGGCGTCGTTCGAATCAACGGCAAGGACCACTACCTGCCTGGGCGACACGGGTCCCCTGAAAGTCTGCAAGCGCACTATCAGCTAGTTGCCAAGATGCAGGCTTGCGGCGGTGAGCTTCCACCTGAGCCGGTAGCCGATCCAACTTGTGATTTCGTGGGAGTTTCGATGGTGGTTGAGCGCTACCTCTTCTACGCCGAGCGGTATTACGCGAAGAACGATCCGAACGGCAAAGAGATTCGATGCATCATCGGCAATAGGAATCAACACTCCCACTTTTGCTTGTGCCATAATGCGGCGGAGCGAACCCCGGTCTGATTCCTGTTGAATGGATTAAGGATGAACCACTATGTCCGTTAAGCTCCAAATTATTGTGCAAGAGCCGGGCTGGGCGATGGTTAAATTCACCACACCGCCTGATGATGACCGAGAACGGAAACAGTTCTTAAAACTCACGCTGCAAGATTGGGTGCGCGACCATCAAGGGTTTACTGTGGAGAAGGTTCAGCCGATTCGTTTTGGGAACAAACTCCTGGGATTGAATGTGTTCTATTGCGAAAAATCCGCAGCAGCAAAGCCGCCGTCGAATCTTACCGTCAAGGTCGATACGGACTTGCAGAAGAAGTACGGAAAGGAGTACATCGAAGCGGTTATGTCCGACGTAGCCACGTTCACTGCCACTGGCAGACTGCGAGACAATGCGGTGGCGCTAATCAATCGCCTCGAGATCGTGGTCATCATGGATCAGCAGGCGGAACAAGCGAGCATCCTGCCGTTGTCCAAATTTCGGAAGCAGATCGGTCCGACAATCGCCCACGAGCTAAATGAATGGCTCGCTGGTTCAGAGTCTGGGTTCTTTTGTGTAGCGATACAGTCGCGGAAGAAATGAAGATGCCTGGAAAGTCGCCAAGGTGCCGTTCAGGGATCTTCTTCGGCCTCTATCAGCCCGGCCGGGTTTTTGCTGAGATTGTGCTCCTGTGGCTTCGGCGATGACGGCGGCGCTCTTTCGTTGCTCGAAGATCGCCAGTCTATCGCTTAGCCGATGCGCAGTTTTCCTCTTCGTTCTCCACCCAACCGAATTCATTGAAATCAGTGCCCCTCGGGTCTGAGCCTACTTCACTTCTTCCACACGATACAGCGCTTTCTCGGTGCGAATGAAGATGGCGTCGTCGGCGACGGCGTACGAGGCGAGCGTGCGCTCATTGAAGCCGTTTGCGCCGAGTTTAGCAAACACCTTACCAGGCGCGATGACCGTTCCCTCCCCGGTTTCGTTTTGAAAGTAAATCTTGCCATCGGCGTACACAGGGGATGATGAATAACCGCCACCGAGCCGTTCTTTCCAATGCGTTTCGCCGGTCTTGGCTGCGAGACAAGTCGCCACGCCGCCGTCGGAAATCATGTAAAGTTCATCTCCTACCACCAGCATGGAAGCCGTATGCGGGGCCCCTTTTTTCTCTCGCCAGGCGATGTGCGTTTCCGTCACGTTGCCAGTGCCTTCGGGCCGAATTGCGATGGCCTCGGCCGCATCAAATCCGCTGCTGAGAAAAATCAGACCGTGTGCGAATATGGGGCGCGGCACCACCGAGTAACCAGCGCCATAATCTACGCGCCAGATTTCAGTGCCATCCGCCGGATTCAGCGCACTCACCGAACCCGCACCAGGCGAAACAACTTGTTGCTGATCATTGACCGTGATTACCAGCGGCGTACTAAACGCGAACTTTTTTGGCGGATTGTTCGGCCTCGCAAATTTCCAGCGCAACGTACCGGTATTGCAATCCAGCGCGTACACCGCAGGATTGCTCGCACCATCGGCAGAGAAAACGAGTACGTCCTGCACCAACACGGGCGAACAGCCATTCCCGTGCACGGGCTTATAACTCAACTCGCGATTTTTCCAGACAACATCTCCAGCCAAGTTGAGACAAGCCGTTCCTTGATGCCCAAAATGCACATACAGCTTTTCGCCTTCGATCAGCGGCGTCGGGCTGGCGTGGCTATTCTTATCGTGGATTTTCGCCGAGTCCGCATCCTCTACAAATACTTCTTTCTTCCATACTTGCCTCCCGGTCTTTGCATCGTAACATGCCGCCTGCAACGAGTAGGCAATTGCTTCTGATTCGCTCTGCGCGATCGCCGAGGTCAAGTACAATCGACCATTTACAACGATCGGCGACGACCAACCATTCCCTTCCAATTCCGTGCGCCATACCACATTCTTCTCCGGTCCCCATTCCACCGGCAAGCCTGTAGCGTTTGCGTGTCCTTGTCCCGTCGGCCCCCGAAACTGCGGCCAATCCTGGGCCAAAGATAGATGTGCACCAAGGATTGCAAATCCAAGGATCGCTCGCGGCACAAGCAGACGACAGAAAGCCGAAAGCGTAATAAACGAGAACCGGTCTCCTCGGGTTGCAGGCTTCGGCATAAGGTTCATCTCGTCCAATCCCAGTAAAACATTTGCGTCAACTTATTGACATTCGTCGACAACGACTGCCATCTTCGCGGGTCAGGTATTGGCCCATCGCGGCGTTCAAACACTACCGCAGTTTCGTGGGTTAGGATTACCTTGTCAACTTTTAAGCATCTGTCGCGACAGTAAGGTAGGGAAGGTACGACTACGGTGGTCAACCATTCATTAGACTTCGCGACTATCAAACCGATGAAACCACTCATTGCTGGCCTGCTGATTCTCTATGCGTCGCTCCCGCTGTCGGCGGCGGAGTCGAAGCCTAACATCATCGTCATCATGGTCGATGACATGGGGTACTCGGACGTCGGCTGCTATGGCGGCGAGGTGAACACCCCGAACATCGACATTCTGGCAAAAGGCGGGCTCCGCTTCACCCAGTTCTACAACACTGCTAAGTGCCACACGACTCGGGCAGAACTGCTGACCGGCAACTACGCTTATCAGATCAGTGATAACGATTTGGCCTACGGCGCAACTCTCGGCGAGGTACTGCGGACGGTCGGCTACCGCACGTTGATCGCCGGGAAATGGCACCAGAAACCGCTGCCAACCACGCGAGGATTTGATCGCTACTTCGGTCTCGCAGATGGCCGACTGCCTCCAGTTCTCCGACAAGGCGCAGATCATTGCCCGTAACGAGCAACTTCGCACGATGACTCGCTTCGAGTCGAGGAGGCAAGTCGAAGAAATTGGCAAACGGCTGGAAAAGTTACGAAATAACCTCGCCCATTCTCAGGACATCATTGTGGACGATTGGCACACCATCGTATTGCTATCAGAGAACCTTGATTCTGTGTTGAACGGCCCTGCCGGGTTGGCATCCCAGGTTGATAGCTGACCCTGCGCCCCCATGACCAGTTACTTCCTTGCCACACCGCGGTAAAGGTAGCCGTGCGTCTTGGGGATCTTGTCCAGATACGCCTCCGACGAGTCAACCTCTGAAAACGGGTGAGCAGCGACCAGTTCACGGATGTTGCGAGTCAGCTGGCAGCCATCGCCGAACCACTGCTGAATGCCATTCAATCGTCGCTGCCAGCGCTCGATGTTGGGCTCAAGGCTCAGGCCATGTTCCAAGAAGAGGAATTTTCCCTCCGGCTTTAGCACCCGAAATACTTCCTGCATTGCCTGGGGAGCATCGGTAACGCTGCAAAGAGTGAACGTGCTGACGATGCAGTCGAAGGACTTATCTCCAAAGGGAAGTGCTTCACTCCGCAACTGATTTTGGGCAACAGCAATCCCGGCCTGCTTAATGCGCTTTTGCGCGCGCTTATTCATCCCTTCGCTGGGATCGACAGCCGTGATCTGGCGAGTATGAGCGGGATAGTGGGGAAGATTCAATCCGGTGCCAAAGCCAATTTCTAATACGGTTCCTTCAACGTGCGATAGTAACTGGCGGCGTTGTTCGTTCACCAGGGCGCTATCGAGAGCGAAATCGCAGAGGAGCGGGAAAACGTAGCGTGAATACAGGCCCATGGCGTCGATTCGCGAGCTGGCGATTATCCCTTCGGCAGCTCTTTGGAACCTACGATGGTCAGGTTCATGCCGATCTGCACGCTGACCGACTTCTCCCCCACTTTGACATTGGTCTTTCCGTTCAGGTACCACCCCAACGATCCGGTTGAGAATTCCTTAACTTCCGCCATCATTGGAATGCCGTTGATCGTAATCTCAACGGGCTTTGCATCGTTCAGAAACTCGGCACGAGTGACAGGGCAAGACGATTTGGCCATTGGATCATCCCTCAATTTTGGTAAACGCTAGTTTTTGCCAATGTAGCTGAAGATTTCGAAAGCGAGAAGCAAGCTGTAAGGCGTTTGGAACACGGCAGATCAGATGATGCGTTCAGCAAACACTTCCCCTGATAGAATTCGAACTGTCCTTGCCCATCCCGCGTCTGCCGGGCAAACTCAATTCCAGAAAGGACGGTGCGTGAGGCAGAACCACGCCTGCAGCGACGAACACTCCCTTCACGCCCATGCGTAAGTGCCGCCGGGGCTTGCCGATGCTGCGACATTTCCGTCCTTACAAATCGGATTGGATCGAAATCACGGACCGCAAGCTACCTAGGCCACCTCGCTATGAAATACGTCCTCGCTCTCCTTTTGATCGGCCTGTCCGCTGGCAATTCCTCTGCGGCAGAGCCCTTAGAACAAGTCCAGGTACTCTTCATCGGCAACAGCTTCACCTTCTTTCACGATATGCCCAAGATGGTGGCGGAACTTGCCAAGGCAGGCAAACAGCGACCGCTGAATTTCGTGCAAGTTGCTCCTGGTGGCTGTACGCTTGAAAAGCATTGGAAAGATGGAAAGGCATTGATGGCAATTCAGTCCCGCAAGTGGGATTTCGTCGTGCTTCAAGAGCAGAGCCAAAGACCTCTGTTGAACAAGGACTCCATGTTCGATTACGCCAAGAGATTGAATGCGGAGATCGAGAAGCAGGGAGCGAAGACTCTCCTCTACATGACCTGGGCATACAAAGACAAGCCCGACGATCAGAAAGCAATCACCGAGTCGTACTTGGAATTGGCGAAAGAAATCAACGCTGAAATTGCTCCGGCCGGATTGGCTTGGCAAGAAGCGATCCTAGCCGACAAGGAGTTGATTCTGCACGAAAGGGACAAGAAACATCCAAACGTGACGGGCTCCTATTTGGCGGCGTGCGTTTTCTACGCCACGATCTATGGCAAAAGTCCAGAAGGGCTTCCAGGTAGCATTGGGAAGCTAACCGATGAAGACGCAGTTCCACTGCAAGCGATTGCGTGGAGAGTGGTGGGAAAAAGGCAAATTCTGCGAGATTAAAGCAGCAGAACGACTGATCTAGTGATTGATCGCCAGACAGCGGACGAACTGGTCGTCATCACCAAAACGTATGACTTTATTGCCTGGTC
Organism: Pirellulaceae bacterium; assembly: GCA_041739545.1. Taxonomy (GTDB): domain Bacteria; phylum Planctomycetota; class Planctomycetia; order Pirellulales; family Pirellulaceae; genus JBGSNR01. Next base: position 51,514 of record JBGSNR010000069.1, on the reverse strand, counting down.
CTGCGGACACGTTGGGAAGTTTCCCATTAATCACCGTTTCGTGCTGGGAGAACGGATTGAACGAAAGCTCTACGATTTGCTAGAAACGCTCATCCGAGCGAAGTACAGCCGGGAACGCCAGCAGTTGCTGGGCGAAGCAAGCTTTGCATTGAAAGTCTTGCGATTCCAAAGCGGCTGCGGGCGACGTCAGCGGCAAACATTAAAATTAGTTCAAGCATGTTCCTAGAATTGAAACCCAACAGAGGACGGTGATCGCAAAGATCGTTGCCTTGCTGCCTTGAGCGATTGGGTAAAGAATCCGCCGGTTTGCTTGACATAACTTTTCCGAGATTGATCGTATTTGAAGAAAGCAGTGGGATGCCAAAACGATACCAGTTCAAGACCAGGCAGTCGTGGCAGATGCCCGAAGGAGCGGTCGTTATCAGCCGTCCGTCGAAATGGGCAAACCCCGTCAAGGTGGAAGGTGCCCGCGATCGCGCGACGGTTATTAGGATGTTCCGAGAATGGATCATGGGCGAAGACCCGCGAGCGGTAAAGATGCGTAGCGAACTAGAAGAGTTGCGTGGTAAGCATCTGGTCTGCACCTGCAAGTTTCCCGGACCCTGTCACGGCGACGTTCTCATTGAGTTGGCGAACCGATGAAGATGCCGCACCGACTTCAGCAGAGGCGAACGCGAAAGCTGCCGCGTTGCTGGAGCAGCTTGATGAGCTACGCGGAAAAGACCTGCTCTGTTTCTGCCCGGCGACGGGGCCGTGCCATGCAGATGTCCTGATCGAACTGGCAAACAAGTAAGTAGAGCGATCATTGCTGGCGGCCGCCGCGTTACTATCTACGCGATCGTCTGTGCAGTCGCGGCAGCGTCTGGCTGCGTTGTTACCAAGGGCATTTCAGAGATTATCGTCCTGTAGCTGGCCATCGGTGGCGACGAATATTGCGTTTTCTGTCGTTCGCTTCGCGCGGGCTGACTGTGACGCCGCATCTCGGCCGTACCGCCACGCCGCGGTACTGAACTTCTCGATTTGGCAATCGAACGACTGAAGGACGTAGCGGCGATTGGAGCAGGTTACAATCAAACAACACACCCGTTACTCGAACTCAATATGCCATGCCTCGCACTCTCCTATTCGCGGCAGCAGTTTTGTTGCTCGCTTCGCCTGTCTCTGCTGCGGACGACAACGCCCAGCCCAATTTCGTCGTGATCTTCGCGGATGATCTGGGGTATGGCGACGTTTCGACGTATCACCCGTCCGACGTTCGCACCCCGCAGCTCGACCAGCTCGCGGCCGAAGGGATGCTGTTCACGACCATGCGGGCCAACTGCACGGTTTGCTCACCCTCACGGGCCGCGCTATTGACCGGGCGTTACGCCGATCGCGTGGGAGTGCCGGGGGTCATTCGCACGAGGCCGGAAGATTCCTGGGGTTGGTTTGATCCCACGGTGCCAACGCTGGCGGATGAACTGAAAAGAGTTGGCTACCACACGGCAATCATCGGCAAGTGGCATTTGGGGCTCGAATCGCCCAACACGCCCAACGAGCGGGGCTTCGATTTCTTCCACGGCTTTCTCGGCGACATGATGGACAGCTACACCACACATCGGCGTCATGGCAACAACTACATGCGTCGCAATGCGGAAGTCATTGAACCGCAGGGGCACGCGACGGAACTGTTCACCGATTGGGCATCTGAATATCTGGTTGAGCGGGCCAAGCAGCAGGCGCAACCCTTCTTTCTCTACCTCGCTTACAACGCGCCGCACTTTCCCATCGAACCACCGGCCGAGTGGCTGGCCAAAGTGAAGGAGCGAGCACCCCAACTGGACGACAAACGCGCAAAAAACGTCGCCTTCGTCGAACATCTCGACCACTGCATCGGGCGCGTACTCAAGACGCTGAAAGAGACGGGCCTTGACCAGAATACCGTCGTTGTCTTCACTTCCGATAACGGAGGTTCTCTGCCCCACGCCCAAAATAACGATCCCTGGCGCGACGGCAAACAAAGCCACTACGATGGCGGCCTGCGTGTGCCGTTCATGGTCCGCTGGCCGGGGCAAATCACGGCCGGATCGCAAAGTGACTACGCAGGTTTGAACTTCGATCTCTTCCCCACTTTCCTGGAACTAGCCGGGGCGAAACCCGCGAAAGATCTCGATGCCGTGAGTCTGGTGCCGGTGCTCAAGGGGGGCAAAATCACAACTCCCCGCGATTTGTATTTCGTTCGCCGCGAAGGGGGAGTGACCTATTGCGGCAAAAGCTACGAAGCGATTATTCGGGGGGATTGGAAATTGCTGCAAAATGACCCCTTCAGTCCATTGGAACTCTACAATCTCAGGGAAGATCCAAAGGAGACGAAAAACCTTGTCGCGAGCAACAAGAAGATTGTGAGCGAACTGGCTGCCGCTCTTCGCTTGCAGATCCAGCGAGGCGGGGCAACGCCATGGCAGGCGCCTCCTCGGAAGCTATCAATTGCACCCTGATCAAAAACACAACTCGCACCGAAGGGCCTCACCATGAACATTCACCACTGCTGTCTCGTCATCGCGCTAACGATCCTTTTGGCCTGGGCAGGGACGACGAATTCCGTCTCAGCCGCCGAAAAACCGGTCAAGGTCTACATCCTCTCCGGCCAGTCCAACATGGTTGGCATTGGGCAAGTGACCGGCGGCGGCAGTCGCTGGGGATCGGAGTTCATCGAACCGGTCTTATCGGTGTATCCCGGTAAATATGACCCCAAAACCGACTACGAAAAAATCGAAGCGGCGAAGACGCTTCCACTGGAAAGCTTCGGCGGCACCAATCCCACGCCGTATCCAGGCGGCGGGACACAGATCGTGCGCGGGTTCATCCAAATCACGACGACCGGTGTCTACGAATTTCGCCCCGGCTACGGCGAATCTGCCTACAACATCATGGAAGTAGACGGCCAGGAAGTGTATCGCCAAGAGCTTGGCAAGGATGCTGTCCATACGCATCTCAAGCTCACGGCCGACAAGAGGGTCCCCTTCAAGATTACTTACCTTACCGAGCAGGCGAACGGACTCGGCTGGCTCGCGCGGATGGATATTCCTGGAACGCTGGCGACCGTCGTGAAGCACGATGGCAAGTTTCCGTACCTCATGGACGGAAAGGGGAATTGGGTGCAGCGCGATGACGTTTGGTACAAGGGGGTAGTGACCGCAACGGCCAACAAGCCTCTCAGCATCGGATGCGGTGCCGGCGACAACAGCATCGGTCCCGAACTCGGCTTCGGGCACCTGATTGGCGACCATCATGAGGAGCCGGTCCTCATCCTCAAGGCCTCGCAGGGCAACCGCTCTTTGGGTTGGGATTATTTGCCCCCTGGCAGCGAACCGTTTGAATACGAAGGCCAAACCTACGCCGGTTACAAGGATTCGCCTGCCAAGTGGGAGAAGGGATCAAAGCCCCAGCCGATCGATTGGTACGCAGGCAAGCAGTACGACGATTGCTTCGGCGAGGTTCACCGCGTTCTCAACAACTTCGACAAGGAGTTTCCGCACTGGAAGGGGCGCGGCTACGAGATCGCCGGTTTCGTTTGGTGGCAAGGCCATAAGGACGGTGGCGAACCGTATGCGAGCCGCTATGAGCAAAACCTGGTGCAGTTAATCAAGGCCCTGCGCAAAGAGTTTGAAGTGCCTCAGGCCCCATTCGTGATCGCGACCATTGGGTTCGACGGCTGGAAATTGGCGGGTCCGCATAAGATCGTTGCCGAGGCTCAGCTTGCCGTGAGCGGCGACAAACGGAAGTACCCCGATTTCAAAGGCAATGTCCTCACGGTAGAGTCACGTGGCTTTTGGCTTGAGCCGGAAGTGTCACCTAAGAATCAGGGCTATCACTACAACCAAAACGCCGAGACCTACATGCTTGTGGGTGAGGCACTTGGGAAAGGGATGCTCGAACTTCTGAAACAGGAGAAGAAGTAAACGCCGCGTCCTGCAAATACCGAGTTTCGCCCCACCTCCGAACCAGTTAGCCGCATCTCTTTGTAGCCTGCTATGAAACTTGCCTTGCTTGTCGTCGCCCTGTTTGTGTTTCAAGCCGCTTTAGGCCTGGCAGAGGAATCGGCTCGACCGAATGTTGTCTTCATCCTCGCCGATGATCTCGGGTGGGCGGACACGACGCTCTACGGGCACACGAAGTTTTACAGCACGCCGAATCTCGAACGGCTCGCCAAACGCGGAATGACGTTCACGCGTGCTTATTCCGCCAGCCCGCTTTGCTCGCCGACTCGGTCGGCAATTCTCACCGGTCTGAGCCCGGCCAGGACTGGCATCACGACGCCGAACTGCCATCTCCCCCAAGTCGTTCTAAAGGCCACGCCAGGCATTTCAGCGGCAGCCAGCGTGAAGGCAGTTCAGCCAGAGCCGGTCACACGACTAAAGACCGACTATCCCACGCTCGCGAAATCGCTCAAGGCTGCAGGCTATGCGACGGGGCATTTCGGTAAGTGGCATCTGGGGCACGAACCTTACTCGCCACGGGAACATGGGTTTGACGTCGATGTCCCTCATCATCCCGGGCCTGGACCCGCTGGCAGCTATGTAGCACCCTGGAAGTTCAAAGATTTCGACCACGATCCCGATGTTCCCCAGCAGCACATCGAAGATCGGATGGCCCAGGAGGCGACGGCGTGGATCGAACAGCACCAGGACAAGCCGTTCTACCTCAACTACTGGATGTTCAGTGTTCATGCCCCCTTCGATGCCAAGCGGGACTTGATCGAAAAGTATCGCGGCCAGGTGAATCCCAAAGATCCGCAGCGCTGCCCAACCTATGCCGCGATGGTGGAGAGCATGGACGATGCCGTAGGCACGCTGCTCGACACGCTCGATCGGCTCAAGCTCGCTGACAGAACGATCATCGTCTTTACGTCCGATAACGGCGGCAACATGTACAGCGAGGTGGACGGCACGGTGCCGACCAGCAATTCGCCACTCCGCGGCGGGAAAGCGACGATGTTCGAGGGTGGGACACGAGTGCCGTGTGTCGTGTGCTGGCCCGGCGTTGTCGCTCCCAACTCGCAAAGCGGGGTTTTGCTCCAGAGTGAGGATTACTATCCAACGCTGCTGGAAGCCCTGAGTATTCCACCCGCGAAGGATCAACGGTTCGATGGCATCAGCATCCTGCCGATCTTGAAGGGCGAGGAGATCGCTGATCGTCCGCTCTTTCAATACTTTCCCCATTCCCCGCCTGTGCCAGACTGGATACCTCCTTCCGTCTCAGTTCACCGCGGCGATTGGAAGCTGATCCGCATCTTTCATGGCGGCGAGAACGCGGCACATCGCTATCTGCTGTACGATCTGCGGGCTGACATTAGTGAGACGAACAATCTGGCCGATGCGAAACCCGAGTTGGTCCGTGAACTCGATACCCTCATCGAGGACTTTCTGAATCGCACCAAGGCAGTCAGGCCAACACCCAATCCGAAGTTTGATCCAGCGATGTATCGCCCCGAGGAAATCGGGAAACCCAAAGTCCGCAATCAGCAGCCAGCAGCTAAAGCTGCCAACGACCGTGCTGATCCGGGAGCGATTCCGGAATTGAAGGGTTGGAAAGCGCGAGGGTGCGAGGTCCGCGTTGCAGAAGGAATTGCGACAGTCCAGGGCACGAGCGATGCCCCATTCTTCGGTGTCGCCCCCGGTGCTCTCAACGGCGAAGCAAAGCTCCGCGTTCGTGTGCGCGGGGGTGACGGTGACGGTTGGATCGAATGGCTTCCGGGCGGTGATGCAAAATCCGCGCGCAAGTCGGAAGCCTTTAAAGTCGAGGCAGGAACCTGGACGGAGCGCGAACTCAAGATTCCCGTCGAGCGCGGCGAATCTGGCATCCTCCGGCTGTATCTACCGGCGCAGAAGAAGCCAGTGGAGATCGACTGGATTGAAGTTGACTTGCCGAAAGGTAAACAACGCTGGGAGTTCTAGTCGTTGTTGTCCCACTTCCAAGGATAGTCGATTCAAGGCGATCTCTCAGGGCAGTTCGCCTGTACCTACCATCCGTTCTATGTCGTCTAGTTCTAGCGGGGACAAAGCGGTGAAGTTCTCGATCCCGTCACTCGTTACTGCCACCGTGTCCTCTACGCGGATGTAAATCTGCTTTTCGGGAATCCAGAGCTGTGGGTCTAAGGCGATGACCGCGCCGGGCTCCAGTGGCTTTTCTCCCCAATAGCTGTGATCGTGACAACTCATACCAACGCCATGCGTCAGGTGCTTGTGAAATGTCAGTGTGGCACGCACACCACGCTCTTCTTCGTCGTCTGCGAATCCCATGGCATCGACATAGGGTCGCATTCGATTGGCCGCGATGTCGTGGATCTCTTGCGTAGTTCGACCCGCCCGAATCTCTTCCAGCAACACCCTGTGATACTCAACAATGAATCCATACAGGCGACGTTGAGCCGGGGCATAAGCTCCATTCACAGGCCAAATCCGCCCGATGTCACTCGTGTAGTAATGCAAGTCTGGAGCACAATCGAACAGAATCAGGTCACCGTCCCTCAGCACCTGATCATTCCGCCAGTAATGGGGATGCCAGATATTCTTACCGCTGGCGACGATCGGGTTGTACGCCGACCCGCGCGCGCCGTGCTTGCGGTAAACGTATTCACCGAGCGCTGCCAATTCGTACTCGAAGATGCCGGGCTTCGTACAACGGATCGCCTGATTCGTTGCCTCGGCACAGATCCGTCCGGCGCGGCGGAGGAGTTCGAGCTCGGCTGGGCTCTTGATGCGACGCAGGTCTTGAAGGATCGGGGAGAGGTTGTGTGGGATCTTGCCGAGAAGTTCAGCCACCAAAGCGTTTCGATGTTGCTCTTCGGAAGGTCGCCCGTTCAGCGGGTCTTCGTCAATGCGTTTCTGATTCGCCAGCAGCGCATCGAGGCTCGCCATGTACCCCTCGGCCGGATCGTACGGCGCGTATAACCTCGGCGTGCCCGACAGGTCGCTCTGAAGCGCGTCGGTCTCCTTGACGGATTCAACGCCGGTCAATTCGGTGATCACGTCGGCGTCGGCAGCGCTGAGGGAAGGCCCGTCGGTACGCTCACGTCGATCGCTGTGCGCCGGAAGATACAGCGTGCTTTTCCCGGATTCAGCGTCCAGCAACAGGTAGGCGAAAGGAACTTCAATCCCGCACAAGTAATAAAAGTCATTGTATTGCCGAAACGCACCTACCGTCGGTGACCCGGTCGCCCCCGCCAGCAGCGCCCGGCCTCCGTCGATGCGATCCAGTAATTTGGCTCGGCGCTCGGCAAATTCCCGTGCGGTAAAATCCTGTCGCAGCAAACTCTGCCGCTCGGCTGATTTGGACGACATCAAACCTCTCTTACTCGTATTCATTCTTCGCCTGCGGCACAGTTAGGAATTCACACCACGATTCTCGACGGCATTGCCAAGCTATTCTAATGGACCAAGGTTGTCCGATAATGGCGCTGAAGTCGCAAGTTGCAGGATTGCCGCCATGCCCGCCCACAAATGGACATTCAAGTCACGCTTTCGAACCTAAGATGGCTTCGAGTGGGCGATTCAGCTCTGGCTTTGAAACAGTGCCTAAGGCAGGGACATCCTGGCTCTAGCGACTTTCACCGGCGAGTGATTACACTGCGGGAGACTCTGAAACTTCACAGCGCAAGAACTTTGCAACTCACGTCGGCAATCCCATGACACGCATCGCGATTATTCTGGTCGTATTCCTATTTAGCACACCAGCAATACTTCTTGCCCAAGGCACCGGCAAAACTTCCGCCGCGACGGAATCTGATCCCCGGCTACATGCGGATGGTAAGGGGTGGCGGTTGGATATGGCCACGGTCGTCGATCCCAATCGGCCCCGAGTGCTATTGATCGGCGACTCGATTCTGAACGGCTACCTGAAACAGGTAACAGCTGATTTGGAGGGAAAAGCTTACGTCGATGCCTGGGTCAACCCCTACTGTCAATCGGAGCATCTCAACAAGTTGCTGGCGGAAGTCTTGGCGCATGGTCCGTATGACGTTGTGCACTTCAACATGGGACTGCATGGCTGGCAGGAAGGGCGAATCAAGGCAGGGACATTCGAGCCGCTGACGAAGGCCTATGTGCAAGTAATCCGAGACAAATGTCCCAAGGCAAGTATCATCTGGGCGAGCAGCACGCCGGTCACGGTTAAGGATCAGCCGTCAGAATTGAACCCCGACATCAACCCGATCATCATCGACCACAACAGAATGGCTGCCGCCGTGATGAATGAAATGGAAGTGCCGGTGAATGATTTTTATTCACTGCTGGTAAATAAGCTTGAGCTTGCTCGCGGTGATCAGTTTCACTGGCAGCCAGGTGGCTACAAGATTCTCGCGAAGGCAGTAACGGACTCAGTCGTCCGCGAGCTGGCAATGGAAGAAACGCCATGAAATATTTCGTATTTCCAACCCCGTTGTGGCAATTCATTCAAACGAGCCTTAATACGCTTGTTTTAGCGAACTTGCAGAACCAGGGCGAATCGAATCTGAGGCGAACTGAGACGGCAACAATGTTCTTCCCATGCTGCTGGCGGACAACCCGACGTTGATGCGACTGCGGGAACTGGAAGCCCTGGAGAGGATCGCCATATAGGCAAGCGCAATATCGAGCCGGGGGCAAAGGGGCTGATGTCCGCCATCGCTACAATGAACCGGTCGAAAAAGCCCGGCAATTACCCCACGATTCCACCAACATGTCACAGCTAAAGGTCGGTGATCCCGCTCCCCAGTTCACGCGACCACCCAAGACGGCACCACGATCTGCCTTGCGAACTACCTGGGGAAACAAGGCTTGGTGCTGTTCTTCTATCCCAAGGGCGCTTAGGCATCATGCGTCCGGTTAGTGCCACCATCCAGTATCATGGCAAAACACGTTCTCCACAAAAGTGAACACCATGCAGTACGCAGCAGTTTTACTGACGATACTAGTTCTGATCGCCACAAAGGCCCCTGCCGCCGAAAAGCCCAATATCGTGTTAGTAATGTCGGACGACTTGGGATGGATGGACTTGCACTGCCAGGGAAACCAGATTCTTCGGACGCCGCAGATCAATGGCTTGGCGAAGCAGGGGGTGCGATTTACAGATGCCTACGCGGCAGCACCGGTCTGTTCGCCGACGCGGGCAGCACTGATTACTGGATTGGCTCCCGCGCGTCTACATATTACGCAGCACGGCGCCGACGGGAAGCAGTTTTGGCCCGAAGACCGGGTCATTCAACCACCGCTGACCAAGCACGAGTTGCCACTTGAATCGACCACGCTCGCAGAGCGACTGAAAGCGGTGGGCTATGCCACCGGTTTCTTTGGTAAGTGGCATCTGGGAGACGATAAAAAATTCTGGCCGACCGAACATGGCTTTGATGTGAATATCGGTGGTTGCGGATTTGGAGGTCCCCCCACCTACTTTGACCCGTATCGGATTCCCACCCTTCCCCCGCGAAAGGCAGGAGAGTATTTGACCGATCGCTTGGCGGATGAAACCATTGAGTTTATGCGTCGCGAGAAGGACAAGCCGATGTTCGTCTGCCTGTGGACCTATAACCCGCACTATCCGTTCGAGGCTCCTGCAGAACTGATTGCCCATTACCAGGGCCAGGAAGGGCCGGGACTCAAAAACCCAGTCTACGGCGGACAGATTGAAGCAACGGATCGGGCTATTGGGCGGGTGCTAAAGGAACTGAATCGGTTGGAAATCGCTGAAGAAACGTTGGTCATCTTTACCAGTGACAATGGCGGTTGGACCGGCGCAACCGACAATCGCCCTCTGCGGGCAGGCAAAGGTGATTTGTATGAAGGCGGACTTCGTGTGCCGTTGATCGTCCGTTGGCCGGGCATAACTGAAGCGGGCGTTGTGAATGAAACGCCAGTGATAAGCATGGACCTAACCGCGACGATCTTGGATGCGGCTGGAATAACCCTGGAAAATGTCGACAAGCTCGATGGCAAATCATTGAAGCCGTTGTTTACAGGTGTTCAGGCAAATCGCGAGCCCCTGTTCTTTCATTACCCGCACTTTGCCTTCCATCAGGCCAATCGTCCTGGCTCCGCTATTCGCTGGGGTCAATACAAACTGATCCTCCGCTACGATGACCGTTCTGTAGAGCTATTCGATTTGCAAACAGACTTGGGAGAGACTAAGAATCTTGCAGAGGCAAAACCCGAAATCACACAGAATCTGAAATCTCGCCTGATCAATTGGCTGGAGGAAACGAAGGCTGCTTTGCCAGTAAAACGAACGTGACCGGATAGTGCCAGTGAGTTCGCAACCGTTGGTACTGATCTGGCGGAGGTTTAAGATCAGCACGGAAAGCAAAATCCCCGAGTAACTCATTCCGGGAAATCGGCCTTGCATTCCGTCTCGGCTTGGGCCTGCGGCCTGAGATTGTGTTTGGCGCTCAAGTCAGTCGACGATAAGTCGAATGAGATTCCCGCGGTTCAAGCGCTAGTCGACATGCTCGACTTGGCAGGCGCGGTCGTCACGGCCGACGCGATGCATTGCCAGCGCGAGACGGCCGCCAAGATTGTGGCGCGGCAAGCGGACTATCTCTTGATAGTCAAAGGCAACCAAGAAACCTTGCAAACCGAACTGAAACAGGCCCTCCTGCAGGCCTTCGAGACTGACTGTCCAAGGATGCGTCGCTGCCGCCAAGCCAAACGCAATCATGGTCGCGAGGAAACTCGCGAAGTGGCCGTGCTGCCGGTGCCACAGAACTCGGCCGTGTTTGCGTGTTGGCCAGGATTGGCCACACTGGGCTGCATTTATCGCAACCGCGAGTTAGACGGTCGCGTGGAAGAATCCACGGATATTTCATCACGAGCCTGCCGGCCAAAGTCCGTGCGATTGCGAAGCATTTACGTTCGCATTGATCGATCGAAAACTCGCAACATCACGTGCTGGATGTAACATTTACCGAAGAAGCGAGTCGCATTCGCCGCGGCAATGGGCCGGAAGTGAGTTCGGTATTTCGTCGCTTGGCGCTGAACATTTTGCAGCGCGACACTTCGTTAAAGTGTAGCTTGCGCGTGAAACGCAAGCGGTGTGGCTGGGACGAACTGGCGTTCGAGAAGCTCTTGGCAGGTTTTTGCGAAGCTCAACGCTCGATTGCCCTGCGTTCGTACCGTCGTCACAAAGCTTCTGGTCAAGCGATAGTCATCATCGCTGGCAAGGACCACTACTTGGGACCGTACGACTCCGCCATTTCGCGGGACGCTAGTGCCAAGCTGATTTCTGCGAGTCCGGTCCAAGACAGCAGGAGTGCGGAACCAGAAATACCCCAGTTCGAAAAAGGGACGCCTGCGACGACATTGGTAGAACTGCTCGCGGAGTTTATTACTTGACGCTCACCTTTCCGTAGCGCTGCAACGCCGAATCACGTTTATCGGCGATTGAATTGCCTCAATTTCTTTGTCGTGATCACTGCCCAGGTTGCCTTCACTCATTTTGGCATAGGACGAATGCCATTCGTCACTACTCGTAATGCAGCGATTTGACGAGATCGATCCGCGCTGCTCGCACGGCGGGAATCAGGGCGGCCGATAAGACGATCAGCATGGAAGCGATCCATGACGATGTCATCAGCCACGGATGGATCTGAAATTCCACCGGATGGCCCAAGGAAGGACCCATGGCTTGATTCATTAGCCAAGCTGTGGCTAGTCCCATTAAGATTCCCGGGGTTACTCCGATGAGTCCGAGAATTGCGGCCTGCATCGTGATCATTCGGTGAACTTGCAGGCGCGTCATTCCTATAATCCGCAACAAGCCGATCTCGCGGGTCTGTTCCAGCACGTTCATGGTCAGCGTATTCACAACACCAAACGAGGCAACCACAAAGCCCAGCACAACCAGCCCCCACAAGCAGCAATCGACGCCGCGTACTAACCCTTCAATTAACTCGCTGATTTCGGCTTTGGAATGGACGGTGGCTCCGAAATCCTCGCAGATTTTCTGAAGCGGGGCCATCAATTGTTCCCGTTGAGCATGATCGATGGTGAGCACGTAAGCATCGACTCCGATCATTCCGAACAAATCTTCTGCCTCCTTACGGTGCAAGTAGACTGATAAGCCGCCCCCTAAATAGTCGTTGGTAATGCCAGCAATTCGAACCTCTTTCATCCCATCCTTCGTTCCCAACGGCAGCTTGTCGCCCAGTTTGAGTTTTAATCTTTCCGCGAGCACGGAACCTACCACGACCTGGCCGTTCATCAATTTTGAATGGAGTCTTGCCCGATCACCTGTGATCAGATCGAACGGCAAATCCTGTTGCTGCTCGTATTCGCGGGCGATGATCACGGCTTTGGTTCCGCCGGCCGTGGCTTGAATGAAGCTGACCGTTTCGATGTGCTTTACATGGGGCAACTTCCGCAGTTCCACTCCAACTTCGTCCGGCAGATCGGCAGCTTGTCCCGTCGAGGAATCAGGCAACGAAGCACGCACGAAGAAATCTCCCATGATTGCCACACGCTGCCATTCCCGGACGTCGTCAATGTTGTCGATCAGTGACGACGCCATCCCGACCCCAGTACTCCCTGCGACCATCAACACTCCCATCGTCACGGAGGTCCGCAGCCGATGCCGCGTAAGTTGCTTGTACGCCAGGCCGGCCTCGAGCGGAACGAAAGCGCGCAGCGGCCAGACGGCGACCATGGCCAGCGGGACCATCAGCAACGGAGCGACCAACACACCGCCAAAGTTCATCAGCACACCGGCAAAGCTGGCGTAGTCGATGGAGACCCTGCCCGTGATCGACAAGAACAGAACCACGCCGGCCACGATCATCAGCGCCAACCCCGCTCCCCCAATCCAAGGCATAGCATGATTCGAGCGGCTTGTCGTAATGTTTCGCATTCCTTCCAGAGGAGTCACCAAGGAAGCGAGGAGGGCAGGAACTGTCGCCGAGAGGACGGAAATGCCCATTCCGACCGATAAGCCGATGGCAAACGGTTCGAGAGAGAAAGGGGGGGCAGGGAGCGGCGATTGCAGTAACAACGAAGTGGCAAGTTGCAGCAAAGCGCCGGCAAAATAGCCCAACACCATTCCGAGCAAACTTCCGATCAAGCCGAGCGCGACACTCTCCTTCAGGATCATCATCACGATCTGAATCCGCGTGCTGCCAATCGCGCGCATAATCGAAAGTTGAGGCTTGCGTTCGCTGACATTCATCAGAAAGGTATTGAAAATGATGAAGATGGCGAGGATCACCGTGAAAGCGCCTGACAGCTTCAGCCCTCCCTCCGATGAAAGTTGCGATTCCCGCATGATCGCGGAAACGGTGCTGGGCGCATCGACCCTGAGCTGCTGCGGCACGGCCGCTCGCACCAACGCAATTGCTTCTTCTTTTGCAACGGCTTTGTTCAGGACGAGTTGAATGCGATCCACGTGATCGCTGTCGTTGAAAATCTCTTGAGCGACATTCAACGGCAACAAAGCCATGCCGCTGTACTTTAGGTCGGCCGCTTGTTGCGGAACGACCAGCCCCACGACCTCAAATTTGATCAAACCCGTTTTTCCACCGATGAATCGAACCGAATCGCCGACATTGATCCGGGAGCTACGCGCGAAAGCAGCGTCCAATAAGAATTCTCGTTCGCCGGATAGTTCGCGACCGGCAACCAGTTTGTAGCCACGAATCTTTTTGTCGCGTGCCGGGTCGATTCCGAGCGCATAGATTTTGATCCTGTGTCCCGCAGCCGACAGCAGTCCCGGGCGATACATCATAGGAACCGCGGCCTCGACAATTGCTTGCCCATCCGCCGTTCGCAGGCCTTCCAGGTTCGCGACCAGCGATTCCGCAAAGCCCTCTTCGCTGCCGGTGCTGATCTCCAGGTCCGCTTTGCCGGCCACGGCGGAAAACATCTGCTGATAGGCCAACCGTGCGGTGCGGGTGGAGATGGCGATCGCGACGATCGCTGTTACGCCGATGACAACGCTTAGCAACGTTAGAAATGTTCGCCCAGGGCGTCGGAGACAAGCTCGCAGGCTGAAGCGAAAGAGGGTATTCACCTGACGTTCCGTCGCTGTGGGATGCAAGGTCGAATCGTTTGCTTAACCTCCCTTGGAAACGGCTTGTGGTCAATTAGGCGATGCAGAGGTTAGAGCGAAAAAACATCTTCGAGCTCACCTTCAATCCCTAAACCCGATTCAACGTGCCGGTGATTCCGGCGAACGAATCGGTCTCGACGCCAAAGCGTTGCAAAAGCGTAATGAACAGCAGGGCGAGTGGTTCTTCTTCGACTTGGGTTTCGGCTTGCCAGCCGGCATCAGTAACAATTCCGGCGCCCGCTTGGTTATCTTCGTTCCCTTTGCCGAACTTGAGATACTGACCGTTGGTGAAACCGAGGTTCTTACCGCCGGCGGAGATAATCGGATAATTGCGTGACAGGTGAAAGCTGCTCGAAGCAGATCCATGCATGGCGAAGGTGTTGTCCAGCATGTTGCCGTTGCCCATCGGTTCGGGCGTCTCCTTCAGCCGTTGTGCAAATCGACCAAACTCTTCGGCCTGGTAGCGATTGTAGGTGCCGAGATTCTTCCAGCCATTGGGTTGCTTGACCGCGTGCGTCAGGCCATGGGCGCCATTCAGGCCGACGGCTTTGGAGAGCAAATCGTGCGGACCTTCGCCGTTTTCTCGTCCCAACTGAAATGTCGCGACGCGCGTGGAGTCACTGAGGAAGGCCAGATAAATCAACTCATACATGGTTTGGAAGTAGAGCCGAGCTTCTTCCGGCGTCGCTTCCAAATGGAGTCTGCTGGTATCGATCACAGGAATCGGCGTATCGATCCACTTCTGCGCCTTCGCCAACTTGAGTTCGGTATCACGCACGGCATCGAGATACTGCTTAAGCGTTTGTTGATCGGGCCTGGAAAGCGACTTTTCGAGCGACCGCGTATTCTCAATAAGCAAATCCAGGGCACTCTTGCTTCGGGCCAATCGGGCGTGGGCGTCCTTCCCGCTGGTGACAAACAGCGTATCGAAAATTTGCTTCGGCTTGTTCATAGCCGGAATAGGTCGGCCCTCTCGATTGTACGATTGCGTTTGTGCACCGCGTGGACCGCCGATGCCGCCGTTGGTCGACATCACGAGTGAAGCGTGCCGGGTGAATTCGCCAGCATGCTTGGCAATCACCTGATCGACGGATATGGAGTTCTTGTAAGGGCCATCACCGCCGATATTCGCACCGGTCAGGTATTGGTCGGCGTTGGAATGTCCATGAACCTTGCGGGCAGCTGGGTGTGATAGCCCCGAGTAAATGGTGATGTCACTGCGTAACGGCTCGAGTACATCGAGGACTTTTGTCAGTTCGAAATCCTTGCCGCTGCCGCGTGGGAACCAACTCCAATCCTTCCAGGCTGGATCGGTCTTGAGCGGCAGGCCGACACCATCCGGATGGTAGACGCTCAGGAATCGCTTCGGCGTGTCGTTCTGGGGCGAGTTCGCCTGGGCCAGCGATTCGAGCCAGGGCAAGGCGAGCGCTACGCCAGCGCCGCGGAGAAAGTTTCGACGATGCATGGTCACTGGTTTGTTGCTCCTGTGTCTAACGGTCATCGGCCGTTCCTGACTCTTATTTCGAGCTGAATAGGCTACTGTTCACCAGCAAATGGATGAGATCAGCCAGCCGATCCCCCTTTTTTCTAAACTGCACGGTTAGTCCATCGACATCCGCATGATCGGCAAAAGTCAGCGGCCGACCAATAGCATAAGCCGACATTTTGTGAACCAAGGCCCTGGCAAACTGATCCTGCCGGTCGGCGAGCAAATGATGCTTAAGGCCATCCACTCCGGCAAGTTCTTGTTTGTTAAACAGGACCGAAGTTGAATCCACAGGCTTGTTCTTGATGTTCGTCCGCCAGGCTCCCATGGCATCGTAATTCTCAAACGCGATCCCCCACGGATCAATTCGAGAATGGCACGACAGGCAGGCGGCCTTGTTGCGATGATCGGCAATGCGTTCCTTGAGTGTCATTTCCAAGATTCGCGGATCGGTGAGATCGACTTTGGGAACATCGGCGGGCGGCGGCGGTGGCGGGTCCTGCAGAATCCGCTCCAGCAGCCAAACGCCGCGCTTGAGAGGATGAGAGTCGCTGCCATCGGAATTCATGGCGAGCAGCCCGGCCGAAGTCAAAATTCCGCCGCGATGCGTCTGAGCACTGCCGGGCACTTTACGAAAGTGAGGTCCGAAGACCCCCTGAATGCCATAGTGCTGGGCCAGCCGCTCGTTGACCACGACGTAATCGGAATGCAAGAAGTCCATCACGCTGCTGTTGCTCTGCAGGACTTCTCTAAAAAAAGCGATCGGCTCTTCCCGCATCGCAACTCGCAGCGCGTCATCTTTGATATGCGTGACGCTCTCCATGCCATCCAAGCCCAGCCATTGCTCAACGAAATGCTGCGAGAACCTTTCGGCACGCGGGTCGGCCAACAGGCGATCCACTTGCTTGCTCAAGACGGCCGGATCTTTGAGCTTCCCCTCGCGAGCGAATTGCAGCAGTTCATGATCCGGCACACTCGACCAGAGAAAAAATGCGAGTCGACTTGCCAACTCATGATCGCTGATGGTTGCGGAACTTGGCGCAACGGGCTTCTGCGCATCCTCCGTGGCAGATCTCTGCGTCAGGTAAAGAAACTCCGGCGACGCCAGCACGGTGGCCAAGACTTCCAGCATCGCCCCTTCGAACGAGTCAAAGTCAGGACGATATTTGGCGAACAAGGCCACAAAGGGTGCAACTTCGTCAGTAGCTACGGGACGTCGCCAGGCACGCTCCATAAAACGTGTGAGAACTTCTTGGCCATAAGCCTGCTCATCACTTTTGTTCTGACTCTCGATGAAGATGTTGAGATGGCTCGGCGGCGGCCAGTGATCGAAGTGCGGTGCGCTGATCTCGATGTAATCGATCACCACTTGCAGCGGTTCTTTGCCGCCGCGTGAATTGGATTCGTTGCGGATGTGCAGGAATTCATCTCGCCGGGGAAACGTGGTTTCCAATTTGCGAAACGGATTGCGCTGGATTTCGCTGAGAGGAATGTCAAACTCGATGAACTCAGGTTTGTCGGACGCAGCCGTCACAGGCAGATCCCGCTGGCTCACCACTTGCGAGAAGTTCGCGTTGTTGCTGGTATGGGCACTGAAGATCAGTCGCAGGTTGGCATACTCGTCGGGCTCGTTCGTTGTTCGCCCCGCGCGAATCCGGACACGCATCATTCCTTCATCAGGCAGAAAGCGATCCAGATTCAGTTTCAACTCGTTGTTTCGCGGCAAGAAGCAGACCACCGGCGAAAGGTCCGGATTGTGGCCAGCGAACTCGCCGGGCTTGGGAACCACGTCGCTCCCCGAGAACTGAACCCCTTCGCCCGTGGATTGATTGAGCAGATACGACCTGTTCCGGTGATTGCGATAGTTCTCGTCGTCCTTGTTGAACCGCTTCGCCTTGTCGCCCGTCCCTTTGTCCATCAACTCTTGCATCGAAATGATGTAGGTCACGGGCTGCGGACGTTCACCGCTGACGGCGACGCGCTGCAGCGCCTTCAGCCCCAACTCGCGATAGGCCTCGAACTGCATGGGGGACATTTGCAGCAAGTCAGAACTGTTCTTAAACCCGTCCTCGGATGTCGTCTCCGGTGGCAGGCTGTTCGCGATTTCGTACGGCAAGCCAAGCAGATCCTGCAGAGCATAGTTGTATTCGTATTTCGTCATCCGGCGAAACGACGAATGTTCCGAACTGCCGCGGCGGACGAGGGAAGCTTTGCTCAGTTCCTCGCTCAGCCAGTCGACGATCTTTTTGCGCTCGGCATCAGCCAGTCGATACTCGGCTTCGTCTTCGGGGGGCATTTCAGAATTACTGAGTACCTTGTAAATCCCACGCCAGCGGTCGACGTCTGGTCCGGCCAGCAGATCAGGATTTAACTCGTCAACTCGAAGATTTCCCTCGGTTGCGTCCGGACCATGACAGGCGATGCATTTCTGCGTCAGGATTGGCCCAATGGACTTGCGGAAGTGATCCAGATTGGCCGTGGGAATGGCTGGCGTCAGTTCAATCCTTTTCTCGGCCTCTTTCAGGAACCGAGATTTAGCGCGCCCTGCTTCACGGACTTCGTCGAACTTCAGCGGTGTGCCGACAGATTCTGCGGCCAACGTGTTGCAAACACTTCCGCATACCAACAAAGTCGTGACGATCAGTTTACGCATGCTGACTTGGCCTTCCGCGGCGGTACCGCCACATGAACGATGTTCGGATGATGACAAACCATGCATTCAAACGGAGAGGCAGTTCTTCGCAATCAGCCTGTTATCTTAACATCGCGTCCCGCGCCGTGCACTCACTGCCGGCACTTAACGTCGATTGCAGCGGCCAACGCTAGATTTGTCGGTGTTTTTAGCGTTCGTATCCGACTCGGTCCAAGAAAACCAAACCTGCCCCGTAGACCCCACCGACGTCAACACGATCTACGGCCGGCTCCTGTGGCGAGTTCAGCAAGCCAAGCTGACGCATGGCATCCGCGCCGTCATCTGGCATCAAGGGGAGAACGATCAAGGAGCCGATGGCCCGACTGGAGGGTACGGCTACGAAACGTATCGCCAACTCTTCGTGGACCTTGCCGCAAGTTGGAAAGAAGACTACCCGAACATCCAACATTACTACGCGTTCCAGATTTGGCCGAAGCCGTGCTCGATGGGGATCAACGGCTCGGATATCGTCGCCGCTCCAGCAGATCCTCTACGGCTTTCTGTTTGTGGTCCCTGGCCGTCCTAACTCCCGTCATGGCTCGCAAGACCACACGCTTTTCAGCTTTGGTTACACTAATTAGTATCCACGATGGCAATCTGGCCGCACGCCAAGGCGACCCAGGTCGAGAATCTCACCACTTGGCTATTCTTAACTTGATTATCTAGTACCTGCTTTGACCGGGGCTTTCACCAATGCGTTACCAAAACGCCAATACCTTTGTTCTGTTATTCGTGTTGCTGTTCGGCATGTCCGCGCATGCAGAATCCACGTCCAAGGTGCCGGATTCGCACTCGCGACCGATAAAGCCGCCGGCATCGCTGAAGGTTCATGGGATTTTCCGCAGCCACATGGTGCTGCAGCGCGAAAAGCCGATTGCGATTTGGGGTTGGGCACCGGTCGGAACGGAAGTAACCGTAACACTCGGCACTCAGAAGGGATTGAGCAAAGCCGCTGGAGACAGTGGCCGATGGGAAGTTGTCTTCGCTGCTCAACCTGCGAACGCGCTGGGGCAATCGCTCGTAGTGCAAGCCGGCGAGCAGATCGTGCGAATGGACGACATCTTGATCGGCGATATTTGGGTCATGAATGGGCAAAGCAATATTGCTTTCGCCTTGAAAGGCGTGTTCGAAGCAGATCTCGAATCGGCCACTGCACACCTGCCGCTACTGCGGCATCTGCGGATTAACTCCGGGGCTGAATCGGAATATGTAGAGACCGACATTAAAGACGAATTCCTCAACGGAACCGATGAGGACAAGAACTGGAAGGTCGTTACACCGGAGGTGGCGTTGGAGATGGGCGCCATCGGTTATGTGTTCGGTTCGCAAGTGCAACGGGCCCTCCAGATTCCGATTGGCATTATCGATAACGGTCGCGGTGGGGCGTCCCTTGAAAGTCTCGTACCGCGTCACAAGTTCGCCAGCCATCCCGACGCGCTGGCCTACCTGAATTGGGTCGACGAGCGTCGCGCGGTATTTAGTGAGGAGGCGTTTCTGGCCGAAGAGCTTCGCAAATACGAAGAGGCGCTCAAACAGTATGAGAAGCAAGTCGCCGAGGACAAGGAGAAAGGCCGCGAAGCAAACAGGCGCAAGCCGAACAAGCCGGATGGCAGCATCCGGACCTGGTCGGTGCCCGGCCGCAGTCCCAGCGACGCCGCGGCTTGTTACAACGGTATGTTCGGCGTGTTCAAAGGACTCAACATCAAAGGTGTTGCCTTTCATCAAGGGTTCAATAACTCCATGATGAATACTTCCTGCAATCCAAAGTTCTACCGCCTCCTGATGAAGTTGATGGTGGAGGGTTGGCGCGAGGATTTTAATGATCCGCACTTGCCAGTGGCCGTGATCGGTCTGTGTGCCGGCGGAGAGGCTCAAACAGCGCTGAACTTTGAATTGGAAGGCCTATCCACGGCGTCTTACATCCGTGAATCGCAACGGCTCGGTTTGGACGATGTTAAAGATCCGCAGCATACAGGCTACCTTCCTTCGGACGACCAGCGCATTCCACAGCTGCATCCGCAGAAGAAAAAAGAACTCGGTCTCCGTGCCGCCCGCTGGGCACTGAAGACCGTGTACGGCATGAACATAACCTGGGACACCGCTAATCTTGTCTCGGCTGAGCCCGAGGGGCAGGCGATGGTGCTAACGTTTGATCGGGCTGTGTTTCCCGATGACAAGAGCGCCGTGATCGAAGGATTCTCAATAGCAGACCGCTCCGGTACCTACTTTATGGCAAGCGGATCAATCCGCCCGGCAAAGGACAAGATGCTGATGAATCGGCAAGTAGTTGTTTCTTCGCCACTAGTAACCGAACCGGTCTCGGTGCGCTACTCTTGGGCTCGTGGCCCCATGGGTAATTTGAAGGTCGATGGAAAACCTTGGCAACCGCTGCACAGCTTCCGTACTGACAATTTCGACTTTTCCGCGGAAGTAACGCACATGGATCCCGATGGTCCGAAGAAGAATGCAGAAGAACTGAAGAAGCTCAAAGAGGCCGCAGCCGCAGCATTAAAAAAACGACTTGAGAGTAATTCGGTAACTTTCCCGGCGCTCGGTTCGCAATAGTTTTGCTGACTCCGTGCGAGCTGAATGGTGTGTAGTGTTGTCGTGGCACTTCGCCCAATCAGTCAATTTCAGGAAAGGGTTTTAGCAATTCTGCCCTCAAACTAAGTCTGCAAGCTCCCACCGAAATTCCTTGTTTAACCCGCTCCCCCCAACATATAAGCCCACGCCGCCATGTTGATTCGATTGTTCGCATTCATTGTTTTCGGATCAACTAGCGTCATTTTGTGGGCGGATGATGCATTCGTCGTTCCTGCTGGCACTGAGAAGGCGCTTCGTCAAAGCTGTCTAGAATGTCACGGCGCGGACTCAGCGGAAGGTGACGTACGACTTAACGCGCTATCCGAAATGGGACAAGATGCGCGACTCGCCTTGCTGAATAAAGTCCAGGAACAACTCTACTTGAGGCAGATGCCGCCTAGCGATGCACCGCAACCTTCAGATGCCGACCGCAAACAACTGGTGGAATGGGTGGCGCAAGAACTGCATAAATACAAAGCCTCGCAATTGGAAATCAAACTCCAGAGACCGGAATTTGGGAATTATGTCGATCACGAATCACTGTTCTCGGGAGAATTCCAGCATTTACCCGGTTTCACCTATGACCGACGCTGGTTAATTAGCGAGTACATTTTTAACGCCAAGTTTCAGCGGATTCTCCAAATTAAGAGCCAATCTAAACAGAATGGGAAAAACATCTCCGTGGTTGGAGGTGCGAAGTTCGATCAACTCAGGCTGAACAATCCGTTTCTTTTGCCCACGCGTTCCGGCGTGCGCTACTACGCCAATACTGATCTCACCGGCGGGCATTTATCCAGCATGCTCACGAATGCCCAGCAGACATCGGAGTATATCACCAATTATCTGGTAAAGCGCAATCCCAAATATCTTTCGGCCATCAGCGAGATTATGGCCAGGGAAGATCACTATGTCGCCAACATCACGGCTCGGCGCGAATTGCTAAACAATTTCATCGCTAAGCTTTGCCAGGAATATTACGGCGATCAAAACGAGGTTCTGCTACCGAAATTTGCCCCGGTAAAACTGAACGATGTAATCGATGTCGCGAAAGTCGACGACTATAAAAAGGCGCCCACTCACGTCGCCCTTAATATGCTGAAGGACCTGCAGGGAGACACCGCCGTTTATCAATTTCTGTTGATGCCAGAACACGCGAAAAAGCCCGATGACGAATTCCGAGTGTTTTGCGAGAAAACTTGGTTTTATTGGGGTGATCATGAGCGGAAAATCCAGGGACGCATGACGATCCTCCGCGACTATATGCCGGAGTTGCGCGAACATGTGCTGAAAAACGGTGGCAAAATCAAACCGCTCACCTATAAACCGCTCAGCAATGCTGAAATGGAAACTGTGAAAGCGGCTGTGATGCGGCATCGCCAACCTGGCGATCACTATGCGGCGATCATTGAGAAGTGCTTGGTTGATTGGAAACAATCATTTGACCGGGAAGTGCTGGCTGCGGGACCGCCGCCAGATGCGTTGCTTGCAAAGCTTGTCGAGCAACTGTTCGAGCAAATTCTCGAACGAACTCCCACCGCGGAAGAAGCGAATGAGTATTTGGAACTCGCGAAATCGTACGTGAATACGCTGGGCAAGCTGAAGGCCATTCAGAAGCTCATTCAAACCTTGATTTTGTCGAGTGAATTTGTTTATCGCCAGGAGTTTGGCAGCGGAGACGCGGATGAGCATGGCCGGCGGATGCTATCTCCGCGCGATGCCAGCTACGCCATCGCATACGCATTGACCGACCAAAGTCCCGATGAGGAGTTGGTGCAAGCGGCCCAGAGCGGCAAACTTAGCACGCGAGCAGATTACGAGCGCGAGGTCACACGCATCTTGAAGAAGCGTGACGTGTATTACGTGATCGATCCGATGTTGGCGGACATGCATTATCAGGATAACACTACCGATACGGCGATCCGAAAATTGCGATTCTTTCGCGAATTTTTCGGCTATCCCACCGCCATCACGATTTTTAAGGATGAGAAACGCTTCGGTGGTGATCGCCTGGGAGATGCGATGGCCCGTTTGCTCAACGAGGCGGACCGCGTGGTGGAGCATATCGTAGAGCGGGACGAACATGTTTTTGAGCAGTTGCTCACCACCGATCAGTTCTTTATCTACCACGATGGTGATAACGAACGTATGCAAGCCGCCTCCGATCGGCTCAAACGCATTTACGCCTACTTCAAGGATCTCGATTGGAAGAACTTCAAAGAAGAGGATTTGCTAAAGCATCGCGATTTTCTTAAAGAAGTAAAAATGCGCAGCGTCGATCCCGACAAGCTCGAAGCAAGAAACCGGCAGGGGACCACCCTGCAACTCTTCAAGATGTCGATGACGACTATCACGGCGCGGCTCAATAAAGGACAACGAGAAGCAGCCCCGTTCGATCTCTACCGCGGCTACGGCTATGACTTCATGAACGCTTACAATGTGGCCAGATTTTTCGATATTCCGCTCGACAATTGGGACTATCAAACCATTCAGCCGGCCCCAGTACCCAATCGCAAAGGCTTGCTCACGCATCCCATTTGGTTGATTGCGCATGCCAAAAATACCGAGAACGATCCCGTGATTCGCGGCAAATGGGTGCGTGAAAAGCTGCTCGCAGGAACTATCCCTGACGTGCCGATCACTGTGGATGCCTCCATTCCCGAGGACCATGAAAAAACGTTGCGAGATCGCCTAGCCAGCGCCACTGAAGCCACCTATTGCTGGAAATGTCACGAGCGCATGAATCCGCTGGGCTACGCGTTTGAGTGTTATGATGACTTTGGCCGGTTCCGCCAGAAAGAAGCGTTGGAATATCCAGATAAGATGGTGAAACAAAGCTCGGATAAAGCTGAACTGCTAAACGATACCAGAGATATTTACGAGACGCAGCCGGTGAATGCTGCGGGGCACCTTAGCGGAACAGGGGAGCCATCGCTCGATGGGGATGTCAAGAATGCTATCGACTTAGCGGAGCGACTGGGAAAGTCTCGCAAAGTGCGGCAATCGATCATTCGCTATGTGTTCCGCTATTTCATGGGCCGCAATGAGACTCTGTCCGATTCTAAAACCTTGATCGATGCCGAGCAGGCTTATTTAAAAAACAACGGCAGTTTCGACGCCGTGATCGTTTCTCTGCTAACTTCCGATTCATTCATTTACCGCAAAGCCATTATTGAGGAATAAACCCATGTTCAGCCGCCGAGAATTTTTGAATTCGTCCGCCCTGGGTGCAGGCTTTATAAGCTTAACACCGGCATTCAATCAGTTGTTTGCTGCGCCGCAAATCTCCGAGATTCCCAAACGCTTTATTTTCATTCGCAAATCGAGCGGCATAAATCCCCTGGAAATCGCCCCGCTCAATTTTTCCGATAAAGACAAATCCTTGGATGAAAAGAAGCAACCGCTTGATGTGGATTTGCATAAATACGAACTGCCAGTCTGGCTACGCGGTCTCGATGCCTACAAATCGAACATGACGATTTTGCAGGGACTATCGGCCAAAATGAGCGAGAACGTCCACTATTCCTTCTCGTCCGTCATGGGGTGCTTCAAATCGAATCGCAACACACTCAGTTCCATTAAACGAACTACCGTCGATTTTGAACTAGCCAAGCTGTTCCCCTCCCCGTTCGGACATGTGGAACTTTCTTTTGCCGGTGGTCGCACCGGCATTGTGGAGGGCTTTTCCGCCCCAGCGCCGCAAACGAGAAATTATTGCTACGCCGATCCAGAAACCGCTCGCGGCGAATTGTTCAAATGCGTGCTGAATCCAGAAGCGGTTCATTCCGATAACGAAATGCTGTCATTTTTGCAAAGTAACGAAGGCCTTAAAGCCATCGGCATCCTGGGGCATGAGAAGCAGCGTCAGGAGTTGCACATTGGTTCGATTGAAGCGATCCGCGAACGCAACCAGCAGCTCATCAAGATTGCTGGATCGCTCTCGAAGCATCTGCCTGAAATTGCTCCGGTGCATGCAGACGGTGGCCTCAATGCCACTACGCCGGAGAAGCAGGCGGCCATGACCGACGTGCTGATTGCTGCCCTGAAAGCCGGGTTAACCAACGTGGTTACCTATACCATTGACGACCTCGGCACGCCCATTACGGGCCTGCCAGGGAATGAAACGGATCGCGTGGGCATTCACCCGTTGGGGCACGATGAAGCCTTTGGTGGCGTTCCCGCTTGGAAAACGCGCGAACAAATCCGGATCAGTCACGTGAATCAGATCAAAACGATGATTGAACAGCTCCGACAAATCCCCGAGGGGAACGGCACGATGTTCGACAACACGTTGATCATGTACTTTCCGGAGAACGGTGAAGCGCACCACGGCATCGGCCTGGAATCACCATTTCTCATCATGGCTGGCAACAACTGCAATTTGAATATGTCAGGCCGCTATATCCGCCTGCCGTACTTAGGTGTTGAAGGCCACAAAACCTTGGGGAATTGGTACACCACATTGCTTAACGCCCATGGCAATTCAATCGAGCATTATGGCGATCTTGATCTGGAAATGTCTCGCAAGAAATTGCCTCAAACGGGTCCCATCAAGCAACTCATGTAATCCCACCGCAGGTGCCGGCGTGAACTAACCTGGTTTTCATGCTCCACCGATGACCGATCGATCTGGACGCCGAGGCATTCGTTTTCGCCCGTCAGTAATTTCACCTGACGGGCCAGTTCTTTCTTTGTCGCGCCGGCGATCGCCAGCAGCAAGGACTGAAAACGAGTTCGAAATGCTGCACGGGGATCGAGAGGAAACAGATTGTTAAGGTTCTTCTTTCAATTCGACCGCCAACCATGCTTTGGCGTAGCGAGTCATGCGATCGGCAGTGGCCGGGGAGAGGCCAAGGGCCGCAGCGGCCTCGTCGCCAGTCATGCCGGCAAAGTAACGCAGTTCGAGCAGCTTCGCGTGCTCAGGCTTGATGTCCGCAAACCGCGTGAGGGCTTCGTCGAGTGCGATCAGTACAGGATCCGGCAGCGGGGCGGCGATGTCCGGGATTTCGATCCGAGCCACCTCTCCGCCACGCTTCGCGGTGAGTTTAGCCCGCGCGCGATCGACCAAAATGCGCCGCATGGCGGTGGCCGCGGTGCGGAAAAAGTGAGTGCGGTCGTTCCACTCGACCGACGCATCGGCCAGTTTCAGCCACGCTTCGTGAACCAGTGCGGTGGCATCCAGCGTCTGGCCTGGCTTCTCCGTCGCGAGCTTCTCCGCCGCGAGTTTGCGTAGCTGGTCGTAGAGTTGCGGAAGAAGATCGGCGGGCGCGGGCATCAGTCCTGCTCCGAGGGCTCGGGGGGCAGGATCCAGATTTTGCCTGACTCGGGAACATTGATCTGCAACCTCTCCTGAAAGATCGCGACCTCCCCCTGAACGACAATCGTCTGATCGACCAGCAGTTTATGGTTCATCGGTAAGCCTAGCGCCGTGAGCCGCTCAGGAGTGACGTCGACAACGGTGGCCGTGAAGTTATCGGCATCGCGGTAGTCGACTTTGGTGTTGAGAAAGAGCAGCCTGCCATCGCGGGTGTTGCCCGTGCTGCGCACCGTCATTTTGACTGCGATCGTTTGTCCGACACGTCTCGACGCTTCCTCCGGCGTGAGCAAATCCTTGGGCAGATCGGCAGGATTGGCGGTGACGAGTTGTTCGTTTCTCGCGGGATCAAGTGGATCGGGCGCGACGAGTTCCGGATGCAGTTTGTGCCAAACTGCCTGGTAGCGGTGAATTCCGTTGCTGCTTTCTACAGTGGAGAATTGCACGATCGCTTCGGTTTCGTCGATCCGTTCTGAGGTCAGCAGTTCAAGATACTTGGCAAAGTCGGCAGCTGCGAGGTCGGTGCCATCCAGACGGTAGCCAAAAACTTTTTTCGCGGCATGAGTTGTCTGGAAGGCCAGGTGACGTCCATCTGCGGAGAACCAGATTGCTCCCTGCACGTTTTCGCGAATGATTGGCAATCTCGCGACGATCTCCGCCGAGCGCCAATCCCACAGCAGTGGCCGATTGACGACATCCAATGTTAGCACCATCTCACCATCGGGTGAGAACGCGACCTTCCGATGGGCATCAATGCTGCGGAGCGAGGGACCGACTGGTTGGCCGGAGCCCACATCCCAGACCCGCGCCGTCAGATCACCGCTGGCCGTTACAATGCGTTTGCCATCCGCTGAGAAATCGACACCCCAGACCCAGCCGCCGTGCCGCAAGATGCGCGGTGGTTGGGTCGGATTCTCAGTCGAGAAAATGCTGGCTTGATTCTGTGCCGCGCCCGTTGCCAGAAATCGCCCATCAGGACTGAGGCGGGCCGCATTCAGGGGAATGGCCGGGTGGCGAATCGTCCGGCTGGGAGCGAGTTGCCACGTTTTGCAGCTACGGCACTCGAACTCACTCTCTTTCGAGAAGGTGTAGAGCCGGTCGCCATCTTGTGTGAATCCTGCCCAGAGGTAATTGGCAGCGGGGCCAAACCAATCAGTCAGGGGCTGACCCGTAGTGGTGTCCCAGACGCGGTAACCCCGTTCTGCGTCGGCAACGACGGCCCGCCGGCCATCCGGGCTCAGCCACTGCTTGCCACTGGTCGGTGCGCCCGCCAAGGTGACGCCTGCTGCTTCTTTTGCGACGACCCGAAGTTGGTCAGCCACCTGTTCAAAGTGAACAGAACCATCTCGGGTGGCCACGCGCCCGTCGGCGGGACCGCCGTTTGCAAGTTCATACTCGGAGTAGGGTTCGGGTGCACGGAGTCGCCAGACACGGGTGATGCCATCAAAGTCGCTCAGCAGAATTGTTCGCCCATCGGGACTCACTTGCGGATCGCGACCACACCGCCGGAGCACTGGTCCGATCCTCTGCCCGGTCACAATCTCAACCCGTTCGACAGTTGAACCTGCCATGCGCAACAGAACGCTCCTTTCATCCGGCAGAAAGCAACCATTGCTGATGTTGCGGCTGAGTCGCAGCGTGGCGATGTGCCGGCCGGTCTCGGTCTCGCTGACGGTGCAGTAGTGGGCGCTCGCCCGTTCGGCGTAACACAAAATCAGCCGCCCCGATGGACTGAGAGTCGCTCCATGCACGATGCCAAGTTTTGTCTGTTCCGAAATCTTCTCTCCGGTGATGCTGTCCCAGGCGGCGAACCCCTTGGCACCGGGAACCATTGTCACCAACAAGCGACCATCGCTGCTGAAAAGTGGCATGCGCTCGACGTTGGGATTTGCAACCTCGCTGCCGCCAACTTTGTAAGTTTCTAAGCGATGCGGGAAACTCGCG
Organism: Pirellulaceae bacterium; assembly: GCA_041739545.1. Lineage (GTDB taxonomy): Bacteria > Planctomycetota > Planctomycetia > Pirellulales > Pirellulaceae > JBGSNR01. Next base: position 23,452 of record JBGSNR010000069.1, on the reverse strand, counting down.
ACCGGCACTTCTTGGGCGGGGTCGCAGAGGACCGCTTTATCTGGGGTCGCATATGCGAATCGGTTTCCGGTCGGGCTGAAACGGATTGAGACGACCTCTTCGCTGGTGGGCCAGGTACGCACGCTCTGGCCACTTGCGACATCGAATTGTTCGATTTTTCCGCTCCCCTGTTCAGCCAGGAGTACCGTCTGTGCGTCGGGAGCAACGCAAGCCACAATACGTTTGTCGCGATTCGCCGCGACAACCACTTTCCCCACGATCAGGCCCGTCTGCGAGTTCCACACCCGCACCGAATTGTCAGCAGCCCGCGTCCAAACGAACTGACCGTCGGGTGTCCATTCGGCCCACACAATGGGCTGCGGATGCAGGAGCGGCGGCACCTTGAGCCGACTTGTTTCGGGATCCCATAAGTATAAGAACGGCGAGGACTCCAGCACACTCAGCACTGTTTGCGCATCGGGCGAAAACAGGACAATTTTTGGCACGCCCGTATCAAACCGGACGGCTTGCAGTTCGGGCGCTAAACGTAAGGCAGCACCCACTCGCTGGCGATGGACCGATTCGCGCGCTGGCGTTTGTTCATCGGCAGCCCAGGCCGCTCCATACCAATGCAGCGCGGTGAATAGCTCGCCTTTGTCCGCGGCATCGCTGGCCGTGCGCAGGTGCAGTCGCACGACTCGTCCCTGAGCGATGCGGCGGGCCTCGCGTTCTTGTGTTCTGGCTTGTTCCTTTTCGTCGCGTTCGGCCGTTGCCTTGTCGCGTTCGAGCGCAGCAAGGCTGGCCTGGTTCAGAGCTTCTTGCTTGGAGGCTTGGGCTGCGCTCTCTGCTTGCCGGGCCCTATCCCGTTCGGCGCTGGCCCGCACCAGGCCCCAAGAAGTTCCCGCAATGCCACCGAGCAGCGCAACCAGCAACAACAGGCCAGCCAGTACCGGCCGTCGATAACGTCGCAAGAACTTCTTTGCGCGATACCCCGCACTGGGCGGATGGGCCTGCACCGCTTCGCCGCTCAGGTAGCGTTGCACATCGGCTGCGAAGCCATTCGCGCTGTCGTAACGGCGGGCCCGGTCTTTCTCCAGGGCTTTCAAGACGATCCAGTCGAGTTCGCTCCGCAAAATGGCCGTCAGCTTTTTTGGCTCGGTGCCACGGTTCGCGCTCAGGCTCGGCAACGCTGCCGACGTGCTGAGTTTCGTACTCGGCTTCGGCGGTTCCTCCTCGCGTACAAGCCGCAGAATTTCCAGCATGCCGGCCCGTTCCAACTCCTGCTGCTTGAATGGTGGGCTCCCCGTGAGCAATTCATAAAGGAGAATGCCCAGCGAATACACATCCGAGCGAGTGTCGATATCGAGATTGTTCAGGCTCGCCTGTTCGGGGCTCATGTATTGCGGAGTACCCACGACCCCGCCGAAGGCAGTATTCATCGAAAGATCGGTGAGGCTCCCACCGGTCGCTTTGGCCAACCCGAAGTCGATCACCTTTGGCACCGGCTTGTCGTCGTAGAGTGCGACCAGCACGTTCGAAGGTTTGATATCGCGGTGGATAATCCCCTTCTGGTGCGCATGCTGAATCGCCTGGCAGACCGGCACGAACAGTTCCAGCCGTTCCTTCGGTGTGAGCTTCCGAGCATCGCAGTATTCGGTGATCTGCAGTCCTTTGACAAGCTCCATTACGAAGAAGGGTCGCCCATCGTGCAAGCCGCCATCGAGCACTTTGGCGATGTTGGGGTGATCCATCATCGCTAGCGCTTGTCTTTCGGCATCAAACCGCGCGAGCACTGCCTTGGAATCCATTCCTGCCTTGATGAGTTTCACCGCGACACGCCGTTTGATCGGCGCTGTCTGTTGCGCCATCCAGACACTCCCCATGCCCCCTTCGCCGATCGCTTCGATCAACTTGTACTTTCCGGCGATCATGCTTCCCACCGTCCCCACGGAAGCAATCGATGACTCGGAGGGTTGCAGCGGTTTATCGATTGTCAGATCGGGGTTGGCGTCTGCCGAAAGCAACGCTTCCAGTCGGGCACGAAGAGCATCGTTCCCAGCGCATTCGCGGTCGAGAATGGCCCGGCGTTGGCTTTCGGGAACGCTCAGGGCGAGTTCGAAAAGGGCTTCTTCGGTCATGGCACTGCTCCTTGAATCCATTAGCGGGATTTTCGGGCAAAGAGCATCACAAAGCGACCAAAAAAATATCGAAACAGCGGGATTCGAGCGGAATCAGAGTGTTAATTTTGAGAGAAGACAAACCAGAGAGTCCGAGAGTTTTGGAACTGGAATCTCGGTGAACGGGAAGAAGCGGGCGGGTACCCTTTGAATTCTGATTTGTCTGGGTGGGACAGGAGAGAATTGCCTGGAAGTCCTGGAGGACGAAGCCCCTTCCTGGAGAGGCGTAACATGCAAAACGCCGAGAGGGGAACCTCTTGGCGATCTCCGCTAACTAGCGGGGGCGCTGGAACTGTCACCCGAATTGAAAGTGCCCCGGCAAGGACTCGAACCTTGGACCCGCTGATTAAGAGTCAGCTGCTCTACCAACTGAGCTACCGGGGCGTAAACGAACTCACAAATATACCGAGCAATTCAAAGCGCCTCAATGGGCCCAAAAATCGCGGCGTACTGCTGTTTTTGGTGATAGACAGCGAGAAGAGCATCCAGGTTCGGCCTGCAAGCCTACGCCGTCCAGCGTTTTGGCTGATGATACTGCCGAACATCCACCACCTGCATGCCGGCTCGTTTGGCCGCTTCAACACCCAGGTCGGCATCCTCAAAAACGACGCAACGTGCGGGGGTAACCTCCATGCGGCGGGCGGCTTCCAGGAAGCAATCGGGAGCCGGCTTGTGATGTTCGGTATCTTCCGCCGTTACGATCGTATCGAACCAGTCGAGTACGCCGATTTGCTCAAGTTGCCGCTCAATGATCCGGCGGAAGCCGCCGCTGGCCACCGCCATGGGCTTGAGCCCGCGATGTTGCCGGGCTACCTCGATCACAATGTCGATCGGCGTGAGGAGATGCAGCAGTTCCAGGAACGCATCTTCTTTTTGGTGGGCCACGCCGACGGCATCGAGCACCAGCCCATGTTCGTCCGCAAGCATGGCCACGATCTTATGTGAGGGCATGCCGCCAAGGGCATAGAAGCGATCTTCGTCGAACGCGATCCCGTGCAGATCCATCGTCTGCTTCCAGCCGAGATAGTGCAGCGGCATGGAATCGGTCAGCGTTCCGTCGCAGTCAAAAATAAAGGCATCGCAGTCAAACGTTTGCATGCCAATATTTTAGCACTGTCGGTTCGGCTCGCCGAGACTGGTTGAGAAGCGAGCACGACAGATCAACCTCAGAATGCTTTTATGGCGAGTTCGTCGTCACACTTGCCGCTTAAGGGATCGATCGCGGGCCGTGTGGTTTGGTTCCAATTGGCGGCTATCAAAGAATCGCAGCAATTAGAATCATTCATGTCCTCATTGAGCTCTGTCGCGCGGTCGATCTAGTTTTCGACCGCGCGATTTTTCATCTAGGAACTCTAAAGTTCACCGAGACGACTAGCGCCAAGCGCGAACGCGATAAACGCCGCCACGACCGTGCGCGATGGCATCCGCGGTGAGTGTCATACCCGAGCTCGGGGTACAGGTTGGTGGCATGCCTCCGGTCGACCAGCCACAACCTTCGAAGCGGCCGATCGTTGAGCCGACGTGCCCTGTGATACCGTTCGCCGCCATGTAGTTGGCTTCGGCTTGGGCACGGTCTTGATCGCTACCGTGGTACATCGAAAGTGCAACCGGCTGAGACACCACGGGCTTCTGCACGGTAACAGTTCCGGCAGTGCTCGTGGTCTGGTTCACCACCGGCTTTTGTACGGTGACCGTCTGGGGAGCAGTCGTAGCGCCATTTACGGCAACGCCATTGACAGAAATCAGTCGCTCGCCAGGGTTCAGCTTAATGCCGTAAGGGTTCTGAGCACTGGCCATCTGGCAGAGTGCAACCTGGGCTAGAGCAACACAAACGACGCTTAGGATAAATCGGGTCATATCTTCCTCATTCCTTGGAGAATTCGCGGACCAGTTTGCGACGACGTAGTCCGGCGAACACAAAAACTTCTTCCGTAGTTCACAAAACTTAGGTACCACCAACACCGGCGGGCACTTTACAAAATCCTCCTTGTGGATTGCCGCCTGGGGACTGAAAAACGAATACCAATCGTGAGTGATGACAGTAGCTGCGATCGGCAAGAGCGTTGGAGTTGGTGGAGAGCCAACGACCCCTTGCCGCAACAAGACTCTGTCTGGCGAAGGGACTGACCTTCGCTCGGTGGGACTTGGCTGTGGTTCGGCTTGGCCCTTTGCCAAACGCTCCCAACACACTGCCAACGTGAGCCAGGATTTTACCAGTGGGTCGCAGGCCTGACGACCACATGGAAGGGAACTCTGCGGCAATCCTCGCGGCTTAGCTAGCCACTCCTTGACAGAAGCTAAAACGTTCGTGTGGTAAAAGCACTCCGGAACGCCTCTGGTTGCCCGGTGGATTCACGACACGTGGCGCATCAATTCCATCGGCAAAAGAAATGCTTTGGCCGGCGAACTCCAGCATAGGGACTACCGCGGGAACTTGCTAACGACTACTTCGCCCGAAACAGTTCGCTTTGCACCACCGCGTGAATAAGTGTGCGCAGGCCACTGCCGTCCTTCTCAACCGCGGACGTGATTTGATCGAGGTCGTCTCGATCTGCGAACGCGATCCCAGCACCCGTACTATAGATGGTTAGTTGCTCCGCTAAGCAGTGCAGCACTTGCTGCTTGCGCTCCAGGAGCAATCGCTTAAAGCCGGCGGTATCTGAAACGTGCGGCCATCGGGTAACTCGCCGCTCGCATCCACGGGCAAAGCAAGCTTGTACTGGTAAATATCTCGGCCGCGAAGCTTGTATTGGGGCCGGTCTCCCTTTTCTAAAGAACGGTAGCGTTCCCGATAGCCGCCAATGACATCAAAGCTTTCTAAGGCAAAGCCCGGTGGGTCGATGTCTTGATGACATGACGCACAAGTCGCATCGCTGCGATGTTTAGCCAGCAGTTCGCGAATCGTTGTGGTGCCACGCGTATCGGGCTCGATTGCAGGGACCGGCGGCGGAGGAGCCGGAGGTTCTCCCAGCAGTCTTTTCATTACCCAAGCGCCGCGCATGACAGGCGAAGTCACCGTACCATTCGCCGTGACTTTCAGCACGCTGGCCTGCGTGAGAATTCCGCCGCGCGGACTACCGGCCGGAAGTGCGACGTGTTGATAGTCTTCGCCCACGACCGAATCAATGCCGTAGTGCTCAGCGATGCGGCGGTTCAGCATTAAGAAATCGGAGTGGATGAGGTTGTCGATGCTCAGATTCTTCGCCAGGAGTTCATGGAAAAAGGCTTCGGTCTCGCCAACCATCGAAAGTTGCAGCATATTGTCGAACTCGGGATAGAGCCGCATGTCGGGGGAGGTCGCATCAATCCGCCGTAAATCAAGCCATTGCCCGACAAAATTGTGCACGAACTGTTGCGCGCGGGGATCATCGAGCAATCGATTCGTCTGTTCGCGCAGCACTTCTGACTGTGCTAGTTTGCCAACGTGGGCTAGTTGCAAAAGTTGCTCGTCTGGCGTGGTACTCCAAAGAAAGTACGACAGGCGAGAGGCGAGGGCGTAATCATTTAATCGGCCTGGAGTTTCCTCAAGAATTAGAAACTGGGGTAAGCATAAGATGCCCCGCAAAGCAACCCGCACCGCCTGCTCGAACGGCTTGCCTGCCGAGAGTTGGTCTTCGCCCAATTGCACAAAACGATCCGCTTCATTCGATTCGATTGGCCTGCGAAACGCGCGCGATGCAAATCGTTCGACTACTTTGCGCAGGTCGGCAGCGGGATCGGCCGGACGCAGTTCGTACGCCACTCGGCGATTGTTTTGCCACTTGCGCTTATTCTCAGGCAACTCCACAATCGGTAGCTCACCGAAGACCGCTTTCATGCTCGGCGGAGGCCAGGAAGCGTACAGCGGCCCTTCCACTTCAACCCACTGAACCGCCAGACCACTCCCTTTGTAAGCGGGCCCACTAATCTTCCAAATGTCTTGTCCCTGTTCGTCAAAGCCGGTGCCGTAGGGTTCGATCTTCAGATGTTCGTTCTGTCGAAGCTGAATTCTCAAATCGACAACGCGTGCTTCATCCGCCGGCATGTCAAAGAAGCCGAGCAAGCGCTTTTCGCGAAAGTTGTCGGCATAGATGGTCATCATCGCCGGATGACCTTGGGTTTGATGCCCGTAGGCAGAGATGCGTAGTCGATAGTCGCCGGGGACTCGCGAACTGAACTGCCGCAGGTCGGTCGGTGAGTAGCCGTCACTAAAGAAGACCACGGCGTCGTCGAGTTCTTTAAAAATAATGTGGTGCTTCTGCTTCGATACCGGATCGCGGATCGTTCCTTCCGGAGTATCAAGATTTTCGCGAATTCCTTTTTCTTCTTTGTAGGTGTATCGCTTTTTGGTGGGTTCTGGAGCCAGTTCGAAATGAATGGCAGCATCCAGAGCAGCGTCAGCCGCTTCGAGGTATTTTTCCATTTGCAGTTGCGAGAACCGCAAGCCTTCCGCAACGGTGTCATAGCCGTGGGCGGGCGTATCTTCTGGCAGGAGTTGTTGCAGCGGAATGCGGATGTCGAGCAGATCGTGCAAGGAGTTTTCGTATTCCACGCGATTCAGTCGGCGGAGCACGGTCCGGCCGTTCGTTTTCTGTCGGGCCGCACTGAGCGCGTTTAATTCCGTCCCCAGAGCTTTTTCGAAGGAGTGCCGCGCTTCGTCTGTGGGTTGGTCCGCTTCGGCGGGAGGCATTTTCCGGGCATGCACACGATCAAAGATCTCGATCCAACGTTCGAAATTGCCGCGGTCCTCGGGCTGCCAGTTCGTCGTTGTCAAATCGAGCCCGGCTTCTTTGGTCGTGCCGTCGTGACAGTCGACACAGTTCTGGGCGATAAATTCGCGAACTCTAGGGGTCGGCATTTCTGCCCCCCGCACTTCGAGGCAAAGTGAGCAACCGAGCAACACCAAAATGAATCGATTCATAGCGTGAAGGAGCAGATTGTTGCCGGCCGGGGAGAGATGCGTGCACGTATGCGATAATCATCAATTTTCGCTTGCGGAGACGTCAGGAACAAGGCAATGCAGAGGAAGAATACGCCGCGGCAAAGTGCCGTTGAGAGAATTTTACTCGCAACATTCCCTGCCTACCGTCGGCAAACTCCACCCGTTTCTCCCTCAGACTGCCTTCCAAGGGTCTATTTTCATTGTTTCCGTTACTTCGCCGTGCCCCGCTCGGTTCATTGCCGAAGGGCTGGACTGCCGATAAAATGCTGCTAACAAAGCGATCGTCGGCAATAAGCTGTCGACCCGAATCACGAACTAGAATTCCTCCCGTTGGAGATGCACGATGGCTGGCGAGAATGTTCACGAATTTACCGATGGCAATTTCAATTCCGAAGTCCTGGAAGCCGGCGAGCCTGTGCTCGTAGATTTTTGGGCTCCCTGGTGTGGTCCTTGCCGCAAGCTGGCACCCATGATTGAGGAACTCGCCAGCGAATACAGCGGCGTGGCCAAGGTCGGGAAGGTTAACATCGACGACAACCAACAGTCGGCCATGGAATATGGAATCGAAGCAATTCCCACCATCCTGATTTTCCGGAACGGTCAACCGGTTCAGCGATTTCAGGGGATTCCATCGAAGGCAAAGGTTCAGGAAGCCATCGACGGCGCCCGCTGATTATTCGGCGACGCAATTTTAGATCATCTGCGAACGGGTCGGCGCTGCTGGCCCGTTTGGCTTTTTACGGGATCAGGAGTCGACTGACCCCTTCGTTGGTTGCCAGTCGGCGAGCTTTAATTCGCACATAAGGGGCGACATAGCGACTACGTTCTGCAAACGTTCCCTGGGCTGCATCTGGTTGGGCGTGCAACGGCTCAACCAGATCTTCAATCGCAAAACCGGCCCGGCACAGCAGTCCCAGCAGTTCTTCCCAGCGATGCAGGTACTCTAGCGTTCCCTCTTCCCGGTGCCGACTGCCAATCACTGCCGGCAGCGATCCTTGTCGGTAATAGGGTTCGCGAAGAATGTATTCGCCGTTGGTTGGCTGGGCATCGGTCTGCAAACTGACCGGCGATTTGTGCTGACTGATATATATTCCGCCACTGCGCGTCACCCGCGACACTGCGAGGTAGACAGGCCCGATTTGCGGCACGTAGCAAGTGCTGACCGGATGAATGACGATGTCAAACGCTCCCGTCGGAAACATGTCGAGGGCGTCCATCGATGTTTCGACAGTCCGTAAACTTAGTCCGCGCTCTGCCGCTACTTCGCGATCGATGGCGAGTTGTTCGGGGCTGATGTCTACGACTGTCACCTCCCCCCCTGCGGCGGCGTACAAAGGTCCCTGTCGTCCCCCTCCTGCTGCCAGACACAAAACCCGCTGCCCGCGAATGCTCCCACCCAGCCAACCGGCTGGATCGACAGTTTTGAGCGGATCGGCGAACTCTTCGTCTTGAGCGGGGCGGGTGAAACGTTGCCGCAAGCGGACAAGCGCATCCCAAGCATCGCGGTTGTGGGCGTGGGTCATCTATTTCTCTGAGGGGGCAACTGGTGGTAGTTCGCCGACGTCGATCATTAATTTTAAGAAGATTCCTACTTGTTTTACGGTCGAGAAAGTACGATAAGTGCAGAATCTTAACTTTTCCTTGCGCAGGTCTTCTCCCATGTCTGCTCCCTCTTTGGTTCGCCGTCGGATCGGCTTCACGCTCGTTGAATTGCTCGTCGTGATTGCCATCATTGGCGTGTTGGTAGCTTTATTGTTGCCCGCGGTGCAATCCGCACGCGAATCTGCACGGCGGGCACAATGCGTGAACAACTTGAAGCAAATCGGCTTGGCTGTGCATAACTATAACGACGTACTTCAGGTTTTACCCCCGGGAGCGTTTTGGTTTGGAACTTCAGCCGACAACCGCGGTTCGATTCTCGTTCACCTGCTTCCCTACATCGAGCAGCAGAACGTTTACGACATGTTTGACTTTAAAGGAAATACTCCTCTCGTTGACAACCAGACGACCCCTTCCGGCAAACTGATCGTCACGATTCGGATCCCGCCATATCACTGCCCCAGCGATGCGGATACGGTTCGCTCCGATGGCGTGCAATGTCACAGCTACGCAGCCAACAGTGGCTCGGGAAAGCGAACCAATAGCCCCAGTTGCCAATGCGACGACGCAACCGTGCATGATATCTGGAACGCGTTTGCACTCAGTAACAATTACGACTACCCCACCGGTCCCTTTTCTCGCCATCCTCCCTACCAGCGGTTGCGACTGAACGACGTTAAGGATGGTCTCTCGAATACGCTTTTCTTCGGCGAAACGCGTATGAAGTGTTCTTTGCACAACCAACAAGGCTGGGTTCGCTCGAACAATGGCAATGGCTTGGTGGGAACTGTGATTCCCATCAATGCCAAGACCTGCGACAACACGAGCACCGACAACTGCAAACGCCCTTGCAACTGGTACACCGAGTTGGGTTTCAAATCGTTGCATCCGAGTGGTGCTAATTTTGGAATGGGGGATGGTTCGGTCCACTTCATTCGGCAAAATCTCGATCACAAGCTGTACCAGTATTTGGGAAGTATCAACGATGGCGTCGCCGTGCCGCTTCCGTAGTTGATTGCCGTTTTTTGTGTATCGCATCATTAAGCTTTGCTGGTGAGATTGCCTGCATGATTACGCGATGTCTGTTGCTCGTGTTGGTAGCTTCCCTGGTTGGCTGCGGCTCAAGCGAATTTGTTCCCGTCACGGGGGTGGTCACGCTGGATGGCAAGCCCGTCGAAGGGGCTTCGGTCATCTTCCATCGCTTGGATGGCGACGGCGAAAGCTCCGTTGCCGCTACTAATGCGGAAGGTCGTTTTTCGCTCACGACTGAAGAAAAGCCGGGAGCGTGGATCGGCTCCTACGAAGTGGCCGTACGCAAAGTCCGCACAGAGGGCTTTCCGCAGATTGCTGAGCCTGTGGAGGTTGGGAAAGTATTGGCGGAAGGAGAAGGGGCACTCAGTGGATTGGTAAGTGAGACGACGAACATCACAGAAATCTGGAGTGTGCCGAAGAAATACGGCACGTTTGAAACTTCGAAGTTGAAGTTCGATGTGACACCAGCCATGGAGCCGGTTAAGCTCGAGTTGATATCAGAGCCTTAAGCCGGGCGGAGGCCTTGCAACAAAATCTTACCGCCGCGGCTGCTTGAGCTGACCGGCAGTCGAGTGAAAAATCTTGCTTCGTCGGCTACTGGCGTCCTCCACTGCTTCTTCTTGTTGGCGCTGTAGATCTTCCCGATTCGCATTGCAGAGCCGGCAGCCGACGACTTCCAGATGAAAGCGGATGTATTCCGCGTGGGCGTCATCCAGAGCACCGAGCAAGAAGCTGCCAATCTGTTCGCGCGTGGGGCAACTCAAACGATGCCGCCGCCAGATCTCGCCGACGGAATGCACGCCCGCATCGCGGCGCGTGATGATGCCCGCCACTTGCTGGCGTAAATGTTCGTCATCCCGAAGCACTTGCTCGATGCGAGCCATGCGATCGGCCGGCAAGGCTTCGTCGAGATAGGCTTGTAGTTCACCCGGAGAGAGGTTGTTAGGTTCGTCGGTCATAGTCCATGTCCTCTCGCACTTGCCGAAAGAGCTACTCCGCCGGCCAAAGTTCCGGAAACAAATCCTGCGACAACTTCTGCCGTTCGACCAAGGTCTTCAGCCGGGCGATGAAATCAAACTTGTAGTTCGCCACTTGTTGCTCGCTGATCGCCAGTCGCTCGGCGACTTCTTTGTTTTGAAAACCAGAAACAAAGAGTAGTTCCACGCACATGAGCTTGGCCCACTCTCCTCTTTCTCGCCACCGATCGACCTGCTCCTTCACGGCCGCGGCAATTGCTTGCTCTTCAATCCCTTTCCGCTCGCCACTGCGGGCGATGCTGCTCGCCGGGCGACTACTGCCGGGCAAGTTCCAAGGGCCGGAAGATTCTGCGCTCCCCATAGGAATCGCGGGGCGACGTCCTTCGCGACGGAGGTGATCCGTCAATTTGTAAGCGCAGATCGAAAACAGATACCCTTCGAGTGCCCGTCGGCCATCGTAGTTCGGCAGACTATTCAGGAAGCCAACGAACGTTTCTTGCACGATGTCTTCACTGGGGCCACGTCTGCCGATGCGACTTTCGACAAAAGCAAGCAACCGGCCTTCGTAGCGGGCGATCAGATCGCTCCATGCGGTTCCATCGCCATCGCGAATGCGCTGCACGAGTAAGACATCGGCTTGGGAATTGGCAGACATAGCGAGATCCTTCGGCCTGGGATCTCGCGTGCCTTACTGAAGAGCTAAATCCACGGGATCAAACGGGCAACAAACGCCCCCAGAACGATGAGCCCCAGTATCGCCCCGGCAGCTATCATCTGCAAGCGTCCCGTGTAGTAGCCGCGCGTCGCGTTGTCGGCGCGGAAGAAGCCGGCGATGGTTGCCAAGAGGCCCAGCACAGTGACGAACCCCAGGCCGACCTGCCCCAGACGCGCAGCCGCCCGAACTTGAAGCCACCGATCTGCGATCTCTTTGCGAAAGGCTTCATCGAACTGGACGCGAGCATGAATTTGATGCATCGGGCCGACTGAAGGGGAGATAATTTCCTCCTCATAGTAATTTTCGGGGCGGACAAGTCTTGCCTGAAGTTTCTCGGCATGGTCAAAGGTCAGCACGGTGGCAGCATACGTCGAACCGGTTTGTTCGGCGATGTAATCATCAATCGCAGCGCGAATATTTTCAGCCAGGGCGGTCCGGCAGGCTTCACGCGAAGCGAAAGGCTCGGAGCAGACGACCGTTTCGTCAATCGGCTGATTACGAATCGGCAAACGTTCAACCCAATCCGGGCGACCAGGTGGAATGACGATCTCTGACTGCAACTCCGTAGACAATTCGTTCGCCTCGGAAGCCACAGGCGCAGAAACCACCTCGGAATTCGAAACCTCTGCAGCGAGTGCGGTCGTGCTAACGCAGCAGATTGCGATGAACAGGGGAGCCATAAAAGAGCGCTGAGGCTCGCGGATAAGACAAGATTTCATCGCCACCACTCCTTCTTCAATTCTTGTGCTCCGACGAATTCGCCTGCGAGCATGTTCCAATCTATAATTCGCCTTAACTCTGCGAATATTTGTATCGTCGTTCGATTTCCAGTCGCTCGTCGGGACTGAGCCAATTGGCTGAAAGTTGCGCAGCGACGGCACTTGCAACAGCGATCGTCAAACCCCAGGGTTGGGGAAACGGAAAAATCAGCGACGCCAAGGCCACCGCCATCACTGCTCCCACACTCAATCGAGAACTGCGAGTCGGGTCTGTATACTTCCACCACGGCACTAAGGCAAAAGTAACACCAAAGTACAGCAGATATAGCGCCAAGGTGGGTGAACCATTCGCCGTATGGAGCGCGGCAGGGAGCATTCCTCCGAAAAGCGAGCCAAGTTGTAATTCATCCGTCAAGCTGACCAACAACGCCTGGTCCAGGAACCAACTAAGCGACCCGCAGACCAGGCCCAACATTAAGAGCACAAATCGGCGTTTCCAGGGCTCCCCCTGGTCGACTTCCCAAAACTTCCCTGCGGCCAGTAACAGCCAAGCACCGGCCGTGCTCGAAATGATCATCCAGGCTTGAAAAGCGAGGACTGTGGGTCCGCTGTCGAGCTTCCCTGTTAGTGCCGACATGACCAGGCAGAGCACTGCGGTTACGAGGGCTGCCGTCAAATAAGATCCGGCAAGTTCGGCAATGCGATCCCACGGGGTAAGCATACGCAGCGCCCACCGCTGCATATGCTCTTGGTCGACATAGCCTCCGGCGAGCGGAAGCGTATCTGTCGACTTTGCATCATGGATCGTCGACGACTTTCTTGATTGCCGCACTGCAACGATCACTGCAATCGCGGCTCCACCGACGGCAGCCAGCGGCGTGAGCCTGGGATTGAGATACAGTGCTAAGCCAAGCGTTACCAAAATCGTCCCAGCGATGAAGGACTTGAGCACCGTACCGCCCCAACCTTGATGCAACCAGCGCTGCAGGCTAACGGGCGCGGCTTGGCGAGCAACACTTTCTCTTTGCGTTGGTAACGGCGATGCTGGAGACGCTGGTCGAGCCGAAGTTCGAGCCGTCAATGGCCTAGCCGCCTGATGGGCACTAGAACGCAGCCGCAGCAATCGGCCTGGACCAGGTTTAACGGGGCCGAGTTCAATTCCCGGATTTTCGTCGGGTCCGGGATCGCCGATATAGATCGGTTCGTTCCCACGAACTTTTGTCGGAGTTCCGGCAGAGGTGACGGCAACGGGTGACACGATCGGCTCACCCACGATCACTGGCTCGAATGCACCCTCTTCAGTGACTTTCGGATCGGACCCCAGGCATTCGCCCGTGACAGCCATTTCGAATTCAGCCAGAAAAGACTCGACGGTCGCGTAGCGATGCTGGGGATCTTTTCGCATCGCCCGGGCGACGAGCGGGCGGAACTTTTCCGGCAGCCGGCTTAAATCGGGATCGGTCGTCAAGTGCTTCATCAGCACTTCTTGACTACTCTCGCCGTCGAACGGCACCGTTCCCGTCAGCAATTCAAACAGCATGACTCCCAGTGCGTAGACGTCAATCTCTTTGCCATAGTCCCCGCGGCCGATTTCCGGGGCCATGTAATGGCAAGTGCCGACACTTTCCGTATTGCCACTGCGACGACTGCACGAGATGTATTTGGACAGACCGTAGTCACCGATTTTGACCGTTCCCGCATCATCGAAGATGTTGGCCGGCTTAAGATCGCGATGCACAATTCCGTGATCGTGGAGGTAGGTCACACCGGCCGCGATCCCGCGAAACCAGGCATGGACTTCGTCATCCGGCAAGCCCCGTGGATTGGCATCGAGAATGTCCTTCAGGCTGGCACCAGCGATGTACTCCATCACGACCCAGGGGCCGTCCTGTTCGTCGTACTTGATGTCGTAGAGCTCGACAAGATTGCCGTGCCGAAGATTCAAGCACTGCACCACGCCGCGGAGTTCGATATCGAGGTTCCGCTCGATCCTTTTCACGGCTACTTCTTTGCCGGCATCACTGACGGCGAAATAAACTTCGCCGAAGCCACCACGACCAATGCCGCGCTTCAGAGTGTAGCCGTCCAAGGGACGGGATCCGCTTGCGAACGCGAACTTCATGCTGCCACGAGGTGCCAGAGGAGCGGGAGAGGCCGATGCGCCTGCCGAGTCGTCATATTCCAGCGTAGCCGCCGTCTTAATCATTTGTCGAGCATCTCCGCGATCGCATCCCAGGAATGTCCGGAATGACACCAATGGGCATCGATGGGTTCTGGCAAATCCGACTTCTGCTTAGGTGGGTGTTCGCTGGAAAACGGCAAATCTTGAAATGGCGACCGCTGGACTACAAAGAAAGCTGGGATCGGCATTCGTAAGTGCTTTCATGGGAACGATTTGCGTACAGTGGCGAATTGATGACTCCGGCACTTCTTGGTGTTGGGCCCCCCGCATGACCGGAATAATCCTCAAGGCCCGACTCTTTGAAACCGATAACTAGGAGCGATTGGACCACCCTAATTCCTACCGGCGGGCCATCCGTTTTCAGCGAACCTGGCGAGCTACCATGACCACTACGCCCGCGAATCAAACATCCCGAAAGGGAGCTTCGGCGGCCTTGCCGAGCGGCACTGGTTCTCTCCATCGCGAGTCCGCAACTGGAATCGATCTGCCGGTCTTGTTCCGGGTTCCGAAAGTTGCCACGAGCTTCCCTCTGCTTTCGGAGCACGCTCCTGAAGTATCGCTGTCGCCAGTTCTTCCGCCACCCCAGCCAACGGTCGAATGGCTGAGGAACGAATCACCAGCCACGGTAGTGCCATCGGGCGTTGATACCCGGTTGGAGACAGTCTCGCCAGCAATTACTCCGGCAGAGCGGAATCCGCCCGCTGCTGTAGTGCCTGAAACGTCGCAGTCAAACACAATTCCCACCACATCGGCTGCGGCTGAATCGGCCCCGACGGCTCCGCAACCTGTGGCTCGCCTTAAAGTCAAGGATGCGAAACCAAGCGGAAGCTGGTTCGACAACCAGGGCAAATTGATTACGGTTTGCTTCTTGTTGGCCCTCACTGCGACGATTTACTTCGCTCGCTCGAAACGCCAGGAAGCGGAGCCCATGGCTGCCGATACGGAGTTTCTCGAAATCGAGATGCCGACTGCCGAGCAGCCCGCCATGCCCACTGAAGACGCTGCGCCTGAATGGCGAAAAACAGACGAATTGCAGGCTCCTAAGCGACGACCAAGCCGCGATCTTGAAGTCGCGCGGCGCCAGGCAGTCGAAGCGGCAGAGAGTGCTCCTCGCGCAGATTTGTTGCCGCCGATGGACTTGAGCGCGCCCCCTTTGGTGCAAGGACCGCCGAGCGATCCGAACGCACCTCCTGCTAACCCAATCACCCCGCGCGATCCGGCGACGACGGTGGCCACACCTGATTCGTCCCCTTACGCAGAAATCCGTACCGCAGAGTTACCTGCGAATCGTCCCACCGGACGCAGCACTTGGGGCGCCTCGGAACTGCCGGCACCTGAAACTTCGATGGGAGCTCCACCGGCCGGTTATCCGGCGCTGCCAACTGCCGCTCCGTCGGCCGGACAAACTTATCCTGCGACTAACGCCGCACCGTATCGCTACTACATGCCACCGTCGGGCAATCCTGCTGGCCCATCCACCACGCTCCCCCAAGGAAGTGAACCAAACTATGAGCGCTCTGGATCAGGCCTTTATTAAGGCTTACTCGAAGAATCTCAACCTGACCGATTCAGCAGTGCGCGCCGCTGAGGCTTTCCGCGCGCCGGAACCGCCGGCCGACGAAGAGCAATTGGACGCACTAGCGACGTCAATTTCGCCCCCTCCGTATCGTCTGGATCAGGCACCGCCAGGTTCTGCCCTGCCGGCTCCCCATGCGCGATTCGCTCGCACTGGCAACACGCTCCGCAGCCGGTATACCGTTCCGCCGCCGGCCGAAGAATTTCTTCCACCGCCGCCGGCACCTGTGGCGCAGGAATATCCAGAGCTTCTTCCTTCGGCCTGGCGGAAGAAGACTCTCGGCCTATCAAAGCTCGCCCGCCAATTAGTTGGTCACGCGTCTGCTTTTGTCGCCGACGAAGACTCGCTGATTTTAGTGCAGGAGCCAGAAGCAGTTGCAGTCGTGGAAAACCTGGCGAAAGCTGAAACCAAGCCAATCAAGGAATCGCCTGCCGCTGCTTCGGTTGTGTCACCCACGGTCGATCCCAGTCCGGAAGCTTCGCCTGGCCCTAATCCACTGGCAAGCAATGAATCTCAAGTGGTGATGAACTTTAGCGACTCGCGGGGATTCGTCTTCCCGCAAGTCGTTTATGAGGCACTGGATGCTTCGGCGTTAAAATCATCGTTCACCGGCGACCTGCCGACTCACTTGGGATTGGTGGTTGACACTTTCAGCGAACCACTGAAGCCGAGCGTCACGGAGAAGAAGCGTAGTCTCCGCTTCGACGCCGCAAGTCCCGCCCGCGGCCCGCACTTCGGCAACAAGCCGGAAGCATTGTTCGAAGCTGATGCTCAGGATGAACTTGCAAACGAAGTTGACAATTCGGTTGCCGCGATTGAAGCGCCGGTGCCGATCGCGCCGCCGGAAAGTGCGATAGCTGAGACGATAAAGAATGAAACAACTTCGGCTGAAACAACGAGCGTTCCCCCTGCTGCCGCAGTTTCAAAGGCGGCCTGGGAAGTCGACGCACTGGATTGGCCCGAAGTCATCACGAAACTGACGAGCGATCCCACTTCCTACTTCGCCCAAGCCGGCCAAAAACTGACCGATGCGGTGCGTGACGGCTTGAAGATGCTTGCCGTAGCTTCCAGCCAACGGGGGGAAGGATGTACGACGATCGCTCTCGCCTTGGCCCGGATCGCGGCCCAGTCGGGCCTGGATGTCGCCGTGGTGGACGCCGACTTTGCCCATCCAGAGATGGCCGAGCGGCTGAAACTGGAAATTCCTACCGGCTGGGAATTGGCGACGCAGCAGAAAATCGACTTAGGCGAAGTTGCCATCCGCGCCGTTCACGATCAGCTCACGATCTACTCGCTGCACAAGAGTGCGGAACTGTCCTTGTCGAAACCCGCCGTCCAAGATGTTCTGGCTGCCGTCGCGCATCGTCATGCCTTGACGATCGTCGATCTGGGGCCATTACCTGCCGGCGACTCAGCGATTTTCGCGACCACAGCGACGGCCATTGATGCCGTGGTCGTGGTGCGCGATGTGATTCGTACCCCCATCGATCATATTCAGAGCGTAGCGACCCGCTTGCATGCCAGCGGCATCGAAGCAGTTGCGATCGCGGAGAACTTTGTGTCGTAGCCCACGACCCACACCATGTACCTAGAACACTGGGGATTACGTTGCCGCCCGTTCGATCCTTCGGCGGACCCGCGGTTCTTCTATCCGGCCGATTCCCAGCAGGCGGCGCTGCTTAGGCTGCGCTATGTCGTCGAAAACCGACAAGGTCTGGCGGTCATCGGTGGCGAGAGTGGCTTGGGGAAGTCATGCGCGCTTTCCTACCTTCTGCGACAGTTGCCAAGTAAGTTCCAGCCCCGTCTGCAGATCACGTTTCCCGCACTTTCGTTGGACGCATTTCTGGGCTACATCGCCGTTGAGATCACCGGCGACATTGCTGCGGCGGCGTCGCCCGATGGAGCGCTCCGCCGACTCGAAAGGTCGCTTCGCGAAGGAGCCCAGTCAGGCCAGCATGCCGTCATCGTCGTGGATGACGCCCATCTGTTGATCGATTCGCCCGTCCTCACGGGGCTGCGGATGCTGACCAACCTGGTGCATGACGAACTTCCAATGATCTCGTTCATCCTGTCGGGTCAGCCCGAAATTTTTCCAGCTCTCGAACGTTGGAATGACTTGAACGATCGTGTGGCAGCGCGGAGCGTGCTGAAGCGACTGGACTTGCCACAGTCGGCCGCTTATCTACGCCATCGCATTACCGCTGCCGGCGGTGATCCGGCATTATTTGATGAGGCCGCCGTCGCCGCCATTCATGAGCAGGCCCAAGGAATCCCTCGGCGAATCAATCGTCTGGCGGACCTGGCACTGTTGATCGGCTATGCGGAAGAGCGAACCACGATCGGCGTGGAAGAAATCAGCGCTGTCGTAGCGGAGTTGGCTTTGGCCTAGCTCAGATGTCTACACGGCTCAGCGCCTTCGGTGCAGGAGCCTCTCAATGCCGACGCCGCGCGGAACCGCTGTAACCAATTACTTGCGAGCTGGCAAACTCTCTCCGGGGGCCAAGGCAGAATACCAGACCACACTGAATAAGTGGAAACAGTGGGGAGCCGCGCAGTGAATAAGTCTGCCGCACTACACGGCTCAACTGGAAATTCTCGCCATTGAATTCATCGTGCCGCTTCACATCCGCCCTTCTTCCTTTCTCCGCAGCGGCCGACCAATTACTATGGGTCAATCAGCACTTCGTAATGTAGAGGGCTGTGGCCATTGGGAGAAGTACTAACAACTCAATCATCTCGAGACACATCATGGCATCCCCTGCTGACCGCAATCTTCTGTTTGGCATTCTTGCACTGCAGTTGGATTTCATCACCCGCGAACAACTAGTCAGCGGGATGAATTCTTGGGTCTTGGCTAAGAAAGAAACATTGGCCGACATTCTGCAGCAGTCAGGAGGCCTTTCTGCCGAAAACAAAGCCGCACTCGACGCCATCGTCAATGCTCATTTGAAGCAGCATCACAATGATGCGGCACAAAGCCTGGCCGCAGTCAGTTCGATAGGGAGTGTCAAGGAAGAACTTTCTCTCATTGCAGATCCGCAGATTGCAGCCAGCATTCCGCATATCGCCGCAGGAAAGCAGGATGCCGATATTTTTGCCACACGAACGGCAGGCGAACCAAGCAGCATGGGCACTCGCTTTCGCATCTTGCGGCCTCATGCTCAGGGAGGATTGGGGAAGGTTTTTGTCGCGTGTGACGGCGAACTGAATCGTGAAGTGGCCCTGAAAGAAATTCAGCCGCAGTATGCAGATGATCCTGCTGCCAGGTCGCGTTTCATGCTGGAAGCCGAAGTGACCGGCGGGTTAGAGCATCCCAGCATCGTTCCTGTGTATGGGTTGGGAACGTATCCCGATGGACGACCATTTTATGCGATGCGTTTCATTCGCGGAGACAGCCTAAGGGAAGCGATTGAGCGCTATCACAATCCGCAGCATGTTCAACAAGCCAGCAGTGGAGAGCGAGCGATAGAACTGAGGCAATTGCTCGGTCGGTTCATGGATGTTTGTCAAGCGATTCAATACGCGCATGATCGAGGAGTGCTCCATCGTGATCTCAAGCCGGGCAATATCATGCTGGGCAAGTATGGCGAAACGTTGGTAGTCGATTGGGGGTTAGCAAAGGCTCAGGGGAAAAGCAGTATCGACGCAACTTCGCTCGACCGAGAAGCAGCGCTACAACCGGCTTCTGGCAGCACAGTGGAAGCAACGCAGATGGGTTCGCTGGTGGGCACCTTGCAATACATGAGCCCGGAACAGGCAACCGGCCGGCTTGATCTGCTCGGTCCTGCCACCGATGTATTTGCGTTGGGGGCGACTTTATATCATTTGTTGGCGGGCAAGCCGCCCTACGACAACATCGCCAGCGACGATCTTGTAGCCGCGGTGCGAGAGGCCAATTTCCTACCTCCGCGTCAGGTGGATAAATCGGTGTCGCCGGCTTTGAACGCAATCTGTTTAAAGGCAATGGTGCGGGAACCGTCCCAGCGATATGCTTCATGCACAGCACTCATTGCAGACGTGGAACATTGGCTAGCCGACGAACCGGTGGCGGCGTATCGCGAGTCGGGCTTGGTCCAAGCCCGCCGCTGGGCGCGTAAGAACCCGGCGTTAGTATCGGGAATTCTTGCTTCGGTTGTGGTGTTGGTAGGCTCTCTTTTGGCAGGCACTTTTGTTCTGTCAGGAAAGAATCAGCAGTTGGCAGCCAAGGAACGGGAGGCCACGAACTTTGCCGCTCAAGCGAAGCAGAACGAAGCTGAAGCGGTAGAGCAGGCAGCGATTGCGACTGCGGTCAAGGAGTTTTTAACAAAGGACTTGCTCGCGCAGGCAACGGCCCATGCTCAAGCCGATGCGGGAAGCAAAGTTGATCCCAATATTACCGTCCGGGAGTTGGTCTTGCAGGCTGCACAGAGGATCACCGATAAGTTTGCTGATCAACCGCGGTTGGAAGCAGAAATCCAACAGACGATTGGCGAAACACTGCTTGCAATCGGGGAATACGAAGCATCCATTGAACATCTGCAGCGTGCCGTGGAACTTCGCCAATCGACAGCCGGTGTGTCGCCGCGCGAGCTTTACGAATCGATGGCCTGGCTGGCTGTCGTGTACACGCAGAGCGGTCGCATTGAACAGGGCTTTGCGCTGCATCAAGAGACTCTGAATTTGCGTAAATCGAAATTCGGGGCAGATGATATAGATACGTTGAAGTCCATGAACGTACTTGCAATGGGATACAAATCGGTGGGGCGCTACGACGACGCTGTCGAGCTTTATGAACAGACCTACCAGCGCATGCAAGCCAAGTTTGGCCTTGATCACTCGGACACCTTAAGCATCGCGGGCAATCTGGCACTGAGCTATACAACTGTTCGACGACACGAAGAAGCCATCGCTCTGCTGGAGGAAGCCTTGCAGCAGATAAGGAAGAACAAAGGGGCAGAGCACCCCAGCACCTTGTGGGCGGTGAACAATCTGGCCGAAGCCTATGCTGCCTCGGGACGGTCTGCCGACGCCCTGGCCCTGCATGAACAGAACGTAGAACTCTTTAGGCAGAAGCTGGGAGCGGATCACCCGGCCACACTGACATGTATGAATAATTTGGCCAGCGCTTTGTCGGATGTCGGCCAGCACACAAGAGCAGTTCAAATGCATCAACAGACCATGGACTTGAAGCTGACGAAACTCGGTTTGGAACATCCCGATACGCTAAGCTCCATGAACAATCTGGCCCAGCAGTGGGTGTTAGTCGGCAAATATGAACAAGCAATCAAACTTTTCGAGAAAGGACTTTCCGTGCAGCAGGAGACCATGGGGTCAGAACATCCACTGACACTCCTCTCCATGAGCAATCTGGCACGCGCTTATCACATGCGCGGCGGATATTACGAATCTATCAGCCTGCTGCGCAGAGTGTTGGAAATTGAGCAATCCAAACATGGTCCGCAGCATCGCAGTACATTGGAAGCCATGACAATTCTGGCCGAAGTGCTCAGTTCTATCGGAAATTATGAGGAGGCCTTGAAACTGCATGAACAGGTTTATGCCATTCGCCATGCTACGCAGCAAATTGATGAGCCAGAAATGCTGGCCGCGGCGAACAGTTATGCCAAAGCTTTGGGACAAATGGGGCGCGAAGAAGAAGGACTGAAGCTTATCGAACAGACGTACGCTGCAGTTCAGGAGAAACTGGGGGCCGAACATCCCAGTACTCTCACGACCTTGCAGTTGCTAGCAGAAGCCCATTTCTACAGTGGAATGCCGGACCATGGATTTGAACTGCAGCAGCAAACGCTTGCGCTGCGTCGCAAAAAAATGGGAGCGGAACACGAAGACACCATCTATTCGCAAATGCTATTAGCAGAGATGTACTTCCATCTCAATCGCTTGGAAGAAGCCTTGGCAATGCGCGAGAAGTTAGTGCAGCAAATGCAGAAAAGATACGGTGAGAAACATCCGCGCACACTGGACGGCATGGTCGTACTAGCGAACGTGTACTTCGTCATGCAGCAATACGACCCGACTTTGAAACTGTGCGAACAAGTGCTGCAGGTTCAACAAGAACTGGGAAACAAAGGGGCGCCAAATACCTTGCGAGCGATACGATTGGCTGGTTTGTCGTTAGCGGAACTTGAACGCAATGAAGAAGCGTTGGAATACTTTCAAGAGAGTTGGCAGATTGTCACTAAACAACAAGGTCCGCAGCATTACGGAACGCTGGAAGAGCAGAACTTTGTGGGAATCATGCGTTTGAAAGTGAAACAATTTTCAAACGCCGAAACTTGCCTTCTGGAAGTCAATCAATTGCTGCTTTTGGCACCAGAAACTTACCCTGCCCACTTAATCACACAGAATCTGACGGCGTTGATTGATTTGTATAAGGCTTGGGACAAACCAGACGAGATAAAAAAGTGGGAAGAAAAACTGCAGCAATGGAACCAGAAGAATGAGGCCAAAAGCGAAGCATCTCCGAGCGAGAAACCAGCGGGACCAAAAGCTACAGATGATCCCTCGGTTCTTCCTGAAGACGAACCGGCTAACTCATAGTCCAGAATCGATTTCGTGACACTTATCGGCCACTGCGTTTTCTCATCCTTCGCGTGATCTTTGCCGTTCAAACTTTCAATTACCGAAGATTACCACGCGGGTTGCCCCAGGTTGGTTGACTGTGTCAACCAACCTGGGGCAACAAGAAGCATTGGTCCGGCATGTTGCCTCCAATTCGCATGGTCAATTCTAATGGTCTAAGTTGCGTTGGCCACGTACGAATCCGAGATGGGCCTGACTCTGCTGAAGCGCTCCCGTACGTGACAAGAGAGGACGGAACTTTCTTTAGGACGCGAGAAAGTTGGGGGAGTTTTCTTCTGTCCCTAATCGCAAAAATATCGCGGGGTGGCCGAGTTTGCTTGCAAACTGGGTTTCCAGGAAGCATTCGGCTGGGTGGCCATGTTGACGGGTGGCTGTGTTTTGCGCAAGCGAGCACAGAACCAGAATGTCCAGTTCACGATCTTTACCAGTCGTTGACTCATAATCGAACGTGATCTCCACGCGGGTCTGTGTTCGGTGAGCATGACACAGTGAATCGCTGAGAACCCCTCCATCCGCTGAAGCCCGTCTTAAGTTTTCGTTCGCATCAACCAGCCACTGCCACGGAATCTGGACCAAAAACGAGGGGACACTCTGACTGCAATTGCGTCCCAACGGCCGGCTAGCCGAGTCAATTGCGTGCCTGCGTTGGCTCGCTGAAACCAAGAAAGCGGAGACTACTTATCGCTCTTGCACCCGAAATACGCGGCAGTCCGCGTGAGTCTGGATGGTTTTTCTTGAAGTTTGGGCGGGGCAAATTACTCTGAAAGGGTGTCAATCCAATATATCAATTAGCACCATGGCGGAAATTTTGACTTCCCAAACGGTCGAGACCTCAACGGAACGGGGCGTAGCGTCACGGCAATCGCATCTTAATTCCCGGTGAAACTGCGGAGTATGCCTTCCAACGCGTCGGTGGAGAGGCAGGCGCGGTAGCGTTTGCCACGAATATTGTCTTTTAGGGAAGTGTCCACTGACAAAATGGACACGGCCAAA
>JBGSNR010000068.1:0-54834 GCA_041739545.1 Pirellulaceae bacterium | reverse complement strand
TTTGGCCGTGTCCATTTTGTCAGTGGACACTTCCCTAAAAGACAATATTCGTGGCAAACGCTACCGCGCCTGCCTCTCCACCGACGCGTTGGAAGGCATACTCCGCAGTTTCACCGGGAATTAAGATGCGATTGCCGTGCGCTGAGGGTTTTACGTGGTGGATAGTTTTTTTGGCTCTCACAACTTTTTTGTGGACAATTTTCTACTATCTAGGTCTAGTCATGTTGGGCATTGTTGTGACTTTGATCGGCAGGAGTCAGAAATAGCCAAGTAGGGTACGTACGCCGCGTGCGTACCGGGATTCGCGCGGCATTGTCGAGAGACTTTGCGGCTCAGGAACTGGCCTCGAACGGTTGGTGAACACTCTCACTGGTACGTACGCCGCGTGCGTACCCTACTCGGCTACCAGAAGCATCAGTCCGCCACGTTGCCTCTCATTCGGGGCGCGGTGGCCATGTTAATGCGTGCCTGCGCTACAACTCGATCGTCTCTTCCACCAGCAACAACTCCCCGTCTTTCACGGCCAAGTAGTGAAAGCGGTCGGCACCCTCGAACTGCACCTTGCCGCCGCCGAGCGTGATAACGAGGTCGTATGGATTTCCCTCGACCCCATCCACCACCACCATATCGTGATCGCCGGTGGAAACCACCATCGCCAATCGCTCCCCTTGCTCGCTGAAGTAGAGCGGCTCCAGGATGTTTGCGTATTGTTTCCCTGCCTTGCCGCTGTCGACAAGCAACGTCGGTCCTTCTTTCGACAGATCGGCAACGTAGACCAACCGCTTACCATCGGGACTGAACTTAGGCTGGCCGATCGACGTGTAGGCCGCTTGAGGTTTACCATTCACCACGACAAACTTCTGAGCGGCAGTTCCAGCGCGATAGGCAAGCGTCTGTCCATCGGGGCTAAAAGTGGGCCAACCCACTTCGTCGTACGGCGCACTCTCTTGACCGTCCGCCACGATGATCGACCTGCCCCCCTTGGCCGCCCAGTAAGCCAACCGCTTCCCATCGGGGCTGAAGGAGAATGCTGCCACGCCGGCGTAACCCGGTCCTTCCTTCCCATCAATCACGGCATGGACGCTGTTCCGTTTCTTGATCGCGTAGGCCGAGCGACCGCCGACGGGACTCAACGCCAAGGTGCCATCTACATAGTCGGATTCTAAGCCGCCATAAGTCGGGCTGGGCTTGCCGTCGATCACCACCACATCGCGAAAGCTTTGCGGCTCGGCCACATACGCGAGGTGCTTGCCATCGCGACTGAGCAACACATTTTCCAGTTCTTTGTATCGCAGGCCATCGTCCTTGCCGTCGTACACCACGAAGAACTGATTCTGGGGATCTTTCGCGACGTATCCCAATTGTCCTTCGGGACCGTAGAAGAAATTCATGGTCAGCACGGCCGGACCATATTTGCGATCGACGCGCGGCTGGCTTCCATCGATGCTCGTCTCGCGCACTTCATAGTGGTCGCCCACATCTTCCGCCCAAACCACGCGCTTATTGTCCGGCGTGTAAGAAATGTTCCAGGCCGGGGATTCGAGAAAAACTTCCCGTTCTTTGCCATCGATCATCAGCACATATTCCACATCTCCCTTGGCATACCGCCGGGCGGTGTAAGCGATGTGTTGACTATCGCCACTGAAGACGCCGCCGTCGTGATTGGCAATGAAGTTCCAGCCGACCTTTTCGGGCACGCCATCGACGACCAGCGTTTCCCCTTTCCCTTCTCCTTGACCATCGCCGAGCTGCACGACCCAAGAGGTGTGCTGGCTATCCGGACTGAAATGGAAGTGTCTGATGTATTGATCCTGCTCGCGGATGATGTGCTTGTATTCGTAGGCCTTCCCGTCGACGTTGATCCCCTTCTCGATTTGATAGGCGATCCGCTTCCCATTGGGACTGACCCAGAACCGGGGCTTCTTATCGTCGCGCTGGTAGAAATTGAATTCGCCAATCTTGCCCAACGATTTCTCGACGGCCTGACGTTTGAACGTGGTGGCGGCCGGCGCGGAAGGGATATTCACGCGTGGCGCCGCAGGAACAGGTTTCGCCGGGGTGGTTGGATTCGCCGGCTTCGCGGGAACGGTTGGCTTGGCAGGAGTCGCCGGCTTGTTGGTGGCGGGTGGCTGCCTGGACTTTGATGCCTCCTCGAAGGCTTTAGAGGCTTCCAACGCTTTCTGGAGCTGCGCTTTCACGTCGTCGGGGAGTTCCACGCCGGGAGGAAGTTCCGGCAAGCCAGGAATGGCCGGCGCTTGCGCTTGGGCCGATTCCGTCCCAGAACCAAAGCCGCTACCCAGGAGTAACAAGCACATCGTGAACATCAACTTCAAGGCCAGGCGAATCGACATGTTGCGCACCTCCAAGTTCGTGATCGTGGAAGCGGAAGTATACCATTTGCGGAATGAACCTTCGTAGGGTTGGACCAGCGGTGTATCCAGCGGCCAAAAGTGCAGGGCCAATACTTTCGACCTACTCCGCGCGGGAGCACTATGCTGCAGGGACGTTAACTCAGGTGCGACGTAGCTCCAAAACAAAAAAAGCCGGCGGCACGGAGAGGTGCCGCCGGCAGAGGGCTTTTGTTGCTGCGGGAACGAAGCTCGGTTCCCGACTAGTGCGAGTCGCACGGACGTGAAGCGTTCGCGGCGGCTTGAATCAGCACGCATCTAGCGAAAGGACCGCTCACTGCCGCTGGATTCGCTCTAAACCAATTCTTCGATCGGCTTGCGCTTGTCGACCAGGTATTGCGGGCGACCATTGGGATCGCGCAACAGAGCGTTCGTGACGTTGATCCCCAGGTTGTGATACAGCGTCGCAAAGATTTCCTGCAAATGGACCGGGCGGTCCTTCGCATCGCCGGCGTCTTTGCTCGTCGAGCCGATCATCTGCCCCAGCCGCATGCCGCCACCGGCCAGGAAACACATGGCCACGCGCGACCAGTGATCGCGCCCTGCACCCGAATTCACGCGCGGCGTGCGGCCAAATTCGCCCCACATCACCACGGTGACATCTTGATCCATCCCGCGCTCGCTAAGGTCAGTCAGGAGAGCGCTCATGGAATTATCGAGCTTGGGCAACTGCTTGCGGAGCGAATTGAAGTTGTCGCCGTGCGTGTCCCAGCCACCCCAATTGAAGGTGACGACCCGTACGCCCGCTTCGATCAAGCGGCGCGAGCGGAGGAAGTCTTTCCCCTCTTCGCCGTAGCGCTTGGTGATGGCGGGGTCTTCCTTCTTCAGATCGAGCGCGTCGGCAACTCGGCCGCTGGTCACCACGCCGACCGCCCGCTGCGTGTAGGAATCGAGCGCTTCCATCTGCCCGGTGGAATCGCTGTCTCGCCGCAAGCGGTCCATGTCGGAAAGAAGATTCGTGCGCGAGCTGAGCCGATCTTCGGACATTCCGCCGACGAGGCGCAAGTCGCCCCCTTCCGGCTTGTAGGCTTTGTAGACCGGGCCGAGATAGCCGGGGTAGCCTTCGTTGTAGGCCACATACGGCGGAGCGCCGCCGCTGGTTGGGCCTTGGAGTTTGGCTACCACGCTGCCGATGGAAGGACGCCCGCCGACATTTTGCAGGTCGCGGCGCGGATAGCCGGTTTGCGTGTGGAAGTTGCTATGGTCATCGACCATGCCGACCACCGAACGGATGACGGCAAACTTGTCGGCCATCGTGGCGAGCTGGGGCATGTGTTCGCAAATTTGCATGCCGGGAACGTTGGTGCTGATCGGGCTGAATTCCCCACGAAATTCGACGGCCGCTTCGGGCTTGAGGTCGAACATATCCTGGTGCGAGGGGCCCCCTCCCAGGTGAATATTGATGATGGCCTTGTGGGACGAACCGACGCCGGCCGAGCTTTCCGCCCGGAGCAAATCCGCGAGCGTGAGTGATGTCATTCCTAGCACGCCAAGTTGCAGAAAACTGCGCCGGGCAACACCATCGCAATAATCGTGAACCTTGGGATTCGTAATCCTCAACATGGTAGGACCTTTCAGGCAGGGGAAAGGGGTGGGCAGAGCGACCAAAATTCCGCGGAAGGGAACTCGCTCAAGTTCCATTGGAAGAGAACTCGGATAACAAATCAATAGAATTTGATTCTTTCTTGGTCGGCTGCCGGTAAGCGGCGGAAGTACGCCGCCGATCTTGCGGGCTGTGCTTGGAGCGGGGTCGAGTATTATGCGAAGTATGTTCAGCCTGATTGCCCGCCGCTATGACGATTCCCAGCCGGTAGAAGTTACGTTTGCCGAGGAGAAGATCGTTGCTATCACCCCTGTTTCGCGGGCTGGAGACTTCCCCTGGATTGCTCCCGGCCTGATCGATTTGCAGGTGAATGGAGCAGGAGGAATCGACTTCAATTCGGCCCATTTGACCGTGGCCGACGTGCAGCAGGTTTGCAAGCGGATGCTTGGCTGGGGAGTGACCGGCCTGCTCGCGACCTGCACGACCGATAGCCAGGAACGCTTGCGGCAGTCGTTGCAAACGATAGCGGCTGCGGTGCAGCAAGAGGGATTCGCGCGGGAGAGCATCCTGGGGATTCATCTGGAAGGACCGGCCATCAGCCCCGACGATGGCCCGCGCGGTGCCCATCCGAAAGAACACGTTCGGCCCCCCAACTGGCAAGAGTTTACCGAACTGCAGGCTGCGGCCGGCGGATTGATCCGGCTGGTGACGTTATCTCCGGAGTATGAAGCAGCGCCGGCGTTCATTCAGCAGGCCGTTGCGAGCGGCGTGCGAATCGCGATTGGTCATACACGCGCGACCAGCGAACAAATCCAGGCGGCCGTCGAGGCGGGAGCCACGCTGAGTACGCACTTGGGAAATGGCGCGCATCCACTTCTGAAGCGGCATCCGAATTACATCTGGGATCAATTGGCCGAGGATCGGTTGTGGGCGAGCTTGATTGTCGACGGCCATCATCTGCCGCCGGCCGTGGTCAAGACGATGGTCCGGGCAAAAGGAGTCGAGCGGATCCTGCTCGTTGGCGATCAAACCGGTCTGGCAGGGCTACCGCCGGGACGATACGACACGCCGCTCGGTGCGGTGGAGATGCTGGACGGGGGCAAACTGGTGGTGGCCGGTCAGCGTGAGATTTTAGCGGGAGCAACCGCGCCGTTGCCGGTGAACATCGCTCTGTTGCAGCGCTTCGCGGGAGTCGATTTGCGAACGGCCGTTGATTGTGCGAGCCGTCAGCCGGCCCAGTTTTTGGGGTGCAATGACCGCGGCAGATTGCAGGTTGGCAGTCGCGGCGACGCGGTAATTTTTCGTCCTGTCTGCGTGGCCGAAGAAGCTTCTCTCGGCTGGATCATCGAAGAAGTGGTGCAGGGTGGGAAGCGAGTGGAACTTACGACCTAGATCAAACCAGCTTAGATCGACAGCATCCGATCGCGTCCTTCGATGGGCCAGACATCGACGAGCTTTCCCCCTTCGATCACGTAGGCTTGTTGATGGAGGGCCACCGTCGGACAGATGTGCCAGGGGAAGGCCAGCAACGGATCCCCCGGCTGAAACTCAGCAGCGCCGCTGGTTTCAAAGACGAGGTGCTCTTCGTTGTGCATCACGATTTGAGCATCGGGAACTTCGTGAATCTGCAGGCGGCGGGCGAGTGGGGGATCGGATGCGAGCGCCTTGTAACCGACGTCGCATGTCAATCGATTCGGGCCCGGGCAACTAATCACACGCGTGAGGACGGCCGCGGCAGGGATGAAGTTCAAATCGGGAAAAGTGCTGCGGTAGCCAATGTCGTGCAGCACGGTCGTGCCGGGGCTGAGTTCGAGTCGTGGATCGTCGTTCGCGGCGAGGATGGGGAAAGAACCGGTGCCGCCGGAGATGATGCGTGGGACCTTGAGCCCTGAGCTTTCCAGGCGATCTGCAAAAGTCGTTACCTCGCGAATGAAGCTGTGCACGGCCTGCTGCCGTGCGGCGAAATCGGTCTGATGATTGTGGCCGTCGTAGGCATGCAATCCGCCGAGCGCCAGCCCTGGGGTTGTTCCAATCCAGCGATAAAGTTCTGCCGCTTGTTCGCCAATCGGGACGCCAGTGCGGTGCTGCCCCACATCGAGATCGAGCACCACTTCAATTTGCTGACTGGCCGCAACTGCTGCCGCGGCCAATGACGCTAACGGCCGGCGATCGTCTCCGGCGATGAGCAGTTTCACGTCCGGAAAGACTTCGCCAAAGCGGATCACGCGCGCGATATTCGGCCCGACGACCGGATAAGCAAGAAAAATGTCTTTCACCCCGCCGCAGGCCAAGACTTCTGCCTCGGCCAGCGTGGCGCACTTCTGCCGGATGATGCCGCGGGCAAGCTCCCGCTGCACGAGCGGACGGAGTTTGTGCGTTTTCACATGAGGCCGCAAGCGCTCGCCCCGCCCCGCAATGCGGACCATTTCGGTCAGGTTCGCATCGATCCCTTCCAGGAACAACAACAGCGCCGGCGAAGGAATTTGCGCTAGATCGGTGACGCGATAATCCATGCGTGGTTATTTTCCCGGCAAGGTCCAAACCGGGTGATGAGAATCGGGGCCTTGAGTCATGGCCGCATACGAGCGCGACAGCAACAGCAACGTTGGTCCGTCGTCAGGATTCACGGCCAGCAGTGCACCGAGCCGTTGAATGGCTCCGCGAAAATCTCCCGCTTCGAAAATATCGAGGGCCTCTTCGTACCGCTTCTTGGTTTCCGTCCATTGCGCGTCGACCTGACGCGTGTATTCGTAAACGCTGGTATCGCGATCGCGATTAACCACTCGAATGCGTCCCAACCGCCGCCGCGCGTTCGGGGGGCAAGACTGCGCGGTGGCATGCGAAAGAATCGAGTTTACCTTGAAATACTTGGTAGAACCTTGCAATCGACTCGCCAGGTTCACGGTGTCGCCCAAAGGTGCATAGCGAAAGCGAAGCTTGGAGCCCGTATTGCCGACCACGGCCAAGCCGGAGTTCAGCCCATATCCGACGTGCGTTTCGCCACCGATGCGGAGCTGCCAATCGCGGCTGATCTCGGGAGCGACCCGGAGCATTTCATGGAGCGCTTGAATCGCACGGGCTGCATGATCGGTGCACTGCTCAGGCGCACCCCACATGGCCAAAAATTCATCGCCAATTTGATCGACGAGAACCCCGCCGGTATCGAGCACGCATTGCCCCAGGCGCTCCATCACGTCGCTGAGCCAATCGAGCGTGATGGCCGGCCCGCTCCGTTCGCTGACGCCGCTGAAGCCGCGCACGTCGCAGAACAGACAGGTTACATCGGTCTCTTTGCAACGCATGAGCTGATCGTTCGATTCCAGCTGCCGCGCGAGAACCGGCGTGAAGAACTGCTCCAAGAGGACCCGATTAGCAACTTCTTTCTTCTCTTGCGCTAGTCGTGCAATACCCGTAGCGACGGCCGAGGCGAGCATATCCGCCAGCATCGCTTCAACTTCGGAAACTTCCACCTGGCCTGATGTCCGATCGCGCTCGCGGCGATCGCCGTACAGAGCGCCAAGCACATTCCCTTCCGCATCCAGAATCGGTGCGGCCACCAGGTGCGAGACGCTTTGAATACTTTCGGTCTCTGCCGCCCCTTTGCTCCGCAGGGTCGACTTCGACGCGAGCAGCTGCGCCAATGCGCCGCGACTGGGACGCCATTCGTCGTCCTTCTCGGTGACAATCGCCTGCGGAATCCATTTGCCATCCTTGTACAACATGACGGCTGCATTCTGCAAACCAATGACTCCCCGCAGGGCGTCGGCGGCCTGTTCAAAGAAGCCCAATTCGCTCCCCGCTTGTTGCAGCACGACGAGCACATCGCGGAGGCATTCCATCAGTTCATCGCAAAGCCGGCGATCGACCGTCTGCAGCAGTGCCGCGAGCTTTCCTTTTTGCAGCAGCCGCGGCTGATGGGCGGGGCCGATGGTCTGAAAGCCGAGCGAGGAATAATGTTCGTTCGTCGCGTGAGGCGCTTTGAAAGTGAGGGCCAATTCCCCCACGGCAATATCAACGGGTAAGGTGGCATCCAACTGCTGCCCACTTTGCAGCACTTGCCCGGCACTGGTGACAGCTACGGCATTTTTGCCGACATTCGTCAACCGCACTCCGTTATTTCCCAGGGGAAGTATCTGCACGTGGCTCCGCGACAGGGACGACTGCCGCTGAAACTTTTCGACGATAAATTTTGCCGGCTCCCCCGCCGCCGTCGCCGGGACCACGTGAAACGGCACCGGTTCACCCGTTTCTGGATTCTGCCGACCAATGACCAGCGGCAGCGGGACCGATTGCTCTGCCAGGCACTTGCCATGCGCATAAACGGCGGCCAGCAGTTCCTTGAGGGCTGGTGTGGCAGCAGTGGTGGTAGACATCGTCGTGATGAATGAACGGGAACTGGGGCAAATCAGCGGTTTGCGGAACGCTGTTCCATCGTAACCGATGGAGGTGCTGCCGCAACTGTCGCCGCCGGAACGACTAACTAACATGACAGGGCCGTTATCGCCGGCCGAAAATGCGCACTGCGCGGCATCGCGCGCGGCCCAATGCTCGAGCCCTTTGAATGCCTTAAGATAGAGGCGGTCGCCAGGAACCTGGAAGCCGTCTATTCTATCGTCATGAAGCAAGTCGACGCTGCGAACGCTGATTTGAATCTCCTGTTTGGCGTGCTCGCCATCCAGTTGGATTTCATCAAGCGCGATGCGCTCTTAGACGGCATGAATGCCTGGGTGTTGAATAAGAGCAAAACGCTGGGAGAAATTCTTGTCAGCCAAGGATCGCTCACGCCCGATCGACGGGCCTTGCTCGATACGCTCGTCAAGGAACATCTGCGGACGCATCAGAATACGCCGGAGCAAAGTCTGGCGGCACTGGCCGGTGCCGAGCAACTGCGCACGATTTTGGAGCCGGTGCGCGATAGCGACGTCCATGCCAGCATCATGCGTGTTCCCAGCCGGCCGACCGCGCATGCCCGGGTGGAACGAACGTTGGGGCCCGAAGAGATGCCCGGTGCAGGCATCGGCGGCGGAGCCGTCTTTGCCACGCAAACGTTGCAGCCTTCCACCCCGTCATCCGCGCGGTTTCGCATCGTCCGTTTGCATGCGAAAGGAGGTCTCGGCGAAGTTTTCGTCGCGATCGATGGCGAAATTCAGCGCGAAGTTGCCCTCAAGCACATTCAAGACCGCTTTGCCGATGATGAAGGTAGCCGGCAGCGATTCGTTTCCGAAGCAGAGATCACCGGCAGCCTGGAACATCCGTCGATCGTCCCCGTGTATGGCCTGGGGCAATACCCCAACGGACGCCCCTACTACGCGATGCGCTTCATTCGTGGCGATAGCCTGAAGGAGGCCATCGATCACTTCCATAAACTGTCGGCCCAGGATGGATCTTTCGGCACACATCGGCGGGAGTTTCGCCAGCTCCTCAATCAGTTTGTCGCGGTCTGCAACGCCATCGACTACGCCCATAGCCGGAAGGTGATTCATCGCGATTTGAAACCCAGCAACATCATGTTGGGGAAGTATGGCGAAACGTTTGTGGTCGACTGGGGTCTTGCCAAGGCCATCGATGCCGAAGAGATCTCGGGGCTGCCCAAGTCTGATGAAGCGCCGTTATCGCTGTCGGTGTCGAATGCGTCAAACACGCAAATGGGAACGCAGGTCGGCACGCCGCAGTTCATGAGCCCGGAACAAGCCGCCGGGCAGAACCATCTGGTCGGTTTTGCGAGCGACATCTATTGCCTGGGAGCGACGTTTTACTACTTGCTCACTGGCAGCGCGCCCCTCACCGATAGCGATGTCTGGCTCATCATGGGGAAGGTGCAAAAGGGAGATTTTCCCCCTCCGCGCGAACGTAATCGCAAGGTTCCCAAAGTTCTGGAAGCAATTTGCTTGCGGGCGATGCAGCTCGATCCGGCCAAACGACACTCCACGGCCGGAAAGCTGGCAGAAGAGATCGACTGTTGGCTGGCTGACGAACCGGTCGCCTCTTACACCGAAACATCGTTCGAACGCATCATGCGTTGGACCCGCCGGCATCGCGCGTGGACGCAGGCCATCATGGGCTCCGTATTCATCGTTGCCATTGTCGCCTCGGTCTCGACCATTCTGATCAGCCAGGCGCGGCAAGCGGAACTCAAAGCGCTGGGTCAGGCCCAGGACGAACGAGAAAAAGCCGAGGAAAACTTCCTTAAAGCGCGCACCACGGTCGACGAATTTTTTACCCGGGTGAGCGAAACCAAACTGCTGAACGCTCCAGGAGTGCAACCGTTGCGGCAAGAGCTGCTGCGAGACGCGCTGGCCTACTATCAAGGCTTCGTCGAGAAGCGCGGCGATGATCCCAAACTGCAGGCCGAAATGGCGGCCACTTATTATCGGATCGCGCTGATTACCGACGAGCTGGGGCAAAAATCAGAGGCGATTCGCACGCTGGAGCGCGCATACGCCATCCAGCAAGACCTTATCAAGGAGGATCCAAACAACATCGAGCAGCGTTTCGCCCTGGCGGACACCTTAAATAAGTTTGGCGATTTCACCTTGTCGCTCGGCGAAGCGGAGAAGGCTTTGGATTACTTCAAGCAGGCCAAGGACCACCGCGAACTGCTCGCCAAGGAAGACCCCAAGAACGCTCAGTACCAGCGCAAGTTGCTCAACAGCTACGACAACATCGCCGTCGCCCAGGCTGAAATGGGTTCGCCCCGCGAAGCGATCGTGAACTACGAGCAGGCCAACCTCGCTCGCTCCCGTTTAGCCCTGGATAATCCCGGCGTGCAAGACTTTGAGCGCGACCTGGCCCGTGGTTACTTCAACCTGGCGCAACTGCAGATTCAAGTCGAGGACTACGATGCGGCCGTGAAGACGATGGAAAATTCGGCGAGCATTTTTCAGAAGCTGGTCAAGCAGAATCCGAAGTCGATCGAGTATGCACAGCAGTTGGTCATGTCGCGGCGAGCGATGGGAGATCTGCAAAGGTTTCGCGGCGATGTGGAAAAGGCCGGCGTCGCTTATCAACAGTCGCGCGATCTCAGTCACCGACTCGCCAGCGAGAATCCACTGGTGGCTGAGTTCCGACTCGATCTTGTTCGGGCGGATGTCAATTTAGCGCGGTGGCTGGAAATTCGCGAGGAATTTGCCAAGAGTGCCGATGTCTATAACGAAGCGATCGCGCTACTAAGGAAGCTCGTCACCGACCATCCTACTAACGAAGACTATTCTGCCGAGTTAGCGACATTGCTACTCGAGCGCGGCGGGCTATTCGACAAAATGCAGTTGCCCGAGGAAGCCTGCCAGGCCATTGGCGATGCGGAAGCCGTCTACGAGCAGTTGGTGCAGAATTCTCCCGGCTCGATCGAACTGCACACCATGTTGGCCCGCGTTCGTACTCAGCTGGGGATGGCACTCGATAAGGCAAAAAAGATCGAGGCCGGCCTGGGGAAGATGCAAACCGCTTTAGCCGCTTTGGAGTCGGCACGTCCGAAACTCACCGATACCAAGCAGATCGACTTGCAGCTTTCCGATGTGTATGCGGGGATGGCGGATGTGCTCGAAAAAAATGAGCGCCGCGAGGAAGCCATCGCTGCCCTGCGTAAAGGAATCGCCCTGCGAGCAAAGGTCAGCAAGGACCTCAACGCCACTCCCGGCGATTTGGCAGCCTGGGCCTACGCCTTGGAAGGCTTGTCATACATGTTGCTCGATGCCGGAAGGAAGGATGATGCGTTGACCACTTCCGAAGAGGCGAATACGGTGCTCCTCGATGCTCGCAAGCGATTCCCGGAGAGTGTGGATCTGGTCTTCGCCCTCGCGAACAACTATCTGCAGCGAATCGATATCGAAGGGGAAACCGAGCGCTATGATCGCATTCCAGATCTGGCGGAGAAGTTGATGGAAGCTACCGACGATCCCCAAATCGTGCTCGAACTCGCTCGCCGCTTGGCGAGGACCTGTCTCGCCGCCAAGGGGAAACCGGGGACGGAGACCAGCCTGGCGAACATGCAGGACTTGGCTCTCGCTGCTTGTCGCGAGGTGCTCCAAGGGGATCCGAAGGTCCTGGCGGAGTTCCGCGCCAATCCTGATTTCGAAGCCTTCCAGGATCTGCCTGCCTGGAAGATGTTGCTCGAAGGAAAATGAAGTTGCTTGCTGCTAGCAACGAACGTCACACGTTTTCTGTTGACTTGGTGAAGCTGGGAAAATTCGCGAACCCAGATATCTTTCCGTGCGTGCGGAGAATGTAGCGAAGATACCGGTCAAGCCAACAATCAACATGTAGCTCTCTTTATTGCTGTGCCGATAGACCTTGCATGCTCTTTACTCGGGGGGGACCGAATGATGCTAGCAGCAGCACTCTTGCGCACCGGCAGAACGATCGTCGGGGCGATCGTTTTTTTTCTACCCGCGCTGCTGGCGGCACAGGACGATTTGCTGCCCAATCCTGAGTATGCAGCCTTCGCGGAAGAGGCTGATTCATCGTCGGTCGGCGAGATCGACGGTGAGACCTACGATGAATTCGCGGCCGCGATGCAGGCCGAAGAGCAGGATTCATTCTTTTCGCTGGCTGCCTTTCAACAACCGGGAAGTAGCGCAGGGATGTCTTCCCCTGGCAGGTCGGGCAATACTTCAGCTAGTCGTCAAACGCGATTCGGCACAGCCGGGAATCAACAACTCGCGTTTAGTCGACCGACCTACATGATTGCCGACAACACGGGTGGCGGTTGCGGCGGCTTGTTTATTCGCGGCAGCCTGGTGGCGTCGATTTTGCATCCGACATTCGCCTGCAGTCGCTTGAACATTGCCGAAAACAATTCGCCCATTGTGCAAGACCGCGTCTACTTGAGTTACCGTCATTTTCACAACGCGTCGGACATTAGCGTCTTCCCGAACACTCCGGCCGGTGGCCGGAATTCGTTGAATATTGACCGCTTCACGCTGGGGGCGGAAAAGAAGTTCACCGACAACTTTTCGGTCGAGCTCCGCGTGCCAATGAGTTCGCAAATGTCTTCGGATTTATTCTTCGCGCAGAACGCGAATGAAAACAGCACGCTTCCTCTCAAAGACTACAACACCAATCTGGGGAATATCGCCGCCATTGCAAAAATGGCGCTCTATCAGAACGAAACCACCTACGTTTCCGGCGGCGTCGCCGTCAATGTGCCGACCGCCCCGGATGTGACCATCCGCGGCCTGGTCGATGACCCGAATTTTGTGATTCGCGACAATCAGGGGCGCGATACGGGCATTCGAGTCGATGCGGATTTGACCTTGGACGGGGTGGTTCGCAATCAAACCGTGAACATTTCACCCTTCGTCGGCTATTACGCACGGCACCGGGAGCGGTGGTTCTCGCAAGGGTTTGCCCAAGTGGATGTGGCCGCCAATGAGTCCACGGCTTCGCTCGACATGGCTTACTCGATTCGCTTCTTCGGCTTCCCGATCGCCGGCGGCCGGACGAACGAAGTCGACCGCATTAGTCAGCAGACCTTGCTTCGACTCAACTGGGGTGCCGGCTATTGGCTCATCGATGAGCCCGATGCTCCGTACTTAAACCAGCTCGGGGCGATGTTCGAAGTGCATTACACGTCGACCATGAACAATGCCAAGCTGCTGGGTCCGGTCCGCGTGATCGATGGCTTTCCTCAAGCGGGAATTCAACCGATCGATCTGGTGGTGGGCAATTTGGCGAACCGGCTGGATACCGTCAACCTGGTGGCGGGTATTCCGATGCGAATTGGCCTGACGACGATCACCAATGGCTTCATCGTGCCGATTCGCGATGAGCCCAATCGTGGGTTCGACTTTGAATACAACTTGATGCTCAATCGAAATTTTTAGAGCCGGCTGGCAAGATGGCGGCAAACGGACCTGCCGCGACGAAGGCGAGGAGCGCGATGGCAATGAAAATCAGTTTGCTGAAAAACATGATCTGTACCGCCTCATGTCTGGCCGGGCTGTGTGCCGGCACGTTGCGCGCTAGCGACGATGAAATCTCCGTCGTAGGCAACGCGTCGGCAAATTCCGAAGCAACGGCCACCGATCAGGATGCTGCCAGCCGGGACGAATACGAACACGAGATTTCGCAGTTTCCAGACGCCCTCGCAGAATCTGCTGCCCAACTGCAAGACGCCGAATGGAATCTGAACGAGGAAGATTCCCCGTTCTCGCTAACCGCGTTTCAACCGGGGAGTTCGATGTCCGGCGGCGGAGGCAGCACCTCTCGACCACCCAGCAGTAGCTCCAGCCGTTCGCAGCGGTTTGGAACAGCCGGCCAATCGAACTCGATTGCTTTCAATCGACCGACTTACATGATTGCCGACAATCCCGGCGGAGGTGGCAGTCCGGTCTCGTTTATGTTCGATAAGCCGGGGGTTGAGAACATCCTGGGTTTGCAGGTCAATCTCGATCAACCGTCGTTCAGTTTTGGGCGGACGAATATTTCGGAAAACAATTCGCCCCTTGTCACCGATCGCGTGTACTTCAGCTATCGACATTTTCACAACTCCTCCGAACTGAGCCTGTTCCCCAACACGCCGCAGGGAGGAACCAGTTCGTTGAACATCGACCGCTTCACGCTCGGGGCGGAAAAGACGCTCGGCGAGCAACACTCGATCGAGTTCCGCGCGCCCATGAACTCGCAGCTGAACTCGAACTTGAATTTCTCGCTGTCCCCTACCGCCACTAATTTGCCTTTCAAGGACTACAACAACGAATTTGGAAACCTGTCGGCAATCATCAAGGGGAACTACTTTCGAACGGAAACCTTCCTCTTTGCTGCAGGCGCTGCGTTGACGGCCCCCACAGCGCCCGATATCGCAGTGAATGGCCGAGTCAATTTTCAGAACCTGCAAGTGAATGATCCGAACGGTGTAAATGCGCCGATCTTCGTGGACTACAATTTGCGCCTTAACGCCTACCTACAGAATCAGTCCTTCCTGCTGACTCCCTTCGTGGCGTACTTGCACACACCCAACGAACGAATCTTCACGCAAGGCTTTTTGCAGTTTGACGTGCCACTGAATGAATCCAACGCTCGCGTCAGCTATGACACGCGGATCGATGCCGGCGTCGCCGTGTTTGAT
This sequence comes from Pirellulaceae bacterium, assembly GCA_041739545.1. Taxonomy (GTDB): domain Bacteria; phylum Planctomycetota; class Planctomycetia; order Pirellulales; family Pirellulaceae; genus JBGSNR01. The sequence continues at coordinate 39,818 of JBGSNR010000068.1, read as the reverse complement.
CCACCCCCGGTCGATGCGTCGGGCAGAGTGAGTCCACAGACGATCATGCGCGTCGACTGGGGGATCGGCTACTGGTTCATTAACGAACCGGATGCCCCTTATCTCAATCAGATGGGGATCATGTTTGAAGCGCACTACACCGGTTCGTTGACGAATTCCGAAGTTTTTGGCCCGACTCAAAACTTTCCAGGCTTGGGGCAGTATCAACCGGTGCAGCTCACCTTTGGGAACGGCGGAAATCGTTTTGACAACTTGAACCTGGTGGCCGGTATTCCGACGCGCATCGGCCAGACCACCTTCACGCACGGCTTTATCGTTCCCGTGCGAAATGGTTTCGATCGAGCCTTCGACTTTGAGTACAGCTTCTTTGTGAATCGGCGGTTCTAAGCGGTCGGTTATCCTGACTGCATCGCGGATTCACTGCCGGCGTTCCGGTTGTAGCGGTTGTGCTGTATTTTGCCCCGCACCGCACGGCTACTTTTTGTGCGCCGCGAAAACCTCCCTCATCGGCGGGCCTAGATTTGAGAAACCCACTACGTTTCTCGATCTGCTCCCATGCCCGAAGTCCGCACCCTTCGTTTTGCTGAGCTTTCCCCGGGCGACCTCGCCTGTTGGGATGCGTGGCAGCGCGCGGACAGCACGCTCGATAGTCCCTGCTTTCGCCCCGAGTTTCTGGCCGTCGCCGATCAGGTGATGGGGCCGGTCGAAGTCGCTGTGATCCACGAGCAGGGGGAGCCACTCGCATTTTTGCCCTATCAACGCTCGTGCTTCGGGGTCGCCCGCCCCGTGGTTAGCGGCATGAACGACTTCCACGGGCTCATCGCCCCCTGCGGCACGCAGATCGACCTGCAGCAGCTTCTTCGCGGCAGTGGTCTGGTCGCAGCCGAGTTCCAGTGCGTCCCCGCTTCGCAGCACAATCTGGTTCAAGATCACTGGCAGAAGCACGAATCGCATTACCTCGATCTCGCGGACGGTTTCGCGGCGTACTGCAAAGCGCGCAAATCCGTTGGCTCGGAGACAGTCGAAAAGACGCTGCGCAAAGGTCGCCGATTCGAACGCGAACAAAACGCGCGTTTTGAACTGAGGGCACCAAGTGAGTTGCCGCTGAAGCTTCTCTTGGAATGGAAGAACAAGCAACACGCCGAGTTGGGTGTGGTGACTCCGCTGCAGTCACCAGCAACACAGCGTTTGCTCGAAGGCTTCTTGCGTACGAAAACCGAACGCTTTGAAGCTTTTCTGAGTGTCCTGTGGGGAGACGACCTACCGGCCGGGATTGCCTATATCCTGCGGAGCGGTCCTACCGCCCACTGTTGGTTCCTGGGCTACGACGAACAATTCGCGCGCTCTTCGCCGGGATTGCTGTTGCTCCTGAAAATTGCCGAGGCGCTGGCCGCGGAAGGAGTCACGCGGCTTCATCTGGGCAAAGGAAACGAACGCTTCAAAACCAGTCTGGCTAGTGGTCAGGTATTGGTGGCTGAGGGAATGGCGGGGGAAACGTCGTTGGCCCTGTCATGCCTGGAAGCGTGGCGGCTGACCAAACAATGGGTGAAACGCTCACCCCTGGCGATTGGAGTGCGCATGCTCAGGCCGCTACGAAAGTGGTGGACTTACGGCGAAGGTTATCGCCCGCCCCGCGCTGCCGATTCGATAGAATGAGTGAAACCCACTCGCTCTCGCATCGGAACCTGTTATGAAACCGCTCTCTGCCGAACTGGCCCTCGACTTTACGGCTGCCGCGCAGCGCTGGGGTGTAGTGGCTGCTCTTTTAGGTGCTTTGGCAGTGGCACTGGGCGCTTTTGGTGCCCATCTGCTCCCCAACTATCTGGCAGGGCTGGGACTGGAACCGGCCGAACAACTCAAGCGGCTTAATAACTGGGAAACGGCGGCCCGCTACCAGATGTATCACGCGCTAGCGCTATTGGCCGTGGCGTGGCTGGTCTCGCGTCCCGCCCCATCGCTGGCTGCCACGATTGCCGGGGTCTGCTTTGTGCTGGGCGTACTGATTTTTTCCGGCTGTCTGTACGCGCTGGTGCTCAGCGGCGTGAAAGTTCTAGGAGCCATCGTTCCGATCGGCGGTCTATTGATGATTGCCGGCTGGATCGTCCTGGGCCTAGCCTTCTTGCTGAAACGGACTGCTTAGCCGCGCGCTACTTTCCGCCGAGTTTCTTCCACAGATCGAAGGCCGGATAGGGCTTGCGATCGGGAGACATCAGCCCCCAAGACTTTTCCACTGGCAGGCCCGACGCTTCTGCTTTCCAAGGGAGGTCGAAGGCTTCAAAGCCGACGCCGAAGTAGACCCACGCTGGCGAATCTTTTTCCCCGGCGAGCAGGCCCGGCTTCGTGTAAGCCGACCAGAAGGCCGCTTGATTCTCGACAGAATCGGTAGGGCGTCCTGCATGGGGAAAGCCGGTCTCTTTCAAGATCACGGGCTTGTTCATCTGCTTGGCCAACTTCAATGCTTCATCACGCGTCCAGGTGGCAGCGGCGGCTACATCGTCGTTGGGGCGATCGAAAAACGGATGAATATTCGGGCAGGCGAAATCGCCGAAATCGCGAATGAAGTCGTGCTTGTAGCCAACCAGCGGCTCGCTGGTGGTCATCGGGACGATCCCCTCGATGTGCTTTCTCAAAAGTCCCGCCGCGATCTGCAAATCTTCGGCTTCGTACCGATTGAAGGTGATCCCTTCGTTGCCGACGATCACCGCGGTCGCGTAGTCCTGGCGAAAATCTTTGGCCATCCGTCCGACCCCGAGTACTTCGTCGGCCGACTTGGGATCCCAGATTCCCAGAATCACGCAGCGGAATTTTAGATCCTTCGCAATCGCCATGATGCGCGGCGTGCAAGCTTCGTGGTAACCGTACAAAACAAGCCCATCGAAGGCAGGGCGAATCGCTTCCAGATCGGCGCGAATCGAACTGGTCTTCAAGTTCACCTGATTGGCCGGGTTCCGCGGATCGAGTTGCGACGGCGTGTAGCAGAGAATTCGTGGTGGATTCTCTTCCGTGAGCAGTTTGAAAAGCGGGAATCGCTCATCGGCAGCCTCGGTATGTGAGCTAAACGCACCGCACAAGTGCAGCAAAATCGCTGCAAATCCGAACCTGGCAAAATTCATGGCAAATCAACTTTGGAAGCAAGGCGTGAAGATCGGTCATCGGAACAGACTTCAATGGCGCAACAGGTCAGCCTCGTTACGCTCCCCCGTCTAAACTTTGCCGTGTGCCAATTCGTAGGCGGTGATCTTGTCTTCGTTATGCAGCGTCAAAGCGATATCGTCGAGACCATTCAACAGGCAATGACGGCGAAAATCGTCGACCTCGAACGGGATTTTCAAGCCTTGTTCATCGGTAATCAGCTTCGTGTTGAGATCAACGGTGAGCTTGTAGCCCGGATACTTCTTAAACCGCTGGAACAAATCTTCGATCTGTTCCTCCGTCAGGCGGATCGGCAGAAAGCCGTTCTTGAAACTGTTGTTGTAGAAGATGTCGGCAAAGCTCGGCGCGAGCACGGTGCGGAAGCCGTAATTATCGAGCGCCCAAACCGCATGCTCCCGGCTAGAGCCACTGCCGAAGTTGCGCCGGGCAACGAGGACGCTGGCTCCTTGCACGCCGGGCTGATTCAGTTCGAACGTCGGGTCAGGCGTCGTGCCATCTTCCTTGTAGCGCCAGTCGAAGAACAAAAACGGGCCGTAGCCAGTCCGTTCGATGCGTTTCAAGAATTGCTTGGGGATGATCTGGTCGGTATCGACGTTCGCCCGATCCATCACTGCGACAAGGCCGGTATGGGTGGTGAAAGCTTGCATGGTGAAAAAGGGGCAAGAGCGGTGGGGCAAAGGGGCGAAGAGGAAGGCAACTACGACTGATACTTCCAATCTCGAATATCGACAAAATGTCCCGCTACCGCAGCGGCAGCTGCCATTGCGGGGGAAACGAGATGCGTCCTGCCTCCCTTGCCTTGGCGACCTTCAAAGTTGCGGTTGCTGGTGGAGGCACAACGTTCCCCCGGTTCGAGCTTATCGGGATTCATCGCCAGGCACATGCTGCACCCCGCTTCCCGCCATTCAAAGCCCGCTTCGGAGAAGATCTTGTCCAATCCTTCTTCCTCGGCCTGCCGCTTCACTTGCCCGCTCCCTGGAACCACCATGCCATGCACGTGGCTGGAAATGCGATGCCCCTTCACCACGGCCGCGGCAGCACGCAGATCGCCGATGCGAGCGTTCGTGCAGGAGCCGATGAAAACGCGATCGATGTCAATGGCGGTCAGCGGCGTGCCGGCTTTCAGCCCCATGTATTCGAGGGCTCGTTCCGTCGTCCGCTGATCGGTTGGGTCGGTGAAGTCGCCGGGGGAAGGAACTTTGTCCGTTACGGGCACTACTTGTCCTGGATTCGTTCCCCAGGTGATTTGCGGGGCGATGTTTTTCGCGTCGTACACGAGTGATTTGTCGTACTGCGCTCCCGGATCGGTGGGAAGTTCTTTCCACTTTGCTACGGCCGCTTCGAATGCCGCTCCTTGCGGCGCAAACTCACGACCTTTGACGTAATCAAAAGTTGTTTGATCAGGTGCGATGAGGCCGGCTCGCGCGCCGGCTTCGATCGACATGTTGCAGACCGTCATCCGCTCTTCCATGTTAAGTGCGCGGATCGTATCGCCCGTGTATTCGATTACATAACCGGTGCCGCCATCGGTAGTGATCTGACCAATCAAGTACAAGATGATGTCCTTGGCCGTCACGCCCCGACCGACTTGTCCGTTGACTCGCAGTTCGAGCGTCTTGGGCACATACTGCAGCAAGGTCTGTGTGGCGAGCACATGTTCGACTTCGCTGGTGCCAATGCCGAACGCGAGGGCACCGAACGCGCCGTGCGTCGCGGTGTGGCTATCTCCGCAAACGATCGTCATGCCGGGCTGCGTGAAACCCAGTTCAGGCCCGATGATGTGAACGATCCCCTGATTGCGGTCGTTCAGGTCGTAGAGCCGAATGCCGAACTCCTGGCAGTTCGCGCGCAGCGTGGCCACTTGTTGCTTCGAAATCAAATCGACAATCGGCAGCGAACGATCGGTGGTAGGAATGTTGTGGTCAGGAGTCGCGACCGTTCGTTCGGGGCGGCGAACTTTGCGGCCGGCAAGCCGCAATCCTTCAAACGCCTGGGCGCTGGTCACTTCATGCACCAGCTGCAAATCGATGTATAACACGGTCTGTTTGCCCGGTTCGGCAAAAACGACGTGCTCGTCCCAGATTTTTTGGCACAAAGTGCGGGGGGAAGTGGAAGTCATACCGCAAACAAGCCTCAAGAACAGAAGAAAGCCTCGAACTACTCATCATAACTCCGACTGGCAATTTGCGGGAGGATGCCCTGTCAGCGATGATCGTGTGTGGGACGGTATCAGCGGGCAAATGTTGCGGCCCACCGTGCGGGCGAGAGGAGAGGCAGCGGCGATGAGTGAAACAGCCAAGAATTCCGCCGATTTGCCGGAAGTCGAAACGGATGCACCGGCGGCGGCCCAAACCATAGCTGGCCCCCCGCAGCGCTTTTTCAGCGGTGGTTCGGTGAAGGAGGGTTGGGGGGTCTTCATGGCCCTCATGCTCGGTTCGGCACTCTTCAGCACGATTCTGCCGTCCGAGCGCTTGCCGACGCTCACTTGCGAGCTGATGTTTGGGATCGTCATCGCGCACTGCATGTTGGCGGGGGTTTGGCTAGCGCTCGGCCCAGGCTGGTTATTAGTGCGGCTTGGCGTCGTACCGCTGTGGATTCTGGCCGCTGCCGGCCTGGGAGGCGCGTTTAGTCGTCCCCTAGAAGCCATTGGCATCATGCTGATGTGTGGTGCGGCCACGGCTTTAGCAGTGGCGGGAGTTGTCGCACTTGCTCGCTTGCTGGTTGGTGTGCGGCTTGTCCATCAAAGTGACGAAGGGCCGGCGAAGCCATTTCAGTATCGTCTGAAGCATCTATTGATTCTGATGGCCCTGACGAGCGTGGTGCTGGCAATCGGCAGAGGGCTGACCATGGTCGCACTCGGCGATTGGATGTTCCGGTAGGCGGCGATCTTTCTGCCAGCGGGATTGGCCTGGACGATTGGGAGCTTGCCGGGGGTGTTCGTGATTTTCGCCGCACGTCAGCCCCGGAGCCTGGTCCTTGGGCTGCTTTCCGCCTCGCTCTTTGCGCTCCTTTGCATCGGCGGCGGCAATTGGTTGATACACCAGGTGGGCCCCTCTAATCCTGCCATTGTTTCGCCCCTCGCGGTTGTGGGCGCATTCGGCTACTTGCTGTCCATGCTGGGGTTGCTGCTGCAACGGAGAATTGGCTATCGGCTGGTGCGAACTTAGGATGCGGTCCAATGTGCGTTTCCATGGCGCCTTTAAATGGCACTTCGCACAATTAAGGTAACGGGAAGAAGTTGGCACGGCGTTTGACGTCTTTCTTGTTGCCAAGCGGTACAATAAAAGTCGTTACCCTTCTTCTCACGATCATTTCGAGGTGTCTCATGCAATCACGAACATGGATTGCGTCGGTGGTGGCTTGCTCCCTGGCAGTGTTCTTGGTCCCCGTTCTCGCGCAGGCACAAGACAGCACCGTGGCTGCCGAGATCAAAGCGACTGAGGCTGGATTTGTAAAAGCGTTTAATGCGGGGCAAGGGGCAGAGTTGGCTGCGCACTTTTCGCCCACCGCGGAGTTCATCGATGAAGAGGGGAATCTTTATCGGGGCACTAAAGAAATAACCGAAGTCCTGACCCGTTACTTCGAACGATTCCCCGGCGCGAAACTCGCCCTGGATGTTGAATCGGTGCGCGAGATCGGCCCGAATCTCTCCATCGAAGAGGGGACGCGTTACATCAGTGGCACGGAAGGAGTGGGCAAGGCGACGCTTCGTTACTCGGCCGTGCGCATCAAGATCAACGACCGCTGGCTGATCGCCTCGCTCCGTGAATTCACGGCTGATCCGGCTCCGACTGCTCATGAGATGCTGGAGCCCCTTTCCTGGATGATCGGCGATTGGATCAACGAGGGAACCGACGGCGTTGTGAAATTGTCCTTCAAGTGGTCTGCGGATCAGAACTACATCCTGGGAGAATACGACGTCACCATGGATGGTAAATCGGTGATGAACAGCACGCAGCGCATCGGCTGGGATCCGCTCAACGGGCGAGTGCGGTCTTGGCTGTTTGATGCCGACGGCGGTTTCTCGGAAGGGATGTGGACCGGCGTTTCGGATGGTTGGGTCGTCAAATCGCAGACGACCAATCCGGATGGAAGCAGTGGCTCCGCGACACTGACGTTAATCCCCGGAAACAAAAATCAATTTGTGATGAAGGGGAGTGATCGGATCGTCGGTGGCGACCGTGCCGATGACTTCGAATTCACCATCGTGCGGCAACCGCCAACAGCAAAGCCGGCGGGTTTCCCGGGGGCCCAGCCAGTTCCAGCAACCCCTGTGAGGCCGGCTTTACCAGCTCGGCCGGCAACTCCCGCGACTCCCGCGGTACGTAAGTAATCCCCACGAACCACCGACGAGGAGAATCGAAAATGACAACCCAGAAACTCTTGTGGCAGGGGACGGCGATCATCGCTGCCTGCCTGATGATGATTGAAACCGATGCTTTAGCCCGGGGTGGACTAGGTGGCGTTGGCGGCGGAGGAGGCCGCGGAGGCGGCGGTGGTGGTGCCAGGCCCAGCATGGGTGGCGGCGGAGGAGGCATGTCTCGCCCCTCCCCCAATATCAGCCGCCCTTCGCCAAACATCAGTCGCCCGCCGAGCATGCCTACTCGCCCCAGCGTGCCGAACGTCTCGCGTCCTTCCCCCAATGTTTCGCGCCCTTCGCCGAATGTATCGCGCCCTTCACCTAACGTTTCCCGCCCGGTATCTCCCGGGATTGGCAGTTTCAATCCAGGGGGTGGGCGTCCCAGCACCTTGCCTTCCAGGCCGAGCCTGCCCGGTGGAGGAAATGTTGGTGGTGGCAACATTGGTAACAATCGCCCGTCGATTACCCCACCAGGAAACTTGAATCCAGTGCGGCCCAGTTTGCCGGGGGGAGGCAATGTCGCCAATCGTCCTTCGCTGCCTATGGGAGGCGCGGGCAATGTGACACGCCCTAACCTTCCCGGCGGAAGCGGAATTGGAACTCGTCCCGTACCCGAACGTCCTAGCATCGGCAATCTGGACCGACCGACAACCTTGCCCGCTCGTCCTGGAACCGGCAACATCACGGGCAACCGGCCCGGCGTTGGCAATCTTCCAGATATCGGGAATCGGCCCGGCATTGGCGACCGGCCTGACATCGGGAATCGCCCAGGCATTGATAATCGGCCCGGCATTGGCACTCGGCCCACGGTCCCAAACCGTCCGAACATTCCTGACCGCCCCAACATTGGGAACGGAAATAATGTGGTTGGCGGGGGGAATGTGATCAATCGTCCGGGGGGAATCAACGTCAACCGCCCCGGGTCCGGGATCAACATCGGCAACGTGAACATCGGCAATAACATCAATCGTCCCGGCTGGGGTCTGCCGAGTACGTTGCCGGCCAACCGACCGTGGCACGATAACCAGTGGTCCGACCGCTGGCACGACCACTGCATCAACGATCATTACCGTCCCTGGTACAACGGCTGTTGGCATGGTGGGTGGGGAGCGAACTGGTACACCCCTTTGGTATGGGGTACTTACGGCTGGGGGGCCGGTGCGTGGTGGACATCCTCTTCCTGGGGTTATGGTCCGGCCTACACCAATCCCTATTACGATTCGAGCGCCACGTACGCTTACGATTATTCGCAGCCTGTGGTGACCGCGATGTACGCCACCACGGACGAAACCGGCGCCGCCGTTCCTCTGCCGCAACCGGATGAGAACCAGCAGGCGATGATGTCGTTCGATGCGGGGCTCGCTGCGTTCAAGGAGGGAGGCTACGTGCAGGCAATGGTGAACTTCGATAACGCGCTTCGAAAGATGCCGAACGATCCCGTACTCCACGAAGTTCGGGCCCTCACTCTGTTTGCACTGGGCCGATACAAGGAAGCTGCGGTCACGCTCAATTCGCTCCTGGCCTCTTCGCCGGGGATGGATTGGACGAGCATGAGTGCGCTGTACGGCAACGACGTGGATGCCTACACCACTCAGCTGCGCAAGCTGGAAGATCATGTCCGTTCCAATCAACAGGATGCGGCCGCGATTTTTGTCCTGGCCTATCATTACCTGGTGGTGGGACAAAACGATTCGGCCATCCGGGCGTTACAAGCGGTGGTTGAATTGCAACCCAAGGACGGCACCGCCCGCCAGCTTCTGAAAGCTCTTTCGCCGCCAGAAGCTGATAAGCCCCCTTCGACGAGCCCGGCACCACGCTCAACCGATCCGCTCGCGCCGGCTGCTGAAGCTGCACCGACGACCGATCTGGTCGGCAAATGGGCTGCGAAGAACGAGCAGGTGGCGGTGGAGTTGACCGTAACTGCCGACAACGACTTCACCTGGAAAGCCACCCCCACGGGACAACCCGCCGTGGAAGTGAAGGGGAAGATCGCCGCGACTGCCGATTCCTTAGCCCTCGAAAGTCCCGAACAAGGGACGATGGTCGGCGCCGTGAAATCGGGAGGAGCAGACCAGTTCACCTTCACCATGGCCAGCAGCAACGATGCGGGGTTGGCATTCACGCGAGTGAAGTAGTACCTGCGCGTCGCGATTCTCATCCTACGGCTGGCTCATCCGAGCCAGCCGTTTTCAATGCGCCGCTTTTCACAGCTTCAAGACCGGTCGAGCAACTCTAAGGTCAATAGGCGCAAGTCCATGACGCTGCCGCCGGGGATTTTAATTGCCTGTAGTTTCAATTCGCCGCGCCCGGCTTCCAACGGCACCTTGCCGAGCGGCAAAGCTCGAAATTCTTTCATCGTCGATTCTGCTTTAGGACGCGGAATGGTGTCTTGATTGGTATACAGCGGCGGATCCCAGCCGGGAGTTACTTCGGCCCGCAGACTGCTTTTCAGAAACGTCAATTCGACGAGCGAACCGGCATCTGCAGGAGGGCAAGTGTACCAGGCGGTCACTTGGTAATTGCCGGCCGTCTGCACTTCAATATCCCAGGTGATGCTGTCGTCCGTGGTTTTCCAGTTCACGAAGTAGGAACAGTTGGGTGCGGGAGCCGATCGCTTCACACTGCCATGCGGAACGCCATCGCGAGCAGGAAGAGTCGTGATCGGGAACGCAGCATAACCCACCGGATAGGGTCGATCTTCTTTTCCTTTCGGCAAGACGTCGTTCTTCCAGGCCGCGACTGCTGCCTGTAGCTTCGCCGTCAGTTCTTGGTTTTTGGCCGAGATGTCCTGCCGCTGACCTGGATCGGCACGCATGTCGAACAATTCACCCTTGTTGCTCAAGCGATGCGTCTGCGTCCGGACGGAATCCTGACCGTTCTGGTGCGAAAAAATCATCCGCTCGGGCATTGCTTGTGATTTTGCTAACAGAAGCGGCGATAAATCGACGCCGTCGATAGGCTGCTTCGTGGGAGTCGTAACGCCGGCCAGCGCGGTCAGGGTGGGATTCAAATCGATCGCACCGGCAATGTCGCGGATTTGCAAACCGGCGGCGATTTTTCCTGGCCAACGAATGAACAGCGGCGACCGCAGTCCCCCTTCGTCCGTCGTCCCCTTCTTCCCTTTCATATCGCCATTCCAGCGATTGGTATTCGGTCCGTTGTCGGAGAAGTAGACCACGATCGTATCCTCGGCCAGCTTCAACTCTTCCAGGCGGGCCAACACCCGGCCGACGTTTTCGTCGAGGTTCTCCATCATTGCCAGCGCACACCGCGTGGTGGACAGATCTTCGTTCGCGCCATCGCGGCCACGGAGCTTGATTTCTTTGTCGCGAAATTTTTCCCAGTGCTTTTCCGGCACCGCCCAGGGGGAATGGGGTGTGTTGAAGGCGAGATAGCAGAAGAAAGGTTTTTGTTGGTGTTCCTCGATAAACTTCACGGCCTGGGTGGTGAAGATATCCGCGATGAAGCCGTCGCCACGAATCTGCTGGCCGTTGTGCTCGAGCGGCGGATCGAAATACTCGCCCCAATGGCCGGACGTGAACCCCAGGTATTCGTCAAAGCCGCGTGCCAAGGGATGATAGGGCCATTGGCTCCCGTTGTGCCATTTGCCGAACGCGCCGGTCGCATAGCCGGCCGCTTGAAATCGCTGGGCGATCGTTTGCTCATCCAGGTTCAAGCGTTCCTGACCTGTCGATACTCCGCGCACGCCGCAGCGCGGATGATAGCGGCCGGTCAGAAATTCCGCTCGCGTCGGCGCACAAACCGAACAGACAAAAAAGCGCTCGAATGCCGCTCCTTCCTTCGCCAGCGAATCGAGCTTGGGTGTGGAAAGATTCGTGTTGCCGTGCACACTCAAATCTCCCCAGCCGGAATCATCGGCGAGGATGACAACCACGTTGGGTGGGCGGGAAGCGGTCGGCGTTGATTCGGCGAACGCAGGGGACGACAAAAAGATCGCCGCCAGAAGAATCAAGATCGTCTGGAGGCACAGCCCGTCAAACTTCCATTGCAGGTTCGCAGCCATGGGAATTCTCCGCCGGAGGGAGTTAGTGGGAGAGGAAAAAATCAGCGACTAGCTTGGGAATGGTAAATACAAATCACAAAACGAACCCCAAAAAGACGCGTCTTACCAATTTGCCATCTTGACTTTCGTCCGCACGCGACACAAATACATGTGCGCGCAAATGTAGAGCGTGCTGCCGTCGTCGCCGAAGGTAACATTGCCAGTGCGCTCGCCAGTATTAATCCTGCCCAGGAATTTTCCGTCCGGCAGCAGGCAATAGACGCCGCCGGGCCCCGTTGCCCAGAGCCGACCCTCCGTATCGACGGTCATGCCGTCCGGTGAGCCGGGACGATCTTTTTTCCAGGGAGTCACATCGGCCACGATCCGTGGCGGACCAAGCGTGCCATCGTCCAACACAGGAAACGCATTCCAAATTGCGTTAGCCGCGTCCGACTGCGAGACGTACAACGTTTTTTGATCGGGCGAAAAGACCAGGCCGTTGGGGCGCGTCATCTCGCGCGCGACAAGTGTGACGGTTCCCTCCGGCCGCAGTTGATAGACGCCATTGAAAGTGAGTTCGCGCTCAGGATCTTCTTCCTTCTTCGGCAGGCCGTACGGCGGATCGGTAAAATACAGATCGCCGTTGGTCCGATAAACGAGATCGTTGGGGCTGTTGAGCCGTTTCCCTTCGTAACGATCGGCGAGCGTGGTCACGCTCCCATCTTTCTCCCACCGCTTGAGGCAGCGATCGCCGTGGCAACAACAGGCGACCCGGCCGTCCGGACTCAAGGCCAGCCCATTCGTGCCAGGTTCAGGCCCCAGAAACGGTGCACTTCCTGTATAGCCAACCTTCTCCGCGAAGACCGATAAACCTTCGGCCGGATGCCACTTATACGTCAGGTTGGCGGGTATATCGGAAAAGAGAAGGTACCCGGCCTCTTTGACCCAACAGGGACCTTCGGTCCATTGAAAACCTTCTGCAAGAACTTCAATCTTTGCATCCGCGGGAAGCAGGTTAGCGAACGCGGAATCCAAAGATTCAATTTCCCCGATCGTTTTGTTTTGCACAGTAGTTGGCATGGGGCGGCTCGGCGGCAGGAGGAACAAACTAGTTGCTCCATTGTCCGCCGGGGGAGAGGCCGCACAAGCATGCTAACGGCAGCTTAGAAATCACAGCCGCGCCAAAACAGCAAGATCAAGATAATTGGCAAGGGAAGGCCAATCATCCAGCCGAGCAGGGCGTACTTGATTTTCCCTGGTCGGTGGACAGGTACGGACCGGCGACGACGGCGTTTTTCCTTTTTGCTTTGTTCAATTCGACGGGCGAGGGGCATGCGAGATCTCCTGGCGAAAATCTGGGATGAATCCAAGAACGACGGCGGTCGGTCTCCGCCAGCCTTACGGATTGGTCTGCAAGTCCTTCACTTCTTCCCGTAACTCTTGTTCTTTCTCAATGACATCGGTGCGTGCTGCATCGATGTCGTCCTGATTTTCGCGGGCAGCATCCAGGACAGCATCCCGTTGCTTGATCTGCTCTTCGCGAAGATCGTCCTGGGCGTTCCGCAAGTCTTGCTGGGCATCGCGGACCTGATCCACTTGCGAATTGCAACCAGAGATCATGAATCCCAAAGCCGAGGCTCCAGCCAATAAGAAGTAACGAAACATCGCTTGCTTTCCTTTCGTGATTGCCGCTCGGTTGGGAATCTCCCAATCAATAAGAAGACTCTTTCCGTGCGAATTCCAACCTCCGGTGCGGCGTCAGTTCAACGCTTCCCCAGAAGTCCTTCGATCCATCCAAACGCAAGTCATATGCCGTGACTGGATTTCTCAAATACTGGCCCTAAAGTGCCGCAACGTTTTCCCCGCCAGCGTGTCGAATTCGGGTTGAACGGTCTGGCAGCAAGCAGTGCGGTCACCGGACAACCATAGAATGAGATCAACGGACATCCGTCCGGCGATGGCCCGTTGGTGAGGAAGATTTAGTGTCGTTTCCCGCCAAGAATCCGTTTTCAAGCTGGATTTCCACTCGGTTTCTTCTTGAAAAATGAACCAAACTATGGCAACAATGAGGGAAGCGACGGTCGAATTTCGAACTCGTCCGCACCGCCACGAACATTTCGTGGACTGAACGTGTCGGTGTGGTATAGGGAGGATCTATGTCCGCAGCCGTTCTTTCGCGTCCAACGCTAGTGCTTAACCGCAGCTGGCAGCCGGTCGCTGTGTCGACCGTCTCTCGGGCGCTCGTTTTGGTTTGGAACGGCGCAGCGCGAGTCGTCGACCCGAATGATTTTCAGCAATACGACTGGACCGATTGGTCCAAGCTTACCCCCGGCGGAGAAGAGCCGGTCATTCGCACCTGCCGTTTGCAGTTGCGCGTGCCGGAAGTCATCACGCTGGTCTCGTACGACCGTTTGCCGACGCAGCAAGTCGCTTTCAGCCGCCGGAACCTGTTCCAGCGCGACAAGTTCACTTGCCAATACTGCGGCATTCAGCCCGGGACCGAGGAACTGACCATCGACCACGTTGTCCCCCGTTCGCGCGGCGGTTTGACCACGTGGGAGAACTGCGTTCTCGCCTGCGTCGAGTGCAACAAGCGGAAGGCCGACCGGACACCGCTCGAGGCAGTGATGCACATTCGCTCGTCGCCGAAACGTCCGCGGTGGAAGCCGCTGTACGCCGCGCGAAGCGTGGTTCCTGCCAGTTGGAGCCAGTTCGTGAGCGAGATGTACTGGAACGTCGAACTGGAACAATAGGCTGAAAAAGTACGTCAACCTTGAGGGCCGGAACAAGCAGATCGCTGGTTCCGGCCTTTTTTTGTGGGCTCAGCCCGCTGTATCAGAACAACGACTTCTGTCCTTTGCCGCGATTCTCTTCCGGCCCATACTTCTTCAAGTAATTCTTCACGCGGAACTTGCGAGCGGTGTTGTCGCTGCTCATGAAGCGAATGGTGCCGAACACCGGTCGCTGGGGAGCCCACGGGCGATCGTACCGGCCGAAGCACCAGAAGATCCCACTGTAAGAATTGGGATTCCGCCCGTCGACGGCGTACTTGTTGTTCAGATGGATCAACGTGGCGAGCGCATCCTGCGGCCGCTCGCTCCATTCCAGAACTTTCTTGCCCCACAGCATCCGCAGGTAGTTGTGCATCCGCCCTTCGCGGACCAGTTGCCGCTGGGCGGCGTTCCAGAGCGGGTCGTGGGTCTGTGCCGCTTCAAATTCTTCCAGCGTGTACAGAAAGTCTCGCTTGTCTTTGGTGTGTTGCTCCAGCGTTTCGCGACACCATTCCGGCAACGATTTGTATTGATCGTAATCGCGCCGATGCCAGCAAAAGTTGAAGCCGATCTCGCGCCAGGTGATCAGCTCATCCAGAAACGATTCCGCGGCAGGAGAAACACCCCACCAGCGTTCCGCCTTGCCGTCGCTGGTGTTCGCCAGATCGGTCAGCGACCATTCTTCGCTGTCGAGCACTCGGCGGGCCACCTCATGCACAGAGATCGCGCCGAAGTGCAGGTAGGGCGACAAGCCACTGGCAACGTCCTCCTCCGGCTGACTGCGGTCTTCGTGATAGCGAGCCAGTTTGCTTTTCAGAAACGATTGCAGTGTTAAACCGGCTGCATGCGAACCGCCGTTCAACAATGCCGGTCCTACGGTGTGATCGATGGGAAGTTCTGCCAGGCCATCAGGGGCGCGGAGCGCTGCCAAATCGGCCACGGGCCAACGATCGGTCCACGCTTTCGCCAGTTTCAGCTGGGGGAGTTGCAGGCGCGCAAACGGATTGGCGATCGGGAACTGATCGTCGGCGAGGAACGGCTTGAGATTCTTCTGCAGCCAGCGGCGGAAGTGATAGGCGGCCGTGAAGACCTTGTCGGTGGCTCGTAGCGGCAGGATGCCGTTGGAATCGATCGCTTCGAACTGCACATCCACTACGCGCGTGGCAGCCCGGACCATCTGCGGCAGGAAGAAACAGGGGAAGTCGTCGGTGACGACGGCAGCAGCATCTTTCGCCAGCGTTTCGAGCAGCCCGGAACCAGCACCTGCCTGGGCTTCGACATAGGGATAATAGGTAACCCCTCGCTCCGCGAAATCAGCCAATTGTTTAGCATTCTCTGCCATGCCCTCAATTACAAATCGGTGCAATCGATCGCTGGCCCAGGGGTAGCTGCAGCGGAGCGCTTCCAGCACCAGGATCGGCTTTTTCAGTTCGCGCGCCAGTTCCACTGCTCGCTGCAGCGTGAAGTTCCAGCCGGTGCGCCGGAAGGCGATCATCCAAACCAGCACGAATTTGCCGTCGGGATTGATGGCAGCCTGGTTGAGCGACCGAATGCGAAGGGCGGGAACGAGCGGAGATGACATGCGCGGCTGGCAAAAAGAAGGAACAAAGCACGCTAAATTATAGATGCACGACGCCCCCTGCATTCCCGCGAGAACTTCCTTTGACGAATCCTCTTTTCTGCCGAGTAGCGGCCCTCACCTCCGTCGGCCGTGGTGCTGTCGCGACGGTCGTCGTCTGGGGGGCGGGTGCCGAATCGTGCCTGAACCGCCGATTCGTCAACGCGGCCGGTAAGATCCCCGAAACCTGGGAAGTGGATCGCGTCTATTTTGGTCGCTTTCGCAGCTTGAATTCCGCGGAAGAGGAATTGGTGGTTTGCCGCGTGCAACAGAACGCTTGGGAGATTCACTGCCATGGCGGAACGGCAGCTGTGCAGGCCGTGATCTCGGCACTTGTCGCGGAAGGAGCCACACAAGGCTCGGCTGAAGACTGGCAGACAGAGCAAGGCGCTTCGCTCCTCCAGCGCGAAGCGAGTCAGGCCCTGGCAGAAGCAGCCACCGAACGAACGGCAACTATTCTGCTGCGGCAATACCAGGGCCGATTGGCGGAGGAAGTGGAGGCCATTGAATCGTTGCTTCTCAGCGATCTGGATGCCGGGCAACGCAGGCTGCAAGCATTGCTCGGCACCTGGTCCTGGGGTCAGCACCTCACACGTCCTTGGCAGATCGTCTTGTGTGGCCTTCCCAATGTCGGCAAGAGCAGCCTGATCAATGCGCTCGTCGGCTACGAACGGGCGATCGTGCAAGACCTACCTGGAACAACGCGCGATGTGGTAACCACGCACATTGTCTGCGCAGGATGGGCCGTCGCACTTTCCGATACGGCCGGTTGGCGGCGAACGGAAGATCCGCTGGAGCAGGCCGGAATTGTCCAGGCCGAGCAGCAGATTGCTCGGGCGGATTTGCTGCTTGTGGTTGCCGACGTTCAGACCGGCTGGACACCGGAGTTGCAATCCTTGGCCGCTCGACAGCAGCATGTCTTGCCGGTGGTGAACAAGGTCGATCTGTTTTTCGATCAATCGTTAGCCCTCACCGAACTGGATCGCTATCCACCCGGAACGATGGCGATTAGTGCTCGCAGTGGGGCGGGAATCCCAGAGCTTGTGCAAGCGATTTCGCAACGACTCGTCGCCACAGCATGCGACGAGTCTGCGGTCCTTTTTACGGAGCGACAGTACCAGTTGGCAACAGCCGCTCAATCAGCTCTGGCAGCGGGTCAAATAGACGCTGCCAGGGAACAACTCCAGGCGCTACGAGGTGAAAACCACGCAGCGACTATTTGAACGGGTTGTCGCTGGGTGGCGTTGCCCCTGGTATCGGCGTTCCTTCTGGAGGTGGAAATCCTTCCGGCGCACCTCCCGGCGGACCAAACCCTCCCGGCAGTGCGAGGGCGCCATTTTCGAGCGCGTCTTTCGCCAGGGCCACCCCTTCTTTCAAGCCTTCGGTCAGTTTAGCGATCCCGCCGTTCTGCTCGGTCATCACGAGGCGGAGTTTATCCCCATCGAGTGTCGGCGTGAGGAGTTCCACCATTTTTGCCCCGAGCGGATGAGCTTTGATCTGCTGCCCTTGCTCGCTTTGCAGGAATTCCTGCAGCATGTCGTTCACCTGCTTGGCCGATGCATCGTCCTTCATCAACAAGAAGAAAGCCAGTGCCGGCTTGGGAGGCAGATTCGCGGTGAGCACAAAGCCCCGCATGGCCTGAGCAAGTTCTTGTTGAGCTTCGTCGCCACCTGCAGGGACGTTGGCTTGCGCCTGTTCGATCATGGCCGGCGTAGGAGCAATCGCCACTTGAATGTCGGTCTGCCCGGCGAACTTGAAGGCGTTCTTGAAGCGGGTTGTATCCCCTGGCTGGATCGCATCGACATAAGTCTTCGTCTCAGGATCGCCGTACAGCACGTTTCCTTTGTGCACGAAGGGATCCTGGTCGACTCCCGGCATGGAAGACAAGGTGGCAATCACTTTCTGCGGATCGTTCCCCGTTTCCACAGGGACCACCAGGTACGCCATCGGCTGTGCGCCCGGTTCTTCGCCACCATCGGCAATGACGTACAAGTCTCCGGCACCGGAATCAATCAAGTTCTGGCGGGCAAACTCCACGATCTTGACGACCGCTTTCGCCTGGCCCACCTGGTCGGCAGCATCGGCAGGAGCGAGGGCCGCAAAGCGGTCGGTGGCAGTCTTCAGATCCAGCTTGCGCAGATTGAGATGCAACACCATGAAGGTCTTGTCATTAACGTAGGGCGCGACAGCAGCCACTCGCGGATCCACAAGGACCGGTTCCTCAGCCCGAGCCAGGGGAGTCATCCCCAGCACCACGAACAAGCAGCACAAAGTCTTTCGAAGCATTTCTAAACCCCTGAAAAAGCGGCGCGTCCCCAGATTGCATCGGGCAGTCCGGCAGACATTCATTTCACTAGTAACGATCCGGCAAATCTCCCACAAACGCCACGAACATCGTCGGCGTCGGGCCGGACCAAGTGCCCTCATTTTACCCATTCACGGGCACTTAGGTTTCACGGATTGGCAAGGAACGAAAGGCTTGGACTATACTAGGCGTTCTTCGTCCTACCCCTTGTTTTTGGGAGATTTCCGCATGCCGTCGTCCTCTACCCCGACGCCAACCCCCGTTTCCAAGCTTTCTTCCCCTTCCCGCCGCAACTTCCTGGCCGGGGCTGCTGCCCTGGTGGCCGGCACTGCCCTCGCCCGAGATTATGGCCCCAATGCGTCCCCGCAGCGGTATCCCGACCCCGATATCGTGACCCTCGATAAGCGGTTCGCCAAATACGCCCTGGGGAATACCCCCATTCAGCGGCTCCATACCGGCTGCCTCTGGGCAGAAGGGCCGGCCTGGAATGGGGTCGGAAATTACCTGATGTTCAGCGACATCCCCAACAATTCGCAGCTTCGCTGGCTCGAGGAAGATGGCCATGTGAGCACGTTCCGCAAGCCTTCTGGGAACAGCAACGGGAACACGTTTGATTTTCAAGGGCGACAGATCTCGTGCGAGCACGGCACCCGCCGGGTCGTCCGCTATGAATACAACGGCAGCGTGACGGTGCTCGCGGATGGCTTTGAAGGGAAACGGCTCAACGCTCCCAACGACGCGGTCGTCCATCCCGACGGCGGCATCTGGTTTACCGATCCAGGCTACGGCAGCCTGATGAACTACGAAGGGAACAAAGGGGAGTTGGAAATCAAGGAGGCCGTCTATCGCATCGAACCGGGCTCGGGCAAGCTCGAAAAAGTCACCGATGAAATCTTCAAGCCGAACGGCCTGTGTTTTTCCCCCGACTACAAAAAGCTCTACATCGCCGACACCGGTGCGTCACACTACCCGGCCGCTAAGAAAGAAATCAAAGTCTGGTCCGTGCTTGATGGGCGGAAGTTGGCGGATGGCAAATCATTTGCCTCGATGGGGCTGATGATGAAGGATGCGGAAACCAAAAAAGAAATTGAAAAGGCAGGAATGGCGGACGGCATTCGCTGCGACGTCGACGGCAACATCTGGTCGAGTGCCGGGTGGGTCGGCGACGGCTACGACGGCGTGCATATCTTCGCCCCGGACGGCACACGCATCGGCCAGATTCGCCTGCCGGAAATTTGTAGCAATGTTTGCTTCGGCGGGCCCAAGCGGAACCGCTTGTTCATGACGGCGAGTCAATCGTTGTATGCGGTATATGTCGAGACTCAAGGGGCCCACATTACCTAAACCGGCAAGCAGCGCTTTTAGTAATCCGACTCGTACTCCTGCTCAAGCTCGTGCTCTGAATT
The DNA here is from genome assembly GCA_041739545.1 of Pirellulaceae bacterium. Lineage (GTDB taxonomy): Bacteria > Planctomycetota > Planctomycetia > Pirellulales > Pirellulaceae > JBGSNR01. The sequence continues at coordinate 20,202 of JBGSNR010000068.1, read as the reverse complement.
GGTTCGAGAGCAGTTGATGGGCCGGCGTCGCTCCGCGGTTGGTGCCACCCGCCCCCTGACCACTACTCCTGGCGAGACACGCCTTCCCGTGGAAATTCCCTTGTTCTAACGTGGTAACATAGTCCAACCACGATCTAAACTAGAATTTGCCTCGCGAATTTCCCAGTCATGTTCGAACCTTCCCGGTTTTCTTTGCCGTTGATCCTGGCGTCGAGTTCGCCCCGCCGTCGACAATTGCTCGCCGAGGCCGGGTGGGCGTTCGAGGTAATCCCGCCACACGAATCTGCCGAGTGCGGCGTCTGCAGCCGAGAAACACCACCCGAACTCGTCGCGCGACTGGCGATGCAAAAGGCGGCCGATGTCGCCGTGCGAGTACCTCACGGATTAGTGATCGGCTGCGATACCGTCGCGGAGTGCTGCGGGCACATCCTCGGCAAGCCTCACAATGTCGACCATGCCCGAGAAATGCTCCGCATGATGAGTGGCCGGGAACATGCGGTCTACAGTGGACTCTGCTTATGGCTGCGCCCAACGGAAGAGAAGCATGTGCAGGTGGAAGTCACTCGCTTGCGCATGGACCCCATTTCAGATCACGATCTGGAGGCTTACCTCCAAACGAACGGCTGGGAAGGGAAGGCCGGTGCGTTTGGCTTTCAGGATGGCCTCGATTGGGTGCATATCGTAGAAGGCAGCGAAAGCAACGTCGTCGGCCTACCGATGGAGCTCTTACATCGCATGCTGCAAGGGCTTTCGATTTCACCGTTGCCACTTTCGGAGTAAAGCATGTCGAACGAAATTCGCGATTCAGCCGTGGATCGACCGCGTACTTTGCATGACGAGCTGCCTGCGCCCGGAGGCTTTGACCTGACTTACGTCTTGTCCTCCATGTTCCGCATGGCCGGACAGATTCTGGGGGGCGTCTTGTTGTTGATCGGCGTCTACTATGCCCTGGTCGTGCTGGGGCAAATTCTCGCAGCCGGTGCGAATCCCGCCAATCTCGGCCCAGCTCTCGAACGGATGGAAACGCTTCTCAAGCTGGAAGACGCCAAGTTAGTGATCGACAATACCGAGATTCCATTGGGCCGAACTGCTGCGTTTGGCGCCCTTTGCATGTGGTACTTGCTGAGCTTTTGGATTCCGCTGGGGCTGATTGGGGCTGGGACCCGTTTTATCTGGGGACCAATGGCGGAACGCAAGGCGTTCTATAACGCCCTGGAAGAATTCTTCCGTAATGCGCGACAAACCAAACGCTAGATCGCCATCGAACCAAATTTTATTCAATAATAGTTCAATACTATTGACATCTAATCAATCACTTCTAAATATTGATTTCACGAGTCGGCCGCTGAGCTGTCTCGGGTAGAGCTCCCCCACAACGGCAGCTTCGCTGCTGCTCTCGCTGGCGCTCTGCACTTCTAGCTTCGGAAACCACCGCGGTCGGTGCGTTTCTTAGTCCCCGTTTTGTCTTGAAAGGAGCTGCTATGCGCGCTACTGACCTTCGGACTGCCTTGGCTGGTTTGACGCAGACCCTGGAAACCATCGCCCGCTACACGCCGACCGTGTGGGACGACCAGATCGCCTACGTCTGCCGGCAAATGTTGGAGTTCCCACCGTTGTTCGAACTCGTAGCGTGGCTGCTCGGGGATCCCGACGTGCAAACGCTCCGCGATGAGGCTCGCACCGAGCGGATTGTGCAACTGACTCAAACGCGCTCGGCCGAACTGGCTCAACAACTGGCCCCCAGCGGATTGTCATTGTTCACGCTCCTGCAGTACCTCCCGCTCATCGTGCGGCTGCTCCTCTCTTTGTTGGGCAAACGATAAAGCTTCTCGGCCTGACTCTGCACATTCTGATTTCTTCTGAAGCAAGGAATTTTTTATGTCTCGAACTGAACTTTGGGGCCTGGTGCTACTGGTCTGTGGGTCCTTGGTCTTCGCAGCCTGGCTGGTGAGCAGCCCTGCGCGAACCTATGAACGTAGTGCGCCGCAAACACTTCCTGCCCAACCTGATTCGTCTTTCATGGCTGTCCGATCGACCGTTGCCGCTGCGAGTTCCACGCAGCGTCGTGAACTGGCTCGCGCCTGGAGCGATCTGGCCTGGGTCATCGAACGGGATCAAACACTTCGGACGACGGCCCAACTGCGAATGACGCTAACGCAGTTCGAAGCACTACTCTTCGCCCGCACATCACTTGCTGGGGCGTTTCCTGGTTTCTCGGCTGCGGCAAATCAATTGCTTCTGACGCGGCTGGGTGCGGAAGACAAACCCATCGATCGCAGCGCGGCAGTTGCTGCGCTGCACGAACTGGCGAACGCTTGCGATCCTAGCTTTCAGGAGGACGCACGATGAACCTTCGCCAAATCCCCTCAGGCTTTGAATTCTGGCCCGCGCGCGAGCAGGTTTGCGCTCCGGAAGAAATTGTTCGCCTGTACGAAGCAGGCTTCGCCGGTGCCTGGCACGATCCGGTCGCGCGCGAACAGTTTCGTGATTCAATCAAGGCCAGCGGCGGCTATGCCCAGGCGGCAGAGGTGGTGGCCAACTGCCATCTCGCCGATGTCGGCAAGGATGGTTTGTGGCTGTTGTTTCCGGCCATCGAACGTCTCTTTCCCGCTTCGCTCCCTGGGCCTGCGCAGCAGCGCGGCGATTGTGTGGTGCATTGTTCAAAGAACGCCGCGCTCGCGTCGCTCTGTAGCGAAATCGAATCGCTCCGTCCCGACGAGGAGACCGGAAAACTGGAAGGTCCCCCCGAAGTTTCTGCGGCCGGAGTGCAAAACGGAGTGCTCTCCACGGAGTATCTCTACTGGTGGCGAGGGCACGATGGGGACGGCTGGGATTGTGCGTCGGCGGCGGAAATGATTCGGCAGCATGGCCTGCTCGTGCGGCAAGCTTATCCGCAGTTCGATCTAGATCTGACAAACTACGACGCTCGGCTCGCTGGCAAGTATGGCTCGCGTAGGCCTCCCTCGACGATTGCCGAAGAAGGACGCTTGCATCTTGTGCGCACCGCGACAGAATGCGCCCGGTTCGAAGAAGTTCGGGACCTGATCGCCGTTGGTTGCGGCATCGCTACTTGCGGCAGCGAAGGATTTTCCAGCGAGCGCGATGACCACGGCGTTTCCAACCGTCGCGGTGGTTGGTCGCATGCCATGGCTTACCTCGGCGTGGATGATCGGCCGGAAACGCGTCGGCTCTACAACGGCCCGCTGGTGCTCGTTTGCAACTCGTGGGGAATTTGGAATCGTGGCCCGCGGCTGATCCGCGGCACGAACCTTTCGATTCCTCACGGCTGCTTCTGGGCTCGGTGGTCGGATGTTTCACGGCGAACGGCGATTGCCTACTCGTCCCTGGCAGGTTGGCCACGACAACCACTGCAAAACTACGGCCTGAGCGTGCTGGGCTGAAACCAGGCCGGCTGTTTTTTCCATTGAAATCTCCCTCACAAGGATCTCCCCATGAATCGTACGTTAGCTTGTGCGTTGCTCCTGCTGTGTTCCGCCGCTCTCTTCTTCGGCTGTGTGCAACTCGCGCCCGATGACGACTATCGCCCCCTCGCCGCCGCCGTCCTTGCCGTGCAAGAAGCGTCGAATCCCACTGCTTTAATTCTGCCTTCCCCAACTCCAACTCCAGCCCATCCTCTTCTTTGCTCAAACTGCAACGGCACCGGGCGGCTTGGGGATGGCCGGGTGATGGTCCCTTGTCCGATCTGCGAGGGACGAGGAACCGTAGGAGCTGCGCAGCGTCCAAAAACATCGCTGCCGATCGCTGAAGTGAACACGGTCGACACGATCTCCCGGCCTCCTCGCGTGCAGTGCCTCGTTTTTCTGTGCGACGCATGCCCTCCCTGCCACGCTTTGTGGGACGAGATCGAGCAAAAACTCCCTGCAGCCGGCTGGAAGGTCGGGGAATCGGCTGATTGTGTGATTCGCGCCGTGCGGCAGGAATCCGATCCAGACGATCTGACGGGCCGTTATCGGGTTCGCACCTTTCCCACCCTGGTGCTGTTGGTCGATGGGTGCGAAGTCCGCCGAATTGTGGGGCGAATTAGCGCGGTCGAACTTTCTCACCGCCTGGCTGTCCTTCAGAAGTCGGGCAGGTAGCAGGCACCCTCTCTAGAAATTCCCTCGGCCGGCGGGAGAGGGACAGGGAAAAGGTTTGATGCCACAGATTTCAGTTTGTGAGCCCTGTAAACCCGAGGCGTTAATTTTTTGTAGAATCATTCGCTTCGCGGCTTCGCCCGTCGCGACGGATGGCCCAGTGGCGAAATGGCAGACGCAAGGGACTTAAAATCCAAAACCGGCCTAAAAACCCCCTGTTTTCCGCATGTTTTCAGGGGTTACCTGCTCCCATCTGCCCCCTTTTGCGCCCCTCTAGGGATTACGGTAATCCCGGTAAGTTTAAGAGTTGATGATAACTGTGAGGCATGAAGCGGTTCCGCTCCGCTTCATGCCCCTGATCGACTTGGCGGCTTACGGTCGTTTCTCCCTGCGGTTTCAATCGCGGGACGGCCTGCAGCGCACGGACAACGGCCGGCAGTGTGCAGTTGCTCCAGGGCGTGGCCATTGTTTACCCGCCCATCACTGCCGGCCGCTTCATCATCGTTAGCCAGGTGAGACAGCCGGCATCGGCGGTTCAGGGACGGCATCCCCGCAGATCGACTGAATCGCGTAGTGCTTCGGGAACACGTCGGGCGAAGTGTGCCCGCAATGCTTCCAGCCCGTTCCTGGCGCAATGCGTTCGACTTCCGAAGCCGAACCCCTGCGAGCGAACTTAAACACGCCAGCCGGCACGCCAGCGACTCGACAGGCGTCTTTGATGACTTCCCCCACGCGTCGCATCGACTTGCGGGGCAACAGCGTCGGCCCGGTATGCTTCACGGCCTGAAGCGCTGCCAGCGTCTGCGGCCATAGGTTCCGCCGGATCTCTCGCCCGGTTTTGTTCTGCCGGATGGTCAGTTGATTACCGGCCAGGGCTTCCCGCCTGGCCGCGAACAGATCGCCGCGCCGCAGTCCGGTATTCCACCCCAGCCACAACGCAGCCCGCGCGATCGCGGCATCGTTGGTGATCGAACTGCGAACCGTCACGATACCCGCTGGCGAACTCCAGGCATGCCGCAGCACCGTCAGAACGTGGCCGCGAATGTTGACGGCCGTCTGCTGGCCGACATCGTTCCCCAGCTGCGTGAAGAACTCTGCGACCATCGCCAGCGATACGGCCGCAACGGGCGCGTTACTGCTAAATCGGTCGAAGCGTCGCATCGCAGCTGCCATCACTCGATGCGATTCCGGCGTTAGTTCCCTGGTGGGTGCGAACGATTCCAGGAAGTAGTCAGCCAGGGGGCTTGGCTCCCGCAGCTGCGACTCCAGCACCTCGAGCAGCTTGCCGAACTGTTCGACGTTCCAGCCGACGATCGGCGCAGGCGATTCCCGCAGCCGCTTCAGCTTTCGCGGTGGGTTGTCGCACTGCCGCAACTCCGCAGCATAAAACCAGACCGTCTTCAGTTGCCGCAGACGGTTGTTCACCGTCGTGGCCGTCTTACACTTCGGCTTCAGCCAGGTGGCGAAGTCCGCGTAGCTGATGGCTGACAGATCAGCGGCCGTCGCTGGCCTGCCCTGGAATTCGTCGAACATGCGAACCGAGGTTTCCAGGTCGACGCCGTACGCGTTGCAAACGTCGCGCGTCGCCAGGTAGTTCTTCACCACTTCAGAAAGTTTCACGTTGCACCTCCGGTTAACCAAGGGACGAACCGCCGGCTGATCTCGCCTGGCATCATGCGCTGTTCAAGGTATTGGCGCTCTGCAGCTGCCTGCGATACTCGCAGCGCGTCAGTCTTGAATTCACGCGTGCCAGGAATGCCGGCAGCCTTCACGATGGAATTCAGCGCCGTGTGATAGCTGCTGGCCGACAGCCCCCAGGGCCAAACAAGTCGCCGCGCTGGGTCGACTTCGATCATCCGCTTCAGCAAGACGGCCATTTCTGGCCACAGTCGATACTCGCCGCGCTGCCGTCTGCCCTGGCGAACTTCCGGCGGGAACGTTGCCCGGCTGTTGGCCAGGTCGATCCACCCCACCTGGCAGGCCAGCAGCGCAGACTTCCTTTCGCCAGTGGTCAGCGCCATGGCGAAGAACGACATCCACCACAGATCAGCCGGCAGGCCACAGATCGCCCCGCGCTGGTCAGCTGCGGTTGCGAACAGTGCGCGTAGCTGCGAATCAGACAGCGGTTTCGCGACCGATTCGGGCGGGCTGGGTTTCTCGACAGCCGGGAAGGCTTCTATCCGCCGCTGCCTGGCCAGCCAGGTCCACAGCGCCAGGATTCGGCCGACTTGTTCGCGTGCGGTGTTGATCGACTTGCCGGCTGCCACCTGGTCAGCCAGCCAGGCAGCAACGGCTTCGTCGTTCAGATCCGACAGGCTGGGATCTCTCCCGAGGAACTTGCCGAACGAACGCAGCGCCACGCCGTACTGATGGCGAGTCAGTTCCGAACGGATCTCAGTCTTTCGCGGGAAGTATTCAGCGTGGCAAACCTGCCACAGTTCGCCGCTGGCCTTCACTGCCGGCTGTTCAGCTTCTGGCCAGTAGCCAGCATGCCGCAGAATCGCAATGACGAAGCCTCGATTCTTCTGAATGACGGACGGGCGCAGGCGAGACTTCCGCAGCTGATCGGCGAACTGTTCGACCATCGCCGGCCGTATCCTGGCCAGCGACTTCCTGCCGGTGAATTCATCGAACTGCCTGGCGACCGACAGCACCGACTTGAACGTCTGCTTCGTCAGTTCCTTCTGTCGCGCGTAGTGAAGCCGGAAGTAGTCAGCCAGTGGCGACGGCCCCTGAATGACAGGCTGCGACTCAGGCAGCGCCAGTGCTTCAGCCGGCGAAGCCTCGACAATCTTCCGCTTCGCCAGCCAGGTCCACAGCAGCGCCAGCTGTCGCAGGTGCGAAGTGACGCAGCGTTCTGAATACTTTCGCGAACGGCACCACGCGCCGAACCGTGAAAGCAGACCGTCTTCCAGATCCTTGGCGGTTGGCGTTCGCGTCAGGAACTGCCCGAAATACTTCAGCGCGCTGAACAGCTTCAGCCCGCTGCCTGCCCCCTGGTCAGCCATGAAGGCTTTCGCGAATTCGTGCAGCGCATCAGCCGGCAGTGGTTGCAACGTGCCGGCGTGGCGAAACATCGCTTCGAACTGTTTCCGCTGTCCCTTCACTCTCAACGGGAACTGATTCACGTCGGCTGCGGTCAGTTCGCCCATCGGCCGCAGTCCGCCGGCAGCTTCGAAGGCTTCGACGTTCCGCCGCAGCCGGCGCAATGAAGTGAGCGACAGCAGCACCACGCGACTGTAGCAGCCCTCCAGGTATTCGCGCGGAGTCATCGCGGCTTCTGCTGGCGTTAGCATTCGGCACCCCCTTCAGTTTCGCGTTCGGCGTTGCGGAAGGCGAACAGCAGGTTCCGCAGGAACGCAACCGTTGCGGCATCGTTGGCATCCTCCACTTCGAAGCCACCATGCAGCTCATAATTGCACGTCATGTGCGCCGGTTTGTCTTCGTCAGCTGGAACGTGCCACAGATCCAGCTTCAGCCGGTGCGAGCGTCGAACAACGTCTTCGCCCAGTTGGGCTTCATCGAACTTCAGATAGCGAGCGCGCGACATTCTGGGAGCCTCCCAGCGCGCACGACAGAACAGAATTCGCCGACAGGTGCGGCAGACAATGCCCACCTTTCCGGCGGCATCTGGTTCGATGTGTGCGCGCATGAAAAGACCGCATGGCCCGGCAACTCGCTAGTAAGTGGCGTTGAGTCCACCCGCGCGCCTTGTTCCCCCGCAACCGGGATCGCAACTTGGCTAACACGAACAAGCTACCGGGCCATGCGGCCCATGAAATACACAGCATCGAATTACTCTCAACGTACGAACTTTGCTGGGGTTACTAGGCCCAGCACCTATGAATATGCCAATCGAACGCCCAACAGTCAACGGCAGTCGAGAACTGCCCCATTCGCCGGCTGTCGCGCGACGGTTGGCAGGTCGATCGCAGCCGCAAACTTTGCAACGCCGAACAGCGGCTTCGGGGTCGAGACAGTGGGCACCGGTTTCGATTTCGCAATCTCGGCTTCGATTTCGCGTTCGTCCATTCCGCCGGCTGCCATCATCGTTCGTAGCATGGAATCATTGCGGGCGATTTGAGCGTTAGCCGCCGCCAGCCTGGCCTGCTGATGTTTTCCAAATGCCGCGCGTGCCTGCGCGAGACTGAAGCCGTTGGCCAGGTACTTCGCTCCCAGCTGCCGGCCGAACTCCGCAGCGAACCTGGCTGACAGCCGTTTGAAGGCGACTCCAGACAATGCCGCTTCGCCGTCGTCATCGTCGGCCACGGTGTCGGCCTGCGGGCTGGCTTTCGCCTTCAGCTTCTTCGGCGGCTCGTTACCATCCACAGGGCAGGCTATCGGCTCCAGATCCCCGTTCAAGCAGGTGCGGGCATCGTTGGCCGAAGCCGCGAACAGTGCCAGGCGTTGATTCGGGGGCGTCGCTCGCATCGTTGCGGCGAAGTTTCCCCGAGGTGGTTTCGTTCGTTTCGCCATCGGTCGATGCTCCAGGTTGATCGCAAAAAAAACACCACGGCGGGAGAAGCCGGCCGCTAGTTCCTGCTGCCAGGGAATGGGCCCCGTCCATGCTTCCAGTAGTCGGCTGGATCTTCGTCGTCGTTGCTGCTGGCAATCGATCGCTCGGCTTGATCCTGAACAAACGATTCAGCCAGGCCATCAACGTCTGCCTGACAGGCGCGAAGCTTCACGGCCTGGCTGACGGTGCGTGAATCCAGCCGCTTCAGCTGACGCAGCACCCAGGCTGCGAACGTCGCGCCGTCATCGCCTAGCAGTCGATCGATCTCGGCAACCGTGCGCTCCAGTCGCTTCAGTCGTTTGTGTAGCTTCTTCTTCACGGCCGCAGTCCTTATGAGAGTGGCTTAAAAACTCCGCAGACGATGTGGGTTGTCACTTTTAGAAACCAGCACCGTCTGCGGTCGTCAGCCTTCCAGCGGAGGGGCTGGCCAGGCCGGCGGAATTCTACTTTCGCTTCCTGGCTGCATTCACAGCGGCATTGAAGCGAACGGTCGCTTCCTTCAGCGTCAGCCCCTGCGCGTAGTATTTCATGCCCAACTTGCTGCCGAACTTGGAAACCAGCTTCAGCCGCAGCTTGCGAGCGGTCAGCGCGGTTTCTTCGCCGTCGTGGCACTTGCATTCACAGTCCTTGTCGGGTGCGTCGGGTTCGCAACCGCAGTCGCACTTCACGGCCGTGGCATCAGCGGCCTTGTCGTCAGCTTCCACCTTGTCGACTTTGGTCGCCGGCTTCGCGAACTTCACGCGCTGCGGGCCAGCTGCCGCCTTCTTCAGGTCGACCGTCAGCGCAAACTTAGTCAGCCCTGCCGGCAGTCCTGACATCTTCGCCGCTTCAGTCGCGCGACTCTTCGCGCGCTTGCGTTGGCCAGGTGTGAGTTTTGCTCCGCGATGATTCTTCGCCAGTTCATTGAAATTTGACATGCTATTCGTCCTTAAAAGTTTTGCTAAAAATCGACCACAACCAGCCGACCTACTAGATTCGGGTCGCTGCCTTCGCCAGCGCCGTCAGAATTTCGTGAGAACGTTTGCGGGCGGCATCGTTCGCCTGGCACTGCGACCGCTCGTTATTTCTCTGGTGGATCGCGGCCGCGAATTCTTCCTGCTCGCGAATCAGTGGATGACTGAGAATGTGGCCAGGTGGAATCCAGCCACGCTGGCCAGCGGTAGCAGTATCAGAAAACCCGATGCTGACGAACCGCCGGCGGACATCGTCGCGGAGTCTCTGAATGTCCTGGCCGGCTTGCTGTGACGCAGCTGTTGCAGCAGCGCGGCGTTCCTGGTCGATCTCAGTCCAGGCATCACGAAGCTTGACTTCGCGCTGCAGCAGTTCGATCTCTCGCATTCGCAGCTGCGGTGCCACAGCGGCGAAGTTGAGCTGTTCTATCGGGTCGCTGGCTTCGTACTTCTCGCGGTCGTTCAGCAGCGCTTCGACGTCGGCCTGAAACTTGACAACGGCTGCATTGAAGGCAACCACGGCCGCCAGCAACTTCTTAGAGAAGCCCCAGCGTTTATCTTCATTGATCGGGAAGGCGAAAATTGTCTGATTGCCGGCGTACTTCGGGCGTTCCTTCATGGCGAACTGTGACGGGGCGTTCGGTAGGGTTAGATTGGCCATCGGGCGTTTCCTCTCTTGAGTGGTTCGGGCAAGGTTCGGGGCAGGTAGTGTTATGGCTTAGAAGCCGTTTCGGCTCGAATTTCGGCAACGACTCTTTCGACGTCGCTGTTCGAATAGTAGAGAACGCCGTCTAAAGACAACTCGTGGCGAAGCTTCAGGTGGGCGACGAACCCCTGAAACCTCTCCGGCGAAACGTTCAGCTGTTCCGCCGCTTTTCGAACCGAAAGAAGACTGTGATTGCAGACTGGCATGGTTAATCCTTTGACTTGCGGCGGGAAGTCGCCACGGGTTTCTTCTGGCCACTAACAGCGGCCTTGATCTTGTTCAGTGCCTGCTTTTCGAAGTAGGCGATTTCATTCAGGTACAGCGCCGGCGAAACGTTGGCAGACTCGGCACCGATCAGCACCAGGTGCGCCGGCGTGGCCAGCATCGTGCTGACGTGTGCCAGCGAGTACAGTCTGGGGGCTTCGTTAGTTCGCATGTTTCTATTAAATGCTTGCCGAAACTCTGGTCAACTATGAAGAAACTTGCGACTCCATCTGGTGGAGTCAAAATTATTCCAGGACGTGAACCCAGCGCCAGCCGCACTTGCAGCAGGCCAGATTTTGCTGGCGTATCGCTCCCAGTTCTTCTGCCGATCTTGAACCCATCACCTTGGGTTCGAGTTCATCGCAGACAGGACAACGCAGCGCTACTGCCTTCGTTCGTTTGAATAGTTCGCGCTGCGCCTTCGTCATCCCCTGCCATCCGAAAGGCAGCATCGTGGGAACTGCTGGCGGTTGCTTCTTCATGCCTGCCCCCTCCTGGCTGCCATCCAGGCGACCACGTTGGCCAGGTAGTCGCTGAACGCCAGGCCCTGCGACTTCGGCAGGTTCCGCCGGATCTCTGAACCGCTGATAAGCTTCGAGCACTTCACGCGGGACATCGACAGCCGCCGCGCGATCTCGGTTGAACGCATGCCAGCCAGTCGCATCAAACGGATCTCCAGCACCGCACGATCAGAGAACCTGGCAGCTGACCGCCGCGCCGGCATTGATCGTCGCGGCCGTGAACCGCGAATGTAAAGATTCCCTGGCCGACAATCTGACCGGTCGCCGTTGATGAATGCGACCGATTGCCGGCGCTGCAGTGGCCGGCCGCTGGCCTGCTCGTAGGCAATGACGGCCCTGCGAACCCATCCACGCCAGGCCCGAGGGTGCCCAGGCTGGTAAACGAACCACTCGTCACGATGAACGCCGTAGCCGAACCGCCTAGCCCCAGCCGCCGGCCGTGTCGCCAGCTTCAGGTAACGCGCAGTCGCCACGGCCTTCGCCCACTTAGCGCTGCGGCCATCCGCCTGCAACGCCGGATGCTCGGCGGCATACGCTGAAATTGCGGAAACGGCCCGCAACGATTTCAGGTTTTTCTTCATGGGACTGACTCTGTGGAGTAGCCGGGAGCGGGGGGTAAACAATGTTCAGCTTTAAAGGCAAAAAAGGGACCCGCTTGCCGCCGGCTGGTTGGCCACCTGGCGGGCTGCTGGGTGCGACGGATTCCACGATTCCCAGAATTCCCGGGGGGTCGCGCCAGGGCGGGCGGTAGCCGTCAAAGCCGTGAAATATTCTGCGCGAGGGGGTCGGCTGGGGAATGGTGGAATTTGAGACTCGAATAGAGAGAGAAATATAAAAAAACTACTTAAATACAACACTTTTTTTCCTTTCTTCATGATTCCCATTCGATTCCCTTCCGTTCCCTTTCATTCCCCACCAGACTCGTTTCAGCCCGCCCGAAATTCCGTCTCCCGGGCTACATTTCCGGGGAACGGGAATTCCGGAGGGAACGGAAGGGCAGTTGCTATCGAAGGCAGATGAACCGTGATCGCCCGTCGTAAGCGATTGAGATTTCATCCCTCGATTCCATCGTCGCCAGCAAGTCCCTGAACTGCCTTGCGTCTAGCCTCGATGCCTTCAGGCATTGGCTATAGGTCATCTTGCCGCCCCTGGCCCGCAGCCGTCCTATTAGCCGGCCGATTCGGCTTTCAATCTCAGAATCTCCGCCGGTACGCTCCGTGACTTGAGCCCACAGCCAGCCAGCGTGACGCATGGCAAACGTCGTTGCCCAGGTCGCTGCTGCGGCTGTTATTCGCGGCTCATGGCAGTTCGCCGAACAGGCATACAGCATGGCCAGCTTATAAGCCTGTTCAATGACTCTGCCCCAGATGCTGCAACCAGCGTTGTCTTGATTGACTTCGCATCGGCTGTATTGATCTTCGGCCGCCCGCCACGCTGCCGACAAAATTTCAGCGGCGTCTTCATCTTCAGGAATGATGATCGGATCTGGATTCATCGCGACCAGATCGCCTTTGCCAGGGGCGAAGTCTCTCCAGAATTCCACCTGCTCTAGAATGATCGGCGGGATTTCGGTCACAGCAACTTTCTGCCCCCTGCCACGCATCACCGCTTCAATGACTAGCGACCGACCAACCAACCCGTTTGTGCACGACTTCACCGTCAGTTCGTCAAAGAAGTTTTTCGGCGGGCAGTTCCCCAAGATCGTAAGATATGGGTTCCTGATTGAACGCGACGTCTCTTCGCTTGCTTTGCTTCGTAGCGGGTAATCGCTGTGGGATGAGGTGTAAAACGTACAGAGCGCCGCGGACTTTCCTGCTCCTGCCGGGTCGCCTGGTTTGTTGATGGCAACTAGAAGTGAGTCGAATTCATCAATCTGAAACAACGCCTTCCGCGTACGATACATAAAGTCTTCCAGCCCCTCGCTAGATGCGAAACGTCCACCTAGCATGTGAAGCATGTTGGCAGCAGCCAGGACATTTGTGTTGATAGTTCTTGGCCAATTCTTCCCGCTCGCTGAGTTGGCCAGTCCTATCAGATAAATGTTCGGGTGCAGGCCAGTGGTTCCCTTGACCAGTCGCCCGACTAGAAGACTCAGGAGCGCCAGCGCGCCGCAGAACGCTAAGGGGAGATTTGGGTATGGCGCGGTGGCCAGCATGTAGCTGACCAGTTCATTGATGAACCCGGGCACCGAGAAATCGTCCGGCGGTTCCTTTCCAGCTGCATCCATTGCCGCCGCATAGTCTCGGTAAGTTTCCAGGCTGGCTGGCTGAACATCGCCCACAGCGGCCTTCGTCACTGCCGGCTGCTGCTGAACCTGGTTGTGGTCCTGCAATTTGTAAATGACGTCTGGCACTGGCAGGCAGTCCGCGACGAACCGTGAAGATTGCGCCTCACCTCTGGCCCACCTATCAACGCTGTTGAGCCAGTTGCCTATTTCTTCATCGTTGGCACCCACGTCTAGAGACTGGAGCGCCACAGCATAAACATCACGACTCCCCTGCGGTTTCCACTTGGCGGCCAAGTCGCAGCTATTCATAGCGTTCGAAATGTCGCTATCGGCGTCCGCCATCTCGCCGCCAATGGTTCGGCCGCTTCCGTAGTCGTCGCCGTCCGGGCCGGTGCCGTAGTCGTCGCCGATAATCTCCCACAGCACGCGAGTGGCATGTAACACACCGTCCAAGTACTTCAGATTTTTTGTCGATTGCAAGTACGTCTTTTCGCCGATAAAATCGACCATGCCTGTTGCTCCTGCTTCGGACGCCCCTGTTCCCGGCAAGGTTTTGGGGCGTCCGAAGACTTGTTAGTCACTCAAAAAAATTTTCTGTTGTTCGGGTTGCGATTCGACGCAGCACTTTCTTCGCGGCAGGCTTCACGGCCTTGCGCTCCAGCAGGTCATCAATCGCGGCCTGCGTGATCCGGTAGCGCGGTGAGCCACCTTCAGCGAGGTTGCTGGCCGCTAGCTGGCCCGCACGAATCCAGGCCATGATGCGATTGCGGCTGACGCGTAGCGCGGTGGCTGCTTGCGACGGGGTGTAGGTAGTCACCTGGTCACCTCGGCTTTCTCAAGCAGTGCCCGGCGCGTCTGCTCAACGTCAAAGAGCATTCGCCGCCCGACTCGAAGACATGGCACCCGGCAGGCTGCCGCTTCGGCCTTAAGCCACGCTGCCGGCACTCCAAGTTGCGATGCAGCAGACTTGAGCGAATCGAATTTTTCTCGTGCTTGTGCGGTACTCATGAATCGAATCATGAGCGCAAAAAAATTCCCGCCAAGAGTCATCCACCCCGGCGGGAACAAGAAGTTAGCAAAGCGAGCAAAACGCGATTAAGAAGTGATTTTCCCAATAGACTGCAATCCAGCCTTGCACCTATTTCGCGCGCTTGAGTCTTGAGAATTATTGATTACTTGTTCTAGAATTCGTCGAACATCGGCTTCTAGATAGCGATGGTTCTTCCCTCCCTTTCGCGGAACTGAAACGCCGGCTGCTTTCGTGTGCATCGTTAGCGCCGTATCTCCCAGCCCTGTCATTTGCCGCAGATCGTCCTTCGTAAATAACTGCGGCGAAGCTACGGGAAGTTCGATGTTCAACCGCACGACGAGTTGCATAAAAACAGCGTCGCCGGCATCCATCGTGGCACGCTCAACGTCGCTTAGATCCGAATCCCGAAAGCACTCCGGCCATGATCCAAGCAAAGGCCCCTTCTGGCCCACGTTGCGGGCGACTAGCCGTTCGCAAAGCAGCATGGCTGGCCACAGTGGCCCATCGTTCAGCCCGAATTCTACGGCGCGCTTCATCAAGTACCGGGTAGCTTCGTGATGGACGATATCGAGCGAGGTACTAACAAACTCCAGGTCCGTCATCGACGGGTAAAACATCCAGTACGAAATAGCTCTTTCATCATTCGTGGCATTGCTGGTACCAGCCGAAAAACCGCTTTCGTCCGATTCCCACCACTCGCCCAGTTTCAAGTCGCGATCGGCGTTAACGATGCTGTCGGCAGCTGGCTCTTGTTTCGCCGGCTTCTTCTTCGGGGGGTTCTTCTTCATTTCGCACCCCGCTTTGCGAACACTGCTTTGCGGACGTGTTCAGCGACTTTCGCTAGTCGATCATCGGAAACGGTTTGCCGGTAAACCGAACCCATATCGTTTGCCGGCGCGGTGTGCCCCATTACTAAGTCAATAGCGGGAACGTCCCCACATTCATCTGCGATAGTGCGAAAGGATCGTCGCAGCCCGTAGAAATTGCGCCCCGTCTTCTTCAGGTCCAGGGCTTCCAGCACATCCGCGAACGCGTGCGAAATGTCTGAGGGGCTGCTTTCACTACTCCGCTGATTCCGAAACAATCGACCCGAAGTGCGGTCGTTTACAAAGGGACGCAGCGCTTCAACCGTTTCCTTCCAGAGCTTCGCCCGCCGTAGCGCTCCCGTTTTGTTTCTCGGGTAGGTTAACCAGCCGCCCTTCATGTCGATCATCGACGCATCAAGCTTGCTGCAATCCATGTTGCCCAGCCCGGCATTCACGCCCAGTAGTATCATTACCCGCAGTTGCCCCTTAGCAGCATTCAGGATCGCTTGCAGCTCGGCCACAGTGAAGTCCTGCCGGCCCGTCTTGTTGCGGAGCTTGCGAAGGCTTCCAGAGTCTGGCCGTCGAAAGTTTTCGCCGTAGCGAATCGGTTTGTCGATCAGCCCGCCGTCGAACGCGAACTTGAGAATACAACGACAGCGGTTGACTTCGTTTTTCAGCGCAACAAGTTTGCGTCCCTCGGCAAGTTTTGCACGAAGCGCGATGAAGTCCGTAGGGCTGATACTGCCAACAGCGCGACGCTGCCCAAAGTGGGCCATCATGTTGTTGCAGGTCCGACGATATTCGCGCCAAGTCGTCTGCGCCAGTTCACCGGACTCGACACGTGTCTTCTTGGCGGCTAAGAACTCGTTACACAACTCAAGCAGCGTGAATGCGTCTGTTTCGTACGCTGGGGGTACTTCACCACGCTCCCGATGGACGCGTTCGTGTTGATACTTCGCCTGGGCTTCGTCTGGGGTTACTCGACCGTAGTAGTAAACCCTCCCGCGAATTTTCTTACACCAGCCCCCACGCGGATGCCATCGCAAAGGGAAATTGACGTTGTCCGCCTTGTACTTCGCGGCTTGCTGGTCAGAATAACTGGCAGTAGCATGAACCTCGGCCATAACTTGCTCCTCATAGCAGTTAGGGTTGGGAATGAGCGGTGTTACAGCACCGCTCTTCCCGTTGTTATAGCCGAAAATCGGATGCTAGGGGATTACATGGGGATTACCGTTTTTTGAAAATTTCACTTGGCCCAGTGGCGAAATGGCAGACGCAAGGGACTTAAAATCCCTCGGAGGGTTACCTCCGTGCCGGTTCGAGTCCGGCCTGGGCCACTTTAGAAGTTGCTGGCGCTCGGAGATTTACGGTTTTCTCGGCCTTTTTCACAATCGCCCGTTGGGGATGCCCTTCCATTCCCCCTAGTTCACCGGCTTGCTGCGCCGCATTCCGCGCCGCTTTTTCAAAGTGGGCTTCGGTTGTCTGCCAATAATGCTTGGATGCTACCTTCACCGAATGCCCCAACCAGTCGGCAGCAACGTGGGCGGGGTATTCATTGGCGAGTTCAGTTCCGCGGGATGCTCGAAGGTTTTGGAACAGCCTGGGCCAAGCCTTGATGCCGGCTCGGTCGATGATTCGGTTTAGGTGCGTTCTGAGATTCGAGTTCGTGTCACGATAGCGAGCGATGACATAGATGGCACCTCGCACGGCCAATTCGTCGGCAGCTTCAAGGTAGGGACGAAGTTCTGGGAAGATCGGCACCCAGCGGAAAGCCTTGCCTTGCCCTTCGGTCTTCTCGCTTCGGACGCGAATCCTAGAGCGTTCCCAATCGACATCGGCCCATTTCAAGGCCAAGTGCTCAGACGGGCATCGTAGGCCACCGTAGCGGCTCAGGGCGAACAATAGTTGCCATTCGGTATCTGGGCAGGCATCGAGAACAGCCTGGGCATCCTGTCGCGTTACAAAGTGCATCCGCTCACGATTGGCGGAGTCCGTTGCCTTGATGCCTACGAATGGATTCACTCGCAGCAACTTATGCTTGACGGCGTTCCCGAAGATCATGCGGGCAATTCTCACTCGCTTGCCTACGGTGCTGGGAGACAGCTTCTCCGTGGTCTTCAAGTAGATGCGCCAGCGGTCGGCTTCGATGGCAGTTACCTCCGTCAACAGCTTGGTCTTCCCGAAGTAGTCGGCCAAGTTCCGTTGAACGTTCCTATAGGTGATAAGCGTTTGTGGTTTCACGTCGGAGCGTTGCTCGATGAATTGTTCCGCGAAGGTGGCAACGGCAATTCCGTCTTTGTACGCTCGCTTCGGCAACAGCCCAACCGCGGCCATTCGGTCGTAAAGAATGGGTTCGATTTCTTCCACCCACCGGGAAGTATCGTTGTCTAAGCCGGCCGTGGTGAATTGTGCCGCAACTAGTCTCTCGATGCGGACCTTCACTGTTAGCGCCGATTCCTGCGATACCTTCCCAAGGCGAACGGTTCGCCTCTTTCCATCGGCCCCAACAAATAGAATGCGCCGCCGGCCACCTGGGTCTTTCGCAATACTCGCCATGATGTTCCTACCTTCGATTGATTTAGAGTTCTAACAGCACTCGCAGAACGTATCCGACATCGGCCAGGATGCCGTCGCCTACTTTGCCGATTCGCTTGGTCAGGCGCTCCTTGGAAATCGTTCGCGGTTGCTCGGCCATGATGAAGCTACGGGACCGAAGTCCCGAAGTTCCACCTGGGCCGGCGGCAACGTGCGAGCGAATCTTTTTGTCCTTCGTGGTCAGCGGAACGATGATTACCAGTTCCGCCGGACTCGCATTGAAGTTATCCGTGGAAACAACCAGCACGGGACGCGAACCATCTTGTTCATGGCCGCGGGTGGGGGCCAAGTTCGCGTTCCAAATTTCACCTCTCAGGGGATGCGCCATAATTACTTGTCCTCCATGCCATCGGCCAGGGTTCGGTCCCACAACTTCCGCTCTTTGAGTTCTTCCGCCCATTGCTTCGGGTCGGACTTCAAACGGCCATAGTCTTCCGCCAAACCGCGCAAGAACTCCTGCCGATACAAAGCATCAATTGCCCGCTCTAGCGTGTCAGGCATGGATTCGCCCGCTTTGTCTGCCAGCATGCGCAGCTTCTCATGCGTTTCGGGACGGATTCGGACAGTCGCACTTGCCATGTTTTCACCTCCTGGGGGATACCCTCGGAAGTATACATCGGCGAATACAGAACTAGCTACCATTCTGAACACTCCTTTTAGTCAAGTTTCCCCAAATACCTAAACCGGCTCGCCTTGCGGTCTTTCGGGTTCTGGCTGCCGGCTTCCACTAATTCCAGAATCCCGTAGTGAGTCAGGCCCCTAAGCCACCGATGCGTCGTGGTGTGGTCCACTCCCAACAGCCTGCCGGCCGTGCGCGAAGAGAGGAAGAAAGGCCCCTTCCCCGTTGCCCGCTGAAGTTCGCGGCAGATCGCTACCAGCAGTCGCAACGGCTCTTGGTCGAATTGCAGGGCAGCTTCGGGAATAGTCCCCGCGGTTGCCCGATTAAGAATCTGAGTCATCGGTTCGCTCCCCAGTGGATACTGGACCTTGCCCCACCCTTCGGCAAAGTCGATGAAGTGTTCTTCAAACGGTGTGGCAGAATGTTCCTTCGCCCGCTCCCACCATGCCCGCACGATGTTCATTAGTTGCATCGGATGCGCGTCTGCAATCGAGGGAATTGCTTTCAAGGCTCGGCATAGATCGAAGGTTAGCCGATGGCGTTGCGCCTTTCCGGTCGGCAAAGTTTTGTTGATTGCTTCGTTGATTTCTTGGCGGACATCGACGGAGAAATCTTTCGGTTCGATGCTGACAATAACAGACTTCTTTAACGTCCTCGGTTTCTGGGTAATCTCTGTTTCTCGGTGTTCTGGGTTCTCTCGGTGTTCTACGTCCTCTCTGCGCTCTATGCCCTCTATGTTGCACGCTGGAAAGAAGCCGGCGTCCCAGACATCTACCATCGGCAGCGGACCTTCGAGAGGGACCAGCCACCGATAGACGGTGCCGGCCGGATGAATTGAAGGGGGCAGGACGCACAACCCGCCGGCTCGCAGTTCTCCGTGCCCCAAATTGCAGATCGTGCGGCCGGTTCGTTGATGAAGTGCATCAACATCGGTGCGAGCGTAAACATGCCGGCCGCGGTGGGTCCGAACCGTTGGCAGTGCCGCGGCAAGCTGGGGATGTTCGCCTGCCCATTGCTCATAGGCTTTCATTTCGTCGAAGTCTCGGCAGATAATTCCGCCGGAAACATTTCCCAGGACGATAGCCAGGTTTGCGTCCCCGTTGCGAAACCATCGTTTCAGCGTGGCATGGTCGGCCGGCTCAGATTGGTACTTCTCCCAGGATCGCAATTTCGGGCGTTTCTCTCCTCGCACCATAGGCACGATGGAGAATCCCAGATCGGCATATTGCAGGGCAGCATCGAGAACAGCGTTTGACATTGGTCCTACCTTCGCTCCCACCGTTGGCCGCGGTGGGGAAGTGTCGTTGCCTACTTCATGGACTGCCACTGAGAACGAAGCGGTGCTCCGGCGGCAAGCCAGCGGCGGACTTCATCGAGGGACCAGCGTTTGGCGCGTCCCCAGGCGAACGGCTCAGGCCCCAGCCGGCCGTCTGCGTGCATGGACCATAGATGCCGCTCAGAGATACCTAATTGCTTGGCCAATTCAGCGGCAGGCAGGGCCAAGCGTTCCGATTCGGTGGGGTGCTTTGTGGTGCTCATGTCCGCATGATGGCACTCGATTCGCCTCTGTCGAGAGACAAAACGGGCGCGTCGGACATTATCGAGGAAACTCGGACTTACTCCGGGGTTGTATTCAGCGCGGAAGATCGTTTCGATGGACTAACCACGATTTTGAATGGAGCATCTTCGCTTGAATTTTGCGGGCGTCAATCCGCTTGCGAACGGTTTCCCAGGTCACGGCAATCGCATCTTAATTCCCGGTGAAACTGCGGAGTATGCCTTCCAACGCGTCGGTGGAGAGGCAGGCGCGGTAGCGTTTGCCACGAATATTGTCTTTTAGGGAAGTGTCCACTGACAAAATGGACACGGCCAAA